>NZ_JBGJZP010000022.1:0-118778 GCF_042610515.1 Paenibacillus paludis
GCCGGCGCTGCACTGGGGTTCCTGGCGGAGCCGCGCCAGCGCTCCGCCGTCCAGGGCCCAGAGCGGTTCCTGCTCTGGGCGGTTACAGGAGCGGGAAAGACGGAGATCACTTTCCCGCTTCTGGAGGCGGTGCTGCTTGCCGGGGGACGCGTGCTGATAGCGACGCCACGCCGCGACGTCGTACTGGAGCTGGCTCCCCGGCTGGGCCGGGCGTTCCCGGACAGGACGCTCTCCGTGCTATACGGCGGCAGTCCGGACCGCTGGGGCCAGAGCCAGATGGTGCTGGCGACCACCCATCAGCTGCTGCGTTTTCATCAGAGCTTTGATCTGGTCATAATTGACGAGCTGGATGCATTCCCCTACGTCAATGATCCAATGCTGGCCTTTGCTGCCGAGCATGCGTGCAAGCCGGACGGCCGTTTTATCTATTTGTCGGCGACGCCGCCACCGGAGCTGCAGCGCCAAGCACGTAACGGCAGACTTCCGCATGCCAGAGTGCCTGTGCGTTTTCATGGCCATCCCTTGCCCGTACCGCAGCATCTGACCATGGCGCCGGTACAGCAATGCTTGAAGCGCAGAACTCTGCCTGGGAAGCTTAAGAAGGCACTGGGCAGCTCTTTTGTCCGGGAAGCGCAGATATTTGTGTTTGTGTCGCGGATTTCCCATATTGCCGGACTGCTGTCGCTTCTGCGCCGGAGTTTTCCGGGCAAAACCATTGAAGGTACCTCATCCCAGGATCCGGAAAGAGCAGAGAAGGTGGCGGGATTCCGCAGCCGGGCAATCTCCCTGCTGGTGACAACTACGATTCTTGAACGGGGAGTAACAGTCCCGCGAAGCGATGTATTTATTCTGGATGCTGACAGTGGTCTGTTCGATGAGGCCTCACTTGTCCAGATGGCAGGCCGGGCCGGGAGATCAAAGGACGATCCAGATGGATCGGTGATCTTCTTATCTCCGCAGTGGACAAGGTCACAGCGCGGAGCCATTTCGCAGATTCGGACAATGAATGCCATTGCCCGCAGGCAAGGGTTGATAAGCAAGGAGAAATGGATATGAAATTCTCACTCTTTAGGCTGGCAAATGTTCGATCCTTATTTGCCCCTTCCCTGCAGCAGTGCCTGATCTGCGGGAAACACAGCCAGCCCGCAACAGAACTGCCTGGAGTCTGTGCGGGCTGTGAAGCAGCTATTCCCTGGATTCGCTGTCCGCGCTGCAGTAAATGCGGACGCCATGTCGGCTGTCCCGATTGTACCCGCAGCAGCGAGCCAGGTCCAATTGTGTGTAACCGCAGTGCGGTTGCTTATACGAGTGTGATGCGTGAGATGCTGGGACGCTACAAATATCGCGGTGATGAGAAGCTGGTTTCAATGCTTGGCCTGATGCTGGACAGGGCATATTCCATTCTGAAGGAAGAACGGGAGCAGCTAATGCACAGCAGCCGTCCGGTGCAGAGCAGATTCTCAAACATCATATTTCCTGTTAGAAAAAGCGAGCGGAATCTTCTCTGGCAGGCTGACTTGCTGGTTCCTGTTCCTGTCAGTGACTCCCGGCTCGTGGAGAGAGGATTCAACCAGGCCGAACGGCTGGCGGAGATTATATCCCGGCGCAGAGGGATACCACAGCTCCCGCTGCTGATCCGTACCCATCATACCGGCAAACAGAGCTTTAAGACCCGGGCCGAGCGGCTGGCAGATATGAAGCACGCTTTTGCCGCTAGCCGAGATTCTAAAGTTCTATCAAGTTTTGAAGATCTGTTGGAATCATTGAATCCGCAGGACCGGCCTTTGCAGATTATCATTGTTGATGATATCTATACCACAGGAAGCACTATCCGTGCGTGCGCGGAAACGATAATCCGGCTAAGCGCGAGTTTGGGCTGCACTGCGGAAATATACAGCTTGACCTGGGCCAGATCTTAGAACGGTCATTTTACTTCCATTTTGAAGGTATGCATGAGCAGCGCAGCCAGCGAGACCGGGAACACAATTACAATCAGCATTATGATCTTTCCGGTCTCGATGTTTCCAATACCGGATACATAGGGAGCAGCCACCACGGAAAAAGGCGAATACCAAAAATATTTGCTGCCGCTGAGTCCAAGACTCAGATTAGTAATCGTAGCGGCCACTGCCACCAGCACGGGTACAAGCAGTGAACGGCTGATCTGGCTAAATAGGGCAAAGAGCGGCAGAACCGCAAGCTGACCCAGCAGGAACAGCCCTGCGCGTGCTAATTGATCGTTCAGCAGTTCTGTAGGCAACGGCTCTCCTTTAAAAATCCAAATGGTAATATACATCCCTATAAATTCAATAAACGTGCTGGCCAATAAAATCAGGAAAGCTATGATTAGTTTGGTGAATATAATCGACATTCTGGAGCGTGGATAGGTGTATAACACAGAAGCCGTAAAATCTGTATATTCCTTGGAGATGATTTGACTGGCTAGTAGAGCAATCCAAAGGGTTACCGTCATGAATGCATACATCAGCTTTTCATTCGAGAGATAACCTTCCCAGGACATTGGTTCTCCGAGGCGCATTACCATAAACAACAATGGGCCAAACAGGCTTACTGCGGGGAGAGCCCAGAAAAGCGGTGATTTTCGGAACTTGAGCCATTCACAGTACAGCATCTTAGTTCAGCTCCTTTTGGCTGGTGACATGGATGAAGAAATCCTCGAGTGAGTCGGCGCGGATGGCCAGTTCTTTCACTTCAATCCCGTGCACCACCAGCTGGCGGTTGATTTCACCGCTGTTGTCGAAGCCCTCGTACAAGCGGAGCACTCCCTTTTCCCACACCTGGAACTTGTGAATTCCAAGCTGCTGCTCCAATAACACGGCCGTCTGCTGATCATCGTCTACCTTAAGCTCAAGATAGTGGCGGTTTTTGCCCTGGATTTCTTCGTAATCCAACTGCTCAATGAGTCTGCCTTTATGCATAATACCGATCCGGTTGGCCATAAGCTCGATTTCACCCAAAATATGACTAGAGATCAGCACGGTCAATTCCCGCTTCTTCTGCAGGTCTACAATAAGCTCGCGGGTATCCTTAATGCCAAGGGGGTCAAGCCCATTAATCGGCTCATCCAGGATGAGCATGTCCGGACGATGCATGAGTGAACGGGCAATGCCGAGGCGTTGGCGCATGCCGAGTGAGAGCTGTTTTGCCTTTTTATGTGCGGCCTGCTGCAGACCGACCAGCTTCAGATGCTCCATCACGGATTCCCTCTCGGGAATGCCGCTCATCCGGCGGTGAATTTCAAGATTCTCGGCGGCTGTCAGATGTGGATAGAATCCCGGAGTTTCGATAATAGAGCCAATCCGGCTGTAAAGCGTTCTGTGCAGCGGATTACCAAGCCATTCGATGCTGCCGGAGGTAGGCTGGATTAATCCCAAAATCATGCGCAGGGTCGTAGTTTTGCCGGCTCCGTTCTGGCCGAGAAGACCATAAATATCACCTTGGCGCACGGTCAGGTTCAAATTTTCAACTACGGCCGAGTTTCGGTAGCGCTTGTTTAAGTCACGGGTTTGCAGAATAGGAATCATTGATTGTCTCTCCTCAGTAAAGGTATGGACTCAGCTTAGAGGAATACCCTTACTTAACTATGACTTAATTCTTACTTTTTCTTTAATATTCCACAATTCAGCAGGAGGAAGCCTTAGGCAGCTGCAAAATAAAAGAGGTGCGTTCCCCCGGTATCGAAGCGGCATGGAGACTTCCCCCCAGCTTGAGCGCCAGCTGTCTGGCTATCGTGAGTCCCAAGCCGCTGCCGCTGCTGCCGGATGTGCGGGCAGGTTCAAGCGTGTACATTCTTTCGAAAATAAGCTTCAAATTCCCTGGCGAAATTCCTGGTCCGTTATCCCAGATTTCAAGCGAAATGTGATCCTCCGTTTCGGTGAGCCGCGCCCCGATTATTCCGGAGGAAGCCCCGTGCCGCAAGCTGTTGGACAGCAAATTGCCTACGATGCGTTCCACAGCCATGCTATCACCAAGCGCATACAAGCGTTTTTGCGGAATCTCCACAACAGGCTCCAGTGACAGGCTGAGAAAAGAAGGATAGAGGCCGACCAGCATTTCCTTGGTTAATCTGTTCATGTCTATGGGGACGTTTTGCAGGGGGAGATCCCCGGCTTCAATCTTCGCCAATTGAAAAAACTGATCCAGCAGCTCATACATCGAGCGGGATTTCTTATAAGCGATGTTCATGAATTGTTTCTGCTCCGCACCGCTCAGATTCTCATCCGTTTGCAGTACCTCCAAATAGCCCATCACAGAGGTCAAAGGGGTGCGTAAATCATGCGAGATATTCGATACCAGCCGTTTGTGCGCGTCCTCTGCTTGCCTTGTACGGGATTCAGCATTTTGCAGACGGTCCAGAAGACTGTTAATGCCGGAAGCTAACTTGCGAAGTATAGGATTTTCGCTAAAGATCCGAACTCGCTCATTGGGCAGGGCCTGTCCGGGTTCTGTGAAGGTAGTCTTGTTCAAAAGAAACTCACGGACATGTTTCAGTTCACGATGAAGCCGCAGTAAGCGGAAGGCAAGGACAATGGCCAACAGGACAGCAAGAATCAGGCTGATAAGAAGGAAAAGAACCGTCATACTTCACTCCATTTGTAGCCCATTCCCCAGACTGTGATGATATGCCGGGGGAGGGAAGGGTCCTCTTCAATTTTGGAGCGCAATCTGCGGATGTGTACAGAAATGGTGTTTTCCGCACCAGCACCTGCATAATCTTCACCCCAGATTCGGGTATATAGATTTTCCCGGGTGAACACTTTTTTGGGATGAGAGGCCAGCAAATAGACGATTTGAAATTCCGTGGCCGTCAGACCGAGGGAGACACCGTTTTGCAGGACTGAGCACTGTTCGGGATCAATTAGTAGATCGCCACAGGAGATGTATGGATTGCTTTGTTCAAGTAGGGGATCGGCTGAAAAATCAATATACCGCCGGACAAGCGCCTTTGCACGGGCTATTAATTCAAAGATACTGAAAGGCTTAATAATATAGTCATCAGCTCCGCTGCCGAGACCGATGATTTTATCGGTTTCCCCGTCTTTGGCGGTCATAATCAGCACGGGCACATAGCTGACCGCACGGATTCGTCTCAGCACCTCTAGTCCATCCATACCTGGAAGCATCAGATCAAGCAGTACAAGCTGAAAAGGGCCGTTATTCTCAAAAGCTGCCTTTGCCTCAAGACCGTTCCCGATCCGCATGCATTCCATGCCTTCCTTATGAAAATATCGTTCGAGCAGCCCGGAAATTTCCTGATCATCTTCAATGACAAGAATACGAATCATGTGATTTCTCCTTTGATATGACCGTTTAGCATATTTTTTGCTATTATAATATAATTAAAGCGATTTTTTAGCCGATACTAATCATAGACGGAATTTCAGCTATCATGTAATCTAGAGCATAAGACGTGAATTCACTGTAAAGAATGTAAGAAGGGAGCCGCTGCCGAAATGAATTTAGACAATTGTCCAAAGTGCGGCCGGTTATATGTCAAAAATATCATGGACCTGTGCCAGCCCTGTCTCAAAGAGCTTGAACATCAATATGAAATCTGCGTAGAATATCTACGCAAAAACAGAGGCACCAATATTCAGGAGCTGTCCGATGCTACGGAGATTCCGATCAAGGAAATCACCCGTTTTATTCGCGAAGGCCGAATTTCCATAGCAAATGCGCCTAATATGATGCTGCCGTGCGAAGTGTGTGGAACCTTGATCCGTGAAGGGCATATGTGCGACAGCTGCCGCTCCCGTCTGACGAAAGATCTTGCAAATGCTGCTAAAGAAAGTGCTGCTGCGGAACCTGTTAAGAAGTCATCTGAGGGCGCATACCGGGCAGTCGATAAGCTCCGCGGTATATAAATTCTGTAAAAAAACGTTTGCAGCTATAAAGAATGTTTCAACGTAGGCCGATAAACTTAGTAAAGATTATCGGCTTTTTTATATCAAAAGGAAGGTGGAAGTTATGAAAATTAACGAGACCGGACGAATTAATGCGATTAATCCGTATCAACGCAGTGCGGAATCGCAAAGGCAGGAACAAATGAAGAAGAGTACGCGTAAAGATGAGGTTTCTATTTCCGACGAAGCTATTAAGCTCTTGCAAGCCCAGAACAGCGGCAAGGTTGATGCAGAACGCGCACTTAAGATTGACAGCTTGAAGCAACAGGTCTCCGCAGGTACCTATGAAGTAGACGCAGCCAAACTCGCAGAGAAACTCGCCCCTTATTTTAAGCAATCCTCCGAGAATTAGGTGAACCCATCCATGGCATTGACGAAATTGCTTGAATTGCTTGAGCGGCTGGACGAAGCGCATCTTCAGATGCTGGATCTGGCCGCTGTCAAGAAACAGACGATTATGGACAACAAGGTGGATGGTCTTATTGACATCATGAACCGTGAGTCCAAATTAATGAAGCTGATTGGACAGCTTGAAGAGCAGCGCACGGAGGCTGCGTATGCCTTTTTGCAGCATGTGGGCATACGCTCCAATCTGAATCTGAATCTGACAGAGCTGTCCCGGCTTGTATTTGACCCTGAAGACAAATTACGGCTGCTGCAAATTCAGCAGAAGCTTTCAGACACAGTGCGTCGCTTGAAGAAAGCCAATGAGCTAAACCAGAAGCTGATTGAGCAGTCGCTTACCTTTATAGATTATTCCCTGGATTTGCTTGTCGGAAGACCGAACCAGGACTTTACCTATCATCATCCATCCGACAAGGGCAACAGCGCAGCACGGCCGGGCCTTTTTGACACCCGCGGATAGAATTGTATTTATTACTGGCTGTTTTGCCGGAGCAATCACAAGGGAGGACCAAGTAGCATGACATCGACATTTCACTCAATTGAGACCGCAAGACGAAGCCTTTTTACACAGACTGCTGCGCTCAATACAACCGGACACAACATTGCCAATGCAAATACGGAGGGCTATACCCGCCAGCGCGTGAATATGAAAGCAGCTTCACCTATTGAGGCGTATGGACTCACTAATTCTACCGTTCCTGGCCAGCTGGGTACCGGTGTAGAATTCACCTCCATCGAACGGATCCGGGAAATGTTCCTGGATGACCAATACCGTGGAGAAAGTGCCGCCAGCGGCAACTGGACCATCCAATCGGATACCCTTGATAAGCTGGAAGCTATTGTAAATGAACCTTCAGATACAGGTATCCGGACCGTGCTCGATAACTTCTGGAAGTCCTGGTCAGATCTGAGCAAGAATCCAGAGGACCCTACAGCCCGTAAGATTGTAGTGCAGACCACACAATCGCTTACTGATGCAATTAATTATATGAGCACCCAATTAAATAATCTTGACCGTGATCTTACCTCCAATATTGATGTAAAGGGGAAGGAAATCCAAACCTACCTCAGTTCTATCGTCGACCTGAACCAATCCATTGCCAAGATTGAAGGCATGGGGGATCAAGCCAATGATCTGCGGGATCAACGTGACCTGTTGACGGACAAGCTCTCCAAGATTGCTAATATTACGGTGGTAGATACGGACGCCGGATATAACATCTCATTGGGGGGAAGGAATCTTGTGCAGGGAGCAGCGCTCAGCGCAACGGTAGACAGTGCGTTCCTTAATGCTGCTTATGACTCCGGAGATCTGAAGGCTGGAGAAGCTTACGGGATGATATTTTCCAACAGGACTTATGTCACAGATTACAAGAAACAGCTTGATACTTTGGCTAATACGATTGCTAACGGAGAGGTGCAGGTTACTATTCCGGCAGGCTCTACTGTACCCGCAGGAACTACAGTACTCAAAGACTCAGAAATCATAAATGTAGACGGGACTAAGACCACACTGCTTGCAGGTACTGCAATTCCTATTCCTCTGACAGGTGATCTGAAAACTACTGTTAAAGGTCTGAACGGCATGCATCAGTTGGGATTTGGTATGGATGGCAGCTCAGGCCGCGCATTTTTTACCCCTGCTGTCGCAGGTGAAGCTATCACTGCCGGCAATATTCGTTTAAATCCGGAGATTGCAGCCGACCCAAGTCTATTTGCAACTTCGATGCGTGCAACTACTGATGCTGCTGGCCAGGTTTCAGTGATCAAAGGCAATAATACCTTGGCCCTGATGTTCAGCAATCTCAAAGATAATAATACATTTACTACAGCAAGCGGCTCTACAACAGGCACTGTCGGATCCTATCTCAGCTCTATGGTTGGCCAGCTTGGTATTCAATCACAAGAGGCTGCCCGCCAGGCAAGCAATTCGGACTTTCTGGTCGAGCAAGTGAATTCCCGCCGCCAGTCTGTAAGCGGCGTATCACTGGATGAAGAAATGTCGAATATGCTGGTATTCCAGCATGCTTACAGTGCTGCTGCGCGTTTTATGACGACTTTTGATGAAATGCTCGATAAATTGATTAATTCTACCGGCACCGTCGGCAGATAGAGGAGGAAGAGCATATGTTGAGGGTGACCTCCAATATGATGAATTCACAGCTGCTGCTTAACTTGAACCGCAATGCGCGTACCATGAACGATACACAGCTGCAGCTTGCCAGCGGGCGGAAGATCAACAAGCCCTCCGACGACCCTGTAGGAATTACATATTCCTTGCGTTACCGTGCGGAGCTTTCGTCAAATGAACAATATACCAGGAACGTAGACGGTGCTCTCTCTTGGCTTGACTATAATGATACTGTGCTGGGCCAGGCAGGAGATGTTGTGCAGCGTCTGCGGGAGCTTACCGTGAAAGCATCGACAGGAAGCAATCCCCAATCGGCTTTGGACAGCATCAACGAAGAGGTTTTGCAGCTCAAACAGCAACTTGTGGATATCTCCAACAGCAAGCTCAATGGTAAATACATCTTTAATGGTGAGAAATATGATGCCAAGCCGTATGATTTTGCCAAAGGGGCAGATGGGACCTATGACACTTCCATGCCGGTCACTACAGATTCTGGACAAATTCAGTATATTGTAGGTGAAGGTGTGCAGATGCCTATTAATATGACTGGTAATGATGTGTTTGGTCATACTGGGGATTCTGATAATCTATTCTCAATTATTAATAACATTTCTGATGCCTTGAAAAAAGGTGATTTAACAGCCATATCAGGTCAACTGGACAAAATCGATACACGGGTTGAAACCATTTTATCTGCCCGCGCAGAGATAGGTGCTAAGACTAATCGCGTGGAATTAATGCAGGACCGCCTTAGCGATCTCAATATCAACCTGACGGATCTGCAAGCGAAGACGGAAGATGCCGATTACGAGGAGCTTATTATGAAGTCCAAAATTCAAGAGAATATCTACAATGCCTCTTTGTCGGTAGGTGCTAAGATTATATCTACCACACTCGTGGACTTTATCAGATAACGGAGGTGAAGTTCGCTTATGCAGTCCATTCTGCAAATTCGGCAGACACCGGCGATAATTGGTATTGATGCTGATCCCGGCACGTTCTCCATGTCTCAGCCCAAGGCAGAGGTAAATGTAACGACTACCCCAGGGGAACTCAACGTGCAGTCATTCCGGCCGGAGCTTACTATTGACCAAACGAGGGCACACGCCGCCTATAACGGAGGCAGTGTATTGGATATGAACAAACGTATCTATTCAGGAATTCAGCAGTTGTATCTACAAGCGATTGCCCGCAGAGTGGAGCAAGGAACAAGAATGGCTGAGTTTTTTAAGCCTGGTAATACGATAGCTGAAATATATGGCATGGATACTGAGCCGAATTCCTTCCCTGAGCCTTGTGGGCCGGCCTCCTATGATAACGTGGATATCCATATTGAGACGAGAGCTCCCCAAATTAGCTTTCGGGCAGCAGAGGTTGATATACAAGTC
The DNA here is from genome assembly GCF_042610515.1 of Paenibacillus paludis. NCBI lineage: Bacteria > Bacillati > Bacillota > Bacilli > Caryophanales > Paenibacillaceae > Paenibacillus > Paenibacillus paludis. The sequence continues at coordinate 9,849 of NZ_JBGJZP010000022.1, forward strand.
GAGAGACATCGTCCGGAGACTGAATATACTCGCGGCAAGCTGAATATTTACATGCAGCAATATGCATCGATTCAGTTTATTCCACCCGAAGTGAATGTTCAATTGTAGCTTGTTAAGCTATAGATGTGCCTAGAGCGCCTCTATAGCTTTTGTACTTTTCTAATAATATTATATTATGCCTAAGGAATAGTTTTGCATTGCAGAACTTTTAAGGAGTGAACAACTTGATTATTGAAACGCTGTCTTGGGGTAAACTAGAAATAGACGAAGAACAGATCTATCATTTCTCTAAAGGATTGCCCGGCTTCGATGAGGAGACTGAATTTGCTCTGATACCGATGGCGGAAACTCCGTTTTGGGTATTACAGTCTGTAAAAACCATAGGTCTATCTTTCTTATTAGGTGATCCCTTTGTCTTTTACCCCACCTTTGAGTTTGAGTTGCCGGATGATGAAGCTGAAGAGTTAGGGATTGGCAAAGATGTCGTTGTCCGCTGCATTATTACATTAAAAGAGCAATTAGATCAATCAACGATTAATCTTCTCGCTCCCGTTGTACTCAATCCTACAGGCCTATCCGGCAAACAGATTGTTTTGCACAAGGCCCCTTATCATACGAAGCATAGCTTGCTGCAGGAACAGTCGACTATAGACGGAAAGGATGGTGGATAACATGCTCGTACTGTCCCGCAGAAAAGGGGAGTCCATCGTGATACAGGACCAGATTGAGCTGACGATCCTAAGTGTGGATGGGGATACAGTTAAAGTGGGGATTTCTGCACCGAAACATGTTGATATTTTCCGCAAAGAAGTCTATCTCTCCATCCAAGAGTCGAACCGTGAATCTGTTGCTCCTCAACAGTCTGATTTGAATGCGCTAATTAATCGGCTGCGCGGCTCAAATGCCAATAATTAAATATTCGGAACTGTTTAACCAACCTGAGCAGCAATATACTGCTCGGTTTTTTTTGTCGATTGGAGAAGAAAAATAAAAGAAAAATAAAAAAACTTTAAAAAGCTCTAAACAGTTGGGGACATACAGTCGATATATGTATTAGACGCTGATCCGGCAGGGCGGCCGACCTTAATGGTTCGGCGTTTACCACATGGATGTGGAACTAACTTAATTTCAGGGAGGAAATATCAAATGATTATCAACCACAATATCCCGGCGTTGAACACTCATCGCCAACTGTCCATCAACACAGCCAACACTAGTAAAAATATTGAGAAATTGTCTTCCGGTCTTCGCATCAACCGTGCCGGTGACGATGCTGCCGGTCTGGCAATCTCCGAAAAAATGCGCGGTCAAATCCGCGGTTTGGATCAAGCTTCCCGTAATGCTCAAGATGGTATCTCGTTGATTCAAACCGCTGAAGGTGCATTGAACGAAACTCACTCCATCCTTCAACGTCAACGCGAAATCGCTAACCAATCCGCTAACGGAACAAACACTGATTCCGATCGTCAAGCTCTGCAAGACGAAATGAACCAACTGACTTCCGAAATCAACCGTATCGGTAACACTACTGAGTTCAATACTCAGAAATTGTTGCAAGGTGATGGAAAAGCGAGTCTTGCTGGAACTGGTGTTGCTCAAGACGGTTTTGTTAGTGGTGGTACAACCGTTCACGGTCAAGCAACGCAAACGCTGAAAGTTATCGCTGGTGCGACAAACGATAAGCTCTCACTAACAATTAACGGCCAAGAAATTAGTTATACTCTTGATGCTACAGACGGTGCAGCTATAACTGCTGCTACTGGTGCAGCACCCAAAGCCGCAGCAACTGCAGCTGCTTTTCGAGCAGGACTTCAAAAAGCAATTGATGCTAATGATGTATTAAAAGGAAGTTTCACAGTTGGAGGTACCGCGGATGACGTTGAGCTTAAGGCCGTTGCTACCGCAGCTGGAGGAAAGTTCGATGGAACTAGTGGTTATATGTCTGCTGCTGTAGCGACTGGTACAGCAAGTTTGATTACTAGTGGAGCTACTGCTGCTGTAGGCAGCACAACGCATACTGCAGCAAAAGGAACTCTTGACTTCACAAGTGTTACTACAGCCGCTGCTGCTGGAAAATTGATTGGAACAGGATTCACGATTGGTGACCAACAAATTGAGTTCTATGATGCTACAAAAGGTGCTTACACTGGTAAAGGCCTTGGAGTTAACATCAGTGCTTCCGCTAACGCTACTGGTGCCGTAGGTGCAGGAGATATTGCTAAAGCAATCGTAGATACTCTTGCAACTAAAATTGAAGGCGTAACTCTTTCTGTGGGTACTACTACCGATACTAACAAATTGGTCATCACATCAAACGCTAAAGGTGCTGATGGTAACGGTCTTACTTTGAAAGATGGCGGAATTCAAAAAGACTTCGAAACTTCTTTCCAAATCGGTGCAAACAAAGGCCAATCCATGAGCCTGTCCATCAAAGACGTTCGCTCGAATGCTCTGGGTATCACTGGTAAAGCTGGCGATGCTGGTTTCACTAAGACAAATACTGTAACTAACGGAACTAATGATGTTAAAGGCGAAGCAGCTCTGAACATTGCCACTAAAGAAGGCGCATCTGCAGCTATCGAAGTTCTGGACAAAGCAACTGCATTCGTATCCAGCGAGCGTTCTAAACTGGGTGCTGTTCAAAACCGTCTGGAACACACTATCAACAACTTGGGTACAGCTTCAGAGAACCTGACTGCTGCTGAATCCCGTGTTCGTGACGTTGATATGGCTAAAGAAATGATGCAACAAACTAAGAACAACATCCTTGCTCAGGCTGCACAAGCTATGTTGGCGCAAGCTAACCAACAGCCACAAGGCGTTCTGCAATTGCTTCGTTAAGATTTACGCGCTTCACACTAGGCTTCGGGGAAACCCGGGGCCTTTTTTCTTTTTTTGCTTGACTTGAACAAAATCCTAAATTATCCCTGAAACTAACCGATATATAAAGTATTAAAGTGTATAGTGGAGGTCGGGGTTAATGAATGTACAGTTTTCACTTACTGCTAGTTCTACAACAAGCGGACAGGGTAGAACTGAATCAACAACAGCATCGGGTAGTGGACCGGTATCACCTGTAAATCAAGTCTCTGCGATCCGTAATGCCAAGGAGATGAGTCTGAAAGAAAAGCAGGGCGTGAATGTATCCGTTGCTGAGGAACAGTTGATCCGCACCATTGAACGGGCTGTTCAATCTCTGCAAGGACCCCAGACCACGCTGGAGATCAGCATCCATGAGAAGACACATGATATTATGGTGAAGGTGCTTAACAAAGATACCGGTGAATTAATACGCGAAGTTCCGCCAGAGAAGACGCTTGATCTTGTAGCTAGTATGATGGAAATCGCAGGAATACTTGTAGACGAAAAAATATAACCTTTGGAGGTGTCAACTTGGTAACACGTGTAAATGGTTTCTCAGGCATGGACATTGATAGCATGGTCAAGAGTATGATGGCCGCCAAACGGGTGCCCCTAGATAAGCTTACCCAAGATAAGCAGCTCCTGCAGTGGACGCGGGAAAGCTACCGGGAGCTGAACAGTAAACTCTACGATTTTCGGCAAAACAAATTGATTGTGAAATATGGCGGGAATGCGGCTCTAAATGCGAATAAGGCAATTACTACTGGAAACACGGATGCCGTAAAAGCAGAGGCTCTGGCTTCCGCCAATGGAATTAACATGGAGGTAAGTGTTAGTCAGTTGGCTGCCCGGACAACGCTGCAGATGAATACAGGATTAGGACAAGGAGTACCAAGCGTTACTTCTTTGGCTCAGCTCGATGGTGTTGATTTATTTAGTCTTTCAGAGGATGCCCGAACCGAGTACCTGAAGAAGGGTTTTGATGTTGCCATTAATGGGGTGGAATTTAAGGACAAGGATGGCAAATCCCTGTTCAATGGTCTTACTTCTATATCAACGATGGTGGCAACCATTAATTCCCACCCGACTGCCAATGCTATTGCAAGCTATGATGAGATTACAGGGAAATTGAGTATTGCCTCCAAGACCAGTGGAGATCCTAATCCAGCTTCTGGATACAAAGCAACAAGGGATGTAAAGGTAGGGGACGGAAGTACCTTATTGGCTTTATTCACCAAGAGAACTGTTACGGAAGTAGAGACCATTGGGGCCGGAACCAGCGATGGTACCAAAACATTGGCTCACCTCCAAAATCTGCTGGATACGACAATCGAGGCAGATGCCGAGAAGTTGAAATACAAATTCAGCGTCAATGGTGAATCCTTCTCCTTTGACGGAACAAAATCTATTAATGATGTTGTAGCTGAGATTAACGCGAAGTCGGGTACAACTAAAGTACAGGCAGAATTTACTGGCGGCAAATTGAAGCTGACTGCGGACTCTGGCAGCGAAGTAAAGCTTGGGGGGGATTCCTTCGAGCTGCTGCAGTTGTTCAAAGGTGTAAAGCCTGCTGTAGGGAGTCCCAGTGATTACAATGTTAAGACTGGACAGAACGCCATCGTCTCTATTAATGGTGAACTCATTAAAGATACGAACGACAATGTTTTCACAATTAATGGCGTCCAACTGACGCTGCTGAAGGAAACGGTTATAAGAGGTCCTGTTGATCCTGCAAATCCAACCGCTCCACCTCCAATAACAGGTGACAATACGATCAAAATTACAACCCAATCTGACCCGGATAAAGCTATAGAGTCCATTAAAGGCTTTATAGAAGACTACAACAGCTTGATCAAAACGCTGAATTCCAAAATTGATGAAGTTAAATATCGTGATTTCAGGCCACTGACGGATGAGCAGAAGAAGGAATTAAAAGAAGCAGATATTAAGACCTGGACAGAGAAGGCACAAAGTGGTCTTCTAAAGAATAATGACATTATAAAAAATGTCCTATCCCAAATGCGCGGAGTTATAACGGAGAAGTTGGGTCCGCTTAGTACGCTTGGGATTACCACAGGGAATTATGCCTCAGACGGCATGTTGGTGATTGAGAACGAAACGAAGCTGAAGGCTGCCATCAGTGCAAATCCTCAGCTTGCTCTTGACCTGTTCCAGGGTCCGGGAAATGCTGTAAATGACGGTATTTTTGATAAGATGGCAGATAAGATAAGTGCTGCACTTAGCAATATTGCTGAACGCGCAGGAACAAACAAAAACTCAATGGATCTATCCAGCACCTTTAAAGAACAAAGTGTAATGGGTAAGACGATGAAGGGGTACAATAGTCGAATTCTTCTCATGCAGAGAAACCTGGCAAATACGGAGAATCGCTACTACAAGCAGTTCACTGCGATGGAAACGGCAATGAGTAAGATGCAATCTCAGTCCTCCAGTTTACTATCCAGCATGGGTCAATCATCATAACAGTTAAAGGGTGAGATCATTGATTAATTCTCCATACGATAAATACCGTCAGTCTTCCGTTCAGACGTCTACACCTGCCCAACTGGTGATCATGCTCTATGACGGAGCCATCCGCTTCATCCGGGCAGGGCTGGACGGTCTGAAACGGAACGATCTTGAAAAAACCAATATTAATCTCGGTAAGGCGCAAACCATCGTCAGTGAGCTGATGAGTACGCTTGATCGTAGCTACGAGGTGTCTGAAGGACTATATTCACTCTACGAGTATACGAGTTTCCTGCTCGTAGAAGCGAATATCCGCAAGGATGCAGTGAAAGCTGAGGAAGCGGTAGGCTACTTAACCGAACTGCGGGAGACCTGGCTGCAGGCCTCCAAAATTGCGGCTGGCCAGGGCGGCCAGGCGCCGTTACCGACGGAAAGCTCGCATGGATGAGCTGATTACGCAGCTGCAGCTGTTGACGAAAGACATCCTGGAGCGGCTGAACGATGCTGATTATGAGGAACTTGAAGTTTTTGTGGAGGAGCGTCAGCAACTGATAGACGACATGACTCGCCAGCTTTCGTCTAATCCTGCACGAGAGTCGCAAAAGGTCGAAATCGCACGGATTGTGGAGCGTGATACAGAAATCACTGCCCGCATGAATGTCCTCCGCCTGGAAGCTCAAGATTGGCTCCAGAAACGGAATCAGGCTAAAGCACAGCGCAATGCCTACGAAGCCGGATACACCCCGGACAGCTTCCTGATGGACCGGAAAAAATAATAATTTCCTGATGATTCATCTCAGGAGCAGGCGGGTATTAAATAGCGTCTGCTCCTTTTTTGATGAAAAATATCACAAGTATGACGACTTTATATTAAATTTAGGGATGGTAATTTATTGAAAGAAAACATTTACTATTCCAATTGACAATAAAGAAGCAGCGGTGGTATAGTCGACTTGTGAGCAAGACTCACGTTCATCTGATGACGAAGGGAATGTTTAATCAATGGAAGGTAAAGTTAAATGGTTTAACGCAGAAAAAGGTTATGGCTTCATCGAAACTGCCGATGGTGGCGACGTATTTGTACACTTCTCCGCGATTCAAACTGACGGTTTCAAGACTTTGGATGAAGGACAATCCGTAGAGTTTGATATCGTAGAAGGCGCACGCGGACCACAAGCAGCTAACGTCATCAAATTATAATCATCCGGCGAAGCCGACCTACATATATGGTAGATGGTTAGCAATTGAGACTACGCTAGCGCGGACCTTGGGATTACTCCCGAGGTCCTTTTTTGTTGTTCAGGTAATTAACAGAGTAGCAAAATAAGAAAGAATGAGCGTAGGTTAAATCAACAGTTCCCAACATTTTGCCAATTTTTTGTTAGATTCACCCTTGTAGAGGGTAATGTAAGACGTTGGGCTCTCAATGTGCCTCGACATACACAACTATGGCGTATGCTTCCGGGAGGATGTGGAAGAAGCGATGAGTGAAGCCTATGCCCATCAAACACTCAGGAGGATGAACAGCTGAATGAAGAAAACATGGCGTGGATTTATGACCGTACTACTTGGAGTTAGCATGTTGTTCGGGGCTCTGGGCAGTGTTTCTGCCGCTTCGGTGCCAAAGGATATTAAGGGACACTGGGCACAAAGCCAACTGCAGAACTGGCTGGACAAAGGATATTTGGGTGGATACCCTGATGGTACGGTTAAGCCCAATAAGGTGATTACCCGGGGCGAATACGTTGCTTTTGTAAACCGTCTCTTTGGATTTACGGATACGGCGGCTATCAGCTTCAAGGATCTTCAAAAATCCAACTGGGCTTACAATGAAGTCGCGAAAGCTGTAAAAGCCGGATATATCGCCGGTTTTAGCGACAAAACCTTTCGCCCTTTAAGCCCGCTGACAAGACAGGAAGCAGCGGCAATTACTGCCAGATTACTTAGTCTGAACACAGGCAGCACTACACTTGCATTCAAGGATAGTGCCCAGATTTCTGTGTGGGCACGGGGATCCGTTGCTGCGGTAGCCAATAAGAAAATTATCAACGGGTATACAGACGGAACCTTCGGCCCTAAGAAATCGCTGACAAGAGCTGAAGCGGTTACCATCATCGGAAATTCGGTAGCTAACCGGCCGGGTGGCACTGGTGGTACTGTAACACCTACACCTACGCCAACAACAGCACCAACCGCGACACCTGCACCTTCGGCAACACCTGCACCAACACCAATTCCAACTAGCGGTACAGGCGGAGGCAGCGGTGGTGGAGGAGGCAATGGCGGTGGTGGTGGCATCACTGTTCCATCCGTAAGTGGTGTAACCTACGGCCATGTTGGTGTTGTTACAGCAGATGTGTATCTTACACCTTCAGTGACTGGTGCTGTCTATTATGTTGTGGCACCTTACAGCAGTACTGTATCGGCACCGAGCGCTTTGCAGATTAGAGACGGCCTGACCAGTGCCGGAACAACTGGTGTCTATAGCGGAAAGACAGCAGCGACGGGCAATACAACTGTATCCTTCTCTGTCTATGGCTTGCAGGCGGGTACTGAGTATGCAGCATATGTAACGCTTGCTGATTCATACGGAAACTGGTCAGAAGTATCGACACTGCGTTTAACCACTGCTGCAAGCAGTGCAACGTCCATTACTGCTGTTAAGCCAGGAGAGATAGGCACAGTTACAGCAGATGTTTATGTCACCTACGGGCAAGCAAGTGGAACTGCTGCACCGGTAAGATATGTGGTGTTGCCGGCTAATGCAGCTGATCCGAGTGCAGCTCAAATTGCCCAGGGAAAAGATAGTGCAGGAACAGCGCTGTCAGCTCCTTGGACGGGCTTAATCAGTCCTGCACCTGCTCCTGGAGTAAGACAGACGCTGGGGCTAACCGGCCTGACTGCGAATACCAGCTATAAGGTATATCTCATTACCGGCAGTGAAAACACATGGTCGCCGGTGGAGATTCTGCGCATTCATACGAAGTAGAAGTAACTGACTTCGGTCCGGAAGAGGGTGATTAAAAACAACCCTTTCCGGGCCAATTGTGTATTTTCGGGAAATTCATAGCATCTTATGTTAGCTAAATGTAAAGGCTGTCATGATTTGTTTTTTACTTAGCGCTGACAATTTGGTATAATGAAAATGTAAACAAAGGAGGAGTGCCCATGCAATTCAGCATTCGAGGTCAACAAATTGAAGTGACCGACGCTTTGAGAGAATATGTTGATAAGAAGCTCAGCAGACTTGAGAAGTATTTCGATGCACCCCCTACCTCAGAAGGATATGTGACGCTTGGCGTTGTCCGCGGCCTTCATACGGTGGAGGTAACCATTCCACTGGCAGGTGTGACGCTTCGTGCCGAAGACCGCAGTGATGACATGTACGCTTCCATTGATGCTGTTGTGGACAAGCTGGAACGCCAAATCCGCAAGCACAAGACCAAACTTAATCGTAAGTTCCGCCAGGAAGGAAGCCTGAAGACGCTCTTTGTCGAAGGATCCCCTAGTGCTGTTGCCGTAGAGGAACAGGATTATGATGATTTGGAAGTTGTGCGTAACAAGCGGTTTACCTTGAAGCCTATGGATGTCGAGGAAGCGATCCTGCAAATGAACATGGTTGGACATAATTTCTTTGTGTTCTCCAACATCGACACTTCTGAAGTGAGTGTTGTTTACAAACGGAATGACGGAAAGTATGGCTTGATTGAACAGAACTAGATTCTGAAAATCAACAAGGCAATAGCTGAGGCGGCGGTAATCGTTTCAGTCTGACGTAGAAAATTAACCGAGCCCCTATTCGTGTGAATCGAATAGGGCTCTTGTGCGTATATAAACGGAAACAGAGAAAAGGGCAACATTGCCCTCCAAAGATACAGCGGCATTTCAGCGAAAATATGAAGTTAAAACGCGACTGAACTTTTTTTGTAAAATAAGGTTGCGGCTTGCTCGTATTGCGGCATCTCTTACAAACTGTTACAATTTATGAAGCAGCGGAATCGAAATAATATATGGCCCTTTCAATTTTGTGGGATGGGCTCGATTCCACCATCTGTGTTGCATGAAAGGGGTTAACCATGCTAGGACTTGTAAAGAAAATATTCGGCGACACCAATGAACGGGATGTCAAACGTCTAATGAAGACGGTCGAAGTAATTAATGGACTGGAGCCGGATTTTGTGGCGCTTTCGGATGAAGCGCTCAAAGCTAAGACTGAAGAATTCCGCGCCCGTATTGAGAAGGGCGAAACCTTGGAAGAGATTCTTCCCGAGGCCTTTGCAACCGTACGCGAAGCTTCCAAACGGACGCTGGGCATGCGGCATTTTGACGTACAGCTGGTTGGGGGAATGGCGCTGCATGAAGGCCGGATCTCCGAGATGAAGACAGGTGAAGGTAAGACACTGGTAGGAACGCTGCCGGTATATTTGAATGCATTGCTGGGTAAAGGCGTGCATGTTGTAACCGTAAATGACTATCTCGCTCAGCGCGACAGTGCGCAAATGGCACAAATTTATAACTTCCTGGGCTTGACCGTCGGGGTGAACCTGAACGGTATGGACCATGCTGATAAACAAAGCGCTTATGCCTGCGATATTACGTATGGCACGAACAATGAATTCGGCTTCGACTACCTGCGTGACAACATGGTGCTCTACAAGGAGCAAATGGTACAACGCCCGCTATACTTCTGTATTATTGATGAGGTTGACTCCATCTTGATTGATGAAGCCCGTACCCCGCTTATTATTTCCGGACAGGCTGAGAAATCGACAGAGTTGTATTACGCCGCAGACCGTTTCGTGAAGAAGCTGACTGCTGAAGAGGACTATACGATTGATATTAAAGTGAAGTCCGTGGCTTTGACCGAGAAGGGTGTCGCTACGGCTGAACGTGCTTTTGGCATTGAGAATCTATACGACCATGCCCATGTAACCTTGAACCATCATATCGTACAAGCCCTCAAGGCTAATGCTATTATGCGCCGTGATGTGGATTATGTAGTAAATGATGAAGAGGTTGTTATTGTCGATGAATTCACGGGCCGTCTGATGGCCGGACGCCGTTATAGTGACGGACTGCATCAAGCGATTGAAGCCAAGGAAGAGATTCAGGTACAGAATGAAAGCATGACGCTCGCTACAATTACGTTCCAGAACTACTTCCGGATGTACCGTAAGCTGGGTGGTATGACAGGTACTGCGAAGACGGAAGAAGAGGAATTCAAGAAGATCTACGGGCTGGAAGTTCTCCAGGTGCCGACCAATAAACCTAACAAACGTGATGATATGCCAGACGTCGTGTACAAGAGCGAAAATGGCAAATTCAACGCTGTAGTAGCGGAGATTGTAGAGCGCCACAAAAAGAACCAGCCAGTACTGGTAGGTACAGTATCCATCGAGAATTCCGAACGCGTATCTGAAATGCTGAAACGCAAGGGTGTTAGACACCAGGTGCTGAACGCCAAACATCACGAGGCTGAAGCAGAAATTATCTCTCATGCCGGACAACCGGGAACAGTAACTATCGCTACGAATATGGCTGGCCGTGGTACGGATATTGTACTGGGTGAAGGTGTGACCGATCTTGGTGGCCTGCATATTATTGGTACGGAGCGGCATGAATCCCGGCGGATTGATAACCAGCTGCGTGGACGCGCGGGACGTCAAGGCGACCCGGGCTCAACTCAATTTTATCTGTCGCTTGGCGACGAACTGATGAAACGCTTCGGAGCGGACAATGTCCTGAATATGATGGACCGTCTCGGATTCGAAGAAGATCAGCCGATTGAGAGCCGTATGATTACCCGTGCAGTGGAATCTGCCCAGAAGCGGGTAGAAGGTAACAACTTTGATATCCGTAAGGTCGTATTGCAATATGATGACGTAATGAATCAGCAGCGTGAGATTATCTACAAACAACGCCGTGAAATTCTGGAGTCTGACAACATTAAAGATATCGTAGTGGAAATGATCAAGCCGGTCATTGACCGTGTGGTTAACGCCCACTGTAGTGATGATATTCCGGAAAACTGGGAGCTTCAAGAGGTTGCTGATTATGTAAACAGCAAGCTGTTGGAAGAAGGCGTTTTGACACGTGACGATCTTTGGGGCAAGGAAGTTGAAGAGATCATCGAGTACATCTTCACCCGTGTGCTGGAGAAATATGCAGCCCGTGAAGAACGTCTGGGTGCTGAGCTGGTACGCGAATTCGAGAAGGTTATCGTACTTCGTTCCGTAGACAGCAAATGGATGGATCATATTGATGCGATGGATCAGCTTCGTCAAGGGATTCACCTGCGCGCTTATGGCGGTACCGATCCGCTTCGCGAATATCAATTCGAAGGCTTTGAAATGTTCAATGCCATGACCGCCAGCATTCAGGAAGAAGTAGCGACCTACATTATGAAGGCGCACATTGAGACGAATCAGGAACGTCAGTCGGTAGTGGAAGAGGACAAAATCTCCACAAATGCCGAGCCTGCCGAGAAACGTCCGGTGCATGTGGAGTCTGCGATTGGCCGCAACGACCCTTGTCCTTGCGGAAGCGGCAAGAAGTACAAGAACTGCCACGGACAGAACGCGTAAGACAAAGTTAGTACTTGATTTTATGATTCTGTTAAAATAGTGAGCAAGTACGAAGTGGCGAGTGCATTTTAATGCTTCGCGCTTTAGGTCTTGTCCATTGCTTCAAAGGTTATAATGACAATAAAATGCGGCTGGGCCCGGGGGACTCCCCCGTTTTGCGGCCCGGCCGCTTTTTTGGACTTTGGGATCTTTTGGTGACCATGAAGCGGAGCAGAAGGAACTGTTCTTGAGAACCTAGCCATGAAGGTGAGAGTAACGGAGGGGAAGTTTGGAACTGTAGGAGCGGTAGCGTCCGCCTTTGTCTTCGGATTTCTACCGCTAATAGCGGATAAAATCAAGAAATCTGAAGACAACAGCGGCCGGAAGTCCAAACATTCCACGCAGTTACGGGCATCACCGAATAATACGCTTTGTTCTAAAGACCAATCCCGCCAGCGAAGCGCGTTGGACCCCCATGTCGCCTAAGTCCAATCAGCCGCCCGGCGCAACCACTTATTTTTGAAAGGTGAAGTGAACCATATGATCGATGCTAACGTGAAGCAAGACCTGCGTGAAATAGGCAAGAAACTAACCAACCTTAGGGGGTCTCTTTGACTTAGATCTGAAGCAGGAGATGATCGCAAACTTTGAGGAGAAAATGGCTGCTCCCGGATTTTGGGATGATCCCGAGAAGGCGCAAGGTGTGATCGCCGAGATGAACGCGGTAAAATCCAGCGTGGATCAGTATGAGAAGCTGCAGCAGGATTATGAAGATGCCGCAATGATGGCTGAGCTTGCCGATGAAGAAGGCGACGACGCCCTGGCAGCAGAGATTGCCGGAACTATCCGCAGTGTTGGCAGTAAAGTCGATGAGTTCGAGCTTCAACTATTGCTGAACCAGCCGTATGACAAGCTGAATGCAATTCTGGAGCTGCACCCGGGTGCTGGTGGAACGGAATCCCAGGATTGGGGACAGATGCTGCTGCGAATGTATACGCGGTGGGCGGAAAAGCACGGATTTAAAGTAGAGGTACTCGATTATCTGCCGGGTGATGAAGCGGGGATTAAGAGTGTTACACTGCTGATCAAGGGTTTTAATGCCTATGGCTATTTAAAGACTGAAAAAGGGGTCCACCGGCTGGTGCGCATTTCACCGTTCGACTCTTCCGGAAGACGCCATACTTCTTTTGTCTCCTGCGATGTCGTTCCGGAAATATCCGATGATGTAGAGGTGGAGATCCGTACAGAGGATCTGAAGATCGATACGTACCGGGCGAGCGGCGCAGGCGGTCAGCACATCAATACAACCGACTCTGCCGTGCGGATTACCCACTTGCCGACAGGTGTGGTGGTAACCTGCCAGAACGAGCGCTCGCAGATCAAAAACCGGGAACAGGCCATGAAGATGCTCCGTTCCAAGCTGTATGAGCGCAAACTGCAGGAACAACAGCAGCATTTGGATGAGATCCGTGGCGAGCAATCTGATATTGCCTGGGGAAGCCAGATTCGCTCTTATGTATTCCATCCCTATAGTATGGTAAAGGATCACCGCACTTCCGTGGAAACCGGGAATGTCGGAGCAGTCATGGACGGCGATCTGGATCTGTTCATTGACGGGTACTTGCGGAGCCAAATCAAAACAGAGGTTGAATAAGCAGAACTGTATTCCTACGCGTCTTCGGAGGTGTAGGAATTTTTGTGATGTAAGAATGAAATGTCTGTAATTCCCGCAAAGTAGTTGAAACGCTCTGGAACAAAAACTTGACTTGGCGGCGATATATAAGCAAGATCACATCTTAAGGAGAAAAGGCATACATGCAAAAAATCAATTCACGCAACAAACCCCCGTTGATCCCGCTGAACGGTCCGCTGCGCCATACCGTAGATATTGTACTCATCCTGGTCGGGTCGCTGATTACCGCGCTTGCTTTTAATCTGTTTTTCTTGCCGAACCAGATTGCATCCGGCGGGGTATCGGGATTGTCCGTACTTGCCGAAGCCTGGTTTCATGCAGAGCCGGCATTTACGCAGTGGGCGCTGAATATCCCGCTTTTTGTGCTGGGGATCATTTTTCTCGGCAAGCAATATGGAATCCGCTCCTTGCTGGGGAGCTTTGTGCTGCCGCTGTTTATTTTCCTGACCAAAGATGGGCCTGTTCCTACAACGAACCCGCTGCTGGCTTCTATCTATGGTGGTATTGGCGTGGGGCTGGGTCTGGGTCTGGTTTTCCGCGGGCGCGGTTCGACAGGTGGTTTGACCATTCTGGCGCAGATTATCCAGAAGATCACCGGGTTCAGCTTCTCACTCTCCGTTGTGCTGCTGGACGGCACGGTCATCACGCTGGCTGCTTTTGTACTGGGGATGGAGCAGGCGATGTACGCATTGATCGGGCTGTTTGTTACAGGCAAGGTAATCAACGCGCTGGAGGTAGGCTTTAGTACGACCAAAGTTGCGTATATTATTTCGGATCAGACGGAAGAGATATCGCAGGCGATCTTAAACGACCTGGACCGTGGTCTGACTAAGCTGAAGGCTGAGGGCGGATATACTGGTGACAATCGTACGGTGCTCATGGCAGTTGTCGGGCAGAATGAGATTACGAGGCTGAAGGTCATTGTCCGCTCGGTCGATCCGGGGGCGTTTGTCATTATAACGGAGGCTCATGAAGTATTGGGCGAAGGCTTTAAAAGAGAAGCATAGATTTTTCCTTAGGGGAAGCTCAACGCTTCTCTTTTTTCTTAGATATCGGGTCACGGGCTGCGGTGGAAATCTAAAAATGCTTGGAATAAAGTTGACGCAACATGTTGTATTTATATTAATTCGGACGTATAATAATACATATTTGCAGGACGGTATTCATTCAATTCATGAAGCAGGAAGTGGGGATGACAGTGGAAGGCAAGCTGAGAGCGGCAATTGTCGGATCAACGGGTTATGGAGGCGTGGAGCTGATTAGGCTGCTGCAGAACCACCCTGATATAGAGGTTACGTCAGTGATCTCCTCATCGAGTGCGGGCGAGCCCATTGAGAATGGATTCCCCCACTTAACGGGAATTATCCAGCGAAATCTGGATGGTGTAGACCCGGCAGAGATCGCCGGAAGGGCGGATGTCGTGTTCACGGCTACACCGTCGGGAGTCAGTGCGAAGCTGGTGCCGCAATTGCTGGAGGCAGGACTGAAGGTCGTCGATTTATCGGGTGACTTCCGGCTAAAAGACGGTGCGGAGTATGAACAGTGGTATAAGCATCCGGCTCCCCCTCAAGCTTACCTGGAGCAGGCGGTCTACGGCTTATGTGAGGTATTCGGGGAACGTGCCGCCGGCGTGGATTTTATCTCTAATCCGGGCTGTTATCCTACGGCAACACTGCTGGGGCTGATTCCGGCGCTGAAGGCAGGCTGGATTAAGCATGACAGTATCATCATTGATGCAAAATCGGGAGTTTCCGGGGCAGGGCGCGGAACGAGTCTGATGGTCCATTTTGCCGAGATCAATGAGAATCTCAAAGCCTATAAAATCAACAAACACCAGCATATCCCCGAAATTGAGCAGGTCCTCACGGAGATTGCCGGAGAGAAGGTAACCGTAACGTTCACTACGCATTTGGTTCCGATGAACCGGGGGATTATGAGTACGATGTATGCCGGGATGAACGGAAATTATAGCGAGCAGGATTTTGTGGAATTATACCGTGAGTATTATGAAGGCAGACCGTTTGTCCGCGTCCGCGGGGCTGGCGTAGTTCCGGCGACGAAAGAAGTCAGCGGCTCCAACTACTGCGATATCGGGTTTGCCACAGATGCCCGTACAGGCCGGGTTACCATAGTGTCCGTGATTGACAACATCGTTAAGGGCGCAGCAGGGCAAGCGATTCAGAACCTGAATTTGATGATGGGATGGGAGGAAACCCGTGGCCTTGGCTACACGCCTGTGTATCCGTAAGGTTCAGCGGTCAAACATACAATGAATGAGATTAAAGCATATACCGTCGTGGAAGGCGGAAGTATAACTGCACCGAAGGGATTTACCTCTGGAGGGCTGCACTGCGGACTCAAAAAAACCGACCGCAATGACCTTGCGGCCATCCTTTGCGAGGTGCCTGCCACGGCTGCTGCTGTCTATACGACCAATGTATTTCAGGCTGCTCCGCTGAAGGTGACACGGGAAAGTCTGGCGAACGGGCTATTGCAGGCGGTAATCGTAAACAGCGGAAACGCCAATGCCTGCACCGGTGAACAGGGAGAAGCCGATGCCTACGAAATGCGCGCCGCGGCTGCACGTCATCTTGGTGTGAATGAGCTGGATGTTGCGGTTGCTTCTACCGGGGTAATCGGTGAGCTGCTGAAGATGGATTGTGTACGCAGCGGAATAGCCGGACTTCCGGAGAAGCTGGATGGGGGAGCGGCTGGTGCGGAGGAATTCTGCCAGGCTATTTTGACTACCGATCTGGTGAAAAAAGAATGCTGTGTGAAGGTACTGGTCGGCGGCGAGGAAGTTACAATTGCCGGAGCGGCTAAAGGTTCGGGAATGATTCATCCCAATATGGCCACGATGCTGGGCTTCATGACCACGGATGCGGTCATTGATGGCGAAGCTCTGCTAACCCTGCTGCGCACAGCTACCAATTCGACATTTAATATGATCACGGTGGATGGAGATACGAGCACCAATGATATGCTGGTAGCGATGGCCAGCGGTCTGGTCGGCAATGAGAAGCTGACGCGGCTTCATCCGGATTGGGACGCTTTTGCCGCTGCATTTATACATGTCTGCAAGACGTTGGCCAAGGCAATTGCCCGTGACGGCGAAGGCGCGACGAAGCTTATTGAAGTGCAGATCAGCGGGGCGGTCCATGATGAGGCTGCAGGTGCGATTGCCAAAACGGTGGTCGGCTCCAGTCTGGTCAAATCGGCGATATTCGGTGCGGATGCCAACTGGGGAAGAATCATTGCTGCGGTGGGACGCGCGGGAGTGCCTGTATCACCAGAGCGTGTAGACATTTCGCTGGGAGAGATCGAGGTGCTGAAGCAGTCGCGTCCGGTTGCTTTTGATGAAGAGAAGGCACTTCACTATTTGCAAAAGAGCGATACGATATTGATTACCGTAGCTTTATCTGATGGGGACGGTACGGCTACAGCCTGGGGCTGTGATCTCACTTATGATTATGTGCGGATCAATGCGGCCTACCGTACCTGACCAACCTGTTGCATAAGTCCATGGGAAGGATACCGATACTATGACCGATGAACGTATAGAGAAGAATAAGGCCGGCGGGCTGTTCGTGATGAAATGCGGCGGCAGTACGCTGGCGGCATTGCCTGACTCTTTTTTTGACGATTTAAGAGAGTTGCAGAGCAGCGGTGTGAAGCCTGTGATCGTTCACGGCGGCGGCCCGGCGATCTCTGGGAATTTGGCGAAGTTGGGTATTGAGAGCCGTTTCGTGAACGGCCTGCGGGTGACGACCGAGGAAGTGCTGGATGTGGTGGAGATGACCTTAGCCGGGAGTATTAACAAGGCGATTGTCCGAAGAATTCAGGGCAGCGGCGGGCAAGCCCTTGGCCTATCTGGTGTCGACGGCAATCTCATCATGGCCAAACCGGTAGCGAACAGCGATGAAGTGGGCCAGGTCGGTGAAGTAACCGGGGTCAAAGCAGAGATCATCGAGGGTATTCTTGATTTGGGCTATATTCCTGTAATTGCTCCTATCGGTGTGGATGCTGCGGGCCAGCGCTACAATATTAATGCGGATACTGCAGCCGGAGCGGTGGCTTCTTTTGTGGAGTCGCCCAAAATGATTGTAGTGACGGATGTTCCCGGCATTATGCGTACAGTGGAAGGACAGAAGATTGTGCTTCCGTCGGTGACGGTAGCGCAGATTGAAGAATTGATCGAAAGCGGCGAAATCTACGGCGGGATGATTCCTAAAGTGCGGGCCGCGATGGACTGCATTCAGGGCAGTGTGTCGGAGGTCGTTATTGTGGACGGCAAGGAGCCGAAAGTACTCAGCCGGGTGCTGCAGGGCGAAGAGCTGGGAACGAGAATTATCTCTTCCTAGCTGAATTTGATAGAATGCAAGAGAAGATATAGTGCACAGCCGCATTCTGATTGGAATTACAAAATACAGCGCTGCCGGAATACCGGAAGCAGCATGGTGGGAGAGTGACTAAGAATGAGTAAGCTAACGCAAGCGGAAAAGGATTCTTTGACAGGGGCAACGGAAAACCGTTCAGCGGAACTGGAGGATCAGGGGGCTGCTCCTGCCAAGCTGGGTGCGGTATTCCCGTCCTATGCCAGATATGACATTAGTCTGGTCAAGGGCAAAGGCAGCTGGGTATGGGATGATCAGGGCAACAAATATCTCGATTTCATGTGTGGTCTGGCTGTGACCAGTCTGGGGCACGCTCCGGAGAAGGTTGGCGCGAAGCTGAAGGCGCAGATTGATACGCTATGGCATGTGTCGAACCTGTTCCACATTCCGGGCCAGGACCGGGTGGCAGCGCTGCTTACCGGCAACAGCTGTGCGGATCAGGTGTTCTTTTGCAACAGTGGTGCAGAAGCGAATGAGGCTGCGATCAAGCTGGCCCGCCGCTATCACCAGAAGGTAAAGGGCACGGGGCGTTATGAGGTTATCACGTTCGAACAATCCTTCCATGGCCGCACATTGGCGACACTTACGGCTACCGGCCAGCAAAAGGTTAAAGAAGGCTTCCTGCCGCTTCCCGCAGGCTTTAAGACGGTGCCTTTGCATGATCTTCCGGCGCTTAAGGAAGCGATCTCCGAGAATACCGCAGCCATTATGCTGGAGATGGTGCTGGCGGAAGGCGGCGTGCTTGAAGTGAAGCAGGAGTTCCTCGACGCAGTGGTGGAGCTGTGCAAGGAGCATGGTCTGCTGCTGATCGTCGATGAAGTGCAGACCGGCATGGGCCGTACCGGCAAGCTGTTTGCACATCAGCATTACGGCATTGAGCCGGATATTTTCACTTTGGCCAAAGGTGTGGCCAGCGGTTTTCCGGCGGGGGTCATGCTGGGCAAAGGCTATTTGCGTGAAGCCTTCAGCCCGGGCAGCCATGCGAGCACCTTCGGAGGCACGCCGCTTGCCGCAGCGGTGATGGAAGCGACCATCGAGACGATGCTCGAAGATGAGCTGCCGCAGCGCGCAGCCGAAATGGGCCGGTACCTCACCGGATTGCTGGGAGAGAAGCTGGCAGATACGCCGTTTGTGAAGGAGATCCGCGGCAAAGGCTTGTTGATCGGCATCGAATGCCAGTCACCGGTAAGCGATATTGTGCTGGCCGGACAGAAGCAGGGATTGCTGTTCGTACAGGCCGGACCGAATGTGATTCGGCTGCTGCCTAATTTATATGTAAGCAAAGAGGAGATCCACCAGGCGGTGGACATCCTTTCCGAACTAATTCATACTTATGCTAACAAAGAAAACGGGGAGGCAGGTTCATGAGCCAGGGTGTACAAAACGCTGCGAATACAATCGCACAGCAGCTCAAAGGCCGGGATTTACTGGAGCTGAACGATTACAGTCCGGAAGAAATCACGTATTTGATCGATTTGGCCATCGAGCTGAAACAGAAGCAAAAGAACGGCGAGGTCTATCAGCCGCTAAAGGGCAAGACGATCGGACTGATCTTCGAGAAATCCTCAACCCGCACACGCGTTTCATTTGAAGTGGGGATGTATCAGCTGGGCGGACATGCGCTTTTCTTAAGCAAAAATGACATTCAGCTCGGACGCGGAGAAACGGTCGGCGATACGGCGCAGGTAATGTCCCGTTATCTTGACGGCATCATGATCCGTACCTTTGGCCATGATAAAGTGGAGGATCTGGCGCGTTATGCTTCAGTTCCTGTAATCAACGGGCTGAGCGACCTGGCTCATCCTTGCCAGGTGCTGGCCGATTACCAGACGGTCTATGAGCACAAGGGTAAGCTTAAAGGGCTGAAGCTGGCTTATATCGGCGACGGCAACAACATGGCGCATTCCCTGCTGATCGGCGGAGCCAAGCTGGGTGTGCATGTCTCCATCGCCGGACCGGAAGGCTATGAGCCGGATGCCGCTGTGGTCGCAGAAGCGCGTGAGATCGCCAAGGAGACCGGCTCTGTCATCGTCATTACCCGCAGCCCGCAGGAAGCGGTGCAGGATGCTGATGTCATCTACACGGACGTGTGGGCGAGCATGGGCTTTGAGGCCGAGCAGCTGGCCCGCGAAGCGGCGTTCAAGGACTACCAGGTCAATGAGGAACTGGTCAAAGGCGCGAAGAGCGACTATCTGTTCCTGCACTGCCTGCCGGCCCACCGCGAGGAAGAGGTCAGCACCGGTGTAATCGACGGGCCGAATTCGGTCATCTTTGACCAGGCCGAGAACCGCCTGCATGCGCAGAAGGCCTTGATGGCCGCGCTTATGGGCTAATTAATTTAGCATTAGGCTTAGAGTGAATAAAGATTGATCTTGCAAGGGTCTTGCTTGGTCTTATACTATATAAAACACTATATAAGTTGAACTGTTATAAATAATAGGGTGAAAAGGAACGAAGGGGAAGTTTGGAACTGTAGGAGCGTAAGCGTCCGCCTTTGTCTCCGGATGTTAACCGCTATAACGGTATAATCAAAAACATCTGGAGACAACAGCGGCCGGAAGTCCAAACATTCTCCGCAGTGACGACCAGAGCCCGATTGTTGTATAGTAGTTCATCTTATACCCCCCCACACGAAAGGAAGTTGCTTCTTCATGGCTAAAGAAAAAATTGTACTCGCCTATTCCGGCGGACTGGATACCTCGGTCATTCTGAAATGGCTGAAAGAAACCTATGACGCGGAGATCATTGCTTTTACAGCCGATATCGGCCAGAAGGAAGAGCTGGATGGTCTGGAGGAAAAAGCACTGGCGACCGGCGCCTCCAAAGTCTACATTGATGATCTGCGCGACGAGTTCGCGAATGACTTCATCTACCCGATGTTCCAATCGGGCGCACTTTATGAAGGACAGTACCTGCTGGGCACCAGCATTGCCCGTCCGCTGATCGCCAAGCGGATGGTGGACATTGCCATCGCTGAAGGCGCTACGGCAATTGCCCATGGCGCAACAGGCAAAGGCAACGACCAGGTACGCTTTGAGCTGGGTGTAGCTGCACTGGCTCCGAACATCAACGTTATTGCACCTTGGCGGCTCGAAGAGTTCCGCAACCAGTTCCCGGGCCGTGCAGAAATGATCGCTTATGCGGAAGCCAACGGAATTCCGGTACAGGCCTCAGCGGCTAAGCCGTATTCAATGGACCGCAATCTGCTGCATATCAGCTATGAGAGCGGCGTGCTGGAGGATCCTTGGTTTGATCCAAGCGCACCTGAGAACAAGGGAATGTTCCTGCTCAGCAACGCGCCGGAGGATGCTCCGGACGAGGCGGAATATTTGGAGCTGGATTTCCTCAAAGGCGATTGTGTTGCGCTGAACGGCGAAGCTTTGACCCCGCTGCAAGTCATGGAGAAACTCAATGAACTGGGCGGCAAGCACGGTATTGGTCGCGTAGATATGGTGGAGAACCGTTTTGTCGGCATGAAGAGCCGCGGCGTGTATGAAACCCCGGGCGGAACGATCCTGTTCACGGCACACCGCAAGATGGAGTCCATCACCATGGACCGTGAAGTGATGAACCTGCGCGACAGCCTCATTACCCGTTACAGCACTTTGGTGTATAACGGCTTCTGGTTTGCGCCTGAACGTCTTGCTCTACAGGCTCTGGTCAAAGAAAGCCAGCAGAACGTGACCGGTACGGTGCGTCTCAAACTCTACAAAGGCAATATCATCGGTGCCGGCGTCAAGAGTCCGGTCAGCCTGTACAACCCGGATATCGCGACGATGGAAGCTGATCCTACACAAGCTTATGACCAAGGCGATGCCACAGGATTTATCCGTCTGAATGCCCTGCGTCTGAAGGTTTCAGCAGGTGTAGCGGAATCCAAGAAGTAGAGTATTTTAACCGCGCGGCGGTATTGATCAAGAAATAAGTTCAGCTTAATTAAGCAGACATCCGAAGGCCGTTCCTCCCGTCAGGACAGGAGCGGCCCTTCTGGCGTCAACAGAGGAGGAAACAACAGGTGAGTAAGCTTTGGGGCGGACGTTTTACCAAAGGAACAAACAAGCTGGTGGAGGAATATACGGCTTCCATCGGGTTCGATAAGGCTTTGGCCGAAGAGGATGTGCAGGGCAGTCTGGCCCATGTCACAATGCTGGGCAAATGCGGGATTTTGCCGCAGGACGATGTAGAAACGATCAAGGCAGGATTGAATAAGGTGTTGGATAAGGTTCGTGCGGGAGAAATTGTTTTTTCCGTAGCGGATGAAGATATCCATATGAATATCGAAAAGAACCTGATTGAGGAGATCGGTCCGGTCGGCGGGAAGCTGCACACCGGACGCAGCCGCAACGATCAGGTGGCGACCGACATGCATCTATACCTGCGCAATCGGGTAGTAGAGCTGGTTGGGCTGCTGCATGAGCTGCAGGAAGCGCTGATCGGCCAGGCGAAGGATAATGTGGAGACGATTGTTCCCGGTTATACGCATTTGCAGCGGGCACAGCCAATCCTGTTCGCCCACCACCTGCTGGCTTATGTGTCGATGTTCCGCCGGGATGCGGAGCGCCTGACGGACAGCTATAAGCGGATCAATGTGCTGCCGTTGGGAGCGGGCGCGCTGGCGGGAACTACATTCCCGATTGACCGCCATTTTGTAGCGGAACAGCTTGGCTTCGACAGTGTATACGAGAACAGCCTGGATGCAGTCAGCGACCGTGACTTTATCGTTGAGTTTCTGGCAAACGCCTCGTTGATCATGACCCACCTGTCCCGGCTCAGCGAGGAGCTGGTGCTGTGGAGCAGCACGGAATTCAGCTTCGTGGAGCTGGATGATGCCTTCTGTACCGGCAGCAGCATTATGCCGCAGAAGAAGAATCCGGATGTGCCGGAACTGGTGCGGGGCAAAACCGGCCGCGTCTACGGCAACCTGATTGGCCTCCTGACCGTGCTGAAGTCCCTGCCGCTGGCTTACAACAAGGATATGCAGGAAGATAAGGAAGGCATGTTCGATACAGTAGCCACTCTTACAGGGGCGCTGCAGCTGTTTGCACCGATGATCTCCACCATGAAGGTGAACAAGGGGCGGATGCGTGAAGCGGTGAATACCGATTTCTCCAACGCGACCGATATTGCAGACTTCCTGGTCGGCAAAGGCTTGCCTTTCCGCCAGGCCCATGAAGTCATTGGCAAAACCGTACTGTTCTGCATTAACGAAGGGAAATTCCTGCTCGATCTGACGCTGGAGGAATTCAAGCAATTCTCGCCGCTGTTCGACGAGCAGATCTATGCAGTCCTGCAGCCGGAAGCGGTGGTGGATGCGCGCAACGTGTACGGCGGCACAGCCACTGTGCAGGTGAAAGCAGCGATTGAACGGGCAGAGGCTGCCTTGCTTGAGGCCAATAAATGGGTAGTGCAGCATGGGAACGCCGCTGAATAGTTAACTTTTGGCCAACGCATCATCGAAAGAGCTTAAATCAATAAAGACTGTCTTCAGCCGTATCTTAGATCACGGGAGGACAGTCTTTTTTCTATACTAGGGGAATGTCTCTGCATTGGCAGAGAAAAGCCTATTTCGATAATGGCAGCCAGGCCAGCACATCGCGGATCTTGGTGTCCCAGTAGCCCCATTCATGTTCGCCCGGGCCTTCCTCATAAGTGAGGGGCAATGACGTCTTGCTGCAGGCTTCACGGAAGGCCTGATTATCCTCGTAGAG
Organism: Paenibacillus paludis; assembly: GCF_042610515.1. Taxonomy (NCBI): domain Bacteria; kingdom Bacillati; phylum Bacillota; class Bacilli; order Caryophanales; family Paenibacillaceae; genus Paenibacillus; species Paenibacillus paludis. The sequence goes on from NZ_JBGJZP010000022.1 coordinate 33,538, forward strand.
GAAATCCTCGGTGCCGCAGCACTGGTAGAGCAGCGGTTTGGGTTCCTTCGAGCCGTCAACTTCTTGAAGCAGCCATAATAAGTCATCCGGAGTGCCTGCGATGTCTTTCTTGCCAAAGATCAGTTCGTACTCTTTACTTTTCTTCGAGGCATCTTCCGAGTTCAAGAAATGATGGGCCATATCGAGTGCCCCCGACAGACTTGCAGCAGCGGCAAAAACCTCCGGCTTGCGCAGACCCAGCTTGATCGCCCCATAACCGCCCATCGATAGGCCGGCTACGAAGTTATCCTCACGTTTCGCTGACAACGGGAAAAAGGAGCGCGCCAGCGCAGGCAATTCCTCACTGATAAACGTCCAGTAATTGCCCCCTGAGGCCATATCCGTATAAAAGCTGCGATGTACCTGCGGCATAACCACAGCAATCCCCAGTTTTGCTACATACCGTTCGATTGAAGTCCGGCGCAGCCAGATGGAGTCATCATCAGACAAGCCATGCAGCAAAAACAGCGTCGGGTGAAGATCACCCAGTTTTACATTGCTGAGCCCGATCTGTGTAGTGGTTTGCTGCGGCAAAATGACAGTCATCGAAGTGTTCAGTCCCAATACTTCTGAATAAAATTTGCATTCTATTAAAGCCATTTATTCACTCCTCCTCTCAGCCAAATAATACCACAGTGCAAATCCGATATACATCCTCGGCGGAGCTTTTTTTGTGCTTGCCGGACATTAATCCGTTTTCATAAGAAGCGGGATTGGGTATTTTAGCTTACGGGACACCGTAAGCTATAAAGTAGCTATCGCTTTTTAAAGACAATGAAGGAGGCGTTTAAAGGATGAACAAGAAGTGGATGATCGGTTCGTTAGCTCTCTCCCTGGGGCTGATGTCTGCGGGAAGCGGGGCACTGGCGGCTTCACTGCCGCTCTCGAATACAGGAGTAAAAAGCGTGGCTGTAGTGGCACCGGGAAAAGAGGGGCCGGTACTGATCAATAATTTGACAGTCAATAGCGTGGTTCCGCTGGTGGCCCATGCCAAAGCTTTGTATACGTATACGCATCGCGGAGGAAGTGCATATATGCCGGAGCTTTTTCAGTATAATGCTATGGAATACCGGTTTCTTTCCAGTGATCTCGGAACGAAACAGAAGCTGCTCAGTTACATAAAACGTGCGTACACCCACAAGGCGGCGGCTTATTATGTACAGAATCAATTTCTGGAGTATAAGGGGAGAATGGCGCAGGTGAATGCCGACATGGGCAATTCACTGCAATATGAGAAGGCCAAGGCCAGAATGGTTTCCAAAACCACAACCTCAGCAGTGTTCGAGCTTACTGTGCCTTATCCAGAGGGCCAGGGCCCGACAGAAACTGTAGTAGTCGAACTGAAAAAAGTGAACGGGTACTGGAGGATTGACACGTCACCGGACATTCTTTTCTAAGAGGCAGTGGAGTAGGTTTGCTATTCGGGCTGAGGTAGATCTGAAGGGTAGACAACACCGGCGAACTTGCCGTTGCTCGTAATAATAATGCAATCATTTCTCATAGGCTCGGGGCGGTTCATTGCTTCAGCCCGCACGTTGTCTGGGGAGGCGGAGATGTCTGCAATCAGCGGCTTGCGGTTCATCAGCTTGGTTATAGATTCTCTGTAGAAATGATCCATGCCCAAACGTCCGGTAGCTTTCAAAAAGAAGCGCTCGCACATCAGCAGGCCAACAGGTTCATTCACGGAATTGCAGACGACAATGCATTTGGATTCCGGATGCTGAAACATGACACGCAGCGTTTCACGGCAGGTGCGCGAGGCGTAGACGGCAGGAGCGCTGCGGACGACGGAGGGCAGCCCGGATGCAAGTATGGTGCTCATAGTAATTCATCCTTTCTGAGACTAGTTTACTGTCAGTGTAACGTCATATCATTAACTGCGGTGGCGCTGTAGATTATCAGAGTGTAAAATGAATATATACGATTGTGAAACTAATACTTATATTGCCCAAAAAGACGGTCAGAGCATCCGCTGCTGACCGTCTTTTTCGAATTTCCGGAATGCCCGCCAGTAAAGGGAAGGCTCACTGCTGTTGACTGCTGCGTACGCCATCCTCAACCAGTTGCTTTTTTGGCGATTCCGGCAGGGTGGATCTGCTCATGCCGCCGCGGTTGATGGCGATGACCCGTTTTTGCGCCGGATAGACATCGCGTGAGAGCTTTGTCTTCTCTACGGCCTTGCCGTCCTCATAGCGGGTAATATAGGTCTCAACCACATAGCCGGTTTTGCCGTTCTGCAGTACCCGTGTTCCGCCGGGAGGCAGCGAAGAGTCGCCCACATACTTATCGGCCGGCGGCAGCACCTCCACGGTCTGGGAGTGGACAGCATAGGAAACGTTCTTCGGGAACGTTCCGAACAGCTTTACAGTTAAGGTGCGCCCCTGTACCGCAGCTTTAATAATCAAGTATTTACCGGTGTTGTTGCGGAAGCGGAAATTGATGTAGCCCTGGGCGAATGTTGCATCCTGCCCCTTGGGCAGATAGCTGACCGGCAGCGAATGATTGCGCCGCTCCACAATTTCCAGCCCCGAGCGGAGTGCGGCGTTGTAGAGGGTGCTGGAGACCTGGCAGATTCCACCGCCAGTGCCGGGCTGCAGCTTTCCGTTCACAATGACTGGTGCTTCACGGAAGCCGTATTCAACCTGAGCTTTTTCAATCGCTTTACCGTAATCGAACACAGCGCCCGGCGGGAGCATTGTACCGTTGACGGCTTTGGCGGCGGCTTCTACGTTAAAGGACCGCCCGGGTCCGCTTGTACCGAGTGAAGTGCTGAATTGGGTGATTTTCCGTTCAATCCCCTGGTCTTTCAAAGCCCTAAGTGTGACTGCAGGCTCCTGGACGGCCAACGGCACTTCAAGAGTGATCCCCTTGCCCTGCAAAGAATCTACGGTACTGAGTCTGGTTGGCAGAGCCGCCCGGAGGGCAAGCTCCAGTCCGTGCCAATCTACCTCGTAGGAGGTCTTCTCTGGTGTATAGACTACCCGGTCATCCTCAGTAATCCGCCGCGTGGCGTCAACGGGAATACCAAAAGACTCTCTTTCCCAGGCCGGGCTTAAGCTGTTCTGGAGCTGGCTGATCTCCAGATGGGCCCCGAAGCTCCAGCTGCGGGGGAAACTGCGGCGGGCACGAACACGGTCCAAGAGTCTTCCGTCTGTCAGCTCCTTCAGTCCCCGGAGGAAACGTTCCGCTTCGTAGGTCATTCCCGCTTGCTTCAGCGTGAGGGTCAATTCCGTATTACCCTCCGCCTTCAGGATAAGAGGGACCGTCTCCAGCGCCTCCAGCCGAGCCTTTAATCCGTTGCGGACCTCGCTCATGTCCATTCCGCCGATGTTCCAGCCTGCCAAATGGGTGTCCTTCGGAATGGTTTTCTGGCTCCCATATAAATGAAGCGCTCCGGCGAAAAGAGAACCGGCAAGGATGAGCCCGGTCAGAGCGATAAGCGCAGCGTGGATTTTTTTCATGAAAATTCTCCTTCTGGGGGCGTATTGGCGCTTGAAGCGGCGCGGGCCATAGTAGCAATGCTAGTAGTAACAATGCTTAAAGAACGGTTTCTGTAACCGATATATATGTACAGGGGACAACAATCACGCTTTTATATATGTATATGTGCGGCTCCGGCAAAACTTTCGGGTACTCAATCGGTTACGGATTTGTTACAATAGATACGCCTGCGATAATAATGCAGTTTATGGAAGCTCCCGCTGTTTACTGTCGAAAGGCAGGGGCCGGAGCAATATGTCAGAATCGGGAAGTGATAAGATGATCGAAATGCAGGATGTATGGAAGACCTACCCGAACGGAACCCATGCCCTCCAAGGTGTATCCGTTAAGATCGATCGCAATGAATTCGTTTATATCGTCGGACCGTCCGGCGCAGGGAAATCAACGTTCATGAAATTAATTTATAGAGAAGAAACTCCGACCAAAGGACAGATATCTGTAGGCGGGTTTAATATAGGTAAGCTTAAGCCGCGCAAGATCCCTTATGTCCGCCGTAATATCGGCGTTGTGTTTCAGGATTTTCGCCTGCTGCCCAGGCTGACAGCTTACGAGAATGTCGCTTTTGCTATGGAGGTTATTGAAGCACCGAAGAAGATCATTAAGAAACGCGTCAATGAAGTACTCGACCTGGTAGGTCTCCGCAGCAAAGCGGGCCGTGAGCCCTCGCAGCTGTCAGGCGGGGAGCAGCAGCGGATCGCGATTGCCCGGGCCATCGTCAACAATCCTTCTGTTATTATTGCGGACGAGCCTACCGGCAATCTGGATCCCGAGACCTCATGGGGAATTATGCAGCTTCTTGACGAGATTAATTTTCGCGGCACGACCATTGTAATGGCTACCCACAACAGAGATATTGTCAACAAAATGCGCAAGCGGGTGCTGGCTATAGAGAACGGTAACATTGTTCGAGACCAGGTGAGAGGGGAATACGGTTATGAGTTTTAAGACCTTCTTGCGGCATGTGCGGGAAGGCTTCAAAAACGTATTCCGCAACGGTTGGATGTCGGTGGCTTCCATCACGTCCATTGTCGTCTCTCTCTTCGTCCTAGGCGTATTTATATTGCTAGTGCTTAATGTTAATTCCGTCGCAGACAAGGCGGACAGCCAGGTGCAGATCAATGTGCATTTAGCGCTGAATACGGATCAGAAGATGCGTGAAACGGTGGAGAACGAAATCGGCAGCATGCCGGAAGTCAGCAAGGTTGAGTTCGTCTCCAAGGAGCAGGGGCTAAAGGAATTCCGCGAAGATATGGGCCCGGATGCCGCCGAGCTTTTGGAAGGTTTTGATGTAGACAATAATCCGCTGCCGGACAAGCTGCTGGTGGAAGTTATCGAACCCAAAACCGTTCCTTTTGTCTCCGGAAAGATTGAAGCACTCAACAAGACCCACAAAGAGCAGCCAATCTTTAAAGTTAACTATGGCAAAGGATCGGTAGAGACGCTGTTCAAAGTAACGCGTGCTGTGCGTAACATCGGCTTTATTTTTGTAGCAGGGCTTGCGCTGATGTCGATGTTCCTGATCTCCAATACGATCCGGGTGACCATTCTTGCCCGCCGCAAGGAGATTGGCATCATGAAGCTGGTGGGTGCGACGAATTATTTTATCCGCTGGCCGTTCTTTATTGAAGGTGCGCTCATTGGTCTGATCGGATCGCTGGTTACCTCAGGTGCCCTCTACGTCGGTTACACCGGTCTCGTGGCTTCCGTACAGGGAGATCCGATGCTTGGGCTGCAACTTGTTCCCTTTGAGGATATTTGGTTGATGCTCTGCGGGCTGCTGGTTGGCCTGGGAGTGCTGATCGGTGTGTGGGGAAGTACTGTGTCGATACGCAAGTTTTTGAAAGTATAAGTCTTCATTCAATACTACTAAAATTACGAAACGGTAAATATTTGAGAATAAAGGATGGGGAGTGCGAGTTGAAGAAGATTGCCGCCGGATTAGCCGCTGCACTGCTGGTTGTCACTTTAGTAGGACCCTCTGACGGATATGCCAAGAAGACAAGTGTCGCTGAAATTGACAAGCAATTGAAGAAGCTGCAGCAAGAGGTGCAGACGGCCAAGGCTGCACAGGAAAAAGCGGAATCACGCAATCAGGAAGCCCAGCACTATAAGAACAAGACAACGCTCAATCTCCAGAATGTGCTGGAGCAAATAGAACAAGTGAAAGGCGAAATGAAGACCACCTCCGGCAAAATTGCCAGCACCGAAGAGTCGCTTAATGTTACCGCGGCCGAGCTGGATGAAGCAGAAGCGCGTGTAGCTTCCCGGGAGAAATTGCTGGAATCGCGCGTTCGGCTGATGTATACAGATGGGGCGGTATCGTACCTTGATGTACTGCTGTCTTCAAAGAGCTTTGCGGATTTTCTCGACCGGGCCGATTCGCTGAAGATGATTGTGGATCAGGATCAGGATTTGCTGGTGCAGCACAAAGTGGACAAGCAGACCGTTATTGTGAAGAAGCAGGAGCTTGAAGGGCAATATGCCCAGGCCAAGCAGTTGTACACGAATCTGGAATCCCAGCGCAGCGTGCTTAAGGAAAGAGAAGCGCAGAGACAGGAACTTATTGCTTATTATGACAAGGAAATACAAGACACGGATGATATCAGTGAAGAGCAGAACGCCAAGCTAGTGCAGCTTGCCAGTGAACGTTCCGCTTTACAAGTGCAGAAGGATAAGATTAAGGCTGAAGAAGCGGCACGCAAGGCAGCAGCAGCGAAAGCGGAGGCGGCCCGCAGAGCGGCGGCAGCGGCGGCTAGAGCGAAGGCTGCGAGCGCTAGCAGCTCCAGTTCCGATTCGAATTCCAGTTCGAGTTCTTCGGAATATGTTGGAGGCAGTGGTCCTTTCCTGATGCCGGTAGGCCAGGCACGTATTTCTTCTCCTTTTGGTCCGCGTACCCATCCGGTGACAGGAGAGGTTGGTAAAGTGCATACCGGTGTGGATTTTGCAGTTCCGCAGGGGACGAGCATCCATGCAGCGGACTCCGGCACCGTTATTATTGCAGAATGGTGGAGCGGTTACGGAAACTGCGTAATTATTGACCACGGCGGCGGTGTCTGGACATTGTATGGACATATCCGCGAAGGCGGCATTAAGGTGAGAGAAGGCGAACAGGTAGAACGAGGCCAAGTAATTGCTGAATCGGGATCGACAGGCCGTTCAACGGGGCCCCATCTGCATTTTGAAGTCCGGATTGATCAAAAAGCGGTTAATCCAATGCCTTATCTCTAATTTTTAGCACTAATAAATATAAATTCGTTATACGGCATATACTGGGAGAGATACCGTTCTTTCCTGGACGGACTAATGTGGGTTTTACGAGATGGACAAGAAGGGACGGTGGGAACGTTATGTTAAAGAAAAGCACAGCGGCCTTTATGATCGTCGCCGCCTTGCTGTGCGGCAGCCTGCTGACCTTAGGCGTAACCGGATATGTGCAAGTATTTGGACAAGCCGCAGGCGAAGGCCTGGCGGCGTCGGTGCGGCCGACCGGTGGCCTGGAGGACAAGGAGTCACAGAAGCTTGGAACCGCTCTGAGTTTGATTGAGGGCAATTATTACGAGACTGTGGACCGGGAAAAGCTGATAGATGGTGCGGTCAACGGTATGATGGAAGCCCTGGGCGACCCTTATTCCAACTATATGGGCAAGGAAACGGCAGAGAAGTTTGAGGAGAGTATCGAAGGCTCCTTCTCGGGAATCGGTGCGGAGGTTTCCTCGGACAACGGCAAGGTAGTGGTGGTGTCCCCGATTAAGGGCTCACCTGCCGAAAAAGCCGGAATTCAGGCCAAGGATGTTATCCTGTCGGTGAACGGGGAATCGCTGGAGGGGTTGGAGCTGAATGCGGCTGTAGCCAAGATACGCGGCCCGAAAGGCAGCGAAGCCACGCTTCAAATCCAGCGGGCAGGTTCTGCAGTGCCGCTGAAATTTGTAATTACCCGTGCTGACGTGAAGCTGGAGACTGTGTATGCGACCATGGAGAAGAACGGGGTGGGTGTTATCGAAGTGACCCAGTTCTCCATGAATACCGCTGAACGCTTCAAGACAGAGCTGGCTAATCTGGAGAAGCAGGGCATGAAGGGACTTGTCCTTGATGTCCGCAACGATCCCGGGGGTGTACTGCAAAGAGTCATTGAGATGGCAGAGCAGTTCGTACCGTCCGGCAAAACGATTGTCCAGGTTGAAAATAAGGACAAAACGCGCGAGGTCAGTACCTCAAAGGGCTCAAGCAAGAAATACCCGGTAGTCGTACTGATGAACAAAGGCAGCGCAAGCGCATCAGAGATTCTTGCCGGGGCATTGCAGCAATCGGCCGGGGCCAAGCTGATCGGTGAGAATTCATTCGGCAAGGGCACGGTGCAGACCAGTTTTGAAAAGGAACTTGGCGATGGCAGTCTGCTCAAGATTACCATTGCCAAGTGGCTGACGCCGGATGGCACCTGGATTCACGGCAAGGGAATTAAGCCGGATATTGCGGTCGCCCAGCCTGATTACTTCTCGGTGGCACCTATTAACAAAAGTGTGACACTGCAATACAACATGAACAGTTCCGATGTGAAAAGCGCACAGACGATGCTGGAGGGTCTGGGCTACAAGCCGGGCCGCAAGGATGGATATTTTGATGCAGGCACGAAGGAAGCAGTCAAGAAATTCCAAAGCACGGCGAAGCTGAAAGCGACGGGTGTCATTGACGCCAAGACAGCAGAAGCCATGGAGCTGGCGCTGATCAAGGTTATTCAGGACCCGGTCAATGATAACCAGCGGAACAAGGCAATCGAAGAGATTCAGAAGGAAATTAAGGCAACAGCGTCGAAAAAGTAAGAAGGCTGAATTCAGCCTTCTTTTTTTCTATGACGGGTAGACGATAGTGGATTACACTGCAATAGGAGTCAAGCCAGGGAGATAAGGAGTGTGACGAACGCATTGAATGTGATGACGGAACTGCTTACAAGCTGGGGGAATGCGGTCATACATCTGCTTCTTCAGCCTTATTACTATATCGCACTTATATTTATAGCACTGTATTACCGCAGGCAGGTTGCACTGGAGCGGAAGCTGATTCATGTGAAGCAGCATAGCTGGGGGAAGGAAACATGGCGGACGATCTGGAGCGGGCTGGTCATGGGGCTGCTTGTCTCGCTAGCCGCGATCGCGCTGGGCATTTCACTGCCCGGGGCTGCGGTAGCTCTCATCTGGGTGGTCAGTCTGGTATTGATGTTGTTTCGTGTGCGGTTTTTATGTTTCGCTTATTCCATAGGCTTGCTGGGAGTTGCGCAATTTGTGCTCTCCTTCTTCCCGGATAGCCTGCAGAGCGGAGGCGTAAGCACCTTCGCCACGGCGCTGCGGGATATGGATATCCCCGCGCTGCTGGTGTTGGCCGCGTTGCTTCATCTCGCGGAGGCGCTGTTGGCGCGCTGGCAGGGCGCGCGCCTGGCAACCCCGCTCTTCCTGGCAGGGAAGCGCGGCAAGGTCGTCGGCGGCTATCAGCTGCAAGCCTTCTGGCCGCTGCCGTTGTTCCTGCTGATTCCCTCAGGTACGGGAATCGGCGACCTGCCCTGGCAGCCGCTGCTGGGCGGCGGCCTTGGGCTGGTCTCGCTGCCGGTGATCATCGGCTTCAGCGAGATGACCCAGAGCATGCTGCCCGGGCGCAAGGCGGCCCGCACGGCAGGACGGCTGCTGTTATACAGCATCGTCCTGCTGGGCATCAGCCTGCTTGCGGCCTGGTGGAGCCCGCTGACCGTGCTCGCGGCGCTCGCCGCTGTTCTGCTGCACGAAGGCTTAAGCTGGTACAGCGCTCTGGAGGAGCGCAGTACCAGTCCCATCTTCGTGCATCCCCCGGCCGGCCGCAAGGTGCTTGCCGTGCTGCCGGACAGCCCCGCGCAGGAGATGGGCATCCTGCCGGGCGAGATTCTGCTGAAGGTCAACGGGGTCCTGTTGACCGAAGCGGCGCAGCTGCATGAAGCGCTGCGCATGAACCCGGCGTTCTGCAAGCTGGAGGTAAAGAACCGGGAAGGCGAGAGCAAATATCTGCAGAGGGCGATATATGACGGCGACCATCACCAGCTCGGGATGATTTTGGTGCCGGAGCCGGATGAATTGCGTACTGCGGAGGCCAAACCTTCCAGCATCTTCGGCATCATCGGGATGAAGACCGGAACCCGTCGCCGCAGCCTTCCGGCAGATGGACTCGAGCGGACCAAACCTGCCGGAACTGAACCTAAACAGGAAAACGCCGGAGGCTGATCCTGCGGCAGTATTCGCAAGTGGTTGCATCCACACCATCAACTAAACCAATAAAAGGCCTGCATTCCCGCGTAACTGCGGGAGGCAGGCCTTTTTCTAACTGAGTGAATCTATGTATTCCAATCCATAGAGAAACCAGGAGCGCCTCTTTGTCCGCGAACTACTTCTCCGTTCCACAACCGTTCTCTGTAACGTACTCCCGGCTGGACATCACTTCTCCTGCTGGTTTTTCAAATAGAATATCGCAATCTGTGTCCGGTCGCGCAGTCCGAGCTTACTGAGAATATCGGTAATGTAGTTTTTTACGGTACCTTCACTTAAGAACAGCTTGGCGGCAATTTCTTTATTGGTAAGACCTTCGGCAATGGAAGCGACGACGGCCAGCTCTGCTTTGGTTAGGCCGAAGGATTCCAGCGGCCGGCCCTGTGCGGACACTGAACGTGAGGCGGGCTGCAGAAATCCGGCCATTTTGCGGGCGATGTCGGGATGGATCAGCATGTTGCCTTCATGCACCGTCTTAATGCCCTGGATGATGCGGTCCGGCGGGATGTTCTTGAGCAGATAGCCGCTGGCGCCGTTACGGAGTGCCTCAATGATATATTCATCATCATCAAAGGTGGTCAGCATGAGCACGGAGATATTGGGATATGTCTCTTTGACGAGACGGGTGCCCTCCACGCCAGAGCAATTCGGCATTCGGATATCCATTAGTACCACATCTGTTTGCGGCAGCGACTGCAGCAAGGCTAATGCTTCATTGCCATCACCTGCTGCGCCAACAACCGCAATGTCGGGGTCCAGTCCTACCAGCACTTTGAGGCTTTCGCGGATAAAAGAGTCATCGTCAACAATTACTACATTAATCATAGCGGGCAAACTCCTTATCTCTAATTTATGATCACTTGCTGCACCTACGGTTCTTCATGCAACGTTACCTAATCTCCGCCTGCCTATAAACCGGCAGACGGGTAATTGTGGTGAATTGCGGCTCCGTACGCAGCTCCAGTGTTCCGCCGATCAGGTTTGTCCGCTCGGTCATGCCATTCAGGCCCATGCCGCCGCTGCCCTGCATTCTTCGCAGCTGGTCGCCTTCGGGCCGTTTGCCGTTGTTGCCAACCTCCATCACAACCTCTTGCTCACTATAGGACAGTGTGATCCATACTGCCGCTGCTTTTCCGTGCCTTAGGGCGTTCGTGATGGCCTCTTGGGCATTTCTATAAAGTACGACCTGGGTACTTGGGTACAGCGGATAAGGGTACCCATGAATGGAATACGTGGTTTCAATACCCGTATCCCGCCCGATTTCTTCCAGCAGGCGGTCCAGGGCATAAGCCCCTTCAAGCTGTGGCGCATAATTAATCCGTCTTACGGCAGCGCGCATATCGTCCATGCTGGCCGCGAGCTGATCGCGAATCTGGCCCATCATCTTCATTCCGGATTCAGGTGCGGCCGGCAAGGTATGAATGGCAGCTTCAACCATCATTTTGACCCGGATCAGCCTATGGCCGATATCATCATGAAGCTGGCGGGAAATCCGTACCCGTTCCTCCGATTGTGCGGCATTCTCTACCTGAGAGGTGAACTGCAGCAGCCGGCTACGGGCTTCTTCCAGCTCAAAATGCTTGCGGCGCAGCTCATCATAGAGAAACTGCGTTTCCTCGCGGCCGCGGCCGGTCCGCAGCAGCAGCACATTGAGAAAAACGGCCAGCAGGAAGGTAAGATTCATCACTCCCCATTCGACAGGTGTTGATTGACTGAAGGCGATATTCAGGACAGCCAAATGAACGTAGGTGAACACGACGGATACCGCCTTTGACTGTTGCCGTGAATAATGCAGCAGCGCCGAGATGGCCGGGAAAATCATCAGCGTACCGTACTGGCGGCATAGCCAGGCCGTGAAGAGCAGTTCTATGCAGGCCAGCAGCGGCAGTGATTTCGGCAGCCGGTACTCAAGCGTCACCACAAGCAGCAGCAGCAGGAAATGCAGGGTGAATAATTCATAGTCGGCATAGTCGTAGACGTATATAGTGATCGCAGCAGGGAGCAGAATGAGGCCGTAACGCAAAGAGTTCAGTTCTCTAATCAATAGAAGTCATCCTTTTTTTCAATGGAATGCCCGAATCTATCATGCTATTTGTTCTTATGTTTATCTTAGCATATTCCCCGGCCATTTCAGGAGATGACTTTAGTCACCCCAGAAGATGACCTTTCGTACCTTCGGTGATGTTGTTGGCGCGTTACAATAAGAGCATAGAGATTGAGGAACAGGGGGATGAAGAGATGACACTTGCGGTACTCAGTAATGTAGTGAAACGGTACGACCAGAAATTAACAGTAGATCATGTGAATTTGAGCATCGAGGAAGGCGAAATTTTCGGTTTGCTCGGCCCAAACGGCGCCGGGAAAAGCACAACTATCAGTATGATTTGCGGCTTGCTGAAGCCTGACGGCGGCGAGATTATCATCGACGGGCTGTCAGTGGCAGCAGCTCCGCTAGAGGTGAAAAAAAGAATCGGTCTGGTTCCGCAGGAACTGGCTTTGTATGAAACGATGACGGCTGAGGAAAATGTGAGATTTTTTGGTAAGCTGTATGGCCTGCGCGGCAAGCTGCTGAAGGAACGGGTGGAAGAGGCGCTGGAATTCACCGGACTAAGCGACCGGACGAAGGATAAACCGGCCACCTTCTCCGGGGGAATGAAACGGCGGCTGAACATTGCCTGCGCGATCATGCACCGCCCGAAGCTGATCATTATGGATGAGCCTACGGTAGGCATTGATCCCCAATCGCGCAATCATATCCTCGAGTCGGTCAAGACGCTGAACAAGCTGGGGTCGACCATCATTTACACCAGCCATTACATGGAGGAAGTCGAAGCAATTTGCGACCGTGTAGCAATTATGGATAAAGGTCATGTTATTGCCTGCGGCACAGAGAAAGAACTGCGGGAGAAGGTTGCCCATGAAGAGAAAATAGTCATCAAGGCTGTCAATATCTCGGCTGCCCTGATTAAAGAGCTTAGTCTTCACCCGCGGATTAACCGCGTCAAGGAAGTGGAGCAGTCGGTGGAGCTGTATCTTCCATCCTCACAGAGCGAGCTGCAGGACATTTTGTTTATCTTTTCCAAGCATGAGGGGATTATTGTCTCCCTGCATATCGAAGAGCCGAATCTCGAGACGCTGTTTCTGAGCCTGACCGGACGGACCTTGCGCGATTAAAGGAGGGGGAACCTGAAATGAATATTTTGATAATTGCGGTGTACGAACTGCGCAGGCTGACCCGTTCACGGTGGGTGCTGATGATTTTGTTCCTGCTGCCGCTGGTGCTGATCTTTCTGCTTGGCGCGTCGCTCTCCGGGGTAGTGGGAGACAAAGAGGCTGAAACTATCGACCCGGTGAAGGTAGCTGTAGTGAATGCTGGTGGGACAGGAAGTTCCAAGATGATCAAGACTTTTCTGGATTCAGCCGAAATCAAGGATTATATTATTCCCCATGAGGCCACAACCAGGCAGGAAGCAGAGAGCGGGCTGCGGTCCGGCATCTACGGCTATGCGGTGATTGTGCCGAAAGAATTTGACAGTGGAGTACAGAGCGGGGGAAAGGCTGAACTGGAGTTCATTCTTGGTAAAGACCGGATGGATAACACCGTTGCTGGAACAGCCTTTGACAATTTTCTCAGCATCATGAATTACAAGCAGGCCGCAGCTATGACACTAGGACCGGAAGCTGTTGCCGCCGCAGCTGATTCTCATCAAGAAGGGACAGCCGTAAAACTTGGGGATTTGAGTAATGGAGGAAGAACTTACACAGCCTCGCAATTTTATGCCGCATCAATGCTGCTGATGTTTCTGCTGTATAGCGGCCTTACGGTGACTCATTCGCTGTTCAGCGAGAAGGACAATCACACGCTTTATAGAATCAACTCCATGCCGGTTAAAGGCTCGGATTTGTTTATAGGAAAAATGCTGGGCATTGCGATTATCACCATGCTTCAATGTGCGGCCATCATTCTGTTGTCTCAATGGCTGTTCGGTGTGTATTGGGGCAATCGTCCGGGTCTGCTGGCGCTGTTCTGCCTGCTGATGATCCTCGCTTCCCTGACCATTTCTGTAATTGCGTGCATGTTCAGCAAAAAAGAGACGGAAGCCACGAGTATCATCAATGTCATTACAGTAGGCATGACCTTTCTGAGCGGCGGCATGGTTCCGCTTCCTGATTCCTGGGTGAACAGTATTGGTGCGTTTACGCTTAATCATTGGACGCTGCAAGCCGTAATCCGAATGATGCTGCATTCAGATTTAGAGCAGATTCTGCCGAATTTATGGATGATGCTGCTGATCTGCCTGATTCTATTCAGTGCGGCAATTCTCTCATACCGGAAGGTGGGGTACCATGAATAACATATTTACGATTGGCCGGAATATGGTCAAGCGAACGATAGGTTCCCACAAAGGGCTGCTGCTGCATATCCTGTTGCCCTCTTTAGTGGTAGCCGGTATTGTCTCCGTTACCGGCGGCATGGAAGATAGCGCGGCGGTTCTGCTGTATACCAACAAGGATACCGGAGCAGCCGGGAATCATCTGATTGTTGAACTGGAGAATAGCGGGGATTACAAGCTTGTTGAGCGCAGCGATGAGGCTGATTTGAAGGAAGGTGTCACCTCGCAGGACGGTGCGGCCGGATTGTGGATTCCGGAGGGCTTTACCTCGGGAATTCTGCAGGGGAAAGCGGCGCAGCTCACCGTATATGAGCTGAAGACGACAGAGGATTCTATGCTAATCAAGATGAAAACCGATGCTATCGCTGTAGAAATGCTGTCAACCGCAGCTACGGTGAGAAAGGCTTCTGCAACCGGGAGTATGGATTCGGAGGAGAGATTCGCCGCGATTCTGAAGCAGGCGGAAGAGCATAATGTAGGCAGTATCCGAACCGACTATAATCTGTACCCCCGGCAGACACTGGGTGTTATTACAGGTATGACACTGATGTTTCTGATGAGCCTCGTGACCAGCAGCGTGTCGCTGATTATGGCGGACCGCAGGGGGCGGACGATGATGCGGATGTTCAGCGCACCGGTACGATCCTATGAAATTGCGCTCGGCAATTTCCTCGGCAGCTTTATGGTAGGGCTGATCCAGATCGCTGCTGTGCTTGCACTGGGCAAGTGGGTGCTCCGTTACGACTATGAGGTGCCGATGTATTTGTATTTCCTGGTCCTCGCTGCATTCATGCTCGTATCCATGGGAATTGCCGGTACTGTGGCGGGGCTGATCCGCAACCCGAACAATACCGGGATGCTGAATACGCTGATCCTTACACCGTCCTGCATGCTGGGCGGCTGCTTCTGGCCGCTGTCCATCATGCCGGATTACATGCAGAAGGCGGCCAACTTCATGCCGCAGAAATGGGCAATTCAAGCGGTGGACATCGCCGCAGCCGGTGGAGGCTGGGATGAGCTGTGGCTGCCCTTTGCCATTCTGGGCCTGATGGCTGTTATTCTGCTGGCCATCGGCTCCGCGATTCTTCGCCCTAATGAAGCGGGGATCAACGCGTAGGAAGAATGAACTGTAACACAAAGCCTTTATTTCTCACAGCAGCAGAAGAGGGACTGCTGCTGGCGGGGGATAAAGGCTTTTCGTTCTAAAGAATCCTTTGATTACCCAATATTCCCCATAAAAAAAGTTGCTAAAGTTATGTTGGAAGCGGTATCATTAAATCTTGCGAAGCAAGTTTTATCCGAAGTGGGCTCAATGAAGTAATGCTAACAAAACTTAAGTGTATGCTTTCGATGTGAGTTTTGTACGAAGTGGGCTCAATGAAGTAATGCTAACAAAACTTTTAGGAGGTCGGGAAGATGAGCAGCAACAAGTTGGCTTGGACCTGGAAGGTGAAGGAAGAGTACCTGGAGGAATACGTGCAGATGCACCTGAACCCTTGGCCGGAAATTCTTGAGGAGCACAGCAAAGCGGGAATCAGCAATTATTCGATCTTCCAGAACGGCAATCAGTTCTTCTACTGCTTTGAATGTGATGACAAAGAGGCGGCTTTTGCCTACATTGCCCAGAGCGATGCCTGCAACCGGTGGAACGCCATTACCTCTAAAATGGTTGAGGGCTCCTTTGATTTTAACGAAGAAACACCGATGGAACCGCTCCGCGAGGTATTTTATTTGAAATAGTACGGTTGCTCATATAAACATTTTCTTGATCAACCGAATATATGTTTGAATTTGAAGAGGCCTGTCCATATAGGCTTCTTTTTGTTTTTTTATGGAAAGATTGTACTGGCGGTTTGAGGCAGAGCGAGTGGATTATTTTAGGTTTATATTGTGTTGCTTCGGCCGGGCTTTGGCTTATCTGGAGGGGTTCAATCCCGGGAATGGGATCACCTCCGCCTCGGGACTGAGCGCGAAACCCTTCGTTGGGCGGTTTTGACTTCGGCCAAAAGCTACTACACTAAAGCAGGAAAGCAATGCTTGATACATAAGGGATCAGTCTTAAAGAGAGCAATCAATAATGGAGTGGAAGGGGAAAAAAGAATGACATGGTTAACGAAATGGTCGTTTGGCAATAAGGGGGCGGTAGGTCTTCTAGTTGTTATGGCACTGGTGGTGGGGATAATGAGCTACACCTCGCTGCCGATGGAATTCATGCCGGAGGCCGATAATCCACAGATCACGGTTACAGTGCTTGGACCCGGACAGGATGCGCATTCGATGGAAACCTCGGTTACCAAGCCGATAGAGGCGGCGACCTCTCAGGTGAAAGGCAAGACCGAACAAATGTCTACCTCCGGAGACGGATATGCCAAGGTGGACATATATTTTGACGGCAAGTCTGATATGAAGGAGGCGGCGCAGGAAGTCGAGAAAGCTGTGGGTACGCTGCAGTTTCCCGAAGGTGTGATGGACCCGTTCATCATTCAGCTGAACACCTCAATGATTCCTGTCTCCCAGCTTACGCTGTCGTTCGATGATGGGCTCACCAAGGATAACCTTGAGATTGCCGAGAATACCATCATCCCTGAGCTGCAGAAGATCGAAGGGGTAGCCAGCGTAGCTTTGTATGGCAAGACAGCCCCTCAAGTTAGAGTGAAGCTTGATCCGAAGGCGATGGCCGCAAAAGGGGTAACCACTGCGCAGGTATTGGGGCTGCTTCAGGGGCGCAATGTTTCCGCCTCCATCGGCGAGCAGACGATCGGCGGCCAGACGGGGAATGTGAATGTAATCTCTTCGATAGACAGTATAGATACCTTGAAGCAGCTGCCGGTCGGGGCTGGAGCAAAGCTGCAGGATATTGCCGCTGTTGAGGCCAAGATAGACCAGGAGAGCGTCAGCCGCTCCAATGGTAAAGATGTGCTGTTCGTCGTAATTACCAAGGAAGCGAATGCCAATGCAGTGGATGTCGGCGATAAGGTGCGCAGCGCTGCAGACGATATCAATGACAGAATTAAAAATACCGAGGCCTCCGTCATTTTCAGCACCTCTGATATGGTGGTCACCTCCGTCAACAGCATGATGCGTGAAGTCCTGCTCGGTGCGTTGTTTGCCACAATCGTAATCCTGCTGTTCCTGCGCAACATCCGGGCTACGCTGATCACGGCGATATCCATTCCGCTGTCCCTGGCGGTTACCCTTTACCTGCTTAAGGTATCGGGAATTACCCTGAATATCGTTACCTTGGGCGGGGTTGCCGTTGCTGTCGGACGGCTGGTGGATGACAGCATCGTGGTCATTGAGAACATCTACCGGCGTATGCAGAAGGAACCCTTGTCCCGTGATATGGTGATCAGCGCAACCCGCGAGGTGGCCAGAGCCATAACCAGCTCAACGCTTGCTACGGTGGCGGTATTCCTGCCGATGGGGCTGCTGCGCGGCGGACTGCAAGCTTTCTTGCTTCCGTTCGCCTTGACGGTAACTTACTCCTTGCTGACTTCGCTTGTTGTGGCGCTGACCGTCGTTCCGCTGCTAAGCTCCTGGCTGCTGCGCGGTTCTTCCCTGAAGGAACATGAGCCCGCCGGATGGTTCACCCGTTTTCTCGATTGGAATCTGCAGCGCAAATGGCTCACGCTGAGCCTGGGTCTAGTGCTGTTGGTCGGCTCTATTGGCGCTTATATCGCCATGCCGAAGGCCGCTCTGGATGCTAGCGATGCCAGCAATGTATCCGTTCAACTGGTATATCCGAATGATGTTCCGGTCGCGGAGGTGTTGAAGAATGGCAAGTTGCTGGAGCAGGAGCTGATGAACCAGCCGCAGGCCCAGACGGTCATCATGCAATCCGGGAACAGTGCCGATTCGGCGAAATGGGGCAGTGTTAACTCGCTGACCCAGGTGGATTATACAGTAATGATCAAAGAAGGAACGGATGCTCAGGTATTTTTGGATCAAGTCCGCAGTCTTCAGGCTTCCTATACGGGGGCAACGCTGACCGCAAATGAAGCCAGCA
The DNA here is from genome assembly GCF_042610515.1 of Paenibacillus paludis. Taxonomy (NCBI): domain Bacteria; kingdom Bacillati; phylum Bacillota; class Bacilli; order Caryophanales; family Paenibacillaceae; genus Paenibacillus; species Paenibacillus paludis. The sequence goes on from NZ_JBGJZP010000022.1 coordinate 51,759, forward strand.
TGATGGGCTCAAGCTCCACCAGTGAATATGTCGATATTGTCGGCAATGATGTCGCAGCTATCAATACAATTGCTGAAGAGGTCGCCGCCAAGGTGAAGAATATAGAAGGTGTGCAAAAGGTCAGCAGCAACATGGAGGATACCAAGCCGGTATTTGCCTTCAAGGTGAATCCTGCTGAAGCTAACGCCCAGGAAATCTCCATGCAGCTGGGGGCGATGCTCAATCCGGTTCCGCTGGGACAGATCCAACTGGACGGTTCCCCGGCCGGTGTCATCCTTGAACCTGTCATTCAGGCGGAATCACAGGAAGACCTGAAGAATATGACCATCATGACCGCCGCTGGTCCGCAGCCATTGTCGCAAGTGGCAGCCCTTGAGGTCACGGATCAGCCAGCCATGCTGTACCATAAGGACGGCAAGCCTTATGTGCGGATTACCGCAGAAGTGGATCCGAAGAAGGTATCGGCCATCGGTGCCGATATTAAAAAGCAGACAGACGGCATAACGCTGCCGGACGGCGTAACTCTGTTCGCAGGCGGAGCATCGGCAGACCAGGCCGGGGACTTCGGTGACCTTGGAATGACGGCGCTGATCTCAATCGGCCTAGTGTACCTGATTATGGTGCTCACCTTTAAGACGCTGCGTGCACCACTGGCAATTATGTTCTCGTTGCCGCTTGCAGCCATCGGAGCGATTGTCGCCCTGATCATATCCGGGGTAACGCCCGACTTCACCGCGTTGTTCGGTGCATTGATGCTGATTGGCATCGTGGTCACCAATGCGGTGGTGCTGATCGACCGCATCAAGCAGAATGAAGCGCATATGTCGATCCGCGAGTCCATTCTCGAAGCAACCGGCACACGGATGCGCCCGATTCTAATGACGGCGATTGCCACTGTCTGCGCCATGTTACCGCTGCTCTTCGGACATTCCGAGCAGGGCAGCATTGTCTCGCAGAGTCTGGCCATCGTAGTAATCGGCGGATTAACCGCAGCCACTCTGCTGACGCTGCTGGTCGTGCCGGCCATCTACGAGCTGCTGTACTTCCGCAAATCTGCCAAGGAACGTAAAAAGGCGGCAAAATCTGCGGTTGCAGCATAGGCCGAAAAAGGCAGGGAAGGCTTGTATCAGTGACAATTAAAGTCTTAGCATGTGTTCCACACTTCCATTACGGAATGTGGAGTTCATAGGCTAAGACTATTTCATTTATCCATATAAAATATTTACAATCAATAATATTCATATAAAAACAAAATTTCCTGCTGAATTATGTAAAATAATATGATTTTTTGTGTAAAAATATAGTTTTAACACATTTTCATATATAAAATACTTGTTTTTCCATGGGAATATATGTATGATTAATTTTGTAATAAATTAATAGGCGAGGGGGGAAGTTGTTCTTTTCGCTACACAATTTTTATCGCCCGGTTTAGTAGTGTTCTTGTAAGTAGCAAGGATATAGTGAAGGATTCATTCCAACTCAATTACTAAAAGGAGATGTTTAATTGTGAAAAAAATTCAAAAGTCAGCAATTGCCGCACTTTCTACTATGGCCATGCTCTTAGGATCTGTACCGGCTGCGTTCGCCGATGAAGCCGTTACTCCTGCTGCTGCTCCTGCGGCACAGGAAGTTCAGGCAGCGAGCGGAGTTGTTACACCGCTGGCATTAGCTTATGGAAATGTAGGGGATCCTACTACGTATTATTATTTCGGCGGTACTACTACTGTTAATGTTTATGGCGTACCTGGAGGTGTTTACACAGTGTATGCTATCGACCAAAATGGTTCTTATATCGACATAGGCCTTGGTCAAATCACTTATCAAGGTTCTGTAAGCAGACAATTATGGGGCTATCACAAAATTTACGTATCTAGCAGTTTCCCAGGAACATTTTCCTTTAACTATTAATAATTATGGATTGATTTTTCCGTAATCATAATTACTATTTTCATATAAACGCAAAACCCCACCTGCCCAATGGACAAGTGGGGTTTTTAGTATTTTCACTCTGTTCTTTTATAATCAGTCCGCTCTTTGCGGCTCAGTTCCCCGTGCTTTCATACCGCGACAGTCCGAAGCGGAATATGCCATAGGCTGCGGCTGCACTTCCTATCGCGACCACGGGCGCCAGCATCCACCAGCCGAACCATTCGCTTTTGCTGAAGATATAAGTCGCCGGATAAAAGCTGATAAACGCATATGGAAGCACAGTGGAGATGAATATGCGGACAGCCTGCGGGAACAGCGTGATTGGATATTTGGCCAGGTCGGCCAAATTATGGACCATCAAGGGAAAGGCATTGCCGGCATTACGGATCCAGAAGGCTGCCGAATTGCCGGCCAGATTGATCGACACGCGGATAACTACTGCTGTCACAAGGAGCAGGACAATAATTATGATTTTGCCAAAGGTCCAGTGGAGATGGGTGTGGACCAGTGATTGCCAGACAATAACGCCGCCGATCAGCAGATTTCCGAGGCCGTTAATGCCGATGCCGGTACAGAACACCTGAAGCACGACAGGCACCGGCCGCAGCAGATAACGGTCCATTTCTCCCATGTTGACCAATCTGCCCATACGCCAGGTCCCCTCGAAGAACAGGGAGGCAATGCCTTCGGTCAGAAAGATCATCGCGTACATAAAGGTGACTTCCCAGAACTGCCAGCCGTTGATGTCGGGAATCCGGTCATAGATGACCCAGAGGAAGACGAATCCCAGCACCTGTGTTAAGGCAGCTGAACACATTAGGATATAGAAATCCTTATTATATTCCATGATGGCTTTTAACTGCTGTATGTAGAGCCTTTTGTATAGATAGAACATGCGTGATAACTTCATGCTTCGCTCTCCTTCCGCCTAACCTCCATGAATCGTTACCTGACGTACTGCCCAGTTCCACATGCATTTTCCGGCAATCCAGAGTGCAATCCCCCAGAAGAATTGCAGGCCGATCAGCCTGACGCTCTCCCAAGTGTCCGCCTGTTCCAGAAAGATCATCGTCGGTGTGTGAATAATGCTTTGAAAAGGCAGGAACAATGCGAGCTTTTCCAGCCAATCCGGGAAAAAGGCCAAGGGTACCAGCGCTCCGGATAGCAGGTTGGTCAGTGCGATTCTTGTCCAGACAATACCCATGGAGCCGGTCGACCAGAAGCATAATAATGCCGCAAGATAGACAACGCCGAACTTTACGAGGATCGCTCCGAGCAGACTGACTGCGAACAGCAGATAGACCAGCGCCGACTGCGGGAAGGTTACACCGGTCAGGAAGGTGGCGAACAGGACGAGCAACACCGTGCTCATTCCTCCCTCAAGCAGGCTGGAGCCCAAGGTTTCCGCAAATCTTGCACTTTGAAAATCGATGGGCTTAAGCAAATCTACGGCAACGCTCCCGTCGAGGATTTTGCCGGAAATAGATGTTTCGGAATACCAGGACAACACAGAGTTGGCCAGAAAGGTAACGAGCAAGTAGGTTTTCATCTGGTCCCACGAATACCCGCCTACGATATCGCGGCCGCTATAAATGCCCTGCCATAAAAAGTAGATCGCCAGCAGATTGATCGAATTGGCCAGAAAGGTGATCACGTAAGAAGTCCGGTAAGCGAGAACATTTTGCAAGGACCGGTTGGCAATACTTCTGTATTTCTTAAGATTGGGTACAGGCATGACTGCGTTCGCTCCTCCTTATGCACCGGTTTCGTTCAGGTTCAGATTTCCGTCGTATACGGCTTTGATGACTTGCTCAATATTGGCATCCTCCATCCGGAAGTCAATCACCTCGCCATGTTTCATCACCCGGCTGACCACTTCGCTGGCGGTATATTCATAACGGTCAAAAGATACAGAGAACTCCTGATCATTCTGCAAGTCCAGCTTCATTCCCGGAGTCTGTGAGAGCTGCTGGTACAGCTCGGGCAATGGCGAGCCTACCTGGAAGAAGATCACCCGGTTTCTGGCGAAACGGGATTTGACTTCACTTAAGCTGCCGTCATAGATAATGGAGCCGTGGTCGATGATAATCAGCCGTTTGCACAGGTCCTCAATATCACCCAGATCGTGGGTGGTCAGCATAACTGTAGTCTGTTGCTCCTGGTTGATCTTTTTGATGAATTCGCGGATCTTCTGCTTCACGGAGACGTCGAGGCCAATCGTCGGTTCATCCAGATACACAATCGGCGGGTTATGTAATAAAGCAGCAGCCAGATCCGCTCGCATACGCTGGCCGAGGGAGAGCTTCCGGGCGGATAAGTGAATGAATTCACGCATACCCAGCATCTCAATAAACATCTCCAAGTTGGTCTTGTACACAGCATCGGGGATCTGATAAATATCCTTCAGCAGGGAAAAGGACTCCACAATCGGAATATCCCACCACAGCTGCGTGCGCTGCCCGAACACCGCTCCGATCTGGGCGGCATTCTCCATTCTTTTCCGGTACGGGTTGATACCGTTTACAGAAATACTGCCCGCGGTAGGCATCAGTATGCCGGTCAGCATTTTGATCGTGGTGGACTTGCCTGCACCGTTCGGCCCGACATAGGCCACCGTCTCACCTGCCTCGATGCTAAGGTCCAGCGACTGCACCGCCATCTTCTCAATATGCCTGGGGATCAGCAGATGCTTGACCGCGCCTTTGAGGCCGGGCTCCTTCACCGCCTGCATAAACGACTTGCTCAGTCCTTTAGCTTCAATAATACTCAAGGGTCATCCTCCTTCAGTGTTGATATTCTATAAAAAGGCGTGTTCCGTTAATATAGCATTGCTGTAATGTCGAAAACTATCACAATAAATCGAAAGAATAATTTTTTTATTAGATTATGACGAATCCTGCAAAAAAACCTCTGTCTGATGAACATGCGGATTTATAGTGGAGCTTTATCTGTCCATAATAGATAGACAATCTAATGATGCATGCTCTTAATTCTCTGATTTATGTTATAATACGTTTTTCTAAAATCGATTATAATAGATTATGGTAAAAATGGAGGTGGAGCTATTTGAGTATCTTTGACAAGACGAGAGTCTGGTGCCTGCCCGGGGACTTGAAAGAGGAGCAGCTTAAATCATTCCAGCCAGTCGCCAAACAAGAAGGAGCAATACCTGCTGAATTGACAGCGGTTTCTTCGAATGAAAAATGCAAAGACCGTATTTATCATACAGCAATGATTGCTTCCATCCGCAACGAAATGAAAAAAATCAGCCATTTTATCTCCATTCCTTATGTTGTGTTCTTAACTGGCAAGGAGGGCGTCATCCTGGAGCTGGTATCTTCCTCTCCGGATCTTCAAGCGGATATGCTTCAGGCCGGTATGGGTGTCGGTGTCAGCCTAGAAGGGCAATATTCTGGTTTAAATGCGGTCTCGTTGGCTATGGAAATGAACTGTATAGGTGTAGTGAGAGGCGAGGAACATTCCAATATTGTATTTAAAGGATGGAATTGCGTATGTGCTCCGCTGCAGAGGGATGGCAAAGTGTATGGTTATGTGGATATTTCCTTCAATAAAAATGAACAGATTGAATTTGCCATCCCCTTCGTGCAGCAGGTGGCTGAGAACATTTCGGAGAAGTGGATGGAGCAGCACCCGGAGATGCAGCAGTACCGGCTGGAGGCCAGTTTTCAGGAATTTAGACTGACTGCGCGCGAACAAGATGTGTCCCGGTTATGGCTCATGGAGAAAAGTGCGCTGCACATTGCCAACGAGCTGGGGATCAGCGAAGGCACAGTGCGTAACATGGTCAAGAACATCTACAGTAAAATGCGTGTAAATGACCGGTGGCAGTTCACCAAAAAGCTTGCGCATTAACAGATTTTTATACATATAAAAAGAGCCGGCCCGCGATAATTGGTATCCAGGGCCGGCTCTTATTCAATTCTTATAGGGCCGGTTTAGGGATAATCAGCTTTAACCGCAAGAGCAATTCAGTACTGGCTTGCGTGCGGCCTGCGTTTCATCCAGACGGCTGATCTCCGTAGTGTGCGGAGCATTAATGACGATTTCCGGAGTCTCCTGGGCTTCCTTGACGATTTGAATCATCGTTTCGATGAAGCCATCAAGCGTTTCCTTGCTTTCGGTTTCGGTCGGCTCAATCATCATGCACTCTTCCACAGTCAGCGGGAAGTAGACCGTTGGCGGGTGGTAGCCGAAGTCGAGCAGGCGTTTGGCTACGTCCAGCGTGCGCACGCCGTATTGCTTCAGGTTCTTGCCGGACATCACAAACTCGTGCTTGCAGACACCCGGATACGGAATTTCAAAATACGGCGCCAGCCGGTGCATCATATAGTTGGCATTCAGCACGGCGTTCTCGGAAACCTCGCGCAGGCCGTCCGGCCCGTAGGTACGGATATAGGCATAGGCACGGACGAGAATTCCAAAGTTGCCGTAAAAGGCCTTGACCCGCCCGATGGATTCCGGGCCGCCATAGTTCAGCGAGAAGCTGTCATCTTCATTCTTGACCACCGTAGGCTGCGGAAGAAAAGGAATCAGCTTCGCCTTCACGCCGACAGGTCCGGCTCCCGGGCCGCCGCCGCCGTGCGGGGTGCTCATCGTCTTGTGCAGATTCAAATGCACCACATCGAAGCCCATATCGCCGGGACGGGTAATGCCCATAATGGCATTGGAGTTGGCTCCATCGTAATAGAGCAGTCCGCCCGCTTCATGTACAATTGCAGCAATCTCCACAATCTGCGTTTCGAACAGGCCGAGTGTGCTGGGGTTGGTCAGCATCAGCGCAGCGGTATCGCTGCCGACAGCTGCCTTCAGCGCTTCAAGATCAACCATTCCTTTATTATTGGAAGGAATCGTCACCGTATCGAGTCCGGCTGCTGCGGCGCTGGCCGGGTTGGTGCCATGCGAGGAGTCCGGCACAATCACCTTCGTGCGGGTCTCGCCGCGGCTCTCATGGTAGGCGCGGATCATCATCAGGCCAGTCCATTCACCATGTGCGCCTGCGGCAGGCTGCAGGGAGACGGCATCCATGCCGGTCAAAGCGGAAAGATCATTTTGCAGGGTGTACATCAGTTCCAGGGCACCCTGAATGCTTTCTTCCGGCTGGTAAGGATGAATCTTGGCCAGTCCCGGGAAGCGGGCAACATCTTCGTTGATCTTCGGATTGTATTTCATCGTGCAGGAGCCGAGCGGATAGAATCCGTTGTCGACGCCGAAGTTGCGCCGGGACAGCGCGGTGTAGTGGCGGATGACATCCACTTCGGATACTTCCGGCAGCACGACCGGTTCGCTGCGCAGAAGTCCTGCAGGGATCAGCGCATCAAGGTTCTCATCCTGCGGAACATCACACTGCGGCAGGGAGTAGGCCGAGCGGCCGGGACGGCTAAGCTCGAAGATCAGACTTTGTTCCGGTTTCATAAACAGCCCTCCAGTGCGCTGGCGAATTGGTCAATTTCGGTTTTGCTTCTTTTCTCCGTGACGGCAACCAGCATATGTCCGGCAAGCTCCGGATAATCACGGCCCAGATCGTAACCGCCGAGATAACCTTCTTTTATGAGCTTGGAATTAATCCCGCTCACTTCACTTCCTTCGGGAAGCTTCAGGACGAATTCGTTAAAGTAAGGAGCTGAGAACGCAGGCGCAGCACCGTTAATTTCGCCGAGTTTGCCGGCGGCATAGTGGCTCTTGCGGATGTTCAGCTCGCCAACCTCGCGCATGCCTTCTTTGCCCATCACGGACAAATAGACGGAAGCGCATAGCGCCAGCAGCGCCTGGTTGGAGCAAATGTTCGAAGTGGCTTTTTCACGGCGGATATGCTGCTCGCGGGCCTGCAGCGTCAGCACGAAGCCGCGTTTGCCGTTCCGGTCAACGGTCTGGCCGACAATCCGGCCCGGCATGCGGCGCATCAGATGCTCCGCTACGGTGAAGAATCCGCAGGTTGGTCCGCCCAGCGAAGCCGGAATGCCCAGCGGCTGCGCGTCACCGACGACGATGTCGGCGCCGAGCTTGCCAGGCGTTTCCAGAACGCCGAGCGCCAGCGGGTTGGCGCTGACAATGAACAGGCCTTTGACGCCGTGAATCAGCGGCTCGATGGCACCGAGATCTTCTATCGCGCCGAAGAAGTTCGGTGACTGCACCAGGACAGCCGCCGTGTCGCCGTCGATGGCTGCGGCAAGCTTCGCTTGGTCGGTTACACCGTCTTTATAGTCAATCTCTACGACATCGAGGCCCCAGGCCCCTGCCGAAGTGCGCAGCACCTGGCGGGCCTCCGGATGCACGGTGCGGGAGACAATCAGCTTTTTGCGTTTGGTGGCACCAGCTGCAAGTACTGCCGCTTCCGAGAAAGCCGTAGCGCCATCGTACATGCTGGCGTTGGCCACCTTCATGCCGGTCAGCTCACAAATGTAGGACTGGAATTCAAAGATCGCCTGCAGCTCGCCTTGGCTGATTTCCGGCTGGTAAGGGGTATAAGCAGTATAGAATTCCGAACGGGAGATGACATGATTGATGACAACCGGGATATGATGGTCATACAGGCCGGCGCCGAGGAAGCTGGCGTGGGTATCGAAATTGGCATTTTTGTCGGCCAGCTCTTTCATATGGCGCAGCAAGGCGTATTCATCCAGCGCCTCCGACATCGGCATAGTTCCCTGATAACGGACGGCCTCGGGGATATCGGAGAACAGCTCCTCCATGGACTGAATTCCGACTGCTTCCATCATTTCGTGGCGGTCTTGTTCAGTCATTGGCAGATAACGGTGCTTCATTGCGGCTTCACTCCCTGGCTCTTTTTGTAGAATGGCGCTTTGACCACGACAGCCTTGAGCTGCTTGCCGCGGATCTCTACGTTTACCTCTGTGCCTATTTCACTGTAAGCTGCATCCAGCAGCGCAAGTCCGAGATTGCGTTTGAGTGTCGGTGACTGGGTGCCGGTGGTCACTTCACCGATCTTTACTCCATTTCCGTATACAGGGTAGTGGGAACGCGGAATGCCGCGGTCGATCATTTCCAGACCGACGAGGCGGCGGGGCAGACCGTCAGCCTTCTGCTTCACCAGCGCATCACGGCCGATGAAATCTTCTTTGTCCAGCTTCACGAAGAACTGCACGCCTGCTTCCAGCGGCGTAATATCCGCCGACAGCTCCTGGCCGTACAGCGGCAGCTTGGCTTCAAAGCGCAGCGTGTCGCGTGCGCCAAGACCGGCCGGTGTCAGGCCGTGCGGAGCACCCGCTTCCAGCAGGCCGTTCCACAGCGCAGCCGCCGTATCCGGCGGCGCGTAGAGCTCGAATCCGTCCTCGCCGGTATATCCGGTGCGGGAGAGCAGAACGTTCACGCCGCATACCTCGGCGTTCTCGATGAAGTGGAAAGGCTTCAGCTCAGCAATGGGAGCCGCTGTAACTTTGGAGAGGATGGCCTCAGCCAGCGGGCCCTGCAGGGCGAGCAGAAGAGTCTCATCCGAGATATTGCTCAGGCTGACGCCGCTGAATTCTGCGGTGAGATGCTCCTGCAGCCACTGAAAGTCCTTGTCGATGTTGGAGGCGTTCACGACAAGCATGTAACGCTCTTCGCCGAGGCGGTATACGAGCAAATCATCGACAACACCGCCGTTTGGATATAGAAGCAGCGTGTACTGCGCTCCACCGTCTGCCAGCTTGCTGACATCATTGGTCGTCATTTTTTGCAGGAAGGCTTCGGAGCCGCTGCCGCTAACCATGAATTCACCCATATGCGACACATCGAACAGTCCGGCTTGCCCGCGGACGGCCTCATGCTCCTTGACGATTCCTGTAAACTGCACCGGCAGCTCCCAGCCGCCGAAGTCAATGCATCTGGACTCCGCATAAGCAGAATAAAGGTCATAAAAAGGCGTTTTTTTCAAAGCGTTCATGTGCTCACTCCCTTGGTCTGATTACATGCAAGCCTAACGGGATTTCCTTTGCCGGCAGGGACGGAGTCCGTTTCTGCCCATTAAAAAAAAGGACAGGCGGAAGCCAAATATGCGCACACGCATATAGACTTCCGCTCTGTCCTTTGTACCTGAGAGTTACCCTGCTGTGAACCCGGCAGGTTTCCCCGTTGGTGACCAGTACGCTGCAATAGCAGGGCCTGATGCTCTCCAGAGATGCGTCCGGCAAAGGTCCTTTTGCCTGAGAGATTCACCCCGTAGAGGGCTTACTCCTTCGGCGCCGTCTTCAAGAGACGGTCTCTCCCTATGCCATCATTCGCAAACCGTATAATTTTCTGCTGTCTCCATTAAACCGGGTATGGAGGTGCACTGTCAACAAAAAAACGTCAAAAAGATGACAAATTTAAATTTCCTGTCAGTTATATTGACATTGAGCAGGACGATAACTTAGTCTATAACTAAATTTACAACTCCAATTCGGAAATGAGGCGGCTTGAAATGAGTGAAGTGCTAGATAACCTGCTGTACAGCGAGGAGCATGAATGGGCGCAGCAGGGCGAAGGACGTTTAATACGTGTTGGGATTACGGATCATGCCCAGCATTTACTAGGCGATATCGTATTTGTGGAATTTCCTGAAGTTGGATCGGCTATTTCTGCCGGGGACAGCGTGGGCAGCATTGAATCCGTGAAGACGGTTTCCGAATTATATTCACCGGTATCGGGAACGGTGACCAAGATTAACGATGCACTGGAGAACAGCCCGGAGCTGATTAACGATCAGCCGTACAGCGGGGGCTGGATTTTTGAACTGGAGATCGAAGGCGAGTATGCCGACGCCGTATCGGGACTGCTGGACGCAGCCGCTTACCGTGAACGGGTTGGGGAATAGCAATTGGTTTTATAAAAAAATTATTAAAGACGGATTTCGCGCATTAGCTGCACTAATGTGAGAAGTCTGTCTTTTTGCGCTTTCAGCGGCTTGGAAAATCTGCAAGTCCCGGATAAAAATGTGGAGCCATCCGCCACAAGAGGGGCAGCAGTGCAAGGCTAATCAGGACGAATAAACAGCATAAAAGGATAAATCTGCAGATTTTGCGAGGGGGTGCAGCCGGTCTGAGCACAAAGTAGTAAACGCCGATAGAGTAAAAGGGATACAGCAGGACAGCTGCCATGGCCATGCAGACAAAAAAGGTCATCTCACCGGCTGAGCTGGGGATCATTGTGTCCGGGTAATACACGGGATCAAGCTGCAAAAAGATAACCACAAGCGGCGCATAAGCGAAAAACAGGTGCAGAAAAAAGCAGCGGATGCGTCCGTTGTCGGCCAGACCGTAGAGCATCCACCAGACTCCCAGCCAGGGCAAGGCAAAAGCGCCGCCCGCAAGCAAAAAACGAACGGCGATTTGAATCAGCTTGCTTAGCGGATACACATTGGCTTGTTCGCCCCAGAAAAGGGAGTACGACGAGAGTAAAAGGAAAGAAGCCATGCCCCCAACGAAGAACGTAATGATTCCCTGGAGAAACGCGGTAACCAATAGCGAAACTAGCAGACGCAGATTTTTTAGAAATCGGGTGGGATCAGGTGATGTTCCGTTTAGAGTTTCCATACCTATTAAGACTCCTTAAGAAGCAAATGTAACCTTTCATCATCTGCTGTTCTGGGCTGATAGGCGGAATTATTCTTCGTCTTGAAGCTGCCGCAGCACGATTAGCTCGACGCGGCGGTTTTTCTGTTTTCCAAGCAGCGTAGTATTGTCGGCAGCGGGCCGGGTATCGGCATAGCCGGCATACTGGAAGGTATCCGGATCCAGTCCTTCATTGTCGAGGAAGAAACGCAGGATGGAGAGTGCCCGCGCGCCTGACAGCTCCCAGTTGTCGTTATAGCGTGAGCCAACCGACACCGGGGTATTGTCGGTATGCCCCTCAATGCTGATGGATGCGCCTATGCCGCGGAACAGGCCTGAGAGCTGGCGGAGCGCAGGGAATGCAGGTGCTTTCAGCTCGGCTTTGCCGGCATCGAACAGGAAACGGTCGCTAAGCGTAATGGCAATGCCCTGTGGTTTATCTGCAACAAAGATCTGATCCCCGAGGTTGTTGTCTTCAACATATTTGGTGATGACGCCCATCAATGAGGCAAGCTTCGCTTCCTGTTCCTTGAAAGCCAGTTCACGTGACGAAGGCGGCTGAGCCGTCTCTCCGGCATTGGCTGTGCCTGCAGCTTCGCTTCCTGTTCCATTATCCTGATTGTTTGTTGAGCCGATGTTTTCCGTTTCTTGCTGGCTCTCCAGAATGCCATCGCCACCTTCAAGCACGGGGTTGCCGCTCCTGAACGTTTCCGAAAGGGAACCGGTGACAATCTTGTATTTCTGCACGTCCAGACTGCTCATGGCGTACATGATGACGAAAAATATAAGTAAAAGTGTAATGAGATCGGCATAAGTGATCATCCAGCGGTCATTGCTCTCCCGGCCTTCGGCGTGCTGCTTACGCCGGTTTCTCTGCCTCATAGCAGCCCTCTTGCATACTCACGCTTACGGCTTCCTTCAGAATCCGCAGTGAAGGAGCTAAGCTTCTTGCGCACCAGCTGCGGATGATCCCCGTTCTGCAGGGCCAGAATGCCTACCAGCAGCATCTCCATGCCAGCCAGCTCGGTTTGGCTGCGGGATTTGATCTTGGAGGCAATGGGTAAAAATATTAGATTAGCGCTGGCTACACCATAAAGCGTCGCTGTAAAAGCGACTGCGATGGATGCTCCCAGATTGGAAGGGTCGGTCAGATTGCTGAGTACATGGATCAGTCCCATGACCGTCCCGATAATCCCCATCGTTGGTGCGTAGCCTCCGGCCGCCTCAAAAATTTTGGCGTAGCCGTTGTACTTCAACTCTTTGGCATCCATGTCCAGCTCCAGAATCTGGCGAACCTCGTTAGCATCTGTGCCGTCGACGATCAGCAGCAATCCTTCACGGGTAAAGGGATTGGGATGTTCTTCGGCTTTTTGCTCCAGCAGGAGCACACCGCCGCGCCGGGTAATAGCGGCCATGGAGATCAGTTCCTCCGCGTTCTGCTCACTCAGGTCCGGATGCCTGCCGAAGGCCATGCGCAGAGCAGCAGGGATGTGGCGCAGTTTAGATGCGGGAAAGCTGATGAGAACAGCGGCCAATGTGCCGCCAAAGACAATCAGTGCAGCATTAGGCTGCAGCAATCCGGAGAGATTGCCGCCTTCCCAAAAGAAGCCGCCGATCATAGCGGCCAGTCCAGCCAGGAGGCCGATAATTGCGGTGATATCCATAGGTTATGACTCCTTACTTTTCTATATATTATGGTTTGCATGAATGTAGGCAACACTGTATAATAAACGGGAACAAGTATTCTTATCTTCCATATTTTTCAGGATTGTATGGAGAGCCAGTACTTAGGGCCACAATTATACTATACTACTATATTTTAGACGATAGAGGGGAGACGGGCAAATGAGCGATATTGTCGTCAGTACGAAGACTTTTGAACTGGAGTCCGAATACACACCCCAGGGCGATCAGCCTCATGCCATTGAGGAATTATTGGACGGCATCCGGCAGGGCAAGAAGCACCAGACGCTGCTGGGAGCGACGGGTACAGGTAAGACATTCACCGTCGCGCAAGTGATTTCCAAGTTAAACCGCCCCACGCTGGTAATTGCGCACAACAAGACGCTTGCTGCGCAGCTGGCGAGTGAATTCAAAGAGTTTTTTCCGAACAATTCGGTAGATTACTTCGTCAGTTACTACGATTACTACCAGCCAGAGGCTTACATTCCCTCCTCCGACACCTACATCGAGAAAGATTCCAGCATCAATGAAGAGATAGATAAGCTGCGCCACTCCGCGACCAGTTCATTGTTTGAACGGCGCGATGTTATTATTGTAGCGAGCGTATCCTGCATTTACGGCCTCGGTTCGCCGAAGGAATACGGAAGCCTCCTGCTCTCGCTGCGGGTAGGGATGGAGAAGCCGCGCAACCAGATCTTAAGCAGACTAGTAGATATCCAGTATCAGCGCAATGACATAAATTTTGTCCGCGGTACATTCCGTGTGCGCGGCGATGTGGTTGAGATCTTCCCGGCTTCACAGGGAGAACATGCCATCCGGGTAGAACTGTTCGGCGACGAGATTGAACGGATTACCGAGATTGACGTGCTGACCGGAGAATTAATCGGTGAACGTGAGCATATCGCGATCTTTCCGGCATCTCACTTTGTAACCCAGGAAGAAACGATGAAGGTTGCGATCGTCAACATTGAACGTGAACTGGAGGAACGGCTGGCCGTTCTTCGCGACGCAGGCAAGCTGCTGGAAGCCCAGCGGCTGGAGCAGCGGACGCGTTATGACATCGAGATGATGAAGGAGGTCGGCTTCTGCTCCGGGATTGAGAACTATTCGGGACCGCTCACCTTCCGTGAGCCGGGAGCAACCCCTTATACCTTGATGGACTACTTCCCGGATGACATGCTGATTATTATTGATGAATCTCATGTTACCCTTCCGCAGATCAGGGCCATGTATAACGGTGACCGTGCGCGGAAGACCGTTCTGGTAGAGCATGGATTCCGCTTGCCGTCAGCGCTGGATAACCGGCCGCTTCAGTTTGAGGAGTTCGAAGACAAGGTAAGCCAGATTGTCTATGTATCCGCTACGCCAGGTCCATACGAAATGGAACACTGCGATACGATGGTGCAGCAGATTATCCGCCCTACCGGTCTGCTTGATCCGATTATTGAGGTGCGTCCGACAGAAGGCCAGATCGATGATCTGATCAGTGAAATCCGCGAGCGTGTGGAACGCGATGAACGGGTACTGGTAACGACACTTACGAAAAAAATGTCCGAGGATCTGACCGATTACTTCAAGGAGATCGGGATCAAGGTCCGATATATGCACTCTGACATCAAGACGCTGGAGCGGATGGCGATTCTGCGTGATCTGCGTCTCGGTACGTTCCATGTCCTCGTGGGTATCAACTTATTAAGAGAAGGACTGGACTTGCCAGAGGTATCCCTTGTCGCGATTCTCGACGCCGACAAGGAAGGTTTCCTCCGTTCTGAACGCTCACTGATTCAGACTATCGGCCGTGCCGCCCGTAACTCAGGCGGCCGCGTCATTATGTATGGTGACCGTATTACGGATTCCATGGAGAAAGCTATGAGCGAAACCGAACGCCGCCGGGCGATCCAGATTGCCTATAATGAGAAGCATGGAATCACCCCGACGACGATCAACAAGAAAATCCGCGAAATCATCGAGGCGACCAAAGTCGCCGAATCCAAAGCCGAATATCTCACCGGTGTGGGCGGCAAGATGAGCAAGAAGGACCGCCAAAGCCTGATGCAGCGTCTGGAGGCCGAGATGAAGGACGCTGCCAAGAACCTGCAATTCGAGCGCGCCGCCGAGCTGCGTGATGCTTTGCTGGAGCTACGTGCCGAGTAAATATTTAAGCGAGTACCGGAACGGCGCTTCCCAGGCCGTTCTTTTTAGATAAACTGCTCCGTTGTTTTGTTGCCTGTTGTCAGCGCATCCCGCAGGGACAGCCGTCCTGAAGGTTTTCAGTTTTAGCGCATCCCGTAGGGACAGCCGTCCTGAAAGTTTTCAGTTTTAGCGCATCCCGTCAGGGACAGCCTCCCGGCACGCAGCAGCATGCAGCGTGCCGACCAGCGGAGCACGGACGTTGAAGCGGTCCCTTTAGGGACAAGCGCTCCGAGCACCCTAACAGCTAAGTACAGCCCCATCCATCTCCTTCGCCAACCTTGCGGGTGTCCAGAGGGCGCAGCCCTTGGGGCCCTCCCTTGGAAGGGAGGGTTTGGGAGGGATCGAAAATATTTTGAAATGTGTTTTTAAATAAGGCTTTGAACTAGCTTTGAACTAAATGATGTATATAAAGGAGAGGTACCGTTGGCGAACGAAAATATAGTAATCAAAGGCGCGAGGGCGCATAATCTCAAGAACATTGACGTAACGATTCCGCGGGACCGCTTCGTCGTGCTTACGGGACTTAGCGGCTCCGGCAAATCGTCGCTGGCGTTCGATACGATCTACGCGGAGGGACAGCGCCGTTATGTCGAGTCCCTGTCGGCGTATGCCCGCCAGTTCCTGGGCCAGATGGAGAAACCGGACGTTGATTCCATCGACGGATTATCTCCGGCAATATCGATCGACCAGAAGACTACAAGCCGCAATCCGCGCTCAACGGTAGGTACGGTTACGGAGATTTATGACTATTTGCGGCTGTTGTTTGCCCGGGTCGGCCATCCTCATTGTCCGGATCACGGGATCGAAATTACATCACAGACCGTCGAACAGATGGTGGACCGGATTATGCAGTATCCCGAGAAGACGCGGCTGCAGATTCTGGCACCGGTTATTTCCGGGCGCAAGGGTGAACACAAGGGGTTGTTCTCGGACATCTCTAAGCAGGGATTTGTCCGTGTGCGCGTTGACGGCGAGCTGCGGGAAGTCACTGAAGATATTCAACTGGAGAAGAACAAGAAGCATACCATCGAGGTCGTGGTTGACCGTATTGTCATCAAGGATGATATGGAGACTCGTCTGACCGACTCGCTTGAAACAGCCTTGAAGCTCTCGGGTGGACAGATTCTGGTTGATGTTATCGGCCAGGAAGAACTTCTGTTCAGTTCGAATTTTGCTTGTCCGGTATGCGGATTTAGTATTGAAGAGCTGGCACCGCGGATGTTCTCCTTCAACAGCCCTTTCGGCGCTTGTCCAGAGTGTGATGGACTTGGTATGAATATGGTTGTCGATCCCGATCTATTAATTCCGGATTCCGAGAAATCGATTGAAGAAGGAGCATTTCTGGCCTGGACCGGCAGCACATCGAACTACTACCCGCAGTTTCTGAAATCTGTCTGTGAGCACTTTAAGATTCCGCAAAATGTTCCTGTGAGCAGCTTGACTCCCGAACACATGAACAAGCTGCTCCACGGCACAGGCAGCGAGAAGATCCGGTTCCGGTATGAAAATGACTTCGGCCAGAAAAAAGATGCGCTGGTTGCCTTTGAAGGAATTATTCCGAATCTGGAACGACGTTACCGCGATACGGCATCGGATGGAATCCGTGAGTTTATCGAAGGTTTTATGAGTGCCAAGCCTTGTAATGTGTGCAAGGGCAAACGGCTGAAGAAAGAAATTCTTGCGGTCACAATTAATGAGCAGAATGTAGCGGATGTTACGGATCTCTCGATTGGCGACTGTTTGAACTTCTTTGATAATCTGGTGCTTAGCGAGAAGGAAACGGCCATTGCCCATCTTATCCTGAAAGAGATTAGCAGCAGACTTGGCTTCCTGGTGAATGTGGGTCTGAATTATTTGACACTCAGTCGTGCGGCAGGTTCACTCTCCGGCGGTGAGGCGCAGCGGATCCGATTGGCGACGCAGATTGGCTCCAGCTTGATGGGCGTTCTGTACATCCTGGACGAGCCAAGTATTGGTCTGCATCAACGAGACAATGACCGGCTGATCGCCACACTGGGGCATATGCGCGATCTCGGCAACACATTAATTGTGGTTGAGCATGATGAAGATACGATGATGGCGGCAGACTATATTATTGATATCGGACCGGGTGCCGGTATCCACGGCGGACAGGTTATTGCCCAAGGGACGCCGCAGGAAATCATGAAAGACCCGAATTCCTTGACCGGAGAGTACTTAAGCGGACGCAAGTTTATTCCGGTTACGTCCAAACGGCGGCCAACCGATGACCGCTGGCTGGAAATTCGCGGAGCCAAAGAGAATAACCTGAAGAATGTAAATGTCAAGATTCCGTTAGGTGTCTTTACTGCAGTGACTGGAGTTTCCGGTTCCGGCAAATCGTCGCTGGTTAATGAAATCCTCTATAAGAGCCTGGCTCGTCAGTTGAATAAGGCTGTTAAGGTCCGTCCCGGACTGCATAAGGAAATTCGCGGTCTGGACAATTTGGACAAGGTCATAGAGATCGACCAATCGCCGATCGGCCGTACGCCGCGTTCCAATCCGGCTACCTATACCGGGGTGTTCGATGATATTCGTGATCTGTTCTCCAAAACTAATGAAGCCAAGGTGCGCGGATTCCAGAAGGGCCGCTTCAGCTTCAACGTCAAAGGCGGCCGTTGCGAGGCCTGCCGTGGAGACGGGATTATCAAGATTGAAATGCACTTCCTGCCGGATGTCTATGTGCCTTGCGAAGTATGCAAAGGCAAACGTTATAACCGCGAAACGCTGGAAGTGAAATACAAAGGCAAAAACATCTCTGATGTGCTGGAGATGACGGTAGAGGATGCAACCGGGTTCTTCCAGAACATCCCGCGTATCCACCGCAAAATGCAGACCTTACTGGATGTGGGTCTTGGGTACATCAAGATTGGCCAGCCGGGAACAACGTTGTCCGGGGGTGAAGCACAGCGCGTGAAGCTGGCTTCCGAGTTGTACCGCCGCAGTACCGGCAAGACATTGTACATTCTGGATGAACCGACAACAGGGCTGCATGTGGATGACATCGGCCGCCTGCTGGAGGTGCTGCACCGCCTGGTGGATTCCGGCGAATCCGTTCTGGTCATCGAACATAACCTCGATGTGATTAAGACGGCAGATTATGTTATTGATATGGGACCGGAAGGCGGCAGCGGCGGGGGAACAGTACTGGCTACAGGGACACCGGAGAAGTTAATCACCGTTGCGGAGTCCTATACCGGCAAATACTTGAAGCCGATTCTGATCCGCGATACGGAGCGGACTGAAGCTCTGCAGCTGCAGACGTCGGAGACAGTATAACTGCACTTCATGAAGGACAAAAGAGCCACAGCATTTTCGCCGTGGTTCTTTTAGTTTTTTAGGCATTGTTTTTCAATAATCATTCGGATAATGTTCAGCCCGTCTTTCTGCACTTTGCCAAATTAAAACTTGGCCAGGTCAGCAAGCATTGTACCCTCAAACAGGCTTGAAAGCCATTATAGAAATAAGGACAGCTTAATAGTTGAATCAGGCATATCGGGAGCATGTCCGCAGTAAGATTCAAAGAGAAGGATTTGCGTTGAATGATTAGGAGAGATGGAAAACAGCCTTACATATAATTTGCTCTTTGAAAAATCAATAAAAAACAAGGTGTCAATTAAAAATATCATGATTATTATCCCGAATCCGGCGCTAAAAAATATTTATCGTGACTTTTACATAAAATTTATGCAATTCCTATTGCGTCACTGAAATGGTAGCGATAACATAGAGGGAGATATGGATTAGATGAACTTGCTTGACAACACTTTCGAGGAGGTAATGCCATGCTGCTTGCAGAAGCTGCTGCGCAAGAACCGTCTAAATTTCATACCTTCGATGTATTTATGATCGCCTTTACCATCCTGATACTCATCGGGGTCATCCGGCTGCTGCGGGCTCCGCAGAAGAACAAATTTGCGATTGGCTTCGGAGTGGTAAGCTTGCTGGTATTTGCGGTTTCGGACTACGCGATGCTTATGCACTGGTTAAGCTGACACAGGAACACTGCCCTGCTTCAAATTCAAGTCAAAACAATTGCAGATTTTAAGTTTACCCAAAGACACCTTTAACCGCCGTCTGGCGTGACTAAAGGCGTCTTTTTCAAATTATGCACGTCTTCATATGAGTCAACTGCATTATGTACAACCTGGAACAAGGTCAGAGAGAGCGCCCGGCGAAGGCTGGGGAAATGGGGGAAGAACATGGTTAAGAAAAGCCTCGGACTGTTGCTGTGCGGAGTATTGCTGACAGGAATAGGAGGCGGATCGCTTTCTGCGCAGGGGGCGCCGTTTCCGGATGGCTTGCAGACTGCGGGGAATGTATCGTCTTCAGGAAAGATTAAAGAAATAGGAAATACCCTGACCGGCAGCAAAAAGAGTGCAGCCTCGATAACCGATCCGGTACCGCAAATTATCAAAGAGGTTTCCCCGTCGGTAGTAGGAATCATCGGTAAATATTCAGAAGATCGCTCTAATGCACCCAATGACCGTTTTAATCTGTCCCATGGATCAGGTATCATCGTCAGGGCAAACGGCTGGATTATTACGAATGCGCATGTGATGAAGGGTCTGCAGAATGCTGTGGTCGTTACATCGGACGCGAAGTCCTACAGCATCACAAATACGTATCTGGATGAGGTTAGTGATCTGGCACTGATCAAGATCAATGCCAAGGCATTAAAGCCTGCGAAATTTGCCCAATCTGCTGCCAGCCTTCAGGTTGGCGACAAAGTGATTGCCATCGGTACACCCATTTCCTTCTCGCTGCGAAATTCTGCCACGGTAGGGGTGGTCAGCGGTCTTAACCGTTCAGTGGATGCTGCCTATCGGCTCATCCAGAGTGATACAGCGATTAATCCAGGCAACAGTGGCGGTCCGCTCGTCAGCATGAAAGGCGAGGTGCTGGGCGTGAATAGTCTGAAATTTGCCGCAGTAGGCGTAGAGAATATGGGATTTTCTATCCCGTCTGATACGGTACAGTACATTATGAACCAGCTGTTCAAGTATGGAGAGGTAAAACATCCAAGTCTTGGCCTGGAGCTGGAGGAAAGCTGGTCTGCCTTAGTGGGCCTGCCCTCACAAGATCCCTTAACAGTTACGAAGGTCATCTCTGCGGAAGCAGACAAGGCAGGGATTCTTGAAGGGGATGTTTTATACGCGATTAACGGCCACCGTGTCGGCTCCTTAGTGGATGTTAATGAACTTTTCAAAAGCTACGCACCGGGTGCGGTGGTAAATCTGCTTATGCAGAGCGACGGCGATATTGTTACCCGGAAGCTCACGCTTGGCCAGGGCGATCCCCTGATAAACAATGAAGAAGCTGATGTGGAGGGTGATGCTGATGGACAAGCGGAAGAGTAAAAAGGCACTGGGAAGAGAGGGGCGGAAGAGGGACCGCAGATATACTTTTCGTGGTCTATGTACAATGATGCTTGCTTTGGTGCTGCTGCTGACTGTACTCCCGGCCACAGAGGTGCACGCGGCGGAGAAGGCGGAGCTGCAGCTCACCCTTAAGGTCGGCAGTCCGGCTGCAACGGTGAATGGCAAAAAAATTACGATTAAGCAGCCTTTTATGAAGAATGGTACCGTCATGGTGCCGCTCGGCGTGTTCAAGAAAACATTTGGCAGCACAGTTTCCCTCGAACCCGGCGATGTGGTCAAGGTGATGTACGGACGGCATACGGGAACGATGGTGATAGGCAGCAGCACTGCCTGGAAGGATGGCGTCAAAATCAAACTTGCTGCACCGCCGCATATGGTCTCCGGGGTTTTGATGGTCCCGCTGAGGTTCGTGGCGGGAGTGCTGGACGCACGTGTAACTTCCGGCAGCAACGGTGAGCTGGTAGTGTCGCTTGTGCCATCGGTCACTGAAGAAGAGGCGCCCGGGGATAGCGGCATTGACAGCGATGTCGGTAAGACCCGGATAGGGAACAGCCATTTTCAGTGGAGCATGAATTATCCTCCCGGACTGGTGGTTGGCGACAGCGGCGGCAATGAAGGCGTGGCTACCTTTATGAATTCAGAGAATCAGTATTATCTGGAGGTTCATGCCTCACCGCAGGAGAATCCGGCAGACCCGGAACAATTGCTGGATGGGTTGCTCCGCTCGGCTGAAGAAGGCGGGGAAACGATTTTGGACCGGGAAACTTATCCGAATGCCGTTGTTCCCTACGCGCGAATTGTCAGCAAGGATTCCAGCGGCGCATTGTGGGAGAACAGGCAATATAATGCCGGTGGGAGACTGTATGAGCTGTATCTGACTGATGACAATGCAGCGAACTATAAGGATTTTGATAAATATGCCGTGCTGTTGAACTCCTTCCGGCCAAGCTTTGACCCGAATGATAAAAGCCAACGTGATCTCTCCACAGTAAAAAACGGGCTGCAAGAAGGGTACAATGAGGATTACGGTATTGCACTGCAGGTCCCTGCAGACTGGAGTATGGATGACCAGCATCTGTATTATGAGAGCAAACAAGGGAGCTATTTGCGCGTGAAAGTGACAGCTGCTCCGTCCGGTTCTACGCTGGAAACCTGGAGCAAGGAGTTGGAGGCGCAGATTCGAGCCAACTATGTGGACGGGGCTTATACGATTAAAGAAAGCACGTCTGCAAAAGTTTCCGGTCAACCGGCGCGGGTCATTGAAAGTCTGCTGAATCCGGGCAGCGGCTGGATTACGAAATATCAAACCCTGCTGTTGAAGAATGGGCACCGCTATTACGTAGAATATGTGGCAGTTGCCGGTCAGGATGAGGACAAGGCACGGTTCAAAGATATTTTAAGCTCAATCGATATTGATTTTGAATTAATAAAAGAGAACTTCGGGCGGCTGGAAACTGATGACTATCCGGTACTTTACGCTAAAACAGTCAACAAAAGCTCCAAAATCTATGGCTACAGCATTCATATTCCGTCATTATGGACAGCGGTCCAGGATGTCTTTGAAACCCAGAACGTAGAGTACCGCTTCACCGGAGGGCGTTTCCAAATCACTGTGAGCCCCGGAGGTTCGGCCGAGTACACTGTGAGCCAGCTCCAAAGCTACTATCAGAACACGAAGAATGACCCCAAAGGCCCGCAGGTCGAACGTGTGGAGGACATCACCTTTGCCGAAGTTCCAGCCACAAGCCTTACTGTGCACCAGAGCAAAAATGGTATTCCTTACCGCACCCAGCTCATCGTTTTCAGCAAAAATGAACGGGTCTATACCCTCACTGTCACGCTAAACGACGCTAACGCAACACCTGAACAGCAGGCTCTTATAGACAAGACGCTGAAGTCTTTTGTGTTGGCGGGGGAGGGGGAATAGGTAGGACATGTTGAGGAATAAGGAATAAATAGTATGATTATTGCAGACGAAGAACGTTCCAAGTTGCCAATTTTGGCTGGGGCGTTCTTTTTTATGGAGAAATGAGTTTGGCTAGAGGGCATCTATATGCCGAAAAAGCTTCTGCTGCAAAATGTCTGGTGGCCACTCTTTGATAATTTTGATGACCTGCATCCTGAATATGAAGTTTACGATTGGAATCGCAAGTCGCAATTTCTTTGGCCTGGTTATTCTTTGAACCGGGATACTTTTTTATCAGGGCCGGGTTGGAGAATCATTCATTTCTCATTCGACGATGTACAAAGGCGGAAGGGATAGGTTAGGAATAAGTTGGGTTTAAATAATCCGGTTAAAGTCCTTTCCCTGTATAATTTCTGGCAAATCAATGGCGCAAGGCTGTGATATTTGATACAATTAATAAGTTAAAGAGATGGAAATGACCCGTCCATATGACGGTTTGGGAGGATATAAATGAACGAGCAAGGAATACGCAGGGAAGACGTGGAGCTGTTGGCTCCGGCAGGTGACTGGGAGTGCATGCGTGCAGCGGTGGCAAACGGGGCAGATGCTGTCTTTTTTGGCGTAGAGAAATTTAATGCACGGGCCAGAGCAAACAACTTCCGCTCGGAGGAGCTGCCGGAGATCATGGCATTCCTGCACAGCTATGGCGTGAAGGGGTTTCTGACCTTTAATATACTGGTGTTTGAGAACGAGCTGGCAGATGCAAAAGAATTGATTGATGCCTGTGTAGATGCGGGTGTGGATGCGGTAATTGTACAGGATTTGGGGCTCGTCAAAATGATCCGCGAGATTTCTCCGGACTTCCCGATTCACGGCTCGACGCAAATGACGATTACTTCACCGGAGGCGGTGGAGTTTACGAAACCCTTCGGGCTGGAGCGTGTAGTGCTCGGCCGTGAGAACAATCTGAAGCAGATCCGCACGATCGGGGAGCAGGCCCGCCTGCCGATGGAAGTTTTCGTGCATGGAGCACTTTGTGTGTCCTATTCAGGGCAATGCCTGACCTCGGAAATGTGGGGTGGACGTTCCGCGAACCGCGGGGAGTGTGCCCAGGCCTGCCGTTTGCCGTATGACCTGATGGTCGACGGTGAAGTGAAGCCGATGGGTGATGTAACCTATCTGCTGTCTCCCAAGGATCTGGCGGCCATTGATCTGATGCCGGAGCTGATCGAAGCGGGTGTGACCTCTTTCAAAATAGAAGGCCGTCTCAAAACCCCGGAGTACGTGGCAAACGTGGTGAGCAAGTACCGTAAGGCTATTGACCGGTATTTTGACGGGAACTGGTCTCCGACTTCTAAAGAAGATATCCGTGAGCTGCAGCAGAGCTTTTCCCGCGGCTTTACGCATGGCTTCCTTGAGGGTACAAACAACAAGAAGCTGGTTGACGGGACTTTCCCGAAAAGCCGTGGTGTGTATATGGGCACGGTGGAACAAATTCTCCGTGATGGCGTAGTTTGCCGCATTCATGCTCCGCTTAAACGCGGAGACGGCATTGTGTTCGACGCCGGTGATCCGACCAAGAAGGAAGAAGGCGGACGCGTGTATGACCTGCGCCGCAAAGGCGTGAAGCTTGAGGGCGAGGCCGGGGAAGGCTGGATCATCGACATTGTGCCTGGGCGCAACGATGTGGATTTGCGCCGCCTGCATGTCGGCGACCGCATCTGGAAGACCAATGATCCGGCGCTCGACAAGGCGCTGCGCCAGAGCTACGAAACGGAGAAGCCGTACCGCGTCTTCCCGGTTCATGTCAAGGTGGAAGGCCGCGCCGGAGAGAAGCTGGCTACATGGTGGACGGACGTGCAGAAGGACGTGACTGTCCGTGTGGACTCGGAGCTGCTGCTGGAGACCGCGCAAAAGCGCCCGATGGACGCTGCCCTGCTGGAAGAACAATTCGGCCGCCTGGGCGGGACCGTGTTCCAGCTTGAGGCGCTTACGTCGCAGCTGGAAGGCGACGTGATCGTGCCTATGCGCGAGCTGAACAGCATCCGCCGCCAAGCGGTGGAGCTGCTTGCCGGCGAGCGCCCGAAACCGCCCGTCTACGTGAAACGGGCGGTAGAGATCTATAGCGACGCCTCCCGCAGGGACGTCGCCGCACGCGGTGATGCGGAGCTCACCGCGCTGTGCCGCAGCCTGCCTCAAGTGCAGGCTGCCCTCGAAGCCGGCGTAAGAAGCATTTACGCCGACTTCGAATTTATCAAGCAGTTCCCGGCAGCGGTAGACGCTGTCCGGGCTGCGGGGGCCAGCATCACGCTGGCCACGCCACGTATCCATATGCCGGGCGAGAACGGCTATCACGCTAATATTCTGCGCCTGCAGCCGGATGCTGTGCTGGTGCGCAATACCGGCGCGCTGTATTATTATCTGCGCCGCCGCATGGAGCAGCCGGATGCTGTGCATCCGCGGCTGATTGGCGACTTTTCGCTGAATATCGCCAATCATAAGGCGGTGGATCTGTTCCTGGAAGCGGGCTGCGATGTTGTCACGCCTTCTTATGACCTGAACATTCAGCAAATGGTCGATCTGCTGGGCCGCAGCGACACCTCGCGGATGGAGGTTGTGATCCATCAGCATCTGCCGATGTTCCACACCGAGCACTGCGTGTACTGCACCTTCATGAGTGAAGGCACAGACTATACGAACTGCGGACGCCCTTGCGAGGAGCAGCGTGCATCTCTGCAGGACCGGATCGGCATGTCCCATCCTGTGCGCGTGGATGAAGGCTGCCGCAATACCGTATACAATGCGGTTGAACAGTCAGGCGCGGAATACCTGAACAATTTCCGCGAACTAGGCGTTTCTTCTTTCCGCGTCGAATTTCTGGAAGAAACACCGGAGCAGGTTGCCGAGGTCATTAGTCTCTACTCCCGTGCGCTCCGTGGGGAAATCTCCGGCACGCAGGTATGGAAGAGTCTGAAAGCCACCAACCAGCTTGGGGTTACACGCGGACAGCTCGTCAACGCGAAATAAAGAAGAGTGGGACTGGCTTACCAATCCCATGGTAAGCCAGTCCCTAGCTCCGAATCTATGCAGAGCCAGTGTGGCAAAGGAGGTTTGATGAATCCTCCATGCCGCACTGGCTCTTTTTGTCTGCAGGATTATTCTTACTGGAGGATTAACCATATAACTGCCAAAAACCATCCATAACTGCTATAATTAAAATAATTATGCATTTTACCATATCTTCTAAAACCGGAAAAAGAGAAGAATACGAAGGAGCTATATGATGAAGATCCGTAAAGCGATTATTCCCGCTGCCGGTCTCGGAACCCGCTTTTTGCCCGCGACCAAAGCGATGCCCAAAGAAATGCTGCCGATTGTAGACAAACCAACGATTCAATATATTGTGGAGGAAGCCGTTGCCTCCGGGATTGAGGACATCATCATCGTGACGGGTAAAGGCAAGCGCGCGATTGAAGACCATTTCGACAACTCATTTGAGCTGGAGTTCAACCTGGCTGAGAAACAGAAGTGGGAGCTGCTGGAATCTGTGCGCAAATCCTCTGAAATGGCCGACATTCACTATATCCGGCAAAAGGAACCGCGCGGACTAGGACATGCTATCTGGTGTGCCCGCAAATTCATCGGGAATGAACCGTTTGCTGTATTGCTCGGAGACGATATTGTTGAAGCGGACAAACCTTGCCTTAGACAGATGATCGAAGTTTACGATCAATATAAATCCTCCATAGTCGGAGTTCAGCCGGTGCCTTGGGAAGAGGTATCCCGATATGGTCTTGTAGATGGTACACCATTGGCTGAACGTGTCTACAAAGCTAACCGCCTTGTTGAGAAGCCAAAAAGAGAAGAGGCTCCTTCCAACCTGGCGATCTTGGGACGTTATATACTGACTCCGCGTATTTTCGATATGCTCGGAGAACAACAGGTTGGAGTAGGCGGCGAAATCCAGCTTACGGATGCCATTGCCCGTTTAAGCGAAGTGGAGCGGATCATCGCTTACGACTTTGAAGGCAAACGCCATGACGTCGGCGAGAAGATGGGTTTCATCCAGACAACGATCCATTATGCGCTCCAGCATGAGGAGCTTAAGGAAGGTTTGCTGCAGTACCTCCAGGAAGTGATCCAGAGCGAGGCTCAGAAAGTCGTTAATTAACTGAGTGCCGGTACCCTTATATCTGCGCACGGTATCTGCCATAACATAAAATAAATAAGAGCGCTCCGCTGTCTACAACTGCGGGACGCTCTTATTTATTTTTCGAACTAAAGACTTATAAAACGATCATGTTCATAGTTCTTATTGCAGCGGGCGCTGATTCCACATAGAACATCGTCCGCTACCTTGTTATCCAGTTAATTACTCTTGAAATGATGTACTTGCAATTTCAGTAATCTTTTCAATTTCCGCAGGATCAGCAGCGATTAGCTTATTATACACATCCTGATCGAGAGCGGTGTTGGCCTTTTGTTGAGCAGCGAGATACCAACGGGCAATTTCGCGGTTAGTAGCATCAGTATAATCCTCACTCAATCCAAGCTTCAATGTTGCGGCAGCAACCTGAGTTTGACCTGCCATTAACTGAATTCGGCCTGCATTCAAAGTAATTGCTGAAGGAATGGCCTGGCCCTGCAAGTCTGTAGTTACATGACGATAGGCTTCGAGGCCGATCTTGAGATTAAGCTGTTTACTATCGTCATTCTTTTGAGTGAAAGCCTGCTGAGCCAGCTCGTAGGAACGGCTGATAAGCGCGCTATACCAGTTCGTGTCCCAGAGAGTTGTACTGTTTATGATATCAGTATAGTTGTCGTTAAAGCCTAGTTTTAACGTTGCTGCCGCTGCATCATTTTCTCCGGCCAGCAACTGCATTCTGCCGATATTTAAAGCAATGTTTGGTGTTATCGAGAATGGACGGCCTTGCAGCTGCTCAGGAGGCAAAGTTTTCAGGTGTTCCACTCCATCAACCACATGTTTGTAGGCATCAAAGCCACTAGTCAGGTATTCCTGCTTTTTAGCTTCATCCTTTTGCACACTTGCTGCATTTGCAAGCGCTTGGGACCGGCTGATTATTGTCTCATACCAATCAATGTCCCACACAAATTTATCGGCATTATCAAGGTAGACGCCCAGGGCAAGATCGCTCTGTCCCTTAAGGTCATAATATCCGACTAATTGCTTCAACAAATCCTTATTATAAGGCTCGTCCTTAAGCGCACGTGAAACTACGCTGTAAGCTTCCTCCAGATACTGCTCATCTTGGGTTTGGCTAAAGACTTGCTGATCCATGGACGATAAGTATATCGCCGATTCCGGGTGGAATGGACGGTCTTTCAGGGCAGCTACCAAAGGTGCTTTAATTTCCTCATAAGATTGGCTGACGCCGATCAGTTTTTTGGCTTTCATTGCGTCATTGCTGGATCCGATATAGCTTATCGACATAAAGATCAGATAGATGGTGCCGATGGTGAGTACAGCCAAGTAACCGATACGCAGTCCGGGTTTACTCCAGCCACGGCGAAGCGGTTTGCTGTCCATGACAGCGGCCATTCCAGCCAGTCCAAGGAAAACAAGGATTCCCATAAAGGCATAGCTTAGGTTGAAATCCAGCAAGCTGTGGACAAGAATGGACAAGGCGATAATAAGGAAGAAGAAACCATTATCAAATTCATCTTTCTCCCGTTTCACATAACTGCAGATATATTTATAGAAAATGTATCCGATAAAGCCCATAAATACGATGAATCCGACAATTCCAACCTCAATCAGATATTGGAGGAAGAAATTATGCGCCTGGCGGCTGGTATAAGGGTTATTCTGATAGTGCTCGTAGAGAGAAGCCCAGCCTCCGCCACCCGCACCCAGAATCGGATAATCTTTAACAACCTTAAGAGCATCTTTATAGAAAGTGAACCGCTCTAGTACACTGTGCTGCTTGAAGTTGATATTCTCCAGCCGCGTTTCAATATTATCCGGCAGAACACTACGGACGCTTGTACCAATGAGCAGGAAAGCCGCAATTCCAACAAGCACGATCGATACCAGTGGAAGCCACAGCCCGGAAAACTTACGGGAAGACATGCCGGATAGCTTTGCTTCCAGCCAAGGGGCAACATAACGCTGAACCGCCCACCCAAGAGCAGCAACGATAGCAGAGGCCCCAAGCAGGTACGCCCAAGCTTTAAAAGCAGCCCCTGAAGTGAAGCTGGTATTCAGTTCTAGTCCCAGCGTAGTCAGCGGATTTGTAACGAGCAGAGCTGCAAGGCCGGAAATAGCAATGTGGATAATCCAGAGAATTTGCTGAGCAGGTTTCAGGAACAGCAGCAGCAGGATGAATACCACAGGCAGCATGACGAGCCCGCCACGGGACAACGTCAACAGCAGCGATACAATAATGGGCACAAGCATAAATCCGTGAGTCAGCGTACCGTACCATTTTTTAGAGCGGACCAAAGCAAATACAGCTACAAACAGAAAAGCCATCAGGAAGGCAGCATAGGTATTGGCGTATTGGAATATGGAAGTCAGCCGCAGACCGTTGGAGTCGGTCATAACAGCATCTAAATATTTACCATCCCGCACAGTGTTGGAGAACCAGCCAACCAGAGTACCAGCAAATTTCGAGCTACCAAGCCAATTTAACAGTCCAAATCCTACAATAAAGTAAGCAACCGCAAGGACAGCGTTTTGGATGACAAGATTTACTTGCTTTTGCTTCAAGAGATATAACGCTATAATGAATATTGCAATGTACATGCTCTGAATTAACAGCAGGTTCATCGCCATATAATGCGAGGCTGCACCAAAGAGTGATAATGCATACGTTATTGGAAGCAGCAGTGAGGCGACAGCCAGCAGATCGCGCTGCTCCTCGAGCCTGAATTTATTGAAGTAGAGGCCCATCCACACCAATAACATCAGGCCGCTAAGCAGGGCAGACACATAGACCGGTTTTTCAAAATCAATCTGTTGTCCATTAAATACCCCCACCTGAAACGGGGTCCAAACCAAAAACACAATAAAAGCAACAACTAATGCCCATATAGGGCTGGATATCTTTTCAACATTTCTCGACTGAACAGCATTTTTTCCGTATACTGGTTTAGACACGTTTTAATCTCCTTTTCCTCTAGGTACGAGAGCTAAAAGCTATTTTAGCATATAATTATTGGCGTAGTCTTGTATTATTTAGAAGTAAGACTTACCATTTAGACGAATGAATTTTGAATAGAAATATACTTGGCCTATACCTTTGCAACTCCGTCTTGGAGCAATAAGGGCATAGGCCAAGTTTCTAATCATTCAGGATCTCATTCGGGGCTTAGTACACAAAATTCAAATTCGTATCGCTTAAAAGAGGCGCGTGCTCATCCTTAGCGGATAAAACCGGTACAACATCTATAGGCCACTTTATGCCAATGGCAGGATCACTCCATAAAATACCCCCATCACACTCCGGAGCGTATAGTTCATCCACTTTGTATTGTACTTCTACATTCTCAACTAAGGTCATAAAACCATGCGCAAAACCTTTTGGAATCAACAACTGCTTCTTGTTTTCAGCGGATAGCTCAATTCCAAACCATTTTCCGTAATTTGGACTACCTTTACGGATATCTACAGCGACATCAAAAATACTTCCTAGTGTACAACGAACAAGTTTGCTTTGAGCTTTGGGATTTAATTGGTAATGTAATCCCCTTAGTGTTCCTTTGGTTGCAGAATACGACTGATTATCCTGAACAAAGTTTAGATTAAGAGCGTGTTCTTGAAATTTGCTCTCACTGTATGTTTCCATAAACCATCCCCGGTGATCACCGAAGACTTGAGGTTCTATAACCCATACGCCATCCAACGCAGTTTCTGTGAATTTCATTGTAGCCACACCCTCTGTTTTTTAGTATTGAATCTTCCCTGTTGCTACCTTCATTAAATACTGCCCATAACCCGTCTTATTTAATTTTTGTCCACAATCCCATAAGTGTTCTTTAGTGATCCATCCATTAATGTATGCAATCTCCTCTAAAGCTGCAATCTTGATGCCTTGATGGTCTTCAATAGTTCTTACAAAGTTGGTAGCATCAACTAGACTTTGATGAGTTCCGGTATCCAGCCAAGTAAACCCGCGGCCAAGTAGCTCGACGTCCAGTTCTCCCAATTTCAGATAGGCTTCGTTAATGGAAGTGATCTCAAGCTCTCCACGGACTGATGGTTTTACATTTTTCGCAATTTGCACTACACGGTTATCGAAGAAATACAGACCGGTTATAGCGTAGTTGGATTTAGGATGTGCCGGTTTTTCTTCAACACTAAGTACCTTGCCATCTGCGTTGAATTCTACCACGCCGAATCGCTCCGGGTCTTGTACATGGTAACCAAACACAGTCGCACCTTTTTCCTTGTCGGAAGCACGTTTCAGCATTTTGCGGATACCGTTTCCATAATAGATATTGTCTCCAAGAATCATGGCAACTGAATCATTTCCAATGAAGTCTTCCCCCAGTATAAAAGCTTGAGCCAGACCATCTGGAGAGGGCTGAACCACATACTCAAGCGAGATTCCAAATTGCGAGCCGTCACCCAAAAGATTTTTGAATCTCGGTGTATCATCAGGAGTAGAGATAATTAAAATATCCTTTATACCAGCTAACATCAAGGTGGACAACGGATAGTAAATCATCGGTTTATCATAAATCGGAAGCAACTGCTTACTTGTAACCATGGTTAATGGGTACAGACGTGTTCCACTACCGCCTGCCAAGATTATGCCTTTCATTGTTATTCCAACTCTCTATTTATTATTTGTATAAAATGTATTACTAATAATATAGGGTTAATTACTATGTTGAAATTGTACATCATCCATTTTACTCTGATTAGTTCTCTCATGTCTATTTTCCATGCGAGTTATTTTAGTTAAATAATGTAAAATTGATACTTCATATAAGCGTAGCTACGAACTGTCACTTCTATCCATTCCTTTTGTATGGTAACATTAGATTGTTTTATTATAAGTTGAGAAATAGTGTTGCGCTACCAGCAACGATGGATTGGAGGTATTTTGTTTAACGATTCTTTAATAAAACGAAGAAATGAGTAATCATGTGACTTATCTGGATGGCAGTTATCTTATCTGCAATCCGTTAAATAATCCCACTTGAAAGGTAGTTTGCATTAAAACTAGAATGTACTAGAAGATCAAAGTTTATTTATAAAAGCTTAGCTTATTTGGCATCTATCGACTGCAAGGTTTGTTCACCTTATAATAGTTAAGTTAGTTCTCATTGATTTCAACGTAAGTAAGAGAAAGCTAAACAATTCAACCTAGTGTATGAATGAAGGGAAGAGAAGGATCGCCATATGAAAAAAGGGAAAATACTACTACTGATTCTGTCACTATGTTTCTTTACCTTGGTATATTACGAGTTTACACATGTATATGGAACATCTAATGTTCAAAATATTGAATTGCCAGGAGAGAGTAACAATATTAACTCTGGAATTGACAAAATTGATGTTAAAAAAATGAAATTCAAAAAATTACTCAGAATTGAAGGGTGGGCCTACATTAATGATCTTCAGGCAGATAAGCAGAATGCCTATATAGTATTGCTCTCAAAAAACCATAGATATGTGTTTGATACTGAGAAGGTTGAGCGGGGAGACCTGCCAGCTGCATTAAATGACCAAAGTAATAAAGTGGAAAGCTCGGGATTGAGAAGTTTAATTAACATGAGTGAATTAGCTGCTGATACTTATGATATTGCATTTTATATTGAAAACGGTTCTCAGAAAGAATTTTCGCTTTCAGTTTCAGGCCTTAACGTGATTAAAAGTAACGCCAGTATAGAGCTGAAAGAAAAGACGAATAACAAGCTGAACTTACAGCTTGATGAAGTGAAAGATAAGGTGCAAGCTAATATAGAAGAAGTAAAAGTAGAAAATGGCATCATAAAGATTAAAGGATGGGGTTTTTTAGAGGATGTTTCTCCGGAACTCTCGACTATTTATGTGGTTCTCAAAGAGGAAGAAAGCAACAAAATAATAGTATATGATACGCAAACCCAAATTCGTAAAGATGTAACAGCTTATTATTCAAAAAAACTTGATTTAGATAAAAGTGGATTTATATCAAGGATAAATGAAGATGATTTAAAGAATGAAAGATATAAAATTGGGCTTTATATAAAAAATGGTGCGAAAGCTGGTTTTCACTGGTCCAAAGAAAGTATAGGTGAGTAAATATGTTTAGTGTCAAAGGCTTTTCAAAAGAGATTTATAACAGCAGAAAGATGATTACATCCTTGGCTATAAATGATTTTAAAATGAAATATGCTGGATCTTTTTTAGGGATCACATGGGCCTTTATCCAGCCAATTGTTACTATTTTAGTTTACTGGGCAGTTTTTCAAGTTGGATTTCGCTCTGGTCAAGTAGAGAGAGTTCCCTTCATTTTGTGGCTCATGTCAGGGTTGATTCCTTGGTTCTTTCATTACGAGGCAATGACTAGTGCGACCAATTGTTTTTTTGAATATAGTTATTTAGTTAAAAAGGTTTTGTTTAAAATTAGCATTTTACCTATTGTTAAAATATTGTCTTCTTTTTTTGTTCACATATTTTTTATTGCAGTTATGTTAATTATTTTTGCGATTTATGGCGAATATCCCACAATATACAGTATTCAATTAATTTATTATGTAGGATGTTTAATAGCAATTACGATCGCTC
Organism: Paenibacillus paludis; assembly: GCF_042610515.1. Lineage (NCBI taxonomy): Bacteria > Bacillati > Bacillota > Bacilli > Caryophanales > Paenibacillaceae > Paenibacillus > Paenibacillus paludis. The sequence continues at coordinate 85,158 of NZ_JBGJZP010000022.1, forward strand.
TGAGTTACATCACTTCTTCAATAGTCGTTTTCTTCAAAGATTTCGGGCAAATCGTAGGTATTGTGCTGCAATTTGGGATTTGGGTTACCCCTATTATGTGGAATTACAAAATGGTTCCTGAAAATTGGCGCTGGGTTTTTAAAATGAATCCAATATATTATGTTGTTGAAGGATATAGAGATGCGATGTTTAATCATGTGTGGTTTTGGGAAAAAATGAATGAATCATTATGGTTTTGGAACTTGACATTAATTTACTTTGTAATAGGATCTATTGTGTATAAAAAGCTGAAAATGCATTTTTCGGATGTATTGTGAGGAGTTGCAACCATGAACGATATCTCGATTGATATAAAAAATGTCAGTAAGGTGTATAAGTTATACGATAAGCCGATTGATAGATTGAAAGAATCTCTGAGTATTTCGAAAAAAAGTTATCATAGAGACTTTCACGCCTTAAAAGATATCTCTTTTGAAGTGAAAAAAGGTGAAACTGTTGGAATCATTGGGAAGAATGGTTCGGGAAAATCAACCTTATTAAAAATAATAACAGGAGTTTTATCCCAATCCTCTGGGGAGGTAACAGTAAACGGCAGGGTTTCGGCATTACTAGAATTAGGAGCTGGCTTTAATCTTGAATTTACTGGTATTCAGAATATCTATTTAAATGGAACTATGATGGGGTACTCAAGTGCGGAAGTTGAAAAAAAAATTCCAGCAATAATTGAATTTGCTGATATCGGGGATTTCATCAACCAACCTGTGAAAACTTATTCTAGTGGTATGTTTGCGAGATTAGCCTTTGCTGTTGCTATTAATGTTGAACCAGACATTTTAATAGTAGATGAAGCGTTGAGTGTTGGCGATATTTTCTTTCAGAATAAGTGTTTTAAAAAGTTTGATGAACTTAAGGAAAAAAATACTACCATTATCTTCGTTTCTCATGATATCGGTAGCATCAGACAAATGTGTAGCAGAGTTTTATGGTTAGATTCATCTGTACAAATCTTGTACGATGATAGAGAAGTGGTATGTGCTCAATATCTTAATAAGAGATTTGCAGAGAATAATGAAATGAATAGTGAACTCATTGACACCTTTGAATATAACAGTATCAAATTAAATGAAGCTGATAATTCCTCCGTGAAATTCCCTAAAATTATTCCAAGGGAAAATAGTGTTTTTTCAGACAGTATTGAGATTATCTCTTTTTTCATTACTGATATTAAAAACAATGTAACTGAAGAATTAGAAGTTGATAATACTTACAATTGTCATATCATAGTTAGTGCGAAAACTAATATGGATCATCTGATTGCTGGTTTTGTATGGGAAAGTAACAGGGGAGTTTCTTTATTTGCTGTAAATACTTTTATTGAAAGTAGTACGAACTTTAATGCAAAAAAAGGTGATATTATAGAAATTGTTTTTGGATTTAAATTACCACGAATAATGAAAGGAGACTATTTATTGAGTCCAGCCATTGCTCAAGGAACTCAAGATAGTCATGTTATGCTTACATGGTTAACAAATGTTAAGAAAATAATTGTGGAAAACCCAAGCTATAACCTTTCTTTGGTAGAGATTGAAGCCGATACGACGTTATATAAACACAAAATAGAGAATGTGGTTCTAGAATAAGCATTAAAGGGGCGTGTAGTGATGGAATATACCGGTGAAAGATTCGTTTTGGGAAAAGCTGAAGGTGAGATTGAAACGGAGCATTTGCATAGATATAATGCTGTTTTGGATATTGCTAGCGGGAAAAATGTTTTGGATATTGCCTGCGGAGAGGGCTTTGGATCAGCTATCCTGGCTAGGAAAGCAGCAAATGTGTGCGGAGTTGACATCAGCGAAGAAGCTATTTCCTATGCTAGAGAGAAGTATACTAGGTATAATTTGAATTTCAAGCAGGGGTCAGTAGAAAAACTAGAATTTGAGGATGATTCTTTTGATATGATTGTTTCATTTGAAACGATTGAACATGTCGATGAATTAATCCAGGATAAATTTTTAAAAGAAGCAAGTCGAGTATTAAACAATAGCGGTATTTTGATAATTTCAACTCCGGATAAATACCTATACACTGACGTGCCTAATCATAGAAATCCTTATCATGTGAAAGAATTCTATTTTTCTGAATATAAGGATTTTCTAGAAAAACAATTTAAATATGTTAATTTTTATAACCAGAATTATGGTGAATACGGGTTGATTGTAGACCGAAATGAGAACGTAGAAGAAAAGGTTAAGTTAATCAATACAATAAATTCACAAAAAGAAGGCAGATTCATAATTGCTATATGTAGTAATGAAAAGATTTCAAACAACATTACACTTAATTCATTGTTTGAGAATAATTCGACTAAAGAAATAATCGATGAAGATTATATGCAACTCTATTGGGCTAATGAAATGGATGGGTTTAGTGAGTCCAATTCAAGAAAGGCCAAATTTAAATATAGCGATGAGTTTCATACGTATTGTTTTACAATACCCCAGCACTCCATTGGGAAAATCAGGCTGGATATAGGGAATAAACCGGCTAGTTTCCAAATCAAAAAAGATATGATATTTAAAACGGCTAATGAAGTCTCATTAGAACCTATAGCCATAAAAGATTCTCTAGGACTAGTACAGTTGCAAAACGATGGAAAGATTATTAACTTTATCTCAATGTCTGATGACCCTCAACTTTTATTGGGTAATTCGGTTCATGAACATTCTGAGGAACTTTCAATTTATATCGAACTTAAAATTGAAAAGTTTGACTTTAGTATTTGCTTAAGTGAAATTAATGGTTATTTGAATGGAATTCGTGAAAATAGTATTGGAGAAGATGATTTGCTTTCTCAAGATGAGATTTCACATGAGAATTGAGTAATACAAATAAGTACTTAGCTATATAAATAATAAGTTTATAGTACAGTTAACTGGAGGATATAAATGAGTAAAGTAAAACCTATTGCATTTTATTTACCACAGTATCATCATGTTAAAGAAAATTCTCAATGGTGGGGAAAGGGTTTTACCGAATGGACAAATGTTGCAAAGGCAAAGCCGAATTTTCCTGAACATTACCAGCCACATGTCCCAAAAGACTTAGGCTTTTATGATCTGAGCAATGTTGAAGTAATGAGAGAACAAGCAAAGATGGCTGAGTTATATGGAATTCATGGTTTTTGTTTTTACTTTTACTGGTTTAATGGTAGAAGAATATTAGAGAAGCCTTTGAATCAGTATCTGGAATCAGACATAGACTTTCCAATATGCTTTTGTTGGGCTAATGAAAATTGGACACGTACTTGGGATGGCTTAGATAAAGAAATACTTTTGGAGCAAAACCACACACCAGAAGATGATAGGGATTTGATCAGATCTTTAATTCCTGTATTTAAAGATAAACGCTACATTAAAGTTGATGGAAAGCCAATGTTTATAGTTTATCGAGTCGATTTATTTCCGGACATAAAGAACACGGTGAAAATATGGAGAGAGGAAGCACGTAATGCTGGTTTTGAGGATATTCATTTAAGCGCTGTACAATTCTATGGAATAGACGATCCTACTGAATGGGGGTTTGATTCAGCCATAGAATTTCCTCCGCATAAATTTATAACTCCAGAAAATAGACCTTCCAATATGCCGAATATAACTAATCCCAATTTTGCAGGTGGAATTGTTGATTATCCTAAAGTAGCGGCTCAAGGTATTCAGGCTAAATCGAAGGACTATGTATGGTACAGAGGCATAATTCCATCTTGGGATAATACAGCGCGTAGGCAAAATAATCCACACTCAATTATTAACGCATCTCCTGCTCTTTACAGGTACTGGTTAAGATATCTCGTTGAATTTACTGAAAAAACAAACCCAATACACAACCAGTATATTTTTATAAATGCTTGGAATGAATGGGGAGAAGGCTGTCATCTAGAACCGGATCTAAAGTATGGACATGCGTACCTTGAAGCGACATCAACGGCCTTGCAGAAACAAGATTTCGAATTGCGAGAGGTTATTGATTGTATAGCTCTTACCGAAAACGAAATGAAAATATTTACGGATGAATATAATAAAGCTATCAATATGTCAATTTTTTATGCGAATGAGAATAGAAATTTAAATCTCAAACTGCAAGACAAAACGGCATGGACATATTTTACTAAGGATAAAATTAAATATCGGCTAAGGAGATATCCTAGATTTTTCAATTTGGCTAAAAAGATATATCTAAGAGTTAGGAGGTAACACTTTGAAAAGAATTGCCGTTTTTGCGCATTATGACAAAGATGGGAAACTATCTAATAATGTACTAAAGCTTTTAGGGCATCTTGAAGCAGTTTGTGAACGTATCATAATGGTCTCGACAAATTTACATGCTGACCAATTGGATTTATTGTCTCCTAAAGTGGAATGTTTTGTAAGAGAAAATGTAGGGTATGACTTTTACAGCTATAAATTTGGGATTGAGAAAATTGGAAATGTATATATATATGACCAGGTGTTACTTCTTAATGATAGTTTCTTTATATCTTCATCCTTTAATATTCAAAGTATTTTAGAAATTGCTGATAATAGCATCTATGATATATGTGGATTGGTAGATTCCTATCAGTTTAATTATCATGTGCAAAGTTTTTTCGTGGTTCTAAAAAAAGAGGCCTTAGTAAGTGTTTGGTTTGGGGAATTTTGGAGAAATGTAACAATACTAGATAAAAAGACGGATATTATTTTTAAGTATGAGATTGGAATGTCTCAAAGTGCAATGAGTCATTCGTTACTGGTGGGTTCTTGTTACCAGTGGTCTTCTAAAAGCTATCTTCAAGCATTGTTTAATAGTTACAAAAAGAAAAATTGGAAACTTGTGGCTTTAAGTTTTTTTAGTCTCAAGTATTTGAGAGAAGGAAATGCTTGTCACCTACTATGGAAAGATATTTATAATCAGTTTTCAATTTGTAAGTGGGAAGCTGTGAGGGACTATCCAGAAGCAGTTGAATATATCGAGAAGGGTAGGGGAGAAGATGCAGTTGAAGTGAAAGACTATATAGTTAATAAGGCCTCCTTCTATAAAGGGAAAAAGTTAGATGACTTATTAAATGATATTGGTCATACTTCAACTCAATTATATTTCTCTTCTGAGAATCTTCCTAGCCGAGTAACCGATAAATCAATTGAAACTGCAGTTGTTCTACATTTATTTTATCTGGAACTGCTAGATGAAATTATTCGTTATTTGAAGAATATACCTGTTAAGTTTGATTTGTACATTTCAGTCGTAAGCTTGGGGGCCGCTTTTGAAGTGGAAGAAAAGTTCAAGCACTTTACGAATGCTAATGTATATGTTTATTATGTTGAAAATAGAGGTAGAGATGTGGCCCCATTCCTGTCTCTGTTTAATACTGGGCTTTTAGATAAGTACAACAGTGTTTGTAAAATCCATTCGAAAAAAAGTCTCTATAGTGCTCAAGGCACCAACTGGAGACAAGGGATATATAACGAGTTATTGGGTTCTGCAACAAGGGTTTTGTCTATCATAAATCAGTTTGAGAATGATCCGCACCTGGGAATGATTGGACCAGAACAATCATATTTGATTAATGATGAATTTTGGGGTGCCAATAAAGAAAGAGTTCAGGAACTTTGCTCGAAAATTGGAATCGATAAAGAACAAGTTACGTTGAGTTTCTTTGCGGGGACTATGTTTTGGTTTAATCCAGGAGCAATTAATTCCATAACAAAGTTATGTATCACTGCAGACGATTTTGATTTCGAAAATGGAATGCAAGATGGAACTTTGGCTCATGCTCTAGAAAGAATATTTGTATTGCTCGCTAGACAGAAGGGTTATAAAATTTCAACTACGGAGTATCTTGATACAGAATTGCAAGACGGAAATTATATCAATCAAAGAATCCCGGTGTTATAAGACACTTTATAATTTGTATTTTGGTTTTTTATAAACTTGATAGGCTTTGTGCTGATGCACGCCCAAATTTTATATAGTTTAGACGAATACTATTCCATGAAGAATGGTAAAGGAATAATGTAAAACAACCGGTATGCCATTTTTGTTACTAAGAATAGACTACTTTCAGTGTTTAAGGAAGTAACATTGGATATTGATTTGAACATTTGATTTAGAAGGACTCACCTAAAGAATTTATCAAGAATCCAACAGGTTGGAGGAGTTTTAAGAGGGCTCGCTCAATTCTATAACTCTGTTGTGGAAATATCACTATATCAATAAAAGGTGGGCTAACATATGAAACTGCTTGTTACCGGCGGGGCCGGATTTATCGGCAGCAATTTTGTAATATACATGCTGCAGCAGCACCCGGATTACCAGATCGTGAACGTGGATGCGTTGACGTATGCGGGGAATTTGGAGAATTTGAAGTCGGTGGAGGGCAATCCGAATTATACGTTTGCCAAAGCGGACATTACGGATGTGGAGGCGATGGACACACTGTTCAGCCAGGGAGTCGATATCGTAGTCAACTTCGCGGCGGAATCACATGTGGACCGGAGTATTCTGGAGCCGGATGTGTTTGTGAAGACAAATGTGCTCGGCACACAGGTGCTGCTGGATGCAGCAAAGAAATATAGTGTGACCAAATTTGTTCAAGTGTCTACAGATGAGGTGTATGGAACGTTAGGAGCTACGGGACTCTTTACTGAAGAAACTCCACTTACTCCAAACAGTCCTTATTCCGCCAGCAAAGCAGGCGGAGATTTACTTGTGCGCGCCTACCACGAAACCTTTGGATTGCCGGTTAATATCACCCGCTGTTCTAACAACTACGGGCCATACCAATTTCCGGAGAAGCTGATTCCGCTTATGATTTCCCGTGCGCTTGCTGACCAGGCATTGCCGGTTTATGGTGATGGAATGAACATTCGTGACTGGTTGTATGTTGAAGATCACTGCAGTGCAATTGATCTGGTTATTCACGAAGGGGTAAACGGTGAGGTCTATAATATTGGCGGCAATAATGAGCGCACAAATGTGCATATCGTGAATACTGTGCTGCAGGAACTGGGCAAACCGGATTCTCTGATTACTTACGTGCAGGATCGTCCCGGACATGACCGCCGCTATGGCATCGACCCGACTAAGATTACGAACGAGTTGGGTTGGAAGCCAAAGCATACATTTGAAACCGGAATTAAAGAAACCATTCAATGGTATTTGAATAATAAAGAGTGGTGGACCCGTATTCAATCCGGTGAATACCAGAAATATGCCGAACTTCAGTATGGCAGCCGTTTGGGGGATTCCCTGTAATGTCAAAGATGAAAGTATTGGTTACGGGTTCCGCTGGACAGTTGGGGCAGGACCTTGTACATTTGTTGCAGCAGCAAGGACATGAGGTTCTAGGCTGTGACCGTCAGGAGATGGATATTACAGATCTTGATCAATGTACTGAGGTTATCAGCGGGTTCAGTCCAGATGCTGTCATTCATTGTGCCGCCCATACGGCGGTGGATATTGCGGAAACCGATGTGGATGCCGCCTATTTGATTAATGCCACCGGAAGCCGCAATGTAGCACTGGCTGCGGAGAAATCCGGAGCCAAGCTGGTATACATTAGTACGGATTATGTTTTTGATGGCATGGGAACTCAGCCTTATCATGAATATGATAATACGGATCCGCAAAGTATTTATGGCAAGTCAAAGCGGGCAGGAGAAATCCTAGTGCAGTCTTTGTCCTCGAAATTTTTTATCGTACGTACATCATGGGTGTATGGCAAGTATGGCAACAACTTCGTGAAAACGATGCTGAAGCTGGGACAGGAGAAGCCGCTGCTGCAGGTGGTAGACGACCAGCAAGGCTCACCTACCTACACGGTAGATTTGGCCCGTTTCCTGCTTGAGCTGATTCAAACGGAGAAGTATGGAATTTATCATGCCTCTAACAGTGAGTCCTGCACCTGGTATGAGTTTACACAGGCAATTTTTGCGGAGGCAGAAGATATTCTGGGTCTGAAATTCACAGCAAAGCTAGAGCCGTGTGCTACAGAACAGTTTCCACGCCCGGCGCCACGTCCACGCAATTCGGTAATGGAGCATTTAGCCATCCGCACGAACGGGTTTGAAGATATCCGGCCTTGGCGGGCCGGACTGAGGGACTTTTTGCTGGAACTGAAATAGATAAGCGCAAGCTAAGCTCCTGAACCGTCATCGACGGTCGGGAGCTTTTTGCTGCAGTAACGACTGTTCACATTAACACATTACAAAGTGCTGACACCATGGCTAAAATTCCACTTTTTATTCCTTCTCCAAGGGATGTCATCATTCCAGGGTAACGTAGCCGCAACCTGATGTTTTCGTTATAATAATGTTTAACAGCTTCAGAACCATAATGAATTCAAGAATCCGAGGATATTTATGAATAACAAAACAGTCAGTGTACATATTGTTACCTTTAACAGTGCGGATGATATTATTGATTGTCTGACGGCAGTACTCGCCCAGGATTATCCGGTGAAGCAGATTGTGGTGGTGGATAATGCCTCAACGGACGGATGCGTGGAAAGAGTAAAGGCGTTTTATCAAAAGATCGAAGAGGCCGGGGTTCCCTCCCTTGTTCTCATAGAAAATAAGATTAATACTGGCTTCGCCCCCGCTCATAACCAGGCTCTGGCAGCAACGGATACAGATTATATACTTGTGCTTAACCCGGATCTGACGCTTGAGAACAGTTATATTTCCAGGCTTATCTTGCAGATGGAGTCAAATCTGCGTATTGGCAGCGCTACTGGCAAGCTTTTGCTCAAAGCCGATCACTCGCTAGTGGACAGCACAGGGCTGCGGATGAATAGAGCCCGGCGTGCCTTTGACCGCGGGGCGGGAGATCCCTCCACAGACTGGCCGGAATCTGATTTCGTATTTGGCGTATCCGGCGCTGCAGCGATGTATTCGCGCCGGATGATTGAAGATATCAGCGTTGAGGGGGAGTTCTTTGATGCGGATTTCTTCGCCTATAAGGAGGATGTGGACGTGGCATGGCGGGCTGGGCTGTTCGGCTGGTTGGCTTACTTTGAAGCAGAAGCCATAGGCTACCACGAACGTGGCTGGAAACCTTCCGGCCGGGACAGCAAACCGATGTTTATTAGGCGGATCTCGTATATTAACCGCTACAAGATGATTTACAAGAATGAGCCTGCCGGCACGCTGCTTCTCACTTTGCTGTATTCACTGCCGTATGAGCTTGCCGCACACGGTTATACGCTGCTTAAGGAACGCCAATTGCTAAAGGCCTGGTCTGCTTTTTTCCAACAATGGAGACATCTTAAACAGAAACGGCGATATATACAAAATAAAGCATCCAGGAAACCGGACGCGTAAGGTAATTTACCGGCACGGGAAATCTGTAAAAACCTCCTTAATTAGGCTCCGCCTATCAGGGAGGTTTTTATGTTATAATAGTTGTCGGTAGATTACTATATTTGTCAGGAGCGTAGTGAAGTGAATATAGATGTCAGTATATTAATCTTAAATTACAACACATGCGGCTTGACGATGGACTGTATTAGGTCGGTATATGACTCGGTAACTAATTATTCCTATGAGATCATTTTAATAGATAATAATTCCCGTGATCATTCTGTCGAGTCGATCAGCAAGGAATTCCCGGATGTGCTGCTGATTGCCAACTCTGAGAATGTTGGTTTCGCCCGGGGTAATAATCAGGGGATGGAGGCGGCCTCCGGACGATATGTGCTGCTGCTCAATTCCGACACGGTAGTGCGGAAGGATACGCTTGAGACGATGGTTTCCTTTATGGACAGCCGGCCGGATCTTGGTGCTTCGGGCTGCAAGGTGATTTTGCCGGATGGATCGCTGGACAAGGCCTGCAAGCGAGGATTTCCGACGCCTTCGGCATCCTTTTATTACGCTTTTGGTTTCAGTAAGCTGTTTCCCGACCGGCCCAGATTCAACGGCTACCAGCTAGGTTATTTGGATCCAGATCTGGATTACCCGGTAGACTGTCTAGTCGGAGCTTTTATGCTGGTGCGGCGGGCGACGATCGAGCAGGTCGGCGGCCTGGACGAAGAGTTCTTTATGTATGGTGAAGATTTGGATTGGTGCTTCCGGATTAAAGAAGCCGGGTGGGGGATTTATTACTATCCGCAGACCTCCATCGTGCATCTAAAAGGCGGCAGCGCGCGGCGCAGGCCATTTAAAATTGTCTATGAGTTTCACAGAGCGATGATTTTATTTCATCGCAAGCATTATAGCAAGAGGTACAACAGTATGATTAATGGAGCGGTATATGCCGGAGTCGGGGTAAAGTTCACCCTTTCGCTTGTCCGCAATATGTTAAAGTCTTCACGCGTGGTTTCTTCACCGGCACAGAGCCTTGCGGATTCCGGAGAAGCAGGTCCACGCAATGAAACGAATGCTGAGGTGAGATTATGATTCGCCGTAATCAGAGGTTTTTAACACAACTCTATATGGTTGCCGACTTCCTGATTATCCAAATCTCCTTTTTGGGGGCCTGGTGGCTGAAGTTCAAGAGTGGCTGGCTGGAATCCTATAATACGCTTCCGGTTGAATCCTATGCCTATTGGAGCCTTATTTATGGTGTGATTTCTGTATTTATAGGGATTGTGCTTTCCCTGTATTTGCCGAAGCGTAAGAAACGTTTTGTCGATGAATTCCTCAAAATATTCCAGGTGCATATCATGGCAGTCTTTATCCTGCTTGGCCTGATGTTCTTCCTGAAGGAAATCGACGTTTCCCGTCAGTATCTGGCCATATATATGGGTTTTAATATTCTCTCCATCATGCTTTACCGTTATGTGCTGAAGACGATGCTGAAATCACTCCGTGAAAAAGGCTTTAACCGTCAATTCGTGCTGATTATCGGTGCAGGCTCGCTCGGCAAACGATTCTACAACAATTTGGTGCAGTACCCGGAGCTGGGATATGAGACCATTGGTTTTCTTGATGATTATCAGGAATGGGACGGGATAGAGGAGCGGCGCTTTAAGCCAATTCTCGGCAAGGTGGATGAACTGGCTGAAATGCTGGAGCTGCTGCCGGTAGACGAGGTGATTCTGGCGCTTCCGCTTGATGCCCACTCCAAGTATCCTGCCATTATTGCCGCCTGCGAAAAGGCTGGGGTACGGACGCTGATTATTCCAGATTTCTTCGACTACCTGCCGGCGCGTCCTTATTTTGATAATTTTGCCGGAATGCCAATGATTAATGTTCGTGATATTCCTTTGGATATGACTGGGAATAAGCTGGCCAAGCGGCTGTTTGATATTATTTTCTCGCTCTTCGCAATTATTGTAATGTCGCCTGTAATGCTCATAGTGGCTCTTGGTGTTCGCCTGACTTCTCCTGGCCCGGTCATCTTCAAGCAGGAACGTGTAGGACTTAACCGGCATAATTTCATGATGTATAAGTTCCGCTCGATGAAAATGCAGCAGGACGGCGAAGAAGATACAGGCTGGAGTACGCGGGAGGATCCGCGGCGCACCCGCTTCGGAAGTTTTATCCGTAAAACCAGTCTGGATGAGCTGCCGCAATTTTTTAATGTGCTGCTGGGGCATATGAGTGTGGTAGGACCCCGCCCGGAACGGCCGTTCTACGTGCAGCAGTTCCGTGGAGAGATCCCCAAGTATATGGTGAAGCATCATGTGCGTCCGGGTATTACCGGATGGGCACAGAGCAATGGTCTGCGTGGGGACACCTCGATTGAAGAACGGATTAAGCATGATATTTTCTATATTGAAAATTGGTCGCTGCTGTTTGATATCCGGATTATTGTCAAAACGATTCGCAACGGATTTAAAAATGCCTATTAATTTCACATAGAAACGGTTGCTATCCTTACCCAAGGCCACAGCCGTTTTTTGTTTTTATACTCCAACTTTTGCAAAGGAAACCTACTATAATGGATAACAAAAAGAGTACTGCATCAGTCATCATGGTTATAGCAATAGTACTTTTGCTTGTGATTACGCTGATACCGGAAGATAAAGAGCCGGCCGCCGGCTTTGCTGCCCACCGGGTTGTTGCCCATGCAATGGGTGGCATCAACGGGCATGACTATACCAACGCTGTTGAAGGTTTTATCGCCAATTATGAGCAGGGAACACGTGTATTTGAAGCCGATCTGCTGTTCACGGGGGATCAGAAACTAGTGGCCCGTCATGAGTGGTCAAAGGATATGACTAAGCAGTTAGGACAGCAGGAAGTGCTTCCTGCTGACAAGCAAGGGGAAGTACTGGATTATGCCGAATTTATGGACAGTCCGATTCTGGGCCTATACTCGCCGGCTGATATTGAGAAGATCATGGATTTGATGATGGCTTATCCGGATGCCTATATCGTAACCGATACGAAGGAGGTTGAAGCGGAGCTGGTCACACAGCAATTCGAAATGATTGTCGAGGCAGCTGAGCGCAGGGATCCATCGCTGCTGAAGCGGATTGTGCCGCAGATTTACAGTCGTGAGATGTTGGATATGATCTGTAAGGTGCATGTCTTCCCCAAAGTCATTTATACTTTATATCAATCGGAGGACAGTGATGAAGTGGTGACTCAATTCGTCAAGGAAACCGGGGCGGACATCACCATGTCTGACGACAGGGCCACCAAGAGCTTTGTGCAAAAGCTGAAAAGGGCCGGTGCCCGCGTCTATGTGCATACGATTAATGATGAGAAAGAAATCGTCCAGCTGTCCCGTCTGGGTGTGGACGGGTTCTATACTGATTTCGTTTCTGAAGATGACATGGACAGACTCAGAGGTCTGGGGCGAAACTAGCAGCCGGCAGAGGTGATAATGAGCAATCATTGTTCGATGAACGCTGCACTTAAAGCATAGCTTCTGCCAGAAAGATAAGACTGATCTATAGCATACAACAATGAATCCTAATATTATAAAAAGGCGAAAAAATGTTCGCATTTTTTCGCTCTTTAAATTGACACTCCCCTTAGCGCTGGCATAGACTAGAGTTACGGCTTTTTGAGGTAGCGGGAGTGTATTTGGCTTGCTAGATGAATGATGGAGATGGACGATTGATGAATATGATGCGGCAACTGATACAGCCTTGGCGGCATGTTTTTAAGCTCGATCCGGACCGTGAGCTCGGAGACCTTGAACTGGAGGCCATTTGCCTGTCCGGAACCGATGCGATTTTGGTTGGGGGCTCCACCGGTGTGACTTATGAGAATACTATTGATCTGCTGAACCGGCTGCGGCGTTATGAGCTGCCTTGCGCACTGGAGATTTCGGATCTGGAGGCAGTCGTTCCCGGCTTTGATTTGTATATGATTCCTATGGTGCTTAATACACCAGACACGGCCTGGATTATTGGACAACACCGCAAAGCCATTCAACGTTACGGAAGCCTGATTCCATGGGAACTGCTGCTGGCTGAAGGATATATTGTCCTGAATGGAGATTCTTCCGTAGCACGGCTTACGGGTGCAGACCATTCGCTTAGTGCCGAGGGGGCTGCGGCTTATGCCCAGATTGCGGACAAGCTGATGCAGCTTCCGGTAGTGTATCTTGAATACAGCGGCATGTTCGGTGATATGAAGACGGTTCGTTCGGTAAGAGAGATGGTGGAGAACAGCCAGCTGTTTTACGGGGGCGGTATTACCGGCGAGGCTGAGGCTGAGCAGGCAGCTGCCCTCTGCGACACCGTAGTGGTCGGGAATATTATTTACCAGGATATACAGCAAGCACTGCTCACCGTGCAGGCGGTAAAGAAGACCCCGCAGATGCATTGGGAGTAGCAAGTTTGAGATAGCGCTGCTCTTGACATTCTAAGCTTAAACTGAGAAAGGAGCATGTCACACATGCAACTTGTTAACATACAGGAAGCCGTAAGCCGGCTTAATCCTCCACAGCGCCAGGCTGTAGAAGCTACTGAAGGTCCCTTGCTGATTATGGCCGGCGCGGGCAGCGGCAAGACCCGGGTGCTTACCCACCGCATTGCATGGTTGATTGCGAACCGTAAGGCTCCGCCGTGGGCAATTCTGGCGATTACCTTTACGAATAAGGCGGCCCGGGAGATGCAGGACCGTGTCTCGAAGCTGGTTGGAACAGAAGGACGGGATATATGGGTATCCACGTTTCACTCGATGTGTGTACGGATTCTGCGCAAGGATATAGAACGGATTGGCTTCACCTCCAATTTCTCAATTCTCGATTCTACAGACCAGTTGTCCGTCATCCGCAACTGTATGAAAGACCTGAATATCGATACGAAGAAATTTGAGCCAAAGGCTGTCCAGGCCGTCATCAGCACAAACAAAAATGAGCTGATTACTCCGGCGCAATACGAGCAGAAGATTGGCGATTATTTTGAAGGTCTTGTTGCTAAAGTGTACACCAAGTACCAGCATCGGCTGAGAAGCAACAACTCGCTGGATTTTGATGATTTAATTATGAAGACGATCCAATTGTTCAAGGAAGTGCCTGAGGTACTTGATTTCTACCAGAAGAAGTTCAAATATATTCATGTGGATGAGTATCAGGATACGAACCGTGCGCAGTACATGCTTTGCCGCATGCTGGCAGAAAGCCATCACCGGATTTGCGTAGTTGGTGACAGCGATCAGTCGATTTACCGCTGGCGCGGAGCAGACATTACGAATATCCTTAATTTCGAAGAAGACTATCCGGAAGCCAATACGATTCTGTTGGAGCAGAATTACCGTTCGACCTCCAATATTCTGAACGCAGCCAACGGCGTAATTGCGCTGAACTCCGGACGTAAACCGAAGAAGCTGTGGACGGATTCAGAGGAAGGTCCGAAGATCAAAGTGTTCCGCGGCGACTCCGAGCATGATGAAGGTTATTTTGTCACCGGAGAGATCAGTAAGAATGCCAAGCAGGGCCAGGCTTACCAGAATCATGCCATCCTGTACCGCACGAATGCACAGTCTCGTGTAATAGAAGAAATTTTGATCAAATCGGACATTCCTTATCAGATCGTCGGCGGGATCAAGTTCTATGACCGTAAAGAAATCAAGGATCTGCTGGCGTACCTTCGCCTGCTCTCCAATCCGGATGATGACATCAGTCTGACGCGTATTATCAATGTACCAAAGCGTGGACTTGGTGATACTACTGTAGGCAAGCTGGCTGTAGCAGCAGCAGAACGTGGGGTATCCATCTTCCGTGTGCTGCAGACGGTGGACGATCTGGGCTTTGCCGGACGGACGCGCAATACGCTGGTGGAGTTCTATGATATGATCGAAGCGCTGCACCGGATGGTCGAATTCCTTTCGGTAACGGAGCTGACGGAGAAGATTCTGGAGCTCTCGCAATACCGGCTGGAGCTGCAGAACGAGAATACGCTAGAATCCCGCTCACGGCTGGAGAACATCGATGAGTTCCTGTCCGTGACGATGGAATTCGAGAAGAATAACGAAGACAAGTCGCTGGTCTCCTTCCTCACGGATCTGGCGCTGATCGCTGACATCGACAGTGTGAATGACGATGAGGAGGAACGCGACGATGCTGTAGTGCTGATGACCATGCACAGCGCGAAGGGGCTGGAATTCCCGACCGTGTTTATTATCGGGATGGAAGAGGGCGTATTCCCGCACAGCCGCGCCTTCCAGGACAATGACGAACTGGAAGAAGAACGGCGGCTGGCGTATGTAGGCATTACGCGTGCGGAGAAACAGCTGTTCCTCAGCTGTGCCCGCAGCCGCACGCTGTTCGGACGGACGACGGCCAACCCGCCGTCCCGCTTCCTGGAGGAGATTCCGGAGGAGCTGAAGGAAGATACCGGCTCTGCTTCGGACCGCTTCCGGCGCGGTGGCGCGGAGGTTGGTGGTGCCTATGGCGGCCGTGGCTTCACCGGCGGCGCCCGGGGGAACTTCGGCAGCCGCGGAGGCGCTGCCGGGAATGCGCCGGCAGGCGGCGGGACCGCCGGCTTTGGCGGCAGCACAGCGTCAGCGGCCGGAGCAGGCCGCGTGACCGTAACCTCCGGAAGCGGCGCACAGCGCGCATCAGGAGCGGGGGCCGCGGCGCCAGGCGATTATAAAGCCGGCGACAAGGTAGCCCACGGCAAATGGGGCACCGGCACCATTGTGTCCGTTAAAGGCAGCGGCAACGACACGGAGCTGCAAATTGCTTTTCCGGCACCGGTCGGTGTGAAACGGCTGCTTGCGGGTTTTGCCCCGATTACCAAAGTCGAATAATCCGGCGACGGTTAACGAATGCATTTTTAGAATATAAAGATAAGGTAGAAGTATCATTCACATGCTTTACATTATCCTTATGACGGAGGGATACGCCCGGATGGACGTTATGCATACGATGGAAGAGCTTGTGGCTGAGCTGAATCAATACAATTACCATTATTACACGCTGGATGCGCCGCAGGTCAGCGACAAGGAATATGATGTGCTTTACGATAAGCTGGTGGCCCTGGAAGCAGAGAGCGGCATTGTGCTGCCGGATTCTCCTACCCAGCGTGTGGGAGGGGAACTGCTGAAAGGCTTTACCCCGCATCGTCACCTTGCTCCGCTATGGAGTTTGGACAAAGCGCAGAATATTGAGCAGCTGCGGAGCTGGAATGCCCGTGTGCTGCGTCTCGTGAACGACTACAACACGAAGAATCCGGATACACCTCTGCCCGAGCCTTGTTATGCCGTCGAACTGAAATTCGACGGCCTGACCCTGAACCTGACCTACCGTGACGGTGTGTTAGTGCAGGCGGCGACAAGAGGAAATGGAGTGACGGGTGAAGGCATACTGGCTCAGGTGAAGACGATCAAGTCTGTTCCATTAACGATTCCGTTCAAGGAAGGTCTTATCGAAGTGCAGGGCGAGGGGATTATGAACCTTTCGGTGCTGGCCGACTACAATACACGGGCTGCCGAACCGCTGAAGAATGCACGCAATGGCGCTGCCGGAGCGCTGCGCAACCTTAATCCTAAGACTACGGCGAACCGCAGGCTAAATGCTTTCTTTTATAACGTGGGTTATGCTGAAGGGGTGCAGTTTGCCGATCATCAGGAGATGATGAATTTCCTGCGGACCAACCAGTTTAAGGTGAATCCGTACCTCACCTACTTCGCTAACTTTGACGAGGTTACAGAGCAGCTGGCGGAGATTGAAGAGAGCCGTTCCGGTCTGGACTATCTGATTGACGGTGCGGTAATCAAGGTTACCGATTTCCGTATCCGCGAAGCGCTGGGTTATACCGATAAATTCCCGCGCTGGGCGGTTGCCTACAAGTTCGAAGCTGAAGAAACGACGACGATATTGGAGTCAGTCAGCTGGAACGTAGGCCGCACAGGCAAAGTCACACCTCTGGCCCGTGTGGAGGCGGTAGAACTGGCTGGAGTTACTGTCCAGAACTGCACGCTGAACAACGTCGGGGATATCGAACGCAAGAATCTTAAGCATGCGCTGGGCACGCGGGTGTTTATCCGCCGCTCCAATGATGTCATTCCAGAGATACTTGGCAAGGTGACGGAAGAAAGCGACGGCGGGGAAATTGTATTCCCCGAGAATTGTCCGTCATGTGGCTTCCCGCTCGAAATGCGCGGGGCGCATCTTTTCTGCAACAACAAGCTGGATTGCAAGCCGCAGATTATCGGACGGATCACCCATTTCGCTTCCCGTGATGCGATGGACATTGAGACCTTCAGCGACAAGACGGCCGGGCAGCTGCACGAAGAGCTGAATGTGCGGGAGCCTGCCGATTTATATGAACTGAATTTTGAACAGCTGGTCAAGCTCGATCGCTTCGGTGAGAAGAAAGTAGACAATTTGCTGAAGGCGCTGGAAGAGAGCAAAGGGCGTGATTTAGCCTCGTTCCTCTTTGCCCTAGGCATTCCGAATACCGGTAAAGCAACCACACGGATGCTGGCCGATCATTACCGAAGTCTGGAGGCTGTAATGTCTGCTACAGCAGAGGAATTATCTGGATTGCCGGATATCGGCGGGATAGTGGCAGAGAGCATCGTGGGCTTCTTCGCTGATCCTTTTGTGGTAACTGGCATTAACCGCATGCTGGCTTTGGGTGTAGAAGCTAAGGCGCCTGAGGCTCCGCGGCCGGTGAGTACCGATTCCTTCTTCAGCGGCAAGACCGTAGTGTTAACCGGCTCGCTGCAGAAGCTTACCCGTGAGGAAGCTGCGGAACGTCTCGAGGCACTTGGCGCCAAAGTATCGGGCAGTGTCTCCAAGAAAACCGATCTGGTCATCGCCGGCGAAAAAGCGGGCAGCAAGCTGGCCAAAGCACAGCAATTGGGTATTCAGGTCATTGAGGATGAGGAAGAATTGATCCGGCTGCTGGAGATTTAAGATTGTTTTACGACATAGTACTGAATATCAATGTACAGCAAGATACAGAGTCCTGTGATCATTTCGCTTCCTGCGAAAGGTCACAGGGCTTTTTGAAATTTAAGGATATACAATTCTACGTTTACATCTGCAACAGCAGGATCATCCCTGTCGAGGAGAAGCTTTTCTTTCGAGTTGTGGTGGAAAGAGAAGTGCAGTGTTGAATGGAAAATTAATCCTGGCGGCGAATCATTTCTATGCTAAAATGAATGAATAATAATATATTCATTCACATATACATGGTTGTAGCTGCAGATTTATCAATTGCCTTGGTCAAGCATACGCCTCATTGTAACGGTCCATGAAAGGAGGACTAAAGATGAATAAAGCCATGACGGCCCAGTCTGTTCACTATGGGATGGGTACAGAGATGATCCACAAAGTTTTCGGCGATCATGGGGAAGAAGTACTCAGAGCTGTCGAGTATGAAGCTGCCAGGCTGGAAAACCTACTAAGCCGCTTTATACCCGATAGCGAGATAAGCAGGATTAACAGGTCAGCGGGTATGAAATGTGAGAAGTTGAGTCCGGATACCTATGAGGTGCTGTCGCTTGCTGCTGAGTTCTCAAATTATAGTGATGGATGTTTTGATGTCACTATCGGCCCCTTAGTAGATCTATGGAATTATAAGAATTCATCCGAAATTCCCGATGAGGTAAGAATTACCGAGGTACTTCGTATGGTGAATGCTGCAGATTTGATATTAGATCCTCATGAAAAGACTGCTGGACTTCAAAGAGTGGGGCAGTCCGTTGATTTAGGGGGGATAGGCAAAGGATATGCCAGCGATAAGTTTGTAGAGCTGTTTAAGAAATTTGGTATCTCATCGGCTTTCACAAACATTGGCGGAAATGTGGCAGCTGTGGGAGTGAAGCCGGATGGTTCCCCTTGGCGTGTAGGTATCCGTCACCCCAGGCAGGATAATCGATTGATTGGAGCTGTGTTTGTAGCGGACAAAGCTGTGGTTACCTCCGGGGATTATCAGCGATTCTTCATCGATCGTGAGGGGAGAAGGCGTCATCATATCCTGAATCCGCATACCGGATATCCGGCGGAATCAGGCTTGATCAGCGTGACCATTGTTGCTGATAACGCTACGCTTGCGGATACGTTGTCTACTCTGGTATTTGTAGCCGGGATGAATAAGGGGATTCAACTTCTTACAAGCTTCCCTGGAACCGAAGCGGTTCTCGTGGATACGGACTTGCAGGTTCATGTTACCCGAGGTCTCAACAACTGCTTTCAGCCGGAGATGGGGATAAGAGCGAATATCTTAGGATAAAAGACGGGAGTAGATTGCAATGAAACGAAAGGGGAGAAACAAAATGCTAATCGCAGTTATTGTACTGGTGGTACTCATTGCGGGGGGTGCTGGGGGAGCATTACTCTTTACTGCGGGGGAACGGTGTGAAGCTAAAAACCTCCCGATCAGAGCACTGGATTTTAAGCAGATTAAGAATGGCACATATGTTGGGGAATATAAGGGAGGTATGTACAAATGGAGGGCCAATAAAGTTCAAGTGACTGTGACCTCCAGCAAAGTTACAGACATCAAGGTGTTAGAGCAAGCAGAGAAAAAACCGGCCGAGTTCACAGATGAGTTGTTCGGCAGGGTAATCCGGGAGCAGTCGCTGCAGGTAGATACCATAAGTGGTGCAACGCTCACCTGCAAAGCTTTTCTCAAAGCGATAGAAAATGCGCTGGATTAATCAAGGGAATCATTACAAGGAATCGAGAGGAGCATCCGATGATATTTTACTTTTCGGGAACCGGGAACTCGTTATATGCTGCTAAAAATATAGCCCTTCATTCGGGTGAAGAGTTAATTTCCATATCTGCCGCAGAGAACACAGGCAATGAATGCAATGAATATAATCTGAAGGATCATGAAATTATTGGATTTGTCCATCCTACTTATTCGTGGGGACCGCCTGGAATCGTCCTTGAATTTATTAGAAAGCTTAAGCTGAACAATTTCCAGGGGAACTACGTTTTTTCCGTCGCAACCTGCGGAGGCAGCATCGGCAATTCAATGAAAGTGATGAAGGATTGTCTGAGCAGAAAAAAGATAAAATTAAACAGCGGATTTTCTATCAAAATGCCAAATAATTTTATCATCATGGGCGATGTAGATTCCAAAGAAGTGGAGCACCACAAGCTATCTGCAGCAGAGGAGACTCTAAAACAAATCAACCATGACATTAAGCAAAGAACAACAGGAGCATTCAGGATAGATAAAGGCAAGTTTCCGTGGCTGTTAACCGGTATTATAAATCCGATGTTTACTAAAAAGGCCATTGATCCGACCAAGTTTCAGGCAGATGATAGTTGTATCGGCTGTGGTACTTGTGAGCAGGTCTGTAACTGCAATAACATTCAAGTTTCTGAAAAACCACAGTGGGGGCAAAATTGTACGCTATGTTTGGCGTGTATTCATTATTGCCCCGTCAAAGCCATTCAATATGGCCAAAAAACCGAAAACAAAGGAAGATATACAAATCCCCATATAACCATTGCTGAATTTATAAATGAAAGATGATTGTACAGAAAACGTTACTAGCCCTCATCTTGGTGACAAGGTGTGGGTTCTTTTGTGTCCCGGTGATATATGAACAGTTGATAATTTAATACAACCCCTGACTACAGTTGACAATTGGTTAACCTTTCGAAGGTAAGATTGGTTAAAGATCTTTATAACAAGGAAGGGGTTAATAATGAAAAAGCTGATGAAGAGTGTGGTAATTGGAGGATTGGCAGCAGCTGTAGTTTCAGGAGCTACACTGGCCGGAGCGGCACAAAGTGCTAAAACTTCTGGGGGAGCTGCAAAAGCCCAGTCCAAAAATCTTATCGTACTAATTGGTGACGGCATGGGTCCGGCCCAAATTTCTGCCGCAAGATATTTTCAGCAATACACCAAGGGAGTCAGCCATCTTAATCTTGATCCGTACTACGTGGGACAAGCGACTACATATGCAGACCGTGGTGAGGACGGCGGGAAAATCGTTTCGGGGATCGTTACAGATTCCGCCTCAGCCGGTACTGCATTTGCTACAGGCCACAAAACATACAACGCAGGCATCAGCGTTTCCAATGAAGATGTATCCAAACCGTTTGCCTCCATTATTGAGGCTGCGGAAACAAGCGGCAAGGCAACAGGACTTGTTACCACAGCCCGGATTACTCACGCGACGCCAGCTGTCTACGCCTCCCATGTCCGCAGCCGTGATAATGAATCGGCGATTGCCTCGCAATACCTGGAGAGCGGCGTAGATGTTCTGATGGGCGGGGGCAAGCAGTTTTTTGTAACCAAAGATGAAAAGGGCAAACGGACGGATAAGAACATCCTCCCTGATTTTAAAGCCAAAGGCTACACTGTAGTTGAAAATAAGACAGCCTTAAATGCGCTTACCTCCAAAAACAGCAAGGTGCTGGGCCTGTTCGGCAGTTCCCATGTGGCTTATGTTCCGGACCGTACAGCGGAAATTCCAAGCCTGGCGACAATGACCTCCAAAGCGCTGAATATTTTATCAGCGGATAAAGAGGGTTTTGTCATGATGATTGAAGGCGGACGGATTGACCATGCCGGTCATGCCAACGATCTGCCGACACTTGTCCAGGAGGCACTCGACTTCGATGCCGCGGTCAAGACAGCGATTGATTTCGCGAAGAAAAACGGCAACACCTCCGTTGTGGTCACAGCCGACCATGAAACGGGCGGACTGTCCCTCTCCCGCGACAACATTTACGAAATTAATATCGACCTGTGGGATAAGCAAAAACATTCCTCGGAAAGCCTGGCTGCCGCTCTGGAAGCAGCACAGACACCAGAAGAGATCCGCAGCATCGTAACAGCCAATACATGGATTACCGATCTTACAGACGAAGAGGTTGCACAAATTATGGAAGGCGACGGGTCTTCGTATAAACGTGAAGGAGCCTACAATGCAGTGGTTTCCAAACGTCTGCTCGTGGGCTGGTCAGGCCATGGCCATTCCGCAGTAGATGTGGGTGTCTGGGCTTATGGTCCGATTGCGGAGCAGGTAAAAGGACAGGTGGACAACACCGAGATCGCGAAGGCGGGTGCCAGCGTACTGGGCCTTGATTTGAACAAACGTTCCGCAGAGCTTCAATCCCAATACGTATATCCGAAGTTCAAAATCAGCCGCGATAACAAAGTACTGTATCCTGCTGAAGCTTTGATCAAGGCGCTGGGAGGCACTTACAAAGGGGATGCTGCTGCTGCGAAGCTGACATTGCAGAAGAATGTAATTGATGTGAATCTGACAGACAAAACCGCTAAGCTGAACGGCAAGGCTGCTTCTTATATCGTTGATATCGATAACGGCGTATTGTACCTGCCGCTTAGTGCATTCAGCCAGCTGAAGGGCACAACCTTGACTTGGGATGCCTTGTCCGAACGTATTAAATTGAGATAGGAGTGGCTCTGTTGCTCCAAATTCACGATTTGAAAAAGCAATTTCGTGTAGATGGAAGAAATGTGCCGATACTGGATATTCCTGAGTGGAGTGTTGAAAAAGGAGAGAATGTAGCGATTACCGGACCCAGCGGGTCCGGTAAAAGCACTCTTCTGCATCTGATCAGCGGAATTCTGCTGGCCGACAGCGGCGGGATTGTCGTGGACGGCAAGCCGCTACGCGAGCTCACAGAGGCGAAGCGTGATGCTTTCCGGGCTTCCAATATCGGGTATGTGCTGCAGGATTTCCATCTGATCCCCTCATTGACGGCAAGGCAGAATGTGGAGATCGCTATGACCGCAAAGCTTCCGCTTAAGGAGAAAAGAAGGGTAGTCGACGATTGGCTGGATCAGGTAGGTCTGGCAGACCGGGGCCGGCATCTTCCCTCCCAGCTTTCCCGCGGGCAGCAGCAGAGGGTAGCGATTGTGCGGGCGCTGGTGAATGAGCCGCCACTTGTGCTGGCGGATGAACCCACCGGCAGTCTGGACTGGGAAACGGCAGATGAAATTGCCTCTCTTTTACTGGATCTCAGCGTCGCTCATGGACATACCTTAATTGTTGTAACGCATGATCTCAATATGGCGAACCGTTTTCCCCGCTGTCTGAACATTCAAGAGATTAACCGGATACGCCGGGAATCAGCGCCCAAACTCCAGAGCAGCCGGGAGAAACGGAAGAGGGAATTGTATGAGTCTCTTTAAATTAACACTGCGTAATTTGCTGCATCGGCGGTTTCTGTCGCTGTTGACGGTATGTGCGGTCGCAGTTACGGTTGCTTTTATCGTCCTGCTATCCTTGTCCCGGCAAAGCGTTGAGCAAGGCGCCAAAAAAGGGTATGGCCCCTTCGATCTCGTAATTGGTGCAGCCGGCAGTGAAACCCAGCTTGTGCTGAATACCTTTTATCATATCGGTGCGCCGACAGGCAATATCCCGCTTGCTGTTCTGGATCAAGTGGAGCAGGATCAGGATGTGGATAAGGCCTTTGCGATGACAACGGGAGATAATTATAAAGGCTTTCCGATCGTCGGCATGGACTCCGGATATTTTGTTACCCGATACGGCGACCGTAACCTTCAGGACGGGAATTTATATGCGCACACCGGTGAGACCATTATTGGATCGTATGTGGCGGAATCTCTGGGTCTGCACATTGGAGATACATTTACGGGCGCACATGGACTTGTTCAGGGAGACAGCCATGAAACTGCGGAGGCGGAACACACAGAGGAGCATGAGGAAGATCATGAGGAAGGCCATGCTGCCGAGGCGGCCGGAGATTCGCCGGACGAAGCACATGACGAAGAACATGGCGAAGAACACGCACATGAAAGCTTCCAGTATACCGTTGTGGGCATTCTTCCGGCCCTCAATACCCCTGATGACCGCGCAGTATTTACGACCGTAGATTATGCCTGGGCCGTACATGGCTTGCCTCCTGAGGAGCGGGAGATTACAGCCGTGCTGGTTAAACCGGCCAGTCTGCTGGGGGCCCATGATTTGAAAGAGGTGCTGGACGGCAGTAATGGAGTTCAGGCTGCCTATACAAGCCAGGCGGTTTCCGACGTGCTGAACGCTGTTGATCAGGGAGCACAGCTATTGAGTGTGCTCACGGCATTATGCGTAATTCTGGCAGCGATAGCGATCCTACTGTCTTTGATTGCCGCAGTCGGGGAACGTACCAAGGATGTGGGGCTATTGCGTCTTCTCGGCAAATCCAGAGCCTATGTATGGTTGACCTTAACGAGCGAAGGTCTGTTGGTGACAGCTACCGGACTTATCGCCGGACTGCTGCTGGGTCATCTTGGCGCTTACCTGCTGAAGGATGCACTGTTCGCCCAAGCTGGCATTCAAATTGAACCTTATCAGTGGACACCTGATCATTGGCTTATTGCTGCAGGGGCGCTTTCCATTGGTCTGCTATCTTCGCTGGGGCCTGCATTCCGGATGTACCGGATGCATCCTCTTGCTTTGTTCAAATCCTAGGAGGTACATTCACTTGATAACATTAAAGGGTAGGTTGATCCTGATGACGGCTGCTATTACAAGCATGCTGCTGCTTCAAGCATGCGGCCAGAACGGTGCAGCTGATGGCGGTGGAGAGTCCTTTGCTGCTGCGGTGGAGGCGGACAGTCCGGTAACAGAGGATGTGGCACAATCACCCGAAGCTACACAAGTACCCATAGTTCCAAAAGAATCACCGGCAGCTTCGCCAACCATGGAGCGCTCTCCAGAAGCCGCCACGGCCACAGCTGGACCTTCACCGGAACCCGAACTGGCTGCGGCGCCATCCATCGCACCAAGTACATCCAAACCTTTGCCGAAACCTTCTGCTCCAGCAGCAGTTATTCAGGATACATCGAAGAAGACTGTAGGCTCCAGCAAGAGTAATAGCAAGAGCCCGGCATCTCCAGCACCTGAAACGAAGTCAAAGGCTAAAACAGGTGAAGCAGACAAGAGCGGTGGAAAGAGCAGCGCTGCATCTCCGTCTCCACAAGCCAGCTCCCTCCCTGAGGCCAGCCCTGCCCCAACCGCAGCGGCCCAATTGAAGACTTCTTCCACAGGCCACACTGCCATTGATTGGAACGGCTTCTTTGACGGCAGCGACCAAACCCGCCCCTCGGAGCAGTTTTGGGATCTCAGCGGCAGCGAGGTTACGATTAAGGGTTTTATGGGTGAAGTCCTTTCCTTTGAGAAGAACTGGTTTCTGCTGATTCCAGAGCCCGGGGCGGAGTGTCCCTTTGATAATGGGGATGAGACCTACTGGAACAAGATTATGATTGTCTTTGTGCCTGAAGGCAGCAAGCTCCGGCATACCTCCGGCCCACTGCAAATTACCGGACGTCTGGACGTGGGTATCAAGATTGACGAGTCGGGCTACAAAACGATGTTCCGGCTTTATGATGCCTCTTTCAAGAGTATTTAATGGAACTAATAAAATGAGTAATACCAGCCTTTGTATACCTTATGGGGATACGGGGCTTTTTTTGGGTTTATAGATTGGATAATTTCTAATATATTAGAAGGTAGATTACCACTTATGGAATGGAAAGGATACCTACCTGTGAGACAAGAAACAATATTGCTAGTGGACGATGAGCGGGAGATCGTTAACCTGATGGATATTTATTTCTGCAACGAAGGTTATCGGCTGCTCAAAGCCTTTGACGGACAGGAAGCGCTGGAATATTTAAAAGAGGAGAAGGTGGACCTCATTATTATGGATGTGATGATGCCCAAGATGGACGGGATAGAAGCCTGCATGAAAATCCGTGAAGAGCAAAATATGCCGATCATCATGCTGTCCGCCAAAAATTCGGATATGGATAAAATTCTTGGACTCAGTATAGGCGCCGACGATTATGTCGGAAAGCCGTTTAATCCGCTGGAGCTTGTGGCCCGGGCCAAATCACAGCTGCGCCGCTATCATAAATTCAACAAGGATACCCAACCAAGGATGAATGACAATGAGCTGATCTTCGAGGATCTGGTCATCGACATATTGAAACACGAAGTCTGCGTGGATGGACGTAAAGTAAGGCTGACACCCCGTGAATTTTCCATTTTGGAGCTGCTGGCGAGACATCAGGGCCAGGTGCTCAGCATGGAGCAGATTTACAGGAATATCTGGAATGAGCCTTTTCTGGACGGAGGCAGCACGGTTATGGTACATATCCGCAATATCCGCGAGAAAATTGAGCTGGATCCGAAGCAGCCCCGTTATGTGCAAACTGTATGGGGGATCGGGTATAAATTGGACGGGCCATCTTGAGAACTTGAGGTGATAATGCTGTGAATGCAAAATATATAAGTACTATCCGCTGGAAATTCATTTGGGCGTTTATTCTCAGCATGTTGTCAGGAGCCATCCTGTTATGGGGAGGTTATCGGCTGGTGAATTCTCTGCTTCACATGAACACGAGTTCACCGTCGGCACCCTATTCCCTGGTTTTGAAATGGATTATTAACCATATTGGCTCAGTGCCGGTAATGACAGCCGTAGGTATTATCAGCTTTTTGGTGTTCTTTTTTTTGTACACACGAAAAGTAGTATCCTATCTCGAAGAGATCACAAAGGGGATTCAGCAAATCACCAAACTGGGAGAGTCACACCGGATTGAAGTGCGGACCAGTGATGAGCTAGGTGTACTGGCAGAGAATATTAATATTATGTCCGAACGGCTGCAGCAGTCCCTGCTTGAAGAGCGTAAGGCGATCCAGGCCAAAAATGAGCTGATTACCGGGGTCTCTCATGATTTGCGCACTCCGCTGACCTCGGTTTTGGGTTATCTGGATTATATTGAGCAGGACCGCTGCCGGGAAGAGACAGAGGTGCGTTATTATGTAGGCATTGCTTATCAGAAAGCACTGGTGCTGCGTAAGCTGATTGATGATCTGTTCGAATATACCCGTGTCAACAGTGGAGGACTGCCGCTTGCAGCAGAACAGCTGGACCTCAAGGCGTTTATTCGGCAGCTGGCGGAAGAGGCGGTTCCAGAGCTTGCCAGGGCAGGCATGGCCTATGAGCTGGTGGATCATACAGAATCCTTATGGATTCAGGGAGCGCCTTACGAGTTGCTGCGCGCTTATGAAAATTTGATTACCAATGCCATCCGTTACGGGCGTGAAGGGAAAAAACTGGAGATCGTACTCACCCGAGAAGGGGATGAAGCAGTCGTGCGGATCAGCAATTTTGGAGAAATGATTGCCGAAAGCGACCTTCCGCATATTTTTGAACGATTCTACCGGGCCGAACGCTCCCGTTCCCGGCATACCGGAGGTTCGGGGCTGGGACTTGCTATAGCCAAAGGGATTGTGGAACGCCACCATGGAGAAATTACAGCCCAAAGCGATGTGAACCGTACCGACTTTATCACCCGCTTCCCGTTATCTCCACAGGAGTCTTTAGAGAATCTTTAGAACTTGTGCGGGAGGTTCTTAAGAACTTACCGGTATTCTATGTGTCATGGAGTAGTAAATGCACAGATACCGGGAGGGGATAAACTTGAGAAGACTAAATACGGTACGAACCGGATATTTGTATGTTATTGGAGGAAGCTTGCTGCTCAGCGGTGGTGTTCTTATGGTGCTACAGGCGGTGGTTTCCTTTCTATATTCGCGGCATAGCGCGGATTCCGGGGCTTTTACAGTCCGCTTAATGCATTGGATGATCAATCATATCGGCAGGTTGCCTTTGGCTGTAATTCTTTTTACCGCTCTTTCCGGCGGTTTTTTTCTGCTGCGTTCGCAAAAATTATCCGATGATTTCAAGGCGCTGCTGCGGGCATCGGATGAGCTTGCGGCGAATGGCTTCTTTAAGGAACTGGAGGTATCCACCGGAGGAGAGCTGGGCAGGCTGGCTGCTAATCTGCGGAAACTGAACAAAGGCCAGCAAACAAAACTCACCGGTACAGCAGAGATTGAATCGGCAGATGCAGAAGAAGCGGGATGGAGCAGTGAAGAGAGTATGGCCCTCATACTAAGGATGAAGACGCTGCTGCGCTTGCTGGATGAGCTGAAGGCTGCAGAAGGAGAAGCCGTTCAGGTGGATGCGGTGAAACGTGAAGCGGCGGGCTTGGAGCGGTTCCTTGTGAACCTGATTGCAAAGTGCTGAGCAGGGGCAATACCGGCACCCGGCTCACCCGGCGAAAGCTGCTGCGTGTTTTTTATACCGGATTTGATCTTGCGGTAATTGGCGTGTTACTGCTGCTGGCAATGCTGTTTTATGTCCGTGTATATGGAGAGGCTGTGGTAAGCCGTCAGGCCGGGAAGCTGGTTTTAGATCAATCAAGCGTCATTACCGACTCAGAGGGGAATGTGCTGCGCCGAATTCCGCTGCCGGAATCGGGATATCGGACGATGGCTCAGCTGGAAGAGATGCCGGCTCTGCTGATCGACACCTTTTTGGCAGTCGAGGACCGCCGGTTCTACAGCCATCAGGGACTGGACTATACGGGAATCCTGCGTGCCGCCATTAACAATACAGTGAACTTCAGAGTAACAGAGGGAGGCAGCAGCATCACCCAGCAGTTAGCCCGCAATCTCTATTTAAACAGAGATAAAAATATGCTGCGCAAGCTGAACGAGGCCTCCATTGCTACAGCTTTGGAGAAACGGTTGTCAAAGCAGGATATTTTGCAGCTTTATCTGAACCAAATCTATATGGGCCGGGGGCAGTATGGAATAAAGGCGGCAGCAGAGTACTATTTCGGTGTAAGTGACCTCAAAAAGCTGGAGATTTCGCAAATCGCTGCTTTAGCGGCTATCCCGAAAGGTCCTTCCATCTATAATCCTGCGGAGAACAATGCGGTTTCCGAGGGGAGGAGGGAGCTTGTTCTGGGAATCATGCAGCAGCGGGGGCTGATCAGCCCACAGCAAATGGTTGCCGCGCGCAAACAGAAATACCGGCCTCAAGTAGAAGTTGAGACTGAGGTTGCAGGTGCTTCCTATATTGACGCTGTGCTGAAAGAAGCCTCCCGGCTTACGGGTAAGTCGAGGGAAGAGCTGCAAACAGGCGGTTACAGGATTAAGACAGGGATGAATACAGGCATCCAGAAGACACTGGAGCAAGCATTTCGTAACGCAGATGCCTTTCCTCCCGACGGGAAAAACCAGCAGGTCGAGGCGGCCATGGTGATACTCAATCATCACACCGGAGAAATTGCCGCCATGATGGGAGGGCGCAATCCCCAAGCGGGCAGCCTTAATCGGGCGATTATTGACGCACGCCAGCCGGGTTCCGCCTTTAAGCCGATTATTGATTACGGGCCTGCGCTGGAAAGCGGCAACTTTACTCCAGCGAGTATAGTTCCCGACCGTAAGCAGTCTTACGGGAGTTACAGCCCGGGTAATCTGAATGGCGTATACCGTGGCCAAGTTAGCCTGAACCAGGCGCTCCAGCAATCCATCAATGCTCCGGCCGTATGGCTGCTGAAGCAGGTGGGAATCTCCAGCGCCCGTCAATTTGCCGGAAAGCTGGGGTTAGAACTGCCGCAGGAGGATAATAATCTGTCCATTGCGCTCGGCGGGCTCCACAATGGGGTATCTCCTCTGAAAATGGCCCAGGCCTACAGTGTGTTTGCGAGCGGGGGGACGTTTAATGAAGCTCATACCATTAGCAGCATAACCAATGCGCACGGGCGGGTTCTATACAAGCATGTCTCCAGCCAGCGTCAAGTGATCTCGGCGCGAACTGCGGAAAGCATGACGTTCATGCTCCGCAATGCAGTAAATCAAGGAACCGGGAAAAAAGCGCGGATGAACATACCGGTTGCCGGCAAGACCGGAACGACTCAGGCAGCGCTTCCCGGTGTCGACAGCAAGGCTAATCGGGATCTTTGGTTTGTCGGCTACACACCGGATTGGACAGCCGCTGTATGGATGGGTTTTGACCGTACCGATAAGGATAACTATATGACAGCGGGCAGCGGGATGGCGGCCGCTTTATTCTCCTCAGTGATGAACAAAGCAATAGCCGTTCGGAATTGAAAGAGGTGCTGGCCGCAGTTATACACGATTTGCTCCAGGCAGCCAGGCGTCTTTGTCATACCCCCGCTGTTCCCAATAGCCGACATGGTCCTCATCAATGAGTTCAATCCGGTTGAGCCATTTTACCGATTTATAGGCATACATTTGCGGAGTGACCAAACGTACAGGCCCGCCCAGCTGATTCGGAATCGGCTTGCCGTCATGCATGACGGCAACCATAACATCCTCCATTCGCGCCTGTGCGAGTGTCAGGGAGTCCGTATAGACGCCGTCGCCGGAATACAGCTTGACCATCACCGCCTGGCTTTTTACTCCGGCAAGATCAAGCAGTTTGGAGAGGGGCAGACCCTCCCAGGTATTCTTGTAGACAGACCAGCCGGTGACGCAGTGGAAATCACTGACCTGCACCTCGCGCTGCAGCTTGACGAATTCCTCCCAGTTCCAGGTGAACTTCTTGTCCACCAGCCCGTCAATCGTAAATGACCAGTTCGAATTATCGAATGCTGGAATATCGGTTACAGTATATACGCGGAAGTTCCCTTCCGCTCCTCCACCAATCGGTGGTGCTGAATTTGCCAGCGGAATAGGGTCGGGAATTAGTGTGTTGGTATTGTTTGCTGCATAATCCGCGGTGCCGGGCAACTGAAAGGATTTGCCGATCCAGCGGACAAAGGTCGGTCCGAGCGTTACCGCAAGTCCGGCACCCACAGCGACTTTAATGAAACCGCGGCGGGTATACATCGGCTGCTGGACATGGGCCGCTCCCGGCTGTTTCTGCTTATCATTAGAAGCAGATGCTCCATTAGCTGATGTTACCGGTTCTGGTACAATAGAGCGTTTCTTCGGTTCTTTGAGCCACTTGACTCTGGTAATAGAGTGGTAAATAATAACCGGAAGTCCAACCCAGGTTAGAAGATCGTGTATAAATAGTGCGGTATTTGCTGCTCTTGGCCCGGCAAGCCTGAATTGCCAGAGTACGACACCCGACACAATCCACCCGATCAATAGGACCAGCACAAAAATCACATTAGCCTTTTGCCCATTTTTCCCCTTGAGTCTTTTCCAGTGTTTTGCAGCAAGCAGTAAATAATAAATGACCGGAATCAGCAGCACCAGTCCAAACGCGATATGTGCCCATTTTAGCCACACCCTGCCCTCACCCAGAAGCTCCCGCCAGAAACCGCCGACCAGCAATAATCCGCTGAGTGCCAGAAACAGGACCAGCCAGGCATTCCACATATGGATGGAGACAAGCTTCTTCCCGTATCCTTTACGAATGTTCGTGAGTGCTTTCTTCAATTGCCATTCCTCCTCAGCCTTCCTCGCTATGACAATTAGTTCAACTTTTAATTAATTGTACCCTAAAAAAGGGCGGTTGGATAATTCTGCTGGCTGTTAAGAGTTTAAATCTTCTGCTGTGAAAAAAGCCCACCCTACTCTAATAGAGAAGGATGGACCCTTATGGACTTATATAGATATAGAAGAGAGACGAAGCGATGAAATCATGCTGCTTATTCAGCGGCCCATTTCTCCAGTGTCTTATCATTGGGTAACAGCAGGGCAAGCAGGCCAAGCAGCGGGAGGAAGCCGCAAGCTATGAACACAGTCGCAATTCCGATCCGGTCGATCAGGTCGCCGATAACTACCGAGCCGATCCCGCCAAGCCCAAAAGCCAGTCCAGTAATCAGTCCCGAGACGGTTCCGATATTGCCCGGATAGAGCATTTGTGCATAAATGACTGTTACTGAGAAGCTGGACAGCAGGACAAATCCGGAGATGATTAGCAGAACAGCGGCCCAGAAATGGTTTACAAAAGGTAGCGCCAGCGCAAAAGGCACAGTACTCACCATAGAGATCAGGATGAGATTACGCCGTCCGAAACGGTCGGCTAGCGGGCCCCCGAAGAAGGTTCCAACTGCACCGGCCGCCAAATACATAAAGATGTATATTTGAGCGTCATCGAGCTTCATTCCGTATTTATCCATTAAGTAGAAGGCATAATAGCCGCCGATGGAGGCGCTGTACCAGGAGCGTACAAACACGATAAAGACCAGGATCACGGTTGCGGTCAGAATGCTTTTGCTGCGAGCAGGGTCAAGCGTGCGTCCAGTCGATTTTTTGCGGAACGTATAGCCTGCATTAAGCATTTCTTGGTACCATTTGGCCACATAGGTCTGTACGGCAATTCCGGCGGCAGCGATTACGGTGAACCCAAGTGCGCCCATCTGCCCAAAGGGAATGAATACCCATTTCATCAAAAGAGGACCCAGCGATTGTCCGGCGTTGCCTCCCACTTGGAAGATGGATTGCGACAATCCCTTGCGCTGACCTGCAGCCATATGAGCTACACGCATGCCCTCCGGGTGGAACGCAGCCGAACCGAAGCCGACAAGCATAACAGAGAAGATGACCAATACGTAATTTCCGGCAAAAGCGAGCAGGAACACTCCGGCGAACGTGCAGCACATCCCCAGAGGGAGCAGGATCGGTCGGGGTTTACGGTCAGCGGCATAGCCGATTATCGGCTGAATCACCGAAGAAGTGATGTTCAGGGCGAAGGATATCCATCCGACCTGTGCATAGGAGAGCAGCATGTTTTCCTTTAAGATAGGAAACATCGCCGGGATAAGCGCCTGAATGGAATCATTGAATAAATGCACAAAGCTTACGGCGAGTAAAATCCGGTAAATAGTATCCTGCTGCAGATTGCGTTGTTCCCGGTCTTTTGCAACTAAAGAGGGAGCAGCGGGTATAGAATTCTTATTCATCTGAGCTCCTTTCAAACGGGTTAATGGGTGAGCATATATATGGAAATCCGATAAATCCTATTTTAGCCACAATCGAAGCGTTATGGGAATCAATTTGTACTCGAGTCGATCCAATTATGCGTTATTTTATTATTTTATAAAAAAGGGTTGCAAACATTCCTTCAGCATGATATATTATCTCTTGTGCTTATGAGGCATCGACGCTGAACTTGATCAGCGAAGAAGAAATAAGTTGACAAGCAATACAGAAACATGATATGATCTAATTCCTGCGCAAGAGACATAACGTTGAAAGCCAGGAGCAAGTTCTTTGAAAACTGAACAAATGGAACGCGTTAATTTTTAAAGATTCATTTAATGAATCGTCAGTTTCAAAATGAGCAGTCGCTCTTTTCAATATCTTTTTCGGATGGTTATTTTCTCGAAGTGATTCGGGTGAAGTGACCGCTCGAAAAAACCAATTTGGAGAGTTTGATCCTGGCTCAGGACGAACGCTGGCGGCGTGCCTAATACATGCAAGTCGAGCGGAGTTATGAAGGAGCTTGCTCCGGATTAAC
>NZ_JBGJZP010000023.1:0-115275 GCF_042610515.1 Paenibacillus paludis
GCGACGGAAGCCACCGTATGGTCTAACTACTATCCGATCCAGGAAGTTACGGCGGATCAAACGGGCATTCCGTACGGAAAGCCGCTGGCGAACAATACCTTCTACATTCTGGACGCAGATCGGCATCCGGTGCCGTACGGGGTGGCCGGCGAGCTGTATATCGGGGGAGTGGGCGTAGCCAGAGGCTATTTGAACGATCCGGCGAAGACCAGCGCATCGTTTATGACCAATCCGTTTGTGCCGCAGGGGCGGATGTACCGGACGGGGGACATGGGGCGCATGCTGCCGGACGGCAACATGGAGTTCCTGGGACGCCAAGATTACCAGGTGAAGATCCGCGGCTACCGGGTGGAACTGGGAGAAATCGAGAACCAGTTGCTGAAGCATGAGGCGGTCCGCGAAGCGGTGGTGATCGCCCGGGAGGATGCGGCCGGCGGGAAATACTTGTGCGCGTACGTGGTGCTGCAGCAGGAGACGGCTTCGGCGGAGATTCGGGAGCACCTCGGGCGGGCACTGCCGTCCTATATGATACCGGGATACATGATGCCGATGGAGCGCTTGCCGCTGACCCCTAACGGCAAGCTGAACCGCAAAGCGTTGCCGGAGCCGGATGCCAGAATGCATTCGGAAGAACGGTATGAGGCAGCGAGTACCGAGACGGAACGGAAGCTGCTTGGGATTTGGCAGGACGTGCTTGGCGTAGAGAACATTGGGATGAGCGACGACTTTTTTGCAATCGGAGGGCACTCCTTGCGGGCAACCGCGCTGGTGTCCAAAATCCAGAAGACGATGAACGTAGAGCTGACGCTGCAGGACGTATTCCGACTGCCGACGATCAAGGAGCAGGCGCAGAAGATCGAGGGGATGTCGAAGATAGCATACAACGCCATCGAACCGGTGAAGCTGGGCAAGGATTATCCGCTGTCTTCGGCGCAGCGGCGGCTATACGTGCTGCATGAGGTGGAGCCGGAGAGCACGCGCTACAACATGCCGGGCGTCGTGGAACTGGCCGGGCAGGTGGATGCGGATCGGCTGGAACAAGCGATTCGCTCGGTCATCGCCCGTCACGAATCGCTGCGCACGTCGTTCAGGTGGATCGACGGCGAACCGAGACAACAGGTGCATGATGACGTGGCATTGGAATGGGTATACCGGGGTGCAGATGAAGCGCAGGCCCGGGAACTCACCCGGAGCTTCGTACGGCCGTTCGAACTGAGTCAGGCGCCGCTGCTGCGGGCCGGGCTGCTGCGGCTGGCGGAGGAGCGCCATTGGCTGGTGTGGGACATGCATCATATCGTGTCGGACGGCGTGTCGATGAACCTTCTGGTGTCGGACTTCATGGCGGCGTATGCCGGCGAAGAGCTGGAGCCGCTGCGGATCCAGTACAAGGACTACGCGGTCTGGCAGCAGGGCACGCTCGGGGTGGAGCAGATGCAAGGGCATGAGGCGTACTGGCTGTCGGCCTATGCGGAGGAAGCGCCGGTGNGGGAACTGGCGCCGCTGCGGATCCAGTACAAGGACTACGCGGTCTGGCAGCAGGGCACGCTCGGGGTGGAGCGGATGCAAGGGCATGAGGCGTACTGGCTGTCGGCCTATGCGGAGGAAGCACCGGTGCTGGAGCTGCCGGCCGACCGGAGGCGTCCAGCGGTGCCAAGCAGTGAAGGCGGACGGGTATACACCGAAGTGAACGCCGAGACGGCAGAGGCCCTAAAACGAATCGCTGCGGAGACCGGAGCCACGCTGTACATGGTACTGCTGGCCGCCTATAACGTGTGGCTGCACAAGTACACAGGGCAGACCGACATCGTGGTCGGGACGCCGGTGTCGGGGCGGACGCATGGTGATACGGAGCCGATGATCGGAATGTTCGTGAACACGCTGGCGCTGCGCAACGCCCCGTCCGGGGAGAAGCGGTTTATGGACTTCGTGCGCGAGGTGAAGGAGCGGACGCTGGTGGCGTTCGAGCATCAGGACTATCCGTTCGAGGAACTGGTAGAGAAGCTGAACGTGCGGCGCGATCGGAGCCGCAACCCGCTGTTTGACACGATGCTGGTGCTGCAGAACATGGAGCAGGCGCGCTTTACCCTGGCGGATGTTGACGTTCGTCCGGTCGAGCTAAATCACCTGGCGACGAAGTTTGACTTAACGCTGAACGTTGCGGAGAGTGATCAAGGACTTCAACTGATGCTGGAATACAGCTGCGCGCTGTTCAACGAGGAGACAGCCGGGCGGTACCTGATGCACTTCATGCAGCTCTTGTCGCAAATCACCGGGCAGCCGGAAGCAAGCATCGGCTCGTATGAGCTTGTCACGCCAGAGGAGAAGCAACAGCTGCTGCACGGGTTCAACGACACGGCGGCGGAGTATCCGCGGGAAGCGACGATTCACGGTCTGTTCGAGGAACAGGTGAAGAAGACGCCGCATGCGGTGGCGGCCGTGTACGGGGAACAGCAGCTCACCTATACGGAGCTGAATGCGCGGGCGAATCAGCTGGCGTGGACGCTGTGCGGGCAAGGTATGGGGCCGGACCACATCGTGGCGATCCTGATGGAACGCTCGGTGGAGATGATCGTCGGGGTGCTCGGCATCCTGAAAGCCGGCGGGGCGTACTTACCGATCGATCCGGCCTATCCGGCAGAGCGCATCCAATACATGCTGGAGGACAGCGGCAGTCAGTGGCTGATAGGCGATGAGGCGCTGCTGGCGGAAACTGCCTTTGCGGGAGCGAAGCTGGGACTGACGATAGCAAAGGCCGAAACCGCTGCGACCGGTACAATGTCTGTCGGGGAAAGCAGCAGTATCGATGGCTGCAATTTAGAAGCGGTCAGCGGGCCGGAGAACCTGGCATACGTCATCTACACTTCAGGCTCGACGGGGCGGCCCAAAGGAGTGATGGCCGAGCACCGGAGTGTGGCCAACTTGACGTCCATGTTTCAACGTACGCTGCAGATTACCGGAGATGACCGGATTCTCCAATTTGCATCGCTCTCGTTCGATGCCTCTCTATCGGAAATCGTGATGAGCCTGTGCAGCGGGGCGCAATTGCATATAGTGCCGGTGGAAGTGATCCATCACCTCGGGGAGTTCGAGCAGTACATCCGGGAAAACGGCATTACAGTAATCACTCTGCCGCCGGCGTACTTAACACGGATGCATCCGGAGCAGGTCCGCCCGTTGAGAACGGTCATCACGGCGGGCTCGGCCTGTCCGCAGGAGGTGGTGCGGAAGTGGAGTCCTTACGTCAACTTAATCAATGCGTACGGGCCGACGGAAACGACGGTGTGCGCCACGATGTGGCCGGCAGACGAGGCGGAAGAAGAGATGGGAATCGTTCCGATCGGTAAACCGGTGTCCAATGTGCGGGTGTATATTCTGGATCAGGAAGGCCGGTTACTGCCCATGGGTGTGCCGGGCGAAATCTGTCTCACGGGAGCCGGCGTGGCCCGGGGCTATCTGAACCGGCCGGACCTGACAGCGGAGAAGTTCGTAGACAACCCGTTCGAGCCGGGGATGCGGATGTACCGGACCGGGGATTTGGCGAGATGGCTGCCGGACGGCAACCTGGAGTACCTGGGCAGGACCGACCATCAAGTGAAGATCCGCGGCTACCGGATCGAGTGCGGGGAGATCGAGGCGCAGCTTCAGGCGCATGGGCATATCCGTGAAGCTGTCGTAGTCGACCGGAAGGACGAGCAAGGGCAGGCATATCTATGCGCTTATCTGGTATGCAGCATGCCGCTGACTGTAGCCCAAATACATGCTCACCTGTCCAGACATCTGCCGGACTATATGATCCCGTCCTATTTTGTGGAATTGGACCATATTCCGCTCAATAATAACGGCAAAGTGAACCGAACACTTCTGCCTGTTCCAGATGTGGCCATGGATGATCAAGAAGAAAAACTGCCGCCTGCTACTGAGATTGAGTCTGGAATTTTGAAAGTATGGCAAGAGGTTCTTCACAAAGACGACATCGGGGTTACGGATAACTTCTTCCATGTGGGTGGAAACTCATTGCGCATTATGGATATATATTCCAAATTAGAGCAAAAGTATCCGGGTGTACTTGTTGTAGCGGATTTGTTCGGAAACCCGAACGTGCGTCAATTGGCTCAGTATATCGAAACGGTCCATGTGCAAAAACAAGCATCTACATGGAAGCACCTCCCCCTCGCATTCCCAACGTCAGGTATGGCCGAGAAAGGTGTCTACATTCCGGGCGATGTATTGCGCTTTGAGCTCTCGGAACGAACGAGTCAAAGCTTGGAACGCATTTCGAGTCACTACAGCATTCAAAAGATGTCTGTGCTGTTGACCGCTTTTGCATATTTAATGTCGGAATACGCACATACAGAAACGGTTACTTTGCCTTGCTTGATAGAAGGCGGCGATGTATGCCGGGTTGAGGTTTCGTTCCGGGAAGCCGAAGAGCTGGAGGAAGTTTTTGCAATAGTAGACGGATACCTGAAAACGGAAGGGCGATTTCATTGGGACCAGGTGAAGTATGCTGCTTATGAGCCGCAAGAAGGCCAAATCCTTTGTGCATTTACAGGCGCTGACCCATTGCCGTCAGGCTTTGCAAAGCAGTTTGATCTTGTGCTCAATTGTGGAGAGGCTGGCATTGTCCAGTCCATGACATGTGAGTACAACCAGGGCCGGATTTTACAAACGTCTGTAGAGAGGCTGCTTCGCCAGTTCGTAAGCTTATTGGCTAAAATGCTGGAACAATGTGAAAAAAAGGTCGGTCTGTAAGAGACGTGAAGTGAACAGGAGAAGAGAGGAGAAGGCAAGCGAAGGTCCTTCTCTTCTGTTCTACCGATTATACATCAGAGCATGTTTCGAATTGGAGGGTACGATGTGAAAAAAAGACTAGTCGACTTCGATACTTCCGAAGTGCTATCAACGAACGAGAATATCAAGTTTGAACAAATCTCAAGTAAGGATATTGCAGTGATTGGTGTATCCTGTCAGATTGGGAGCGCAAAAAATACAAATGAATTTTGGAATTGTATGGTTGAAGGGAAGAGTCTAATAGAAGAAATTCCGCAAACACGCAAAAAAGATATTACAGATGTGCTAAAGCAAAGCGGCATCGCCCCTAAGGAATTTAAGAAAGCTACTTATCTTGGTAACATCGACATGTTCGATTATAAGTTTTTTTCTCTGCCGGCTATTGAGGCCCAGTTAATGGATCCGCACCAACGGCTCTTTCTGGAGACTGTCTATGCCACTATGGAGGATGCGGGATACGGGGGGAGGGAGCTCGTTGGCAGCGAAACCGGAGTATTTGTCGGATTATCAAGCGACGGGCTCAATGAATACAAAGCACTCGCGCAAAGGTCCGCTCCGGAGCTTGTGGGTCTGACAACTTCAGGTAATCTAAAATCGATTATTGCCGGGAGGATTTCCTATATATTTGATTTTAAAGGCCCCAGCAGTTTGGTGGATACTGCATGCTCTTCATCTTTGTCTGCACTTCATCTGGCATGCCGCTCTATCCGCGCAGGCGAATGCAATACTGCGATAGCGGGAAGCGTCAGAATCAATATGTTACCGGCCAGTCAGGCGAATGACTACAAAATGGGAACTGAATCATCAGACGGGTACACGCGAACATTCGATGCAGAATCGGATGGAACAAATACTGCAGAGGGAGTCGCGGCTGTTCTGTTGAAACCACTGCATCAAGCGATGCTGGATCATGATCATATCTATGCGGTCGTTAAGGGCAGCGCATGGAATCAAGATGGAAGCTCGGTAGGACTAACAGCACCGAATCCAGCCGCACAGGAGCGGGTTATTCTAAGAGCATGGCAAGATGCGGGAATCGATCCCGAATCCATTTCATATCTGGAAGCCCATGGTACGGCAACAAAGCTGGGAGATCCTATCGAAATCCAAGGGATACACAATGCATTCCGCAAGCATACCTCAAAGATGCAATTTTGCGCCATCGGTTCTGTCAAAACGAATATCGGTCATTTGGATCATGCAGCGGGAATCGCCGGTTTTATTAAGGCCGTGCTGGCCTTAGAGCATCAACAAATTCCACCGATGCTGCATTTTAAACAACCTAATCCTAATATATCGTTTATTAATTCGCCCGTTTATATTGCAGACCGGTTAATCGAGTGGGAGCGTTCACCAGGTTCAAAAAGAAGATGCGGGGTAAGTTCGTTCGGTTTAAGCGGAACGAATTGCCATGTCGTATTAGAGGAGGCTCCTGAACGAACAGAGGCTTCCCCTGACAATTTGCATCATATTTTCACCTTATCTGCCATGGAACAAACGAACCTGTTAGATATGGTAAACAGATATATACTTTTCCTATCGAGTTCTGCCGGCCAGCATAGAATCGGGGATATTTGCTACACCGTTAATACGGGGAGAGGCCACTACGCTCACCGCTTGGTGCTGAAGGCATGCAGCATAGAAGAACTGCTTCAGCAATTGGAGCGATTTCTAAAAACCCCATTCGTTACGATGGAAGAGCATCATATTTATTACGGCAGCCATAACGTCAGCGCTAACAAAGTCACCTGGCCGAATTATGAAACTGCATCCGGTTCCGCTTCCGAGCACGTCAAAGAACTTCTGTCCAATATTAGCAAAGATTCGTCCGGTGCGGGAAGAACGTTTCATGATTTCGCTCAGGCTTATACACAAGGAACAGAGATGAATTGGAAACTGTTATATCCGACACGTTCTTACAATAAAGTCAGTGTGCCGACCTACAGCTATTCGAAAAGCAGATGCTGGATCAACATTCCGGAGAAGCATACACAGCCTGTTGAGAGACGTGAGACTTTAACATCCGTGCATGAAGAGGAGTATTGTTATTACCAGCCAAAATGGGTGCCCCAAAGTATTAATGACAAACTCCCGGAACCCATTGACGGGATGACGGTTTTCTTTCGAACAACGGCTCCGGTTTGCGGCCAGATCTGTACATTGCTGGAAAGACAAAACCGGGATTATATTGAAGTTTATTATGGACCCCAGTACAGCAAAGTAACGGATTATGAATACGTGATTTCAGGCAATGACTCTGACTACCTCTTATTGATCGAGCAAGTAGGAAAGGTTGGGCATGTCATCCATGCCTTTGATCTCGAAGAACGGCTGCCGCACCATACCTTGGAGCTGCAGGAACGCCTCGTTCGCAGCGTGTACAGCTTGGCTTCTTTATCAAAAGCATTATTCAAGAAGCAGCGAAGACAAGAAACAGTGATTTCTGTCCTTACCCGATTTGCAAATGCCGTGACAGGGGACGAGCCACAGATCGATCCGATCGGTGCCGCTATGCTCGGGATGGCGAAGGTTATTCATCAAGAACATCCGTACCTGTACACTCGCAGCTTTGATTTGGACATAACGATTGAACCTCCCGTAATTGGGCAAATGTTATCATCAATCAGAGAAGCGACAGAATTTGCATACCGCAACGGCGTTAGATATATAGAAAGCTTACAGGCAGCGGATCTTGGAACAACCGAAGCCGTTTCCATTCGCCACAATGGTGTCTATGTCATTACAGGAGGACATGGGGGGATTGGCTTAGAAGTGGCCAAACATTGGGCGAGACAACAGCAAATCTCCATTGCCCTTGTAAGCCGGACGCCCTTGCCGAGCCGTGAAGAATGGAGCTCTATTAAAGCGGGGGATGATCCTAAACGAAAACGCATCATTGAAAGCATAGAAGAAATGGAGAGTCTGGGTTCAACCATACATTCTTACAGCGCGGATGTTACCGATTTCGATCAAATGGACGTGCTGATCCAGCAGATTAGAGCCAGCTTCGGAAATATTAGTGGAATTTTTCATGCTGCAGGCATCGCAGGAGACGGGATGCTGTTCAGGAGAAGCCAAGAGCAAATGGACGCGGTCTTATCTCCTAAAGTAATGGGGACATGGAACTTACACTTGCTTACGAAAGACAATGACCTTGACTTTTTTGTGCTGTGCTCGTCGCTCGCTTCGCTTACTGGGGGAGTGGGTCAAGGGGACTACACGGCTGCCAACAGGTTTATGGATTCATTCGCTTCCTACCGATCCCGATTAGGTATGACGGCTTGTTCTATCAATTGGCCGGCCTGGAAGGAAGTCGGTATGGCTGCTAATTACGGCGTCAAAGAAAGCGATAAAGGTATTAGCCATATTACACCTCGTTCTGCGCTGGCTGCACTTGATCAAATCCTATATTCGAATCGGCCCAGAGTGATTCTGGGAGAGATGAATGCTGTACACGCAAATCAAGTAGCGATGAATGGTCAGATTCAGGAACAACCGTTCTTCAAGAACGTACAGCTGGTTGGAAGAGAATCCGGTGAATACACCGAACTTGAGAAATTATTGGCAAGCATTTGGGGAGAACTGTTCGAACGTGATGTGATGAGGGTGGATGACAATTTTTACGACTTGGGGGGACACTCCTTATTGCTTATCCGGGTGGAGGTTGAGCTGGAAAAGCATGGTGTGGCGGTAGACCATTTAAATATTGAACAAGACCGGACGCTTGAGAAAATAGCGGAAACTCTGGAAAACTCGAATTCTAAGGTTGAGGACTGAGTGCGTGCTTGAAGTGAAAGCGGGGAAAAAGGGATGGCAAAAATCATTGAACCGATAGAACCTTTTAACGAAATCTATTATCAAAGCTGCTTGTATAATTCGTTGTTTCCGGTTATACGGCATTTTCAGCTTAGTATATTGCCGTTACTGATTAACGATTGGGTTGTGTATGAAACGGCCCTGACAGGGGAAGGCGCTCTTTGCGGAATCTCTTACAGAAGCAATAAGGGTCTTATTGAAGCTCTTGCAGGGCTTGGAATCGCAGTCGAGAAGGAACAGTTTGCCGGAACAGTCATTGACAAAATCAAGAGTGCGGTAGACATGGGGAGACCTGTGATACTATGGGTTGATTGTTACGAATTGCCGATTCGCAAAGACACTTTTCGGAAGAAGCATTTGCCACACACCATCTTAGTTCATGGATATAATGATTGTACCGGCCATTTTCATATTATTGAACATTTGCAGATGGAGAACCTGTCCTATGATAAAAAAACAATTCGGATGGAAGATTTGGAGCGGGCTTATATTGAATTTGATCATGAATTCAATCAAGGACAAATGAAGCTGGATTCCTACTATGAATTTTATAAGCTGAATCAAGCTGCTTCCATGATTTCCGGCGAAGCGGAACAATATCAGGAACTCATTCAGGCAAATATGAATGTAATTACAGAAGGTCTAGACCAGCTGCTGGAAGTGTCGGAGCTGTGGTATGGGAGATTGATGCAGCAAGCGCACATATCTATAGATTATGCTGCACAGCAACTCGATAAGCTGAATTCAATCATATTGGCGAAACAAGCGGAGAGCTACAAGCTGAAGCTTTTGCAGATGGAGCAGGAGCCTTTAAGTGCCATTCTACAGAGTATTACTAATGAGTGGAGCATGATTAGAGCGATCGTGGGCAAATATGTATACTCCAATCAGTTTAAAGTTGAACAATTCGCCGAATTGCCGGATCGAATCAGCAGTATTTACGATGCCGAGTTAAAGTTTTACGAAACCTTTTTAACGAAGCGATGAAGAGTACACAGATGAACGGGATTATACAGATCGATGATGGTGTTAACACATACTAGGTCCATACAAAGGAGCGTCTACTATGCATTCCATGGATACGATTACTCAGGAATTGCTTGAAATCATTAATGCTCATCTCTTGCAAAGAGCTGAAGAAGCAGGAAAATCGGGTGAAACTGGATTGCTGACCAGCTTGGAAGGTGACCTGGAGTTGTCCAATTATATTAATTCCCTTGATTTCATCATGATTCTCGTTAATATTGAAAAAAAGTTTAACGTGGTGCTGCAAGGAGACCTGAATATACTAACAGATCGGAGTTTTATCCAAATTGCTGAATTTATTGCAAAAAACAGGAATGATTAATGGTAGCCCTGAAAAAGCTTGTATTTAGGGAAGGGATCTTCAGTCAGGGGCTAGGTGCAGTATAAAAATGCAGCGTGTATCCGCTTAGGCTACGCGCTGCATTTTTATTTTAGGGGATATGTCACTCACGGCAGATGCTGACCGATGCGGTTCGAAGA
Source organism: Paenibacillus paludis (assembly GCF_042610515.1). Classification (NCBI taxonomy): domain Bacteria; kingdom Bacillati; phylum Bacillota; class Bacilli; order Caryophanales; family Paenibacillaceae; genus Paenibacillus; species Paenibacillus paludis. The sequence goes on from NZ_JBGJZP010000023.1 coordinate 10,114, forward strand.
GAAGCTCTGTTGGATGCCGTCACCTGCGTACCAAGGGACATCGCTTACCCGCCCGATTTGAATTTGTTGAATGAAGCCCGTGGGATACCTTCTTATTATCTTATTAGTTCTCCTCTAAATCCCGCTCATCACGATTTCGCCAAATCTCTTTTGCCGAAAAAGGTCTTGAGCGCCTGGTACACTTCCTTCTTATCCTTAATGACATAATGCATGAACTGCTCCTGCTTCAGATGCCGGTAGGCGGACATCAGCGTGCTGCTGCGGTTGTACTGGTTCACCTCGCCGTATCCGAACATATTGCTGCGTTTCAGCAGCTCCCCGATCAGCTTGACGCAACGTTCGTTATCCGAGGTGAGATTGTCGCCATCCGAGAAATGAAAAGGATAGATGTTGTATTTGGCCGGCGGATACCGGCTGTCGATAATCTCCAGCGCCTTCTGGTAGGCTGACGAGCAGATCGTGCCCCCGCTTTCACCCCGGGTGAAGAAATCATGCTCACTGACCTCTTTGGCTTCCGTATGATGAGCCAGGAACACAATCTCGACCTTTTCGTATTGCCGGCGCAGGAAGCGGGTCATCCAGAAAAAGAAGCTGCGGGCGCAGTATTTTTCGAAGGTCCCCATAGATCCGGAGGTATCCATCATGGCGATGATGACTGCATTGGAATGAGGAACCGTAATATCATCCCAGGTTTTATAGCGCAAATCGTCGGGACTGATGCTGTGGATGCCGGGATTTCCGTTGCTGGCGTTGCGCCGCAGATTCTCCAGCAAGGTGCGCTTCTTGTCGATGTTCGACATCATGCCTTTTTTACGGATATCGTTGAAGACGATGGACTTGACCTCGATCTCTTCTTTATCCTTCGGTGCTAGGTGGGGCAGCTCCAGGTCCTGGAACAGAATGTCCTCCAAATCCTCGAGGTTCACTTCAGCCTCAACCGTATCCTGACCCGGCTGATCGCCGGCCTTGTCACCTTTGCCCGGTTGGGCAGATTGTGAATCACGCCCGAGCACATCACCAACCTGGCTGTCTCCGTCTCCCTGGCCGACATGCTTTTGCTTGCGGAAGTTATAGATAATCCGGTACTCATCCAGACTGCGGATCGGCACCTTCACAATCTGTTTTCCGTCCGACATGATAATGTTCTCTTCGGTAACGAGGTCGGGCAGATTATCCTTAATGGCTTCCCTGACCTTCTGCTGATGACGTTCCTGATCCTGATGGCCTTTGCGGTGAAGGGACCAGTCTTCTTTTGACACGACAAACGCATATGGACCGGGTGATTGCGACAGGATGACCACCTCCCATGGAATATAAATCGGTACGGGCGTAAGCACATGCTTCTTAAAGAGAGTAACTCTGAGGCATGCTGTAACTAAAGTATATTCAGGGGTAGGGAGGATATGTGAAGATATCAATGGGTATAAACTGCGGAGCCGGGAACTTTGATCCCTTATTCACTGATCTCTTCAATATTAAGCTTATAGCTGTTTGACCGGGATTCCCCGGAATATCTCCGGCCGTCAATCGTGAACAGGTACAGCGCGGTCGAGGAGCCTTGAAGGGACCGGCCCATGAAATCGTCATTGATTCTGACAAAATAAGTGAGATGGACCGTCTGACCAGCTTGCACTGTACCCAGCGGCATCGTCCCCCGGTAAGAGGCTTCAGATGAGGTAAGGGTACTGACCGTAACGATGTCGGACTCAATTATGCTTCCTTGGGGCACGATCCGGATGACAGAAACGTCGGCAGGATAATTGCCGCTATTGGTCACTGAAATCCTGAATTGGGCAGTCCCCCCGGGCTCGACAATCGGCGGTTCACCATTCATCTCAATGGATATGACCGGCGACAGAATCAAGGTGGTAACCGCATTTGAGCGGGCAACCAGTCTTACATTTCGTCCGTCTGGCAGTGTGAAGGTATATTGCAGATTGCCTTGGTTCTGCACCGCCGGTGTCTGCTTGATATCAGTGGCTGCAGGGATAGACACAAGAAACTCCACGAGGACCACAGAGCCGGCTCTTATTGTGCCCAGCGGGATGAATTCTCCCGGTCTAATACCCTTCATGGGCACACCGTCAACCATAACGCTGTCCCAGATGAACAATGTTCCTGGAGGAATTGCATCCACCAGTGCAGCATTTACAGCCAGATTTCCGCTGTTTTGTACGGTGAACTTATAATGCAGGTTGTCTCCGGGCGCCGCGCTGTAGCGATCAACCTTTAGACTGACTGTAACGCCTGCCTGGATAATGGATATTTCCAAGGTATTGCTCTCGGTGGTATCAGTAGCTTCATCTCCCTGGTAGGTGGTGCGCGCCTGCGTTGTTAACAGGGAATTCTCAGGGACTGACGTGATCCGTACGCGAAAAGAAATTTCGGCGGCTGTGTCTGTACTTAGGCCTCCCAGCCGGATTCCTTCTGCCGGATCAGCATCGGGATAATAGATACCCCCGGCGACAACACTTCCCGGAACGAAAATGGCTCCATCCGGCACGGGAATGAATACGATAATATCGTTCAGCAGCCGTGCTCCCTCGTTCCTGAGCTGCAGCATATAAGTGACTACATCTCCGGTAAAGGTAGTCGGAGTACTTGCGGCCAGAAGGGTGGAGAGCTGGTAGGAAAGCAAAGAAACTGCTACCGGATTGGAAAGGATTTCGCTTTGCACAAGCCTGCCTTCCGGTGTAGTGAAAGAATAAAATCCCCTGGCTTCATTGCGAAGCTCCAGTGAGGGGGGAAGCGAAACGACAATGACCTGGAAGGCGATGCGGACCTGTGTCTGCGGTGATATTATTCCCAGCGGTATGCCGGAAGACGGAGATACCCCGGGAAGGGGGACTCCGTCTCTTAGCACACTATTAGCAATGAAGGATACGCCTTCAGGGAGAATATCTCTGATCGTTGCCAGTGCAGCCACGTTGCCGCTGTTCTTGGCAACAAGCGAGTAAACCAGCGTCTCCCCAAGGGAGACGCTGGTTTTGTCCGCACTTTTGAATAAGGAAAGTACGGGGCTGAGGACCGGGGTATGGACGGTATTGGAATAGGTTATAGCGTCTATACCCGCTGCCGAGCTGAACAGTACCATGGACTGATTCGTCACGACAGGTTGAGGAAATGAGCCAGGGGTCATGTCGCGATTACCTGAACCTTGAAGGTTACAGTTGTTGAAGCTCCGGCAGCAATCGTGCCGATGACAACGCCTGATCCGGGGTTGGCCCCAGGACGGGCGATATCGTCTACGGTAACGCTGCCCGCAACGAATTGGCTTCCGGCCGGAATCGGGTCAACCAGCACAACGTTGTTGACGGCGACGATACCGTTGTTCGTCACGACAATTGTATAGGTAAGGGTGTCGCCGACTACGGCATCGATAGCCGGTGTGCTCTTGACTGCGGTGACGTCCGGAGACGATACAGGGATCACAAGTACATTGGACAAGGAAGAGCCTGAGAGCAGACGTCCGTCCGGCGGCGTGAACGTGAAGGTTGCGGCTGCCTGATTGACGAGTCGCTGCGGTGAAGGCAGCGAAGCCACGGTAACCTGCAGGGTGACTGTCATGACGACTGTAGCTCCAGGGGCAACCGTTCCAAGGTTGATTCCGGCTGCCGGATCGGCTCCCGGTTGCGGCACACCGTTCACCAGCACACTGTTCGGAACAAATACACCTCCTGCAGGGATGGAGTCCGTAAGGGTAACCACAGCCGGCAAGTTCCCGGTGTTTGTGACGCTAATGAAGTAAGTGACAGTGTCTCCGACGGTTGCATTGGCTGTATCCGCGCTCTTTAGGATATTGATTATCGGCTGATACACCGGAGTAATCAGGTTATTGGAATAGGAAGCACCCGAGAAAGCACCGGAGGTAAAGCTCACGGACGCCTGGTTATTAAGGCTCGGTGGATTCGGCAGCGCAGTAACAACAATATTGAAGGAGACCTGGACAGAAGCTCCCGGAGCCAGAGTGCCAAGGGAAATTCCATTGGCCGGGTTCGCTCCCGGCAGAGGAGTGCTGTCGACAACTACGCTGCCTGTGACAAAGGAAGCTCCCGGTGGTATCGGATCGCTAAGCACGACATTGTTGACCGATGCAATCCCGCTATTGGTAACGGTGACTGTGTAGGGAACGGTATCACCTACTACGGCATCTGTTACAGTGGAGGCTTTTGATACCAATACGTTAGGCGATGAAACGGAAATCTGATTGATGTTGGAGACTGCTGATTCGTTGAAGGTCCGGCCGTCCGGCAGGGTATACGCAAAGGTGATGGTAGCCCGGTTGGTCAATTGCTGGTTTGGCGGCAGCGTAGTGATCAGAACAGAGAAAGTGACTGTTAAGCTGGCGCCGGCAGCAATAGAACCGAGCGGAATGCCGGTTGCGGGATCGGCTCCCGGGGACGGGAATCCGTTAATCAGCACACTGTTTGCTACAAGTAGGGTTCCTGCCGGAATCGTATCGGTCAAAGTAGCAGTAGCCGGATAGTTGCCTGTATTGTTTACAATTACGGTATAGGTAATGGTATCCCCGACGGTAGCATTGACAGAGCTTGCGCTTTTGACTGCTGCCACTATCGGTTCGTAGACCGGTGTGGTGACAATATTGGAGAATGCTACGTTGGAAAGTGCTCCGGAAGTAAAGCTGACGGAGGACTGGTTGTTCAGCAGTCCGGTTGCTGGCAGCGAAGTTACGGTTACAGTAAAGGCTACGGTCACTGAAGCTCCGGGAGCGATACTGCCTATGGTTACCCCGGTAGAAGGTGAAGCCCCGGGCCGTCCGACACCGTCCACAAGCACACTGTTCGGCACAAAGGCGGTACCTGCAGGAAGAGCATCCGTAAAGACAACGTTATTGACGGTTTCGATCCCGTTATTCGTCAAGGTCACGGAATAGGTAATCGTGTCCCCAATGGTGGTTGCCGTTGTCGCGGTGGATTTGAGCACGGCGAGATTCGGGCTGGATACAGGAATCGTGACCGTGTTGGAGAGTGCTGAACCGGTGATTGTGCGTCCGTCAGGCAAAGTAAAGCTGTACGCTGCGGTCCCCTGATTGACCAGCACCTGCGGAGACGGCAGTGAGGTAATCACAACTGAGAAAGTGACGGCGACAGTGGCTCCCGCAGCGACAGTTCCAGCGGTAATACCGGTAGTGGGATCAGCCTGCGGCAGAGGCAGCCCATTGATCAGGACGCTGTTGGGCACAAAAGTGGTTCCTGCCGGAATATTGTCCGTTACGTTCAGAGTGGCTCCATAATTGCCGGTGTTGCTGACAGTCAAGGTATAGGTTACGGTATCGCCGACTGTGGCATTAGCGGTGCTGGCTGTTTTAACCACAGAGACATTCGGCTGGAAGACGGGAACGGCTACCGGGTTCGACAAAGTAGTACCTGAGAAAATACCCGAGGTATAGGTAACGGTCGCCTGGTTGTCAATAGAGGCGTCAGCGGGAACGGAAATGACCGTTACGCTGTAAGAGACGATTGCAGTTGCGCCGGAGGCCAACGTTCCGATCGCAATCCCGGAAGACGGGTTGGCATTTGGGAAAGGCACTCCGTTTACTGATACGCTGCCGGGTATAAATGAGGATCCGTCAGGCACGGGATCACTGAGTAATACATTATTTACGGGATCAATTCCGGTGTTGGTAATGCTTACGGAATAGGCAATCGTATCTCCAACGGCAGCTGCTGTTGCAGGAGTGCTCTTCACTACGGAAAGATTGGGAGCGGAGACCGCGATAGTTACCGTATTAGATACAGCCGTACCCGTAAGCAGCCGGCCGTCAGGCGGAGTGAAAGTGAAGGAGGAGGAGGCCTGATTGACAAGCTGCTGTGGTGAAGGCAAGGAGACAATAAAGACAGTGAAGCTGACGGTAACACTGGCCCCCGGAGCTACGGTGCCGACGGTAATACCGGTATCAGGTGCGGCTCCCGGCTGCGGAAAGCCGCCAACGATAACGCTGTTGGGATCAAAGGTAGTCCCTGCGGGAATGTTGTCAGTCAAAGTAACATTGGCAGCCAGATTGCCTGTGTTGCTGACAACAATCATGTAGATAATGGATTCGCCAACTGTTGCATTAAGATCATTGGCACTTTTGACAAGGGAAATCTGCGGCTGTATTACCGGTGTCGTGGTTACGTTGGAAGATGAAGAACCGGAGAATACACCGGAGGTAAAGCTGACGGTCGACTGGTTGTTGATCTGTGAAGGAATCGGCATTGTTATCCTCACCTCGAATGTTACGGCGACTGACGCCCCTGGGGCCAGACTGCCGATTGGAATGCCGGCGGACGGAACTGATTGCGGCTGGGAAACGCCGCCCACAATTACGGTTCCGGGAATGAAAGCAACATTCTCAGGCAGAGGATCACTGAGAATGATGTTGCTGACAGCCGCGATGCTGGTGTTCGTCAGCACCGAGGTGAACTTAAGAATGTCACCCGTAACGGCATCAATGGCGTTCACGCTTTTGACGATACTGACATTGGGAGCGGAGACAGGAACACTGAGCGTGTTCGAAACAGCGTTTGTTCCGAGCTGCCGTCCGTCAGGCAGAGTGAAGCTGATTGCAGCAGCAGCCGAATTGAGCAGCTGCTGGCCCGGGGGCAGCGCCGTCACGGTGACCAGAAAACTGACGGTGACACTATCGCCCGGCACAAGCGGACCTACCGGGATTCCGGTCACCGGGTTGAAACCGGGAAGCGGTGTTCCGCCAATGATGACGCTGTTCGGTTCAAATACTGCTTGTGGCGGTAAACTGTCAGTCAGGTTCAGCGTGGCGGCGATATTACCGGTGTTGCTGATCAGGATCGAGAAGGATAGGGAACTGCCTACCGAAGCCTGGGCGCTGTTGGCACTTTTAACGAGAGTGATGACCGGAATGAAGATCGGAGTTGTCACTGTATTGGACAGGGCAGTTCCGCTGAACGCTCCTGCCGTGAAAGATGCGCTGGCCCGGTTATTCAGTTCGGAGGGATTTGGCAGGAAGGCAGCATTCACCTTGAAGGTGACGATCACATTGCTCCCTGCCGCGATGGTACCAAGAGCAATGCCCGCCCCCGGATTGGCGGATGGTACAGAAGCCCCGTTCACCGTGACGCTCCCAGCCACAAATGCTCCTCCCGCGGGTACGGGATCAGACAGGACGACGTTGTTTACAGCCACCCCGCTCGGATTGGATACCGCTACGGTATAGGTTATATTCTCACCGACAGCGATGGCGGAGAGATTGGCTGTTTTGAATAAGGTGATATTCGGTGCGGAAACCGGGATACTGACCGTATTCGAGAGGCTTCCCCCGCTGAGGGAACGTCCGCTGGGCAACTGGTAGGTATAGCTGCTGCTTCCTTGGTCGGTCAATACCGCCGGAGAAGGCAGTGACTGCACCGTAGTCAGGAAGTTGACGGTTACCGTAGAACCGGGAGCCACGGCCCCCAGTGGAATTCCGGTGAGCGGAGAATCCGCAGGACGAGCGGAACCGTTCACTGTAACGCTTCCCGCAACAAAGGAAGAGCCGGCGGGGATATTGTCGCTTAGGGTGACGGTTGCTGCCAGATTCCCTGTGTTTTGCACCTGAAGGGTGTAAAGCACGTTGCCGCCTACAGTCGCACTGGCCGGACTTGCGCTTTTGACAATGCCAATGACAGGCTGATACACAGGTGTTGTGGTGATGTTGGATTGGGAAATGCCTGTAAACATCCCGGAACTATAGGATGCCGAAGAACGGTTGGACAGCTGTCCGGTTCCCGGTACAGAGGTGACCGTCACTTGGAAAGCTACGGTTGCACTGTTGTCAGGAGGAATTGCCCCCACAGAGATTCCCGTTGCCGGGTCTGCGACCGGCCGGGATGAGCCGGAAACAGTCACACTGCCCGGAACAAAGGTGCTGCCTGCAGGAATCGGATCGGACAGGACAACATGTGTTACCGCCGAAATCCCGTTATTGCTGATGACGGAGGTATAGGTCAAAGTGTCCCCTACGGCAACGTCAGGGAAGCTGGTGCTTTTGACCACTGTAACATTGGGCAGTGTCACCGGAAGGGTCAGCGTATTCGATGCAGCTGAACCGGCCACGGTACGTCCGTCAGGCACCAGGAAGGTATAGGCTGCAGTGGCCTGGTCGGTTAACTGCGGCGGCGACGGCAGACTGTTCACGGCAACCCTGAACTGAACGGTGGAGCTTCCTCCGGCGGCAATCGTGCCGATTGCGATGCCCGTGGCGGGATTGCCTGCCAAGGGAGTCCCGTTAACGGTAAAGCTCCCGGGAACATAGGTGCTTCCGGCAGGGATGTTGTCGGTCAGCGTCGTGGACGCACCGATATTTCCCGTGTTGGAGATTTGCAAGGTATAGGTAATCTCATCGCCAACGGTTGCGTTGACGGTGTTGGCGCTTTTGACCATACCCAGAACCGGCGAGTACACTGGAACCGTTACTGTATTGGAAGGGATAACTCCCGAAACAATGGGGCCGCCGGCCACACTCTGGAATGTAAATGCGGCATTAGCAGAGTTGGCAATCGTCTGCGGACTGGGCGGCAGCGAGGTCACTCTGGCCTGATATGTAACCGTTACAGAAGAGCTGAGTGCCAGTGACCCTAAGGGAATGCCGGCTGAAATATCATAGCTAGGTCTGGAAACGCCGGCGACCACAACGCTTCCGGCTACAAAGGTCAAGCCGCTTGGCAGTGTATCTGACAGTACCACACTCGTAGCGCTGGCAGTACCTGTATTGTTGATGGTAACGGTATAGGTTATCGTATCACCAACGATCGGACCGGCCACATTGGAGCCTTTGGTCAGCGTGATTACCGGAGCGTTAATATTGATCTGGAGCGCATTCGCGTTGACTACATAGGCATCGCCAGAGGTGGTCAGCGTCAGCAGTGCAGAGGACTGGTTGTTCACCAGCCTTGCCGAAACGTCGACGTTGGTAATGTCCCAGCCTTGCCGTCCACCGATGATATTGGTGCCTGGACTGCCGTTGGTCTGGTTGCGGGTTCCGAAGGTTCCGGTCGTATTCAGAGCGCCGCTGTCATTATTAATCTGCGAAGCAAAAAAGTTGTTGGCAAAGTTGTTGGGACCCGACAAGGCCACCTGTGTGGCGGAGGTCGGGCCGAACAGCGCCTGGTCGCCTGAACGGTTCGCGTCGCCTTCCTGCGCGCTGAACAAGATGCGTCCGCCCAGAGCGCCGGTGACCGGTGTGGCGAAACCCGTAATAGTCGTGACAACCGGGGCTGAAGTGGCCTGTACAAGCACAGCTCCTGCCCGCAGCGACATATTGCGGAAGGGAAGGGAGGGGTTCTGGTAGATCACACCAAGTGTCCAGCCGGCATGGTTGGCGGTTGCATCACCCGTGATTACGATGGTGCCGACGACACCGCTGAGCGTGTAGGTTCCGGCACCGCCGCCCTGAATAATGCTGGTGACATTGGCTGAGCGGACATAGGCGGAGGCCCCGTTTCCCAGATCTATAGTATTAGCAGTGGCTGCATCTGGAGTTACACTGGTCGTACTCCCTGCGGGTGTGGTGAAGGAGACCGGATTATTGATGAAGGCGCTGAGATTAACCGAGCCGTTAATATAGGAGCCGGCCCAGATCAGTTCTGCGTACAGCACGGTGCTTCCTGCGGGAAGCGTCAGTATGGCGGCTGAGCTGTTGTTCTGGTACAGGCTGGTCGTACCGGCTGGGTAGGTGCCGAATACAGAGGCCGTGTTGACCGTACTGAATGCACCTATACTATCCTGTGTACCGGGCACCCCGGCCGTTTCGGATCTGCTTAGTCCAAGTGTATTACCGGTAAATGTAATTGCGCCTGTTGCGTTAATCGTAGCCCGAACGACTAGAGGAATAATTTTCACCTCCTTCAAGGTTGCTGAACTGCGCAGACGAAAAAAAGCAGACCGTCTCCTGGATAAGGACGATGTGCCAAATTTCTTGTGGTATATTAGCCTATGACGGGTGACGGGCATAATTGTTTGTCCACGGGGGATTTTTTTAAAAATACATATTTATATTTCTACTTGCTGAAATCTTGTCTATGCTGTGAGAGAAGCCGCCGTTCCAGCAGCACACGCGGTTCAGGATAAGATTTTCTGCTCATGGTTTCGAGCTCCTCCGGGGTGATTTCTTTCTTAATGACGGCAAAGTGGTACATGATTTCATGAACTACATTAGATTGCAGCGTCTTGAGAATCTCGAGTTCTTCTGCTTCGTAGAGCGAGTCGTTAAACGGGTATTGATAGAACAGCTCCATCCGCAGCAGTCTGTAATCGAAGGGCGGCGAAGGGACCGGATAATCGGGAATCACCGGAGAGAGCGGACTTGCGGAAGGCTGGAAAAAGCGGTTTGTGAAATACCGGGGAGTGTACTCGTCGAATTTTTGTTTGAAAAAAGGATTGGAGACGTGAGCGAAGCTGTGTGCATAAGGTGCAAGAATACAGACAACGGCTTTATGGATGCTGATTCTGTGAATCTCTTTCATCACCGCAAATAGATTGTTTACATAGGGCAGAACTCGGCTGGCCATAATGAATTCGGCAGTATTGTCCGGCAGTGGAATGCCTTTATTAATATCGCAGACCAGATCCACCCCGGGGTATGAAATGCAGTCGATTCCCAGATAACCCAATTCTTTAGCGGAACCGCAGCCGATATCGATTTTCAAGGAAACCACTCCTTTTTAGGGACGTAAATAGGGCTCTTCACCATAGTATTAATTCCACAGCTGCATGCTTCCGGCTCATGCCCATAGATTGAAAGAAACATGCTTTTAATATAAAAGTTGTTATAACAAAGGAGCAGAAGTACATGACCGCAACCTTATTTAAAAATGGCGTTCTGCCATTTCGCAGCCAATCCGGCGATGACGCTGTATATGTGGAGCACGGCAGGATCACTGCCGCTGGAGAGGGCAGGGACTTGGCCCTGCAGCTTAGCGGCAGAGAATACAACGTTGTCGATTGGGACGGAGCCTATGTGCTGCCCGGTCTGACCGATGCGCATGTGCATCTGGGTATGCACGGGATGAAGCTGGACATGCTGGATTTCACGGGTATGACCTCCAAAGAAGAGATGCTGCATGCAATTGCCAGACGCGCAGAGATTACGCCTCCCGGGGAATGGATCCTCGGGCTGAACTGGAACGAGAATGAATTCCGGCCTGCCGCAGCGCCGCATATATCCGAGCTGGATGCGGTGACAGAGCGGCATCCCGTATTCCTTACGCGTACTTGCTTTCATGCCTTCCTCGGCAACAGCGAGGCTTTCAGGCGGGCAGGCGTGACCGAATCCACTCCAGACTTCGCTTCCGGAGCCTACGGCCGTGACGCTGAAGGGAAGCTGAACGGCTGGATTTATGAGGATGCCTCACAGCCGTTTAATGCCGTGCAGCCGGCACCCGATTATGCCGCCAAGAAGAATGCGGTCCGCCGGGGAATTGCCGACGCGCTCTCCCTGGGGCTTACAGCCGTGCATACAGAGGATCTGCGGCTGCTGGACAGTGTGGAAACGATGCTGCAGATTCACCGTGAGCTGCGCGAAGAAGGCCTGTTCTTCCGCACACACCAGCTGCTGTATTATGGCTATCTGCAGGAGGTGGAGGAGCTGCGGCTGCAGGCAGGCAGCGGTGACGAGTGGCTGCGGCTTGGTGCGGTTAAGCTGTTCGCCGACGGTGCCATCGGCGGACGGACCGCACTGTTGGAGCAGCCTTACAGCGATGCCCCGGATACATCCGGCATCGCGATCCATACACAGGAGAAGCTGAATGAAATTGTCGGCGCGGCGAGACGGCTGTCATTCCCGGTTGCTGTGCATGCGATCGGAGATGCGGCAGCCCGGATGACGCTGGCTGCGATGGACCATCACCGGCTGTCTCCGGAAGCCGTCCTGCCGGACCGCTTCATACATGCCCAGGTGCTGAATGGCGCGCTGGTGGAGCAAATGCGCGGACTTCGGCTCATTGCCGATATCCAGCCGCGTTTTGTGGCCAGTGACTTTCCCTGGGTGCTGGAACGGGTAGGCCCGGCAAGAACAGGGCATCTGTATGCCTGGAATAAGCTGATGAAGGCCGGAATTACCTGTGCCGGTGGCAGTGACGCGCCCATTGAGCCGCTGAATCCATTTCTTGGCCTGCACGCTGCCGTTACCCGCCGCAAGCCGGGGGAATCCCATGAGGGCTACTTGCCGGGTGAGAAGCTGAGCATCCCGGAGGCGATAGGTCTGTTCACAACGGGCAGTGCGGCTGCCGCGGGAGAAGAGCGTGAACGCGGACGTATCACACCGGGCTTGCAGGGGGATTTCACGGTAATTGACCGTGACGTGTTGAGCGATCCCGAGGAACTGCTGCAGGTGAACGTACGGATGACTGTGGTCAACGGGAAAGTCGCCTACTGTGCGCAATGAAAAAGCAGTCCGGGTACCGGATGATGAGCTGAAGAAATGCCGCCGCATACACTTCTAGTGCGCTCCCCATCAATTTCGGCAAAGTTTATGCAACCCTGACTATGGGTTAAACGTTAATAAGGGTAGTAAGCAGATATTGACCATACCGCACGTCTATGAGGAGGCAGTCAACATGAAATCACAACGTTCATTACCGGCTATTGCGGCAGTCGCTGTATTGATGCTGACATTAACCGCTTGCGGAGGCAACACTCCTGCTGAGGCTCCGGGTGAGCCTTCGGCAACGGTTTCTCCTTCACCTGTGGCAAACACAGCAGCGCCTGCACCTAGTCCTACCGCTACTGCTGAAGCACAGGTCATCCAAGGAACCGGCAGCTATGTCGGTCAAATTGACAGTCATTCGATTGAAATAGAAACGGAAGAAGGCCCTACCGCTTTTGAACTGGGTGCTGGCACCGAGAGTGTGCTTGAAGGTCTTGAGATGGAGGACCCTGTAGTTTTTGAATATGTAGAAAAGCCGGTGGAGGGTGATCCTTCCGTCGTCCAGCGGATTCTTTCTAAGCTGTCCAAGGCGGAAGAAGGGGCAGCCCCGGTGACCAAACTGCCGGAGACCCGAACCATGAAGCTTACGCTGGAAGGTATGGCGGAAGAGAAGACTGCCACGCTTGCGGACGGAGAAGGTTATTCGCTTTATGTATTTGATATCTTTACCTTTGATGCGGCAAGCAACCGGTTATCTATGAAGGTGGATCCTGATTATTACGCTGAAATTGAAAAATTGCCTTCTGATTTTAATCTCGATCTTTTGGAGCAGGAAGGCCGTAAGGAATTGTCTGCTACTGGCAAGGTGACAGCACTCAGCAAGGAAGAGCGCGATCTCAGAATGTCTGACCTGCGGTTATATTTGACCGCAACAGGTCTCGGCCTGACCCGGCAAACGATCGTCAAGGAAATTGACGGCCAGGGCTACATGATCAAACTCAATATTCCACAGAGAGAGGCCTCGGAAGGCTTCGGGCCACATGTCTACGTGTCGCTGGATTCCATCATAAGCCGCTAGCAGGCGGCAGGCTGAATTGCCTGCATTTCAGCTTGAGTTGCAGTATTAGATAAGAGAAGAGCCACTCCACGAACGACGGGAGTGGCTCTTTTCTATTAATGAAAGTAAATAGCGGGATAATCAGTAGGAGCCGGCATTGACCAGAATGGTAGAAATGAGCAGCATGAACAACAGAAGGATGATAGCATTGATAATGGTGCCGATGACGGCGAACACTTTTCGGCGGTTGCGGAGAGTCAGCCCGATAATTCCGACAACTGCTCCGATTACATTAACAGCTGCAAGTATCAAAACGGTCAATCCCAGAAACATGAAGGTTCCTGCAGACTCATTGATGCCGCTGTTGCTTTCACTAAGAATGGAAGAAGCCTGCTTCCCTACCACCACTAAAGTAATTGCATAACCGATAAACGTGACCAGCGCGATCACAAAAGAGGCGATACCTGGGCCGGAATGTTTGAAATCACGTTTATTCGCTTGGTAGGTGTAAGGTACTTCAGGTTTTGACAGATCATTTTGTCCTGGAAATAGGCTGTCCTGCCGGGATTCCTGTGAGTCGGATTTTGGTGGAGAATTATAGTCCATAATAAAAGTGCGCTCCTTGTAAAAGAATGGATTCTTGATACTATCCACTTTTTCATAAGAACGCTTCAAATGCAAGTCCCACATTGAAAAAATCCCGGAACTCCGCTGGAATTGACCCCTGTTGGTAAGGTAAGATAGGGGAAGTCCAATAATAAGGAGTTGTATTCTGATTATGCAACGGAGATTTATCGCCTGGGGAGCTTTGCTGGCTATGCTGGCAGTGGGGATCGGCGCATTCGGAGCGCATATGCTGAAGGCTTCGATCAGCGAGGATTACATGAAGGTGTATGAAACCGGTGTGCATTATCATATGATTCATGCACTGGGACTGATATTGGTCGCGATTATTGCAGGACAATGGGGAGAGAGTGTCCGCCTGCGCTGGAGCGGCAGGCTGCTGATCGCAGGAATTGTTCTCTTCTCCGGCAGCTTGTACGTACTGAGTATTACCGGGATCAAAATCCTTGGAGCGGTTACCCCGCTCGGCGGCGTTTGTTTTATTGCCGGCTGGATATGTCTGGCCTGGGAAGCCCTTTCCCGCAAGAACTGACTGAAGTCAACCGGAAGGCATAAGCAAATAAAACAAGCACCTTTCACGGAATGCCATTCCGGTAGGGTGCTTGTTTGTGCTGCACAGGTTCGTGCTAATGAAATTCGTCAATTTCATTGAGGTTAAAGGTATAGACCTGTTTCTCATCAACATGGTAGATGCTTATAGAGTTGGCCGCTTCATCAAAATTTAGAATACGGCAGGGCATGGACATCTGCTTACCATGACGGTTCGTCCGGATACGGACCAGTTGATTGGTCTGAATGTACTGTCTGATCTTTCCATAAGCATCCGCACGGCTTTCCACTGAGGGCTTATCCTCTGCGGGTTTTTCCGGTTGTTTGTCCGCCGGCTTCACTGGCAATTTAAATGGAACTGGAGGGGCTGACTCTTGTTGCAGAGCTATCTTCGCAGAACGTAGAAGGTTGTCAATGGTTCTTCCCAGCTCAAGACCTGAGTTAATGTTGAAATCTGTAATTTTGTCGCTGTTGTTCAACATTTCAAGTAAATATTGCAGTGCAAGCGGGTTGGTACGGGCATTAATCAGGATGTCGACGTTAAATAAATAATTTCCGTCCGTGTGTTGTAGTTTCTTGTCCATAAATCCCCCAGCTTTTTACTAAATCGATTCCTAAAGTAAATAAACTATACCATTAAATAAACAATAATCATATACTTCTTTGCTTGGAAATAAGGCTTAAAGTCTCTGTATTTTATTAGGATATAGGACCATCGTCTACACACAGCAAGAGGGCTCCGCATACACATAGAGCGTGGATGACGAAAAAAGGAGGCGCTGCTATTGGTTACCATAGAACCTATTCAGGTCGGAGATCACACCTTAGTTGGAGTCGAGGTGAAACTTCCCAAAACAACGCTGCTCACCATCAGCACAAGCCGAGGGTATATTATGTGCGGAGCGCTGGATGTGGGACTGCTGAATAAGATGCTTAGTGACCGGCAGATTATTGCCGCACGGGCCGTAGGCGTACGCACATTGGCGCAGCTCCTGGCAGCTCCGCTGGAGTCTGTTACTATAGAAGCGGAAAATCTTGGAATTTTGCCGGGGATGACAGGCAGTGAGGCATTGCTCCGCATGCTCTGAGCGGTAATGAACGTAATGATTTGGCGTGTTGCACGGGGCCCTTTGGGGGCCCTTTTGTTGAAATATAAGCATTTATATGCTTTACGCTATAAATTATCCTTCTATTTCTCGCTGAAACGGATACCGTCCTTTTGAGGACGGCGAAGCCGTTTCCACTTGTGAGGGCAGTTAAAGGGCATAAGACGGGCAATCTTGGTCATCCTACGGATAAGGAGTTGGTTTAAGCCCTCGGAGAGAGCTCGATTTCACTGCAGGTGTGGCTTCAATTTTGTTTCGGCTAACCGCTGGAAGGGTAAAGTAAGTATAGACAATTGCAAGGCCGGACCTTGGACAAGCAGCCGGCTAAATTATGGATAAGGATGGGATCATATCATGGCTAAAGCATCTAACAAAGTAAACACTGCATCATTGGAACAAGTCCTCAACCGTCAAGTTGCGAACCTGAATGTATTGTACGTTAAAGTTCATAACTTTCACTGGTATGTCAAAGGCGAACAATTTTTCGCCCTGCATGTGAAATTTGAAGAGCTTTATGATGATATTACGCTGAAAATGGACGAAGTTGCTGAACGCCTGCTGAGTATCAAAGGCAGCCCTGCAGCTACAATGAAAGAATATCTGGAGATTGCCACCATTCAGGAAGCAACGGGCAAAGAAGATGCCCGGGGCATGGTCCAATCCCTCATTGAAGATTTTGCTACGGTATCCGAAGAACTTACGGAAGGCATTGAGCTTGCGGAGAACGCCAGTGATCAGCCGACAGCCGATTTGTTCATCAAGATCCGCTCCGATCTGGAGAAGCAGCAATGGATGCTGCGCTCGTTCCTGGGCTGATTTCAGCCTGACCCGAAATTACATTTGAAATTCTGCAAAGCCTCCTGTGCGGAGGCTTTGTTTTTGTGTTACTGTGGCATGAGCGTTGGCAGGCTGCGAAATTTGTAGACTCCTGCGGCAAGGGATATAATTTATAGTGAAGATGATGATTTTGAACAGGATAAGTGGAAGGAGTGATTATCCTTGAATGCCAACCCCGTAGCTTTAAAAGAATGGGCCTCAGCCATCCAAACGCTGACAGAAGGACGGATGATTATGCTGATGCGCAAAGGGGGGATAGAGGAAGAAACACGGCGTTTTGAACTTAAAAGCCCTTCGTTCTATCTCTATCCCACTTATGAACACCAGCGTGCCGAACTGCTGAAGGAGCCATACCGCCCGCTCGTCTCCCAGACACTGGAAGCAGGCGGCGCTGACTCCGCTGTGATTTCATTAAATGCATACGCTGAAGCGGCTGCTGATTTGGAGGTTCGTAATTTGAATCAGCTGGAACGGCTGTACCCCTATCACATCTGGAGCGAAGGACTTGCGTCCGAAAGATTGCGCTGGAAAGCGAAGGAACCGCTTCATGTCCTGCTGCTTCGTGTATACGTTCCTGAGGCTCCCGCCATTATTCAAGTACAGCCGGAGTATTCAGGTTGCCGCTCCTGGATTGAACTGGAGTCCCCGCCTGAAGCCGGCAACTTGCGCCCGGTTCTGGGCGACGAAGAGTTCCGGATCAGGAAAGAGGAAATCATCTCTGCCCTTGGACAGTAACAGGCTGAGAAAAGCGCTAAACGTGGATGACGGGTATGAAAATTGAAAATAGATATTTGTAAAAAAACTTCCTTTGTAATAAAATTAGTGAGAATCATTGATAATCACTGTGATTCACTTTATAATAATTATAATGTGATATAAAATCTAATTGTGCTGGTAAACAGGGACCCCCTGTTTCAATACAGCTTTCTGATTTTGCAAATTGATGAGTGGAGGGAATAATTATTATGGCAGCAGATTTTGTCATTGAAGGACTAAAAGCGACAATCGAAGGAAAAGAAATTCTGAAGGGTATCAATCTTCAGATGAAGGGCGGCGAAATTCACGCTATCATGGGTCCGAACGGTACAGGTAAAAGTACACTGGCTTCGGCACTCATGGGTCATCCAAAGTATGTAGTAACTGAAGGCACGGCTGTGCTGGAAGGTGAAGACCTGCTGGAGATGGCAGTAGATGAACGCGCACGCGCAGGTTTGTTCCTGGCCATGCAATATCCAAGCGAGATCAGCGGAGTAACCAACTCCGACTTTCTGCGCAGCGCCATCAATTCGCGCCGTGAAGAAGGCAGTGAAATCTCCCTCATCCGTTTCATCCGTCAGATGGAAGCTAAGATGAAGGAACTGGATATGAATCCGGAATTCCTGCACCGTTATCTGAACGAAGGTTTCTCGGGCGGCGAGAAGAAACGCAACGAAATTCTCCAAATGATGATGCTGGATCCGAAGATCGTCATTCTTGACGAAATTGACTCCGGCCTTGATATTGATGCACTCAAAATTGTCGCTGAAGGTGTAAACTCGATGCGCAGCCCGGAACGCGGTTTCCTGGTTATTACCCACTATCAGCGTCTGCTTAACTACATCACGCCTGATTACGTGCATGTTATGATGCAGGGCCGCATTGTGAAATCCGGCGGACCTGAACTCGCGCAGCGTCTGGAAGCAGAAGGTTATGAATGGGTTAAAGAAGAACTTGGCATTGAAGATGAAACTGTAGGACAGGAAGCTTAAAGAGACGCCAGGAAGGAGGAAACCACTTATGACGACGCAAACCATTCTTCCGGTGGATGCCGGACGTCTCAGCGAATTATCGCAGAGCAGCGGTGAGCCAAGCTGGCTGAAGGACAGCCGGTTAAAGGCGCTGGAACTGGCAGCAAGCTTGGAGCTGCCGAAACTGGAAAAGACACGGATAGAACGCTGGAACGTAAACAACTATGGAACCTACAAAGCAAGCCAGCCTTTTACAGCACTTAGTGAAGCACCTGCTTCCATAACGGCCCTGATACAGGGTCAGGAGGAAGGCAGTCTGATTATTCAACGCAATTCAGGCGCTGTCTATACACGGCTGGCTCCTGAGCTTGCTGCGCAAGGCGTGATTTTTACCGATTTGCAGACAGCAGTCAAAGAGCATGGAGATCTTGTGCAGCGTTACCTGCATAAGGCTGTGCTGCCAGACGAGCATTCCATTGCTGCACTTCATGCCGCCCTGTGGAACGGGGGAGTGTTCCTCTACGTTCCCAAGAATGTGGTTATCGACACTCCGCTGCAAGCGGTGCTGCTGACAGACGACGCAGAAGCTGCTTTCGTTCCGCATATTCTGGTGGTTGCCGAATCAAACAGCTCAGTAACCTATGTAGACAACTATGTATCTGACAAAACTGAAGCCGGACTGCATAACGGTGCGGTTGAAGTATTTGTAGGTGCAGGCGCCAAAGTGCGCTTTGCCTCGGTACATCAGCTTGGCGTGGACACTACGGATGTGACCTACCGCCGTGCAGTGGTTGAGAACGATGGAACTATTGAGTGGATTGTCGGTGAAATGAATTACGGCGATACAGCGAGTGACACGAAGTCGGTGCTGAAAGGCAATGGTTCAAGCTCCGATGCCAAAGTGATCGCAGTAGGATCGGGTTCGCAGAAGCTGAACTATACGACGCAGGCGCAGCACTTCGGCAAGAATACGCCGAGTGACATGATTACCCGTGCTGTTATGCGGGATTCTGCGACTTCTATTATTAACGGAATTACGAAGATCGAAAAAGGCGCGACAAGAGCCGATGGACAGCAGACTGAGAAAGTTCTGATGCTGAGCCCGAAGGCACGCGGCGACGCTAACCCGATCCTTCTTATAGATGAAGATGATGTAACAGCCGGCCATGCCGCTTCCGTAGGACGGGTCAATTACGAGCAAGTGTTTTACCTGATGTCCCGCGGAATTACACGGCACGATGCAGAAACACTGATCATATACGGCTTCCTGGCACCTGTAGTGTCGCAAATTCCACTGGAGGGACTGCGCAATCAGCTCCAATCTCTTGTGGAAAGGAAGTTAGGCCAATGATTAACAGTAACATCCGGGAGCAATTTCCCATCCTGAATCAAAAGATTAACGGCCATCCGCTGGTTTATCTGGACAGTGCGGCAACTTCACAGAAACCGCGCCAAGTCATCGAAGCGGTGAAATCCTATTATGAATGGGATAACGCCAACGTCCACCGCGGTGTGCATACTCTGGGCAGCCGGGCTACGGATGCTTATGAGGGAGCCCGCGAGAAGGTTGCGAAGTTCATTCATGCCCGCAGCACGAAGGAGATTATCTTTACCCGCGGCACAACGACAGCGTTAAATATAGTGGCTTCTTCTTATGGCCCTGCTGTTCTTAGTGAAGGCGACGAAATTGTCATCACCCAGATGGAGCATCACAGCAACTTTATTCCATGGCAGCAGTTGGCCAAGAAGACTGGGGCAACCCTGAAATTTCTACCGCTGCAGAAGGATGGAACGATTACCCTGGAGGATGCCGAGAATACGATTACGGACAAGACCAAAATCGTAGCCATCGCGTATGTATCCAATGTTATGGGGGTTACCCATCCGGTTAAAGAGCTTGCAGCCATTGCTCACCGCAAGGGTGCAGTTATCGTGGTGGACGGAGCACAGAGCACGCCGCATATGAAGGTCGATGTCCAGGATCTGGATTGCGATTTCTATGCGTTCTCCGGTCACAAGATGCTGGCCCCGACCGGCATCGGTGCTTTGTACGGTAAGAAGGCATTGCTGGAAGCTATGGATCCGGTTGAGTTCGGCGGCGAGATGATTGATGACGTCGGTCTTTATGAATCCACTTGGAAAGAGCTGCCTTGGAAGTTCGAAGGCGGGACACCGATTATCGCTGGTGCCGTCGGATTGGGAGCAGCAATTGATTTCCTGCAGGAGATCGGACTGGATGAAATTCACCGTCATGAAATCCAGCTTGCCGCTTACGCGGAGCAGCGTCTTGCAGAGGTTGACGGCTTGACACTGTATGGCCCGCGTAATCGTCAGGTGGGTGTAGTCACATTCAATCTGGGTGATGTGCATCCGCATGATGTGGCGACGGTGCTGGATGCGGAAGGTATTGCCGTCCGCGCCGGCCATCATTGCTGCCAACCGCTGATGCGCTGGCTTGAGGTAAGCTCAACGGCACGGGCCAGCTTCTACCTCTACAATACGGAACAGGATGTAGATGCGCTGGTCCAAGCTTTAATCAAGGCAAAGGAGTATTTCGCCTATGAACTTGGATGACTTGTATAGACGCGTAATTATGGATCATTATAAAAATCCCCGGAACCGTGGTTCATTTGCAGACGACGCTGTGAAGATTGAGCTGAACAACCCGACCTGTGGCGACCGGATTACGCTGCAGCTTAAGGTAGAGGACGGCATCGTCAAAGATGCCCGGTATAGCGGCGAAGGCTGTTCGATCAGCATGTCGTCGGCTTCCATGATGACGGAAGCCGTCAAGGGACAGACTATAGAGCATGCGCTTGAGCTTGCTGACAAGTTCTCCTCCCTGATGAAGGGTGAGACAGTAGATTTCGGAGACTATGAAGATATAGAAGCCCTTTCCGGTGTTAATAAATTTCCGGCGCGGATCAAATGTGCCACATTGGCATGGAACGCGCTTCGCAAAGGAATAGACGTCGAAGAAGAACACCAACAACATTAGATAACAAGGAGGCTGACACCATGGCTAAGAAAGCGCCTGATATGGAGGAATACCAGTACGGGTTCCGTGATGAGCACAAGTCGATATTTCAGTCTGGTAAAGGACTTACGGCCGAAATTGTGAAGGAAATCTCCGCAATCAAAAACGAGCCGGAATGGATGCTGAACTTCCGCCTGAAAGCTCTGGAGCAATTCCGCAAGATGCCGATGCCTCAGTGGGGCGGCAACATGGATGATCTGGATTTCGAAGACATTCAGTACTATGTAAGACCTTCCGAGAAGCAAGGAAAAACTTGGGAGGAAGTTCCTTCCGAGATTAAAGAAACCTTCGATAAGCTGGGTATTCCGGAAGCGGAGCAGAAGTTCCTCGCCGGTGTATCAGCACAATATGAATCTGAGGTTGTTTATCACAGCATGCAGAAGAGCCTTGAAGACCAAGGGGTTATCTTCACCGATACCGATACTGCGCTGCGTGAGCATCCCGAGCTGTTAAAGAAATTCTTCGGCACGATCATTCCGCCGACAGACAATAAGTTTGCTGCACTGAACAGTGCCGTGTGGTCGGGGGGCAGCTTTATCTATGTTCCGAAGGGTGTGAAATGCGAAGTACCTCTGCAGGCTTACTTCCGTATCAACTCCGAGAACATGGGTCAGTTCGAGCGTACGCTGATCCTCGCGGATGAGGACAGCTTCGTGCATTACGTGGAAGGCTGTACCGCACCAATCTACAGCACTAATTCCCTGCATAGTGCCGTTGTTGAAATTCTGTGTATGAAGAACTCCCGTGTTCGGTATACTACTATTCAGAACTGGGCACCAAATATCTACAATCTCGTAACCAAACGTGCGGTTGCTGAAGAGAATGCTACCATGGAATGGGTGGACGGCAACATTGGTTCCAAGCTGACAATGAAGTATCCTGCGGTTGTGTTAAAAGGCCGGGGAGCCAAAGGTTCCGTATTGTCGATTGCAGTGGCAGGCAAAGGCCAGCACCAGGATGCAGGCGCCAAGATGATCCACTTGGCACCGGACACGACTTCGACGATCGTATCCAAATCGATCAGCAAGCACGGCGGCAAGGTAACTTACCGCGGACTCGCTTCCTTCGGCCGTCAGGCGGAAGGCGCGAAATCGAATATCAAATGTGATACGCTCATTCTGGATAACCAGTCCACTTCGGACACGATTCCATATAATGAGATCATGAACGATAATATCGTGCTGGAGCATGAAGCGACGGTATCCAAGGTTTCCGAGGAGCAGCTGTTCTATCTGATGAGCCGCGGTCTCACAGAAGCCGAAGCCACACAGATGATCGTCATGGGCTTCATCGAGCCGTTCACCAAAGAACTGCCGATGGAATATGCGGTCGAAATGAACCGTCTCATCAAGTTCGAGATGGAAGGAAGTATCGGATAACCTTGCTGTACTAAGGTTTTCCACCTTCCTACAATTTAAATTAATATTTATAGTTGTCACCATAAAGTGTGTCCGCAGCAGCCCTGATGTTCTCATCTTTCAGGCCTGCCGGGCACATATTTTGCTTTTGCCCACTACGTATTCAGGAGGCCCACATGAGAAACTTGATCGTGTCTGAATTTTTAACTGTTGACGGTGTAATGGAGGACCCGCAGTGGACCTTTCAATACAGCTCGGATGAGCAGGATCAGTTTAAATTCGCGGAGTTAAAAGCTGCCGATGCGCTGCTGCTGGGGCGCGTAACCTATGAAGGCTTTGCGGCTGCCTGGCCTAATATGCTGGAGCAGACCGGGGAATACGGCGAGATGATGAATGGTTATGCCAAACATGTAGTCTCCACAACCCTGACAGAAGCCGGGTGGAACAATTCATCTCTGATTAAGAACAATCTGGTGGAAGAAATCACGAAGCTGAAAGAGCAGCCCGGCAGAGACATTCTCGTGTTTGGCAGCTGCACGCTTGTGCAGTCCCTGATCTCGCTGGGTCTAGTGGATGAGTACCGGTTAATGGTGTTTCCAGTGGTGCTGGGCAAGGGCAAACGTCTCTTTGGAGATGGGCTGGAGAAGCAGGGTTTTGAGCTGGTGCAGACTAAGCGGTTCTCCTCCGGTGTGGCAGTAGTCTGCTACCGGCCTGCAAAGGACTAAGAGCTGTACAGCAGAGGAAACAACAAAATGCAATGCAAAAACGCTACCGCTGGAACATGAATCCCATGTTTTGGCGGTTGCGTTTTTTTGTTGTAACAAGCTTAACGGAAATGGATGAAATATGCATAAAAATGCACCCTGAATCTTGTGTTTGCTTAATTGAACAGTATTTGCGAGGAAATGGAAGCAATTAAAGCTATAGGTAGCCTTTTATTATCATATAGGCCACCTTTATTCGGGAAAAACGTGGAAAACGGCGTATTCTACCCTTTGCCGCATTAAAATATGGGTGATAAACTGCTTAAAGTCCCTAAAATGGAAGCGCTAAAAAAGCTGGCTTGCGATGTGAGATTTGCATCGCAAGCCAAATGTATCTTACGGGGCAGGCGCCGCCCAGTAGGAACAAGTTCATGCTTACGAAGTAAGCTTTACTTCGTAAAGCCAAGTTCATGCTTACGAAGTAAGCTTTACTTCGTAAAGCTTTAAGGAGGAGAGATATGGATGTTCTCAGGCAACTGCGGGGCTTTTATCGGGAGAAGCTGCACTATCTGATTCTGTCGATTTTATGCTTGGCTGCCGCAACTGCAGTGGGGCTTATTACCCCGAATTTGCTACGAAGGTTAATTGATGATGTGATTGTTCCCCTGAAGTTTACTGAGGTGCCCGTACTCGCTCTATCTGTACTGGCCGTGGTAATCGTCAAAGCTTGCCTGCAGTTTGCGCATGGTTTTTTTGGAGGACGGCTAGGTAATTTTCTGGCCTACCGGCTGCGCAATGCCTGCTATGAGAAACTGCAATTTCTGTCTTTCCGCTACTATGATACGGCAAAGACTGGCGACCTGATGTCCCGGCTGACCGGGGACCTTGAAGCGATCCGGAATTTCATCGGCTTCGGCTTCGCCCAATTGCTGAATGTATTTTTTATGGTGCTGTTTGGGTCTATTATGATGTTCACGATCAACTGGCAGCTTACGCTCGTCACACTGATCACTATGCCTTTTCTGGCTGCAGTAGCACTCAGATTCGAATCGAAAATTCATCCGGCCTTTCAGGAGATGCGGCTTGCCCTCAGCTCTCTGACCACGGCTGTTCAGGAGAATATTACAGGTGTACGGACGGTCAAATCGTTTGCCAGAGAGGCTTATGAAGTTGAGAAATTTTCGCACCGTAATGAACGTTATAAGGATAACCAGATTTTTGCCGCCGAGCTGTGGAGCAAATTTTTCCCGGTCATGGAGCTTCTGGCCTCCGTCAGTATAGCCATTCTGCTCGGTGTCGGCGGAACGCTGGTCATCAAGGGCCGCATGTCACTGGGGGAACTGGTCGCCTTCTTCAGTCTGATCTGGTATATTATCGGTCCGGTCTGGGGTCTTGGCTTCCATATCAACAACTATACGCAATCCAAAGCTTCGGGAGAACGTGTACTTGAAGTCCTTAACCAGCAGATTGATGTAAAGGATAAGGAGAATGCCCGCGAGCTTGTATCCTCCGAGGTACGGGGCGAGGTCATTTTCGACCATGTTACATTTGCGTACGGGAATAAAATGCCGGCTGTAAAGGACATTCATTTCGAAGCGAAGCCGGGTGCGGTTATCGGGTTCCTTGGCGGTACCGGCTCCGGCAAATCGACGATTACCCAGTTGATGATGCGCGCCTATGACGTAAATAAAGGAAGCATTACACTGGATGGCGTGGATATCCGGGAATACAATATTCGCAGCCTGCGTTCGCAGATTTCGACAGTGTTTCAGGAGACGTTCCTGTTCTCGTCCTCTATCCGCAATAATATCTCTTACGGCCTCAAAAATGTGAGCATGGAGGAAATCATCCGGGCGGCACAGCTTGCCAAAGCGCATGATTTTATCATGGAGATGCCTGATGGATATGATACGGTAGTCGGCGAGCGGGGAATGGGGCTTTCGGGCGGACAGAAGCAGCGGATCGCTATCGCCCGTGCCTTGCTGAAGAATCCGCGTATCCTCATACTGGATGATGCCACGAGCGCCGTGGATATGGAGACGGAACATGAGATCCAGACCGGCTTCCAGGAGGTTATGCGCGGACGGACCACGCTGATCATTGCCCACCGGATTTCCTCTCTGCGTCATGCCGACCAGATCATCGTGATGGATGAAGGACGGATGGTTCAAAAGGGAACACATGCGGAGCTGATTGAAGTTCCCGGCCCGTATCAGGATGTGTACCGGATTCAATACGCCGATTATCTGGCCCGGAATTCGGTGAGAGGGGAGGGGATTCAGCATGAAGCTTGAAGCCAAACAAGCCACAGCGGCTAGTGCAAAGCACAATAAAACCGAGGAACAGACGCTTGAGGAACGTTTTGTATACAAGGATGATGACCAGATCGACAAATCCTTTGACTGGAAGCAGTTCACGAGGTTGTTCGGATATATGAAGCCTTACGCGAAGCAGATGCTTCCGCTCGTCTCTGCTCTGATGGTTCTGGGCACAGTCACGAAGCTTACGGTCCCTTTTCTGACCAGTATGGCTATTGACAAGGCAATTGCCCCGAAAGAGGGGAACCCCAGCTTAACGTTACTGTACACACTTACGGTAAGTGTAATTGTACTGTACCTGATCCAGTGGATTGCAGGGGTGTACCGGATCAAATATACTAATGTTATAGGCCAACGAGTTATTTATGATTTGCGCTCGGATCTGTTCCGGCATATCCAGAAGCTATCTTTTAACTTTTTCGATAAACGTCCGGCTGGCTCCGTTCTGGTAAGGGTGACGAATGATATTAACTCCCTGCAGGATCTGTTCACCAACGGGGTCGTCAATTTAATGATCGACTGTGTGCAGCTGGTCGGCATTACCGTGATTCTGCTGCTGATCAACTGGAAACTGGGGCTTGCCGTGATGGTTACGGTGCCGGTTATGTTCCTGGTTTCAACCAAGCTGCGGCAGAAGATCCGGATTGCCTGGCAGGATGTGCGGATGAAGAACTCGCGGATCAATTCACATTTGAATGAGTCGATCCAAGGTATCCGGGTCACTCAGGCCTACACACAGGAACAGGAAAATATGCATTACTTTGACGCGATGAACATGGATAGCCGGAAATCGTGGAACAAGGCTTCAGCGATGAACCAGGCTTTTGGCCCGATTATTGAAATAACAGGCGGGTTCGGCACCATGATCCTGTTCTGGTTGGGGGCATACTTGATCCAATCCGGAGAGCTGACCGTCGGTTACCTGGTGGCATTCAGTACGTATGTGAGCAACTTCTGGGACCCGATCAACCGCTTGGGCCAGATGTACAATCAGCTGCTTGTAGCTATGGCGTCTTCAGAACGGATCTTTGAGTATCTGGATGAGCAGCCTTCGGTTCAGGATAAACCGGGGGCAACACCGCTGCCGAAGATTCAAGGGGATATCCGTTTTAACAAGGTCATCTTCGAATATGAAAAGGGCCGTGCGGCGCTGAAGGGTATTGATCTGGACGTCAAGGCCGGCCAGTCGATTGCGCTTGTGGGCCACACGGGCTCCGGTAAAAGTACGATCATTAACCTGATCGGCCGGTTCTATGACATTAAGAGCGGCGATATTACCATCGACGGCAAGGATGTCCGTGAGGTTACCCTGCAGAGTCTCCGGGAGCAGATAGGTATCGTACTGCAGGATACGTTTATCTTCTCAGGAACGATCCGCGACAACATCCGTTTCGGGCGGCTGGATGCCACCGACAAGGAGGTTGAAGAGGTCGCCAAGGCAGTGGATGCCCATGACTTCATCATGAAACTGCCCGGCGGTTACGAAACCGAGGTGGAGGAGCGGGGGAGTGCGCTGTCCATGGGCCAGCGTCAGCTGCTTTCCTTTGCCCGGGCACTCCTGGCCGATCCGCGTATTCTGATCCTGGATGAAGCTACGGCGAGTATTGATACCGAGACGGAGATCAAAATTCAGGAAGCGCTGAAGATTCTGCTGCAGGGCCGCACCTCCTTTATCGTGGCCCACCGTCTGTCAACGATCCGCCACGCCGATAAAATTATCGTGCTGGATCACGGAGAGATTAAGGAAGAAGGCAATCATGCCGAGCTTACCGCCAGAGATGGCATTTATAACGGTTTAATCGAAGCGCAGTTCCGCTTCTTATAGAAGTAAGAGCAGCCCCATCCGGCATGAAAATTGCTGGAGGGGTTGCTCTTTTTTGGATTATCCTATTTACAATAGCGGATAAGAAGAGATGCCTAATTACGTCGTTTCCCAATCTTGCCGGAAATACGCACTTCAAACATCTGTGCGCTGATCTCCTGCTGCCATTCGGTGTCCTCTGTATGCGCAGCAAGAACAGCCTCATGGGTCAGCCTTGCCATCTCCCAGCAATACATGGTGTTCACCTGCAGGCAATGACGCTGCTCGGCTTCTTCGGCCGCCGTTAGCGGGCGCCTGCAGCTTACAGTATAAAGCTCTGCTAGACGCTGATGAACCGGTAGCATAGGTATTCCTCCTCAAAGGTTGTGAGCAGCTCGCAAACAACTTCAATCACTGCCTCTTTTTAAGCCTCGCCATGCGGTGGTTAATCCAAACCATGCAGAATCACCGGGAATAATAAAATTTTGACAAAAGAACAAAAAATCTTGAAATCGCTTTTTTTTGTGCTACAATAACAGTAATACAGGATTGTGACCGGTAAGGCGGGCAATGCCTAAGTTGATGCGAGTATCATTTTTTTAATGATATTGGGATCAGCTTAGGCTTTTTTTGTACAAACTATATGTCGGGGGGGTGATCAACAGATGATTATAGAGAAGATACTTAATAACAATGTGCTCTTAACCAAGAACCAGAAAGGCAAGGAAGTCATTGTGATGGGCAGGGGGATTTCCTTCAATAAAGTAGCCGGCGACTATGTAGATCCGGAAAAGGTCGATAAAATCTTTTTGCTGAACGAAAATCAATTCACGGCCAGACTGACTGAACTTCTGAATGACATTCCGGTGGCTCATCTGGAATTAGCCAATGAAATTGTCACCTATGCGAATGGAGTTCTTGGTACAGAGCTTAGCGACAATCTCTATCTGACCCTGACAGATCATATCCATTTTGCTGTCCAACGTTTTGAAAAGGGGATTGCACTGAAAAATGCGATGCTGTTTGAAATTAAACGTTTCTATAAGAAGGAATTCTCCATTGGGATGGATGCTCTGAAGATCATTGAAAGGGCTACCGGACTTTCGCTGGGCGAGGATGAAGCCGGGTTTATCGCGCTGCATCTGGTAAATGCCAGAATGGACGGCAGTGAAATGAAGTCGACGATCAAGATGACGGAAATTGTCCAGAACATTCTGAATATCGTCACTTACCACTACAAGGTCGTTCTGGACGAGAGCTCACTGAATTATTCACGGTTCCTTACACATTTGCAATATTTCTCCATGCGGGTACTGAAGAAGGAGAGTAGCAGCAGCGGTGAGGATTTTTTGTACAATCAGCTTAAGCAGACTTATGTGAAGGCGTTTGAATGCGCCAACAAAATCAATGATTATCTGGAAAAGGCCTATAGCCAAAGCTTAAGCAAGGATGAATACGTATATCTGACCATCCATATCCAGCGGGTAACGGAACGCAACAATCTGGAGTAAAGCTTGGGTTGAAAGTGAAAATAAAATAATGATCATCTGACAGGGTGTTACTGGTAAGGCAGGCAAAACCTGAACTGATGGCAAAATGGGCGTGTGATGACGTTTCCTTTTTGCCGTGAGTTCAGGTTTTTCTTGTTTGCAGGAGTATAAGGTCAACAGCTGGCACAACCTATACTTGCTGCAACGATCTACATTCTAAAGCTGTAAAGGAGCAAACTAATATGAGCAGCAAAGACTTGTCCAAACAGATTATTATGCTTGTAGGCGGCGAAGACAATGTGAATTCCGTGTTCCACTGCGCCACAAGATTAAGATTTAAGCTGAAGGATTCGAGGAAGGCAGATAAAGCGGCATTGGAGAAAACTCCAGGTGTTATCACTGTGGTGGAGAACAGCGGCCAGTTTCAGGTAGTCATAGGCAACAATGTAAGCCAGGTGTTCGAGCAGATTATGAAGGAAACCTCACTCCAGGATGCCGAAAAATCCGGCAAAGCCGATGAGTCTTCAGAGAGTACCAGTATTCTGGGCAAAGCCGTCGATATCATTTCCAGTATCTTTTCCCCGATTCTCGGGGCACTGGCAGGGGCAGGGATCCTCAAAGGGCTGCTCGCCTTAATTTTATCTCTGGAGTGGATTAATGCAGCCAGCGGGACATATTTGGTTCTGAATGCGGCTTCGGACAGCGTATTTTACTTCCTGCCGGTATTTCTGGCAGTTACGGCTGCGCGCAAATTCAAGGCTAACCAATTTGTCTCCATTGCTGTAGCAGGCGCTTTAGTCTATCCGGCAGTGATAACCGCAGTCAGCGCGCCGGACCCGCTCAGCTTCTTGGGAATACCGGTTGTACTGATCAACTATTCATCCAGTGTCATTCCGATCATTCTGGCGGTCTGGGTACAGTCCTATATAGAGAAGTGGTTCCGCTCGTTCATCCATGAATCGGTTAGAAATATTCTGGTTCCGATGTTCGCACTGCTTATCGTTATTCCGCTGACCTTCCTGGCCTTCGGTCCTGTAGGCTCATTGATCAGTGATGGGCTGGCTTCCGGCTACACCTGGCTCTACAATTTAAGTCCATTGGTTGCCGGTGCCATTGCCGGAGCGTTCTGGCAGGTGTTCGTAATCTTTGGTGTACACTGGGGTTTCGTGCCGGTTATGCTCAGCAATATTGCCACATTGGGCTACGACACTATGCTGCCTATCCTTACTGCTGCAGTCTTGTCACAAGCGGGTGCGGTATTCGGCGTGTTCCTGAAATCAAAGAATCCGCAGCTAAAAGCTTTGTCCGGCTCCTCAACACTGGCTGCCGTGTTCGGGATCACCGAGCCGACGATCTACGGCGTCACCTTGAAGCTGAAGAAACCGTTCATCTATGCCTGCATCTCCGGAGCCATCGGTGGTGCGATCATCGCTATCGGCGGAGCCAAAGCAATAAGCTTCTCCTTACCGGGCCTGTTGGCTCTGCCGACCTATTTTGGCGACGGATTCTCCTGGGTTGTCATCGGCATCGTTGTTGCTTTTGTATTAGCGGTTATTCTGGTGTATATGTTCGGATTCGATGATCCTGCAGTACCTGCTGAGGAGGCTCCCGGGCCTGTTGCCGTATCGTCACCCTCGCAGATTGACAAGGAGACGGTGGTCAGCCCGCTGACAGGAACGCTTATGCCGCTGGAAGCTTTGCCGGACGAAGCTTTTGCCTCCGGAGCCATGGGCCAGGGGATCGTGATTGAACCGGATTCAGGCCGGCTGACCTCTCCAGTGAAAGGAACCGTAACAACTGTATTCCCGACAGGCCATGCGATTGGCATTACCTCTGAGAGCGGCGCCGAGCTGCTGATTCATGTCGGGGTCAATACCGTGAAGCTCAAGGGAAAACATTTTGACAAACGGGTACAAGAGGGAGATCAGGTCGAGCAGGGCCAACTGCTGCTGGAATTCGATGTAGCAGCGATTCGTGAAGCCGGCTTTGTGACTGCAACACCGGTGATTGTGACCAACTCTGCAAATTATCTGGATGTGCTTAAGACTACTGCAGCCAAAGTACAAAATGGCGACCTGCTGTTGACCATTATCAATTAGAAAAGAGGAGATTAAATCATGACAGTGATCAAAAAAGGATTTCCGCAGAACTTCTTATGGGGCGGCGCTACAGCCGCAAATCAGCTGGAGGGGGCATACGATGCCGACGGCAAAGGATTGTCCAGTGCGGACATGGTTGCCTACGTGCCTAAGGCCGAGCGTACAAATGACCATGCTATAGAGATCACCTCCGAGCGGATTGAACAGATTCTGTCCGGGGAATTCAGCGCACGTTTCCCGAAACGTGAAGGGGTGGACTTCTATCACCGTTATAAGGAGGATATTGCCTTGTTCGCCGAGATGGGCTTCAAAGTGTTCCGTCTGTCGATCAACTGGGCGCGCATCTTCCCGAACGGCGATGACGCCGAACCGAATGAAGCAGGACTGCAATTCTATGATGATGTTTTTGACGAGCTGCATAAATATGGCATCGAGCCGCTTGTAACACTGGCCCATTACGAAACACCACTGGGCTTGACACACAAATATAACGGCTGGGCAGGCCGCGAAGTTATCGCTTGCTTCACCCGTTATGCGGAGACCGTATTCCGGCGCTACAAGGACAAAGTGAAATATTGGATCACATTCAACGAGATCAATATGATGACGCTAAGTCCATTCACAGGCGGCGGCGTTGTAATCGACCGGGCAGAGAACAAGCTGCAGACGATCTACCAGGCGCTGCATCACCAGTTTGTCGCCAGCTCTCTCGCCACCAAGCTGGTGCATGAGATCATCCCGGGTTCGCAGATGGGCTGTATGCTGGCCCGGATGGAAAGCTATGCGAATACCTGCAATCCTGAGGATGTCCTGAAGAATCAGCAGGAGAACCAGATGAATCTCTACTTTACGGATGTGCATGCCCGCGGGGAATATCCGAAGTATATGGAGCGGTTTTTCGAGGAAAACAATGTGATTATTCATAAAGAGCCGGGTGACGATGAAATTCTGAAACTCCACACCGTTGATTATGTGGCTTTCAGTTATTACATGACGCTTACTGTGTCTGTAAGTCCAGAGGGAGAACGCGCACAGGGCAATCTGTTCGGCGGTGTGAAGAACCCTTACCTGAAGGCTTCGGAATGGGGCTGGCAGATTGATCCCATCGGTTTGCGGATTATGCTGAATACGATGTATGACCGTTATCAGAAACCTTTGTTCATCGTCGAAAATGGTCTTGGCGCGTATGACAAGGTTGAGGAAGACGGCTCTGTCCATGACAGCTACCGTATTGATTACTTAAGACAACATATTGCTCAAATGAAGGAAGCGGTACTGGACGGCGTTGAGCTGATCGGATATACCAGCTGGGGCCCGATAGACCTGGTAAGCATGTCCACTTCTGAAATGTCCAAGCGTTACGGGTTTATCTACGTTGATCTGGATGACGACGGCAACGGTACCTTGAACCGTTCAAGAAAGGATTCCTTCCACTGGTACAAAAAAGTCATCGCTAGCAATGGTGAGGAATTGTAGGCCTCAGGAGTAATAGTGTGAGCTGCTTCTCACAAGCAATAATTATGGATCATAAAGAAGAGGTTCCCTCAGCCGTCACTGGCGAAAGGGAACCTCTTCTTGCGTGGGAATAACTAAACCGAAGTGAACTATTCCATATAAATTTCAACCACCGTGATTTTGCGTTCGCGGGACAGGTCAAGGAATATGCCTTCGCTTTGCACAAGCGGACGGAAAACATCCAGCGGATTGTTCATGACAATGACACCCATGTCTCCCGTGCTCAGCAATACGCGTTTACCGATGAGATTAGGCATTAAATGCTGGATAAAGGCTTGTACAGGTCTGCCGTTTAGCTTGCCGAAGCTGAGATTATTGATTTCACGCAGCACAGAGATCAGTTCTTGCTTGGATTGATAAACACGGTGTGTGGTCATTGCGCTGTAGATATCAGCTACGGCAGCAATCTGGGCATAAGGGTGGATGTCTGATTTCGTAAGGTTGTTGGGGTACCCGGAGCCGTCTTCACGCTCATGGTGCTGCAGGGCAACCAACGCGGTATGAGGATCGTTCATGGAGCTGCGGATGATTTCGTGACCGTAAATCGTATGTAATTTGACTTGATCGTACTCCTCCGGGGACAGCTTGCCCGGCTTATTCAGAATGGAGGGGGAGATCCGGCATTTTCCGATATCGATCAAGTATCCGGCCCGGCCGATTTCGTAGCACTCTTTCTTGGAATACCCCAGCCATGAGGAGATATAATAAGAAAGCATGCCCACCTGAAGTGAATGGTTATAAGTGTAATTATCATCCCGGTTCAGCAGAAGCAGCAGAGAGACTACATCCTTGTGTTTATCCAAGGAGTTCAGTGACGGCTGGAGAATATCGTCCACTACGGTTTGATTAAAGCTCCCTTTGGTTAACGCTTCCATATATACCGATTCAAAGCCTTCAATACTTGTATCAAAGTTGGCAGCTACGGCTTGAATGATGGAGGATCTGCTGGTTGGGACCGGTGTTATGTGTGCCTCCTCGATATCAACATAATCAACGCCATGCTGTATCAGCTTGGCTATCTCCTCGATCTGGAGAGATGATCCTTTAGGTAGTACATGCAGCCCTCTTGAATTAAAAGTGTCCATCCGCAGGCAATCACCCGGTTTAAGATCCATGACGTGTACTTTCAATGAATATGCCACCTTACATTAGCTATTTTTTCCAGCATAGCAACAAAGTCGGGAATATTCAATGGTTTTGAATTACAGGTTAATCTATCTGGTATTTCTGTGCTTTTAGGTCAGAGCCGAGCCACTGTTCTCCTGATTCATTGATGTCCTTTTTCCACACCGGAACGGAGGATTTAAGCTTCTCGATGGCGTAGCGGCTTGCTTCGTAACAGACATCCCTATGCGCCGCTGACACCGCAATAATAACGCTGGCTTCCTTAAGGCCTACGAGTCCTACCCGGTGCGCAATGGCGCAGCGGGCGTCCCAGCGTTCCTGAACCTCCCTGCCGATTTCCTGCAGCTTGCTCAGCGCCATCGGGATGTAAGCCTCATAATGAAGCGCTGTTGTCCGCTGGTCTCCGGTCATCTCACGCGTAGTTCCGACGAAGACTAAGGAAGCTCCATGATCACTGTCAAGGACTTTATCCAGAAGAGCTTCTGCATTCAGCGGCAGATCGGTAATACTGAACAGACCATCTTCGGTCTCGCTCGTTGAGGGTTCGGCTTCTCCTCCGGAAACGGGAGGAATCAGGGCGACTTCGGAGGTTTCGGAGATCTCAGTATCATCAGGAGCGTATTCATGGTCAACAGCTACCAAAGAAACGCTGATCTGTGCCGCCGCATCAGGGTAGGAGGCAGAGAGAAGCTCCTTTAAACGGCCCGCAGTTACGGAGTTATCGTGAATGTGAAAAGACAGGGTAGAAGACCCGATTACCTCAGCCAGCCCGGCAAACAGACGTATAGTTATATGCATGGTTTATTCACCTCTTAGGTTCTGATAATGATTCAAATATACCATATTAGCCCTGAAAATGTTATGCTAGGTCTTATAAGATGAGACACCTGCCGCTACATTCAGAACGGCTAAACAGGTGGGAGGGATAGAAGCTGATGGAATCCGCGCCGCAAAGATTGACCATATTTCATACGAATGATATACATAGCCACTTCGAAATGATGAGTCCGATTGCTGCGCAGATAGAACTTCTAAAGGCTGAGGCAGGCGAAGATCCCGTGTTGCTCGTGGATATCGGGGATCATATGGACCGGGCAGCTGTGGAAACCGAAGGTACTATGGGTCAGGCGAACATTGATATTCTTAACTTGACCGGATACGACGCTGTCACCATCGGTAACAACGAAGGACTGACCTTCTCGCAGGGAGATGCGCAAGAGACATTGTCTGCGATATTTACCGGCTTACAGTGCCCGGTGGTGTGCTGCAATTTCCTGGATTCGTCGACAGGAGAACCTCCTCACTGGATCAAACGCCATACGATTGTAGAGAAGGAAGGCATCAGAATCGGGATTACGGGAGCTACGGCAGCTTTCACTTCCTTCTATTCCTTGATGGGCTGGGATGTCATGGACCCTGAGGAGGCGCTGCGTGAGGAGTGCCGTCTTCTGGCCCCGCAGGTCGACCTTGTCATTATTCTCTCTCACCTTGGCCTGCCTGCAGACCGGGCGCTGGCGGAGAAGCTGGAAGGTGTGCATGCGATCCTCGGCGGACACACGCATCATATGCTGGAAACGCCGCTCCTCATTAACGGGACCGCCGTATGTGGTGCGGGGAAATTCGGCCGCTATGTAGGAAGTCTTGTGTTTGAACGGACAGCGCCTGGAGATTCGTTCAAGTTCTTGAACGGCGGATGCATTGCTGTTGATCCCAATCTGAGCGAGGGTGTTATTGCTCCTGCCGTAAGGATGAATTTGCAGCGTGGTCTTGAAGTGCTGGAGGAAACGGTGGCAATCAGTGACCGCGAGCTGCCGCTGGATCTGCAGGGCGAATCACCCTTTGGCAATCTGCTGGCGCAGGCGGTGCGGCGTTTCACAGGCAGTCCGATCTCATTAGTCAATACCGGACAGCTGCTCGGGCCGCTTCCGAAGGGGAATATCACTGCAGGGATGCTTCATGCGCTCTGTCCCTCACCGATTAATCCTTGTACTATCAAGCTTGCCGGCAAAGACATCCGCACGGCGCTTGAACAGAGCCTGTCAGACGAGTTCTGCAATAAGGCAATCTTCGGTTATGGTTTCCGGGGAAAGGTGCTGGGCAGCCTGGCTGTGGATGGATTAAAAATCTTGTACGATCCGGCGGTCATGCCTTATGATAACGATATTGCCATTTTTGTCGATGGAGAACCGCTGGAGGAAAGCCGGGAATATGAAGTAGGGACTTTGGACATGTTCACTTTTCGGAGCGGATATGAGAGTATCGCTAACGGGCGTGATACAGTGTATCTGCTGCCACATTTTCTGCGCGATCTGTTGCGGATGGAGCTGCAGCGTCCGGAAAGTCTTGAGGAATGTATGCTCGTCCGCTGGGAGAGCAGAGCGACTTAATGTGGCATCACCTACATATGTAAATCTAGAGCAACAAGCTGCAACAAGTTTCATATGTTCAAGAACAGGAGGCTAAGATGGATACTATTACAGCAATTATTCTGGCTATTGTAGAGGGGATTACGGAGTTTATTCCGGTTTCATCGACAGGCCACATGATTCTTACCACGAAACTATTAGGCTATAACGAGCAAGAGCCGATAATGAAGACATACGAAATTGTCATTCAGCTCGGTGCGATTCTGGCCATTGCGCTGGTCTACCGCCAGCGGGTCCTGAATTTGCTGGGGATCGGACGCAGCCGTCAAGGCAGAGGTGGTGTGATGCCTGCTTCACGTCTCAATCTGGTGCACATCATTCTCGGAATTGCTCCGGCGCTGGCCGTGGCATTTTTTGCCCGTGACTTTATCAAGGGGCTTTTCGGGGCTACGACGGTGTTATGGGCACTGGTCGCCGGAGGGATTCTAATGATCGTTGCAGAATGGGTGAACAAACGCAAGATCCGTGTAACTGCGCATGAGCTTGATGATCTATCTTACGGGCAGGCGCTGGCTATCGGCATGTATCAGATTATTTCCGTACTCTGGCCCGGCTTCTCCCGCTCCGGATCTACAATCTCAGGCGGTATGCTGAGCGGTGTCAGCTATAAGGCTTCGGCGGATTTTTCCTTCCTCATCGCCATTCCGATTATGTGTGCGGCTTCGGGTTATGAGCTGCTGGATTCGTACAAGTATTTTACAAGTGATACCATCTGGGATTTTGCCATTGGATTCGTAATTTCATTTATAGTCGCTTATGTGGTCGTAATCCTGTTCATGAAGCTGATTCAAAAGATCAGACCGACGCACTTTGCGATCTACCGGTTTATCCTGGCAGCTGTTTTCTGGCTGTTTATTATGCGTTAATCTCCAAAAACTTGGTACCGGCAAGGATGTAACCGTTCATCACAAATTTCTTGCCGGATCGCTCAAGGCAACGGTATAGACACAGCGTGTTGACCCTAGGATTTTGAAACAGAATAGTAATTTACCGTTAAAGGCAGGAGTGAGCCAAGGTGCGTTTAGTATCCGTGAATCGGCTTCAGGCGGGAATGAAGCTGGGTAAAAAAATTTATAATGATGAAGGACTTGTTCTGTTAGCGGACGGAATAGAACTTACGGATGCCTTAATTAAGCGGCTGGCAAGGATCGACATCGGCTATATTTATATAGAGGATGCCATCACGGAAGATATCGTAATTACTGGAATGCTGCATGATGAGACGCGCAATCAGGCGCTGAAGGTCATTAGGAGCCAGTTTCAGGATATGTCCGGTGCTTCCGGCATAACTAAAGGCTTCTATCATCTCGACAAAAAATTCTCCAAGATGATGGACTCCATTCTGGAAGACATGTCATCACTGGAGGACCCGATGATTATGCTGGCGGATATGCATACAGCTGACAACTATCTGTATGTCCATTCGCTTAATGTCTGTCTGTATACGCTGGTGCTTGGAATTGCCCATGGCTACAGCAAAGAGGAGCTGCGGGTAATTGGGCTGGGCTCGCTGCTGCATGACATTGGCAAAACGCAGATTCCGGTCAAAATCATCCAGAAGCCGGGGATGCTCAGCGACGAGGAATTCCGCCATATGCAGGCTCACACTGAAATTGGATACCGGATTCTCAAGGATGAGCCGAATATCCCGCTGCTCGCGGCGCATTGTGCCCTGCAGCATCATGAACGTATCGACGGCTCCGGCTACCCCCGCGGGCTGACCGGTCTGCAAATCCATGAATATGCCAAGTGGCTGGGGATAGCCGATTCCTACGATGCCATGACCTCGAACCGGATCTATAAAAAAGCGATGCTGCCGCATCAGGCGGTAGAGGCGCTGTATGTCGGATCAGGGACATTGTATGAGCAAAACCAGCTGGAGCTGTTCAGAGACCGTGTAGCGATCTACCCGCTTGGGCTCACAGTGAAGCTGAGCACCGGTGAGAGCGGCGTCGTGGTCAAAATTGATCCCAGTATCCCCCACAGGCCGGTTGTGCGGGTATTTGCCGGCCCCGAAGGTGAGACGGTTATTCCCTTTGAACGGGATCTTGGCAGAGCACTTTCCGTTGTGATCGTCGGCGTGTCAGATGAGGATCAATCTATGGTGAAGGTGACCTAATTGATGTTGGCGGCAGGGAGATATCTATTCGGCTCCCCTGCCGTTTCGCAGCGAGGGAAGAAAGCAGGGTACGCAGCGGTGCGGCCTGCTTTCTTCCCCGCTGTTTTTTATAACTTCCTAAGGAAAGGTTCCCCGGGCCGCAACAAATGGATCTGGCAATTACACCGCTTGGAGCGGCATAATTGCCAGAAAGTGCAGTTTTTTTGCTGCTCGTGGTATGATATAGGTTAAGTCAACGTTCTTTTTGATTTATTTTGGGTTAATAATAAGGAATACGCACTAAAGGAGCAATAAGAAATGAGTATATTAGAACCATCCTCCACAACTGTCCGTGAACTGTCGCCGAGCTTCGATCCATGGGATCCGATTACTTCACTGCGCAAGCATGGACGGCATGTATTGACCAGTGTGGAGATGACGGTTACCAATCTATGCAACATGCGATGTGAACATTGTGCGGTTGGCGACAGCCTGACGATGAAAGAAGGAGAAATGCTGCCTCTGAAGAATATGCTGGACCGCCTGGAGCAGGTAGAACATCTGCAAACGATCAGTATTACCGGCGGGGAGCCGATGTTCCGCGCATCGACTGTAGAGAATATCATCGTGCCGCTGCTGAAATATGCCCGTGAGCGGGGCATACGTTCGCAGATCAACTCCAATCTGACTATGCCCTACGCCCGTTACGAGCAACTGCTGCCGTATCTGGACGTGATGCATATTTCATTCAATTATGTGAACGGAGACGACTTCCATGAGGTAGGCTTCGCCAACAGCGGTCATCCGGTGTCACGTGAAGCGGCGTATCGTTTATATGACACGATGCTTGAGAATTCACGGCGGCTCAGTGAAGACGGTATGCTGATCTCAGCAGAATCTATGATTAACTACCGTACACACACCAAGCTGCCTGAAATTCATAAGCTGATTGGCGATATGGGTGCAAGACGGCATGAGGTGCATCCGATGTACGCTTCCAGCTTTGCCTCTTCGCTCCCTGTGTTGTCTCTGAAGGAAATGGGTGATGCCATTCATTCCCTGCTGGATCACCGCGATCCGGAGATGTGGATGCTGTTTGGCACTCTGCCGTTTTTTGCCTGCAGCTTCCTGGAACAGGATCAGAAGCTGCTGCGCAGATTGCGTACCGAGAAGAATGTGACGCTGCGCAATGATCCGGACGGAAGAAACCGTGTGAATGTAAATTTATTTACAGGTGATGTGTTTGTCACGGATTTTGCCGATATTTCCGCCTTTGGCAACATCAGTACCAGCAAGCTGGATGACATTTTCGCCGAGTGGCAGACTAAGCATCCGCTTAATCAGAAAGTGAATTGCCACTGTGATGAAGCTGGCTGCTGCGGGCCCAACCTTTTGGTGGCCGATATGTATTATCCAGAGGTAGATTTCAAATCAAGGAAAGCGATCACTCTGTAGAAACGAGGCGTTGTTATAGTGGTGCATACGGAATTTGACATAGGAAGATTGCTGCTTAATCTTTTGCTGGTTCTGGTGCTTGTATTGTTGAATGGTATATTTGTAGCGGCGGAGTTCTCGCTGGTAAAGGTCAGACAGTCCCGTCTGACCCAGCTTGTCAGTGAAGGCAACAAGATGGCTGGATACGCGCTGAAGGTCAACAAAAAGCTCGATTCCTACCTGTCAGCGACCCAGTTCGGTATTACCCTCGCCTCATTGGGTCTAGGCTGGGTCGGTGAGCCGGCCATCTCAGAGCTGCTGGTTGAACCGCTAATGTTTCAGCTCGGCGTCACCGACCATACACTGATTTCCACTGTGTCTGTCGTTGTCGGGTTTTCCATTATTACATTTTTACATATTGTGCTGGGTGAGCTTGCTCCAAAGTCCCTGGCGATTCAAAAAACTGAAGGCTCCGCGCTGCTGCTCTCTGCACCGCTAATGTTCTTCTATAACCTGTTTCTGCCCTTTATCTGGGTGCTGAATGCATCCGCCAATGCTCTTCTTAGACTGGTGGGGGTTGAACCGGCCAGTGAAGCCGAGGCGGCTCACTCGGAAGAGGAAATCCGGATTCTGATGAATCAGAGCGCCAAGAGCGGTGTCATTGATAAAGACGAGATGAAGCTGATGGATAACATTTTTGAATTCTCCGATTTGCTGGCCCGTGAAGTTATGCTTCCGCGTACCGATATGGATGTGCTCTATAGCAATCTTACACTGGAAGAGAATATGCGGATCATTACGGAGACGAAACATTCGCGTTATCCGGTTGCCAACGAGGATAAGGACCGGATTATCGGCTTCATCCACATTACCGACCTGTTGTTCGCACCATTAGAGCAGCAGAATGATCTGGCTTCACTGGTCCGCCCGATTCTGAACGTACCGGAGTCGATGGAAATCAGCCATGCACTGCGCCTGATGCAGAAGAACAAAGCCCAGCTTACGCTGGTTGTTGATGAATACGGCGGTACAGCCGGACTTCTGACCGCTGAGGAGATTCTTGAAGAAATTGTCGGCGATCTGCATGATGAATTCGAGGATGAACGTCCGAGCGTAGAACGCAATGGAGATTATATCTCAGTTGAGGGCCGGATGCTGATTGAGGATGTCAACGATCTTACGGGTGTGATTATTGAAGATGATGAGGTCGATTCCATCGGCGGCTGGCTGTTCAAAGAGCTGGAAGGCAATCCGTCCAAGGGTAAGCGGATTGTTGTGGGCGACGTCACCTTTGAAGTAGAAGAATCCACCCGGCTGCGGATTACAAGAATCAATATCCACCGGGAAAAGCCACTTGTCAATGAAGAGGATGATACCGGGACGGATGAAGAAAAGGAATAAGCTTATATAATATTGCCGGTTCAATACAGCCGGATAGTTTAATAACCGTACCTTTACATGGAGAATTCCTTCTCTTTGTAAAGGTGCGGTTTTTTTGCGTGGGCGTTCTGATTCCACCCCAGCCAGTCATAAATTAGTTACGAGGAGATGTGCGTTCAGAAGAAAAGTAAATCAAGCAAATCCTTCGAAGCGTGGATTGTACGAAGCTGAATCAAGGAAGTATTTGCTAACAAAACTTTGAGGAGGGTGTATCTATTGAACTCCGAGGAACGTGTATGGACACCGTATAGGGGACCATTTGACCCTTGTCCGCCGGTGCCGTTCAAAACGTATGTTGTGCCGCCCAACCAATTTATTGCTTTTCAGCCCCCGGGATTGCCGCAGTTTCCGTTACCTGAAGCACTGAGGGCGGGTACACTTTGGCCTGCCCTGTTCAGTCCGTATGAATCCAAAGCCGGCAAAGGAGGAATTTAGGACGATGGAAGCAAATCCTTGCGAGCCCCGTTACTATGAAATGCTGGAGCAGCTGCAGGTTCTGGATTTTGCCCTGGTGGAGCTTAACCTGTATCTGGATACCCATCCCGAGGACTTAAGAGCGATTGAACAGTTCAATCAGCTGACTCAGGAGCGCACCCGGCTGGCCAATCAATTTCAGGAGCTGTACGGCCCGCTGCAGAACTTTGGCCGCGCCTACTCCAAATGTCCGTGGGAATGGAGCCAGAGCCCTTGGCCTTGGCAGGTATAGCGGCACGCTGGCCCCGGCGAAGCGGCTAGGCGAATAAAACTATAAGGAGGGTTCGTTCCCGAATGTGGATATATGAAAAAAAACTGCAGTACCCGGTACGTGTCGGCAAATGCGATGTGCGGATGGCGCGGTATTTGATGGAGCAATATGGAGGCGCGGACGGGGAGCTGGCGGCAGCGCTTCGTTATATGAATCAGAGATATGCGATTCCCGATAAGGTTATCGGCGTACTCACGGATATTTCAACGGAGGAGTTTGCCCATCTTGAGATGATTGCCACCATGATCTACAAGCTGACCAAGGACGCCTCTATCTGTGAGCTGGAAGCGGCAGGCCTTGGCCCGAATTATGCGACACGGGATCATGCCTTGTTCTACAACAATGCGGCGGGTGTCCCGTTCACCACGACCTATATCGCAGCCAAAGGCGATCCGCTGGCCGATCTCTATGAAGACATCGCCGCTGAGGAGAAAGCCCGGGCTACATACCAATGGCTGATTGATATGACTGATGACGTGGATCTGCAGGACAGCCTGAAATTCCTGCGGGAGCGGGAGATTATTCATGCAATCCGGTTCAAGGAGTCGGTGCAGATATTGATCGATGAGCGGGGGAAAAAGAAGGTGTTTTAATAAGATGTATACATGAAGTAATTATTCAGATTGATAGAAAAGAGCCCAGAGAAGTATCTGCGGCTCTTTTATTCTGGTAACAACTCAATGCAGTTTCGATTAGAGCCGTAAACCGTTCATCACGTAAGAGCGGACAGTATCTACAAGTAGATCGGTTCGATCTTTCTCCCCGCTTATAAACCAGTAATACGCAGCACTATAGATCGCTGAACCTGTCATAGCCGAAATGACCTTGGTATGATGGCGGTCTGCCATACGCTGATTATCACCGTTCAAAATTATGCTTTCGATCATTTGCTGCAGCATCTTTTTTACCTTTTCATGAACAAGCGTATCAATAGATTTGGAGTCCATTCTGCATACCTGATAAAAATCTACGATGTAGTTATGTGTCAGCAAGATCAACTCTGTACATATTTCATCCGTGAACTCCTGCGCTTTCACCACTTGCTCAGGAATCAACTCTTGGAAAGCCTGTTCTGTTATTTTCTCCAGCAAAGCGTATTTATCTTCATAGTGGGCATAGAAGGTGGCACGGTTAATGGTAGCTCTCTGTGCTATATCTTTTATGGTAATTGCATTAAATCCTTTATACCGCAACAAATCTCTGAATGCTTCCCTAATTAACTGTCGTGTGCGCAAAACTCTTGGATCTTCCTGATTTGCCATATCAATATCTCCCTATGTAAACATCAGATATCTAAATGTGTTGTCTATGCAACTTTTTCTTTACTCTGCTGATTGAAATCGTAATAGTACCATACTATTATCGTATCAGACAGGTGTTGCTTAAACAAACTGTGATAGTTAGCTGAAAGGAAGGATAGTATTGAACATCAAACAAAATAGACTTTTGATAGTTGGCGCCGGTGTGATTGGCAGTTTATACGCACTCAGATTTGCACAGTCAGGACTGGACGTCACATTGCTTGCCCGGGGAAAGAGGTTGGATTCGCTTAAAACGGATGGGTTGCGATATAACGATAATGAGACGATACAGCAAATATCTATCAAGATGATAGAAAAGCTTGCGAGTGACGATACCTACGATTTCATCTTTGTTCCTGTGCGCTATGATCAGGCAGAATCTGCCCTGTCTGCGATCAAGAATAATCAGAGCAAAACAATAATCACCTTGAGCAACACCGTGGGATACGACCGCTGGCTTGAAATCGTGGGTGATCGTTTACTTCCAGGATTCCCGGGTGCAGGTGGAGACATCAAAGACGGTGTTCTATACGCCCAATTCGGTTCCAAAACTTTTTTTGGTGAAATAAATGGACAATTGACTGAAAGAGTGACGAGGCTTGCCCAAATATTTGAAACAGTTGATTTGCCTTATGAAATACAAAAAGACATTCAAGCATTCCATGTTTCGCATGCTGCGCTCGCTGTAGTGAACAAGCATCTCTATACGAACGACGGAATGGTGGATATAGAGACAGCAAGAAACGAGAGTACTCTAAGCAAGATTGCCGCAGATATTAAACAAAATATTCATCTGGTAGCGCAAGCCGGAATTCCGGTAATTCCGCCTGAAACGAAGTTAATGGGTGAATTGCCTGTAGAAGATATTATATCCCAATACCGCCAGATGCTGAGCGATGAGTTTATCATTGATGTTAAGCTTGGAAACCAGGCTGTCAGCAGGAAGGCTGAAATAATGTTATTGGATGAGGATTTTCATAAAAAAATATCTGTTCGACAATGACATCAGCGCCGAAGAGAGCGCCCGGCCTATATTGCCGCCAAAGGCGATCCGCTGACCGACCTTTATGAAGACATCGCCGCTGAGATGAAAGAGCCCAGAGATAGTTCTGCGGCTCCTTTTTCATGTTCTGAAATTTTTTTATTGCTAACATTGCGATGATCTTACGAACATGTTGCCGCGTTATGCTGTAATAACTAGTCCTTTAAAATTTTAATTTTAATAAAGAGGTTTCGAAGTTAACAAGAACAGACAACAAGGAGCGTGAAAGCTAGTGAGTTATCATCATCCATTTGTAAAGAGAGTATTGAGCGGGATATTGGCAATGACGGTTCTGCTCCCGCTTATTCCACCCTCCCTTTCATCGTCATCGACTGTCTATGGGGATGCAGCGGAGCCTAGCGGTATCGTCATGGCAGAAGATTTCGAAAAGGTTAACTTAGCTGACTTAACCTTTGACAGTGCACGCATTCATAGCGGCAGTATGGCGCTTGAAACGAATCCGAAATACGTTCGTAACGGGGCAAGGTCCTTGCGGATTGATTATGACTTCATTGGCGTAACAGATAATCC
The DNA here is from genome assembly GCF_042610515.1 of Paenibacillus paludis. NCBI lineage: Bacteria > Bacillati > Bacillota > Bacilli > Caryophanales > Paenibacillaceae > Paenibacillus > Paenibacillus paludis. The sequence continues at coordinate 54,860 of NZ_JBGJZP010000023.1, forward strand.
ATCCCAAGTTGCGGTAGGGCCAGCAACTCAGTTGGCGTTGACAAACAGAGTTCCCAAAAAAATCGGGATGTGGGTATACGCCAATAACGAAGGACATGGTCTAACCTCTAAGTTCTACATTTCATCCACTGGAAAATCCAAAACGTATGAGATTAGGAGTGAAGAGGTAGGTATAGACTGGAGCGGCTGGAAGTATGTAGAGGCTGAAATAGGGGCTGATTTGACTCTGCCGGGTACCCTGGCGTTCTACTTCCAGATGAAAGAAAGACAAATGAGCAAAAAGAATAAAGGCTCGGTTTGGATTGACGACGTCAGGCTCATTTATGATGAACCGGTGGATGAAGATATGGATGTTCCCGTATTAAGTGCAACTACACCCACTCCCAATCAAACCTTGAACGCCTCCGTCTCTGACATTATCCTGTCAGCGGATGATGCTAAGTCGGGTATCGATCCAGACTCAATCCGGTTAACTGTGGATGGTCAGTCTGTTGCACCGGCGGCCTATGCATATGATCTGAATAATAAGGTGATAACCTATCACCCGGCTATACCGCTCGGCGGCGGCTATCATCAAGTGCTGGCAGAGGTTAAAGATCTGGCCGGCAATCCGGCAGCAGCAGAATATGCTTTTAATATTGAGCATGGCGCCATGTTTACGTTAGAAGCTCCAGCGGAAGCTGTCAGCAACGAGACCTACCGGTTGAAGCTCGAGGCGAAGGATGTAGGCGAAGCCAAGCGCGTGCATGCTAAGATCAAGTTCGATCCGGAGACGCTGCAAGCGAATGCTATTAACGCACGTTCCGATTTAAGCAATGTGCAGACTACCATCGATAATGCAGGCGGTTATGTTGAATTTAGTGCAGAGGGACTGCAAGGCGACCATGCGGATGCTCTGGCAATCATCGATTTCGGCGTGAATAGATCCGCGAAGATGGAACGTGGCGAGAGGTATAAGCATATTGCCATGGTGGGGGGCGGCTTTGGGTATGACGGCGGCCCTTCGGTGAATTCCTTTGCCTCACCGGTTAATTATAAGATCGGGTTTCCGTTCACTCTAAAAGTTAAGGGATCAGGCCTGCAAACACAGAATATAATCACCGTCACAACTCACGCAGGAGATCCGGTAGAAGGAGCGGAGATCGATTTTACCGATGCAAGCGGCCCTCAGACTTATGTGACCGTAATAGCTGAGGGTTCCAATATATATACGAGCGCTGATAGTTCGTCCGCAGTGTTGCTGGCGGCAGAGAAAAACGGGCAATTTTTCGCTGCAACAGGAAGTACATCCGGATTCGTAAAAGTGTATATGCCGGATGGAACCAAGACCGGTTACATACCATCCGCTGATGTACTGCAGAAGGATCTTACCGAAGGGTTGGGCTTGACGGATGCCAAGGGGGAGATCCATACGTCACTAGCTAACCTTGCAATAGGCACCTGGAAGGTGCAAGCGGTCAAGGATGGCGGTACCAGCGAGAGTATCAGCATGACCGTTGTTTCTCAGTTTGGTGGAGACGATCCGAAATATGTACAAACCTTTGTTACCGAAGATATGAGTACAATGATGAGCGTAGGGTGGCAGACGGCACCTAGAGTTCAAGAAACTTCTATCCAATATGTGAAAGATAGCGATTTGGTTAATAGTGACTTGAGTAATGCACCGGAAAAAGCGGCAGAGCAGCTTGCGCTTTCTGATGTGGAGGTCATTCATGAGGTCGCAGGTGGGCCTCTGGGCGAAATTAAATTCCATAAATCATTGGTTACTGGCCTCGAGTCAGGTACGGATTATCATTACAGAGTCGGCTACGAAGGACATTGGAGTACATGGTACGATTACAAGACATTGGAGGCAGTACCGGATCATCCCGTTTCTTTTGTATTTGTAACCGATTCGCATACCAAAGGTGATAATGGGCTTGCAATTTACCAACAATTGATCAGCAATGCTTTAACTAATTATCCGGACACCCAGTTCATTATGCATGGCGGCGATATGGTTGACGATGGGTCAATCTTGAATGAGTGGAACCAGTTCTGGGAAGCTTCATCGATCTACGCATCCTCTATTCCTTCAGGTTACACAATGGGGAATCATGATGTTAAAGGGGAAGGCAAAGATATTTTTGCCAAGGGATTGGATCTTCCAAATAATGGGCCTGATATCCAGAAGGAGTATGCATATTCGTTCGATTCAGGCGAGGTGCATTTCATTGTGCTGAACTCCGAAGCAGACGAAGTAACCATGGACAAGCAAGCAGCATGGCTTCGTGAGGATATTCAAAAAAGTAATAAAAAATGGAAGATTGTTATGTTCCATAAACCTGCTTATCATACCGAAGATGGACGCGGAAATATGATCGAATATACACAAACATATTTTGCCCCTATTCTGGAAGAATTGAAAGTAGACTTGGTGCTGGAAGGCCACGACCACGTGTACGCGCGCACCTATCCAATGAGTGAAGGGAAGCCATTGTTGAACGGAGAGCAGGGGACTGTCTATTTGGACGGAGGCGCATCTGGCTGGAAGTTCTACGATGGAACAAAATATGAGTATCTGAATTTCATGTTTGACGATGATGTTCCGGTATACTCTGCAATTCAAGTTAGCCATGATAAAATCATAATTCAAGCTCGTACTACGGAAAGCGAAGAATTGATCGACAACTACACGATTGAGAAGAAGGATGAGCTAAAGGTGACTTCCGTGGCAGTATCACCGGCCCAATTGACGTTAAAGGTCGGTGACGAGCGCGGGACTGTACTTACCGCTACCTATAGCGATAACTCCGCTGTCGATGTCACGAATCAAGCAACATGGACTTCTTCGAATGAGAGTGTAGCTACGGTAGATGCCAAAGGCATCATTCACGCTGTCGGAATTGGCGGGGCTACAATCCAGGCGAGTTACGCCAATATGTCGCCAGTTAATATTTCTGTAACCGTTCAGGCCGAAGGTACGGTTCCTGTTCTGCTTAAGCTGACTGCCGATCCAGGCACTCACACATTGCAAGCGGGTCAGACAGCTGCTTCTGTTATCACGGCAGTATATGACAATGCAGTGAATACAGTTGTAACGGATCAGGTCATTTGGACGACTTCGGACCCTGCCATTGCCTCGGTATCGGGTGAAGGTGTCATTACGGGCGTTGCAGCAGGTAAAGGGGTAACGATCACGGCTTCGTTCGGCGGCAAATCAATTGCGATTCCAATTGTGGTTACTGAGGTTCCAATTCTGACCTTGGTTGATCTGGCTGTAACACCTGCTTCGCTCTCCTTGAAAGCAGGTCAAACGCAAGCCTTGTCGGTGACGGCAAAGTATTCGGATCTTTCTACTGTCCTTAAGACCTTGGATGCGAATTATGTATCGAGCGCGACTTCTGTTGCTACTGTGAGTGAAACAGGGGTAGTGACAGCGGCTGGCACGGGGACGGCCTCGATCGTAATATCTTTTGGGGGAATCAAGAAGGAGATTTCGGTTTCGGTAACGGCGGCCACAGGCAACAACAATGGAGGCACAACACCGGCAGCAACGCCAACGCCGGCAGCAACGCCAACACCAACACCAACATCAACGCCAACACCAACACCAGCTGTAACTGTAGAGCCTGCGAAGCCAACCGGAGTGAAACCTGTGTTCAACGACAGAGTAGACTTAGATAAGGTTAAAGCTATCGTGGCGAAAGAGCGGACAGCTTCTGTTGTTAAATTCCCGGACGTACCTGCAGCTCTGTGGAGTGCAGCATTCGTTGATCGCGCGGCCCTGATGGGGATCGTAACTGGCTATGCGGATGGATCATACCGTCCTGACGCCAAAGTAACGCGCGCTGAGTTTGCTGCAATGCTTGTAAAAGCTTTTGGTCTGACAGCTTCGGGGGGGACCGGATTCTCCGATACGCAAGGACATTGGGCTTCGGAGGCGATTGTTGCGCTTCAAGATAATGGAGTGATTATGGGCTACGCCGATGGTTCATTCCATCCCAAACAGGAGATAACCCGTGCGGAAATTGTGACTATGCTGGCTCGTCTTACGAACTATGTTACCAGGACATCGACGCAATTTTCCGACGTCTCTACGAACTGGGCAGCAGAGCAAATCAATGCCTTCGCTAATGCAGGTATCGTATCGGGTAAAGGCAACGGAGTCTTCAAACCGAACGAAGCTGCTTCCCGCGCCGAATCAGTAGTGATGATCATCCGTCTCTTGGATAAGTTCCTTGTACCCTAAGAAGCAGTTCAATTTCTCATTGTAGAGTTTAACGACTAAGGCTTATGTAAATAAGCTGAATAAAACGAGCAGCCCAAGCCGGGTTGCTCGTTTTGTTGGTTGTATCAGGGCGATCCGCTGGCCGGCCTCTATGAAGACATCGCTGCCGAAGAGAAAGCCCGGGCTACATACCAATGGCTGGGACTGCTTTTTCCCAATGGTGAAACAGGGAGTACACCCTCTATCCGATTGTCCTCTTTAATCTCTTTTGTAATATCTTAGAAAATGGATAAGCTCACAATTTTATCATCTACAATGCTGAAGTGATATTCCAGCAATAACGGATCGGGTAAACCTGTTTTGTCATAAGTTCCATCCAACTTGCATGTTACAACAACCTCATCCTTATTTTCTTTTACTGCTTTTGGCTCTAATGTTACGTTTGCTCCAAAATGGTATTGATCACTCCATTTTTTAATCGCTTTTTGGCCAATCCGCTTTTTTCCTTCATCTAACACAACGGCATCTTCTGAAAAGCAGTTTACAAATGCTTCCGGATCGGGCTTATTCGATGCATCAATAAATTTACTGATCGCAGCAGGGATTTGATCGATTTCCATTATTTCTCCCCCTTATTTAGTTTGAACAATTAAACTGTCGGAATGGTACCGCCATCAATGACATATTCGCTTCCTGTAATGGATGCTGCACGGTCAGAAACCAAAAATGCAACCAGCTCAGCGACTTCTTCAGGTAATCCCGGTCTGCCAATTGGAATTCCTCCGAGCGAATCCATAAGCTGCTGGAGCGCACTTTCTCTGCTTCCTGTTGTAGTTTGCATCCGATCAATTAACGCATCTGCTGCCTCAGTTTGAATAAAACCAGGAGACAATGAATTAATCCGAATGCCACGGGGAGAAAATTCATTAGAAAGTCCCTTGCTGTAATTAGCGAGAGCAGCTTTAGCTGCTGCATAAGCTAATGTAGTTTCATAAAGGGGCAATCTCCTTTGGATTGAGGTGAAATGAAGAATAACACCTGATTTATTTTCCAACATTAATGGAATAAGGCCGCGATCAAGCCGGACTGCGGCCAGAAGATTCCAATTTAAAGCCTGCAGCCAATCGTCATCGCTAAGAACAAGAGCGCCACCTGGCGGAGTAGTTGATCCGCCTACACAATGGACAATAATATCGATACCGCCAAGCTGTTCTTTCACTGCTGTAATCACTTGCTCTACCCCTTCAGGTGACACAAGATCAGCTTGAACGAATTTAACCGAATGTGCCATGTCAGCGGAAACGGAACGGGCCGTTGTCAGGACTGTTGCTCCGCTGCTTACAAGTCTATTCACAACAGCTTGTCCCATTCCTTTTGTTCCGCCCGTTACAAGCACTTTCTTGCCTTTAAATTCTGTTGCCGAGTACTCAAATGATCTACTCATATCTATACCTCCTTATTATGAATAACTGAATCCGTGTGTTCAGCGCTCTGTCCCTTAAACCTTTATGTAATGTTCAAGAGGAGCTGGATTTAATATTACACTTGACTCTTTTATAACGTCCAATTTATTATATTCATGAAACTTATGAATAATATTAATATAAAGAAGGTCATGTTATGGAGCTTACACAATTAGAGTACTTTATGACTGTTGCACGGTTAGAACACATGACGATGGCTTCAAAGGCACTCGGCATTACCCAGCCAGCGCTAAGTCATGCGATTGCCAAACTTGAGAACGAAATCGGCGCTCCCTTGTTTGAGCGCAATGGGCGAAATGTGAAGCTGAACCGTAATGGCGCAATGTTTTCTAAATGGGTCGGCAAAGCATTGCAAAATATTGAAAACGGCGTAAAAGAAATCGAAGAATGGTCTAACCCGGATACGGGGGTTATTACTTTATCTTATCTCAATATTCTTGGCGTTGACTTAATTCCCCATTTAGTCCGAAGCTATCAATTAGACTATCCCAAAGTCCGCTTTGAATTGACACAAGGAAATCTTGGAGATATAGATGATCATTTGGAACAAGGACACTCGGATCTTATGATTACATCGAAGGAATCCACCTTAGATAATCATAAATGGGTGGTTATGCAAAATATACCGTTGTTTATTGTTGTATCCTCCCAGCATCATTTAGCGAATCGTCCAGCTTTGAGTTTGGCAGAGCTGTCGGGCGAACCATTCATTGGTTTGAAAAACAACTGCGGATTAAAAGCGACGATTATGTCACGTTTCCAACATACTGGTTTTGTCCTTGATTCGGCGTATGAAGCCGAGGACTTAATCACAGTAGCCGGATTTATTAAGTCAAATCTCGGTGTATCTGTCTTGCCTAAGACTATGGGGTTGATGTTGGATGAACTTGTTTGGATTCCGATTACTGATGAGGGCTGGTATTGGGAAATAGGCTTAAAGTGGAGAGAGGATCGTCATATTTCTCCAACTGCCAAGCGGTTTATTGCATACATTGAAAATGAGCAGCAGTCGCTCAGCGCATATTCGGTTCGGCTGAATGAAGCTTAAAAACGCCGTTTTTTAATCATTCGGAGACAATGAAAGACTGTCGAGAAAGTCTCGACAGTCTGACGTATCCCTTTCGGGATGTTATTGTATGACATGTTCCATTTGGAGGGGGATTCCCTCCGCATGTCGGTCATTGAAGGCCTTTTACTAGCACTTCCACCGATTTCTCTTCCGTTTTCACGATATCGTAGGCAAAGTCGGATTGGCACCAGGTGACCAAAGCTCCCGTGATATAGGTGTATAAATAATTTACGATTTCTTCTCTGGACAATCCGCCGGTGAACAGCGATCGGGATAGCCCTTCATCCACGATTTCATACAGCAATCCCGGTTTCAAACAGTCTGCCAGATAGGAGGAGCCGTCCGGCGATGTCGAGGATAAATTGAAGATATGTGCCAGTTTTGTCAATTCTGCTCCAGCGACCGACGAAAAGCTTAAAGCGATAATAACAAATGCTTTCAGCTTGTCTAACGGGGCAGATCCTGGATGTTCGTCCACATACTTCTGGAATTGATCATTTATATATTCGCTGATATCCTCGCGGTATAATTGTTTGACGATAGCCTCTTTCGACTTGTAGTGAATGTAAAAAGCCCCTTTGGAAAGGCCGCATTTCGCGCAAATTTCATCTACCGTAACCTGATTGTAGCCTTTGGCTAAAATGAGCTCTTTGGCTATAGCAAATATTTTCTTTTTTGTTTGTTTCCCTTTGAGGTACCGCTTCGTTTCCGCCGTTTTCATATCTTCCCTCTTCCGCAGGTTCAAGGTCAACTTCCTATTCTTCGAATGAACATCTATAACTATAATGCATGTTTTTTGTCGATGTCAAAGCTATGGCTTGGCAAAGAAGGATTGACGCTTAAAAGTGACCGGAGTATACTGACTGTAGTCACTTTTAAATGAGTGTACGACATATCAGCCAATCAGACGAAAGGAAGGTTTAATAATATGAAGATTGCTATCATCGGAACCGGACGTATCGGGGGGAACCTCGCCAGAGCATTTACAAAATGGGGGCATGACGTTGCCATCGCCAATTCCGGCAATGCAGAGGCCCTGCAGAATTTGGCCCAAGAGACAGGGGCGAAGCCGGCAACGATGCGGGGCGTCGCCGAAGGCGCTGAGGTCGTGATCATCTCTATTCCGATAAAACGCATTCCGAGCCTGCCGTCCGGATTTCTGGACAAGGCCGCTCCAAGCGTGGTCGTCATCGATACAAACAACTATTATCCATTTATGCATCGCGACGGCGTGATCGAGGAGATCGAAAAAGGACTTCCCGAAAGCCGTTGGGTGGAGCAGCAAATCAAACGCCCGGTCATTAAGGCGTTCAATGCGACCCCGTGGTATAACTTGACTTGGGGTGTGCCTGCAGGAACTCCGGGCCGTTTGGCTCTGCCTGTCGCCGGCGACGATCCCGCGGCGAAAGCCATTGTTTTCAAATTGGTCGATCAGGTAGGGTTCGACCCCGTCGATGCTGGCGTTTTGAATGAGTCTTGGCGCCTGCAACCCGGCAAGCCGGTCTATTGCGTCGACCTTGATATACCAGGGGTAAAGCGGGCGCTCGCCGCGGCGAGCCCGGAACGCGGTCCCGAATTAACAGCGTTCCACCTTAGCAAGGAAGTGATTCAAGCAGCGCACGAGCAGCAAAGTGCGTTTTACGAGAAATACTTCAAAGCCTGCCTACTGCTCGCGGAAGCGAACGATTGGACGGAAGCGAAAGCCACTAAGGCGGTGCATGTGCGATTTGAGAAAGGCGACAAGTCCCCAGACGATATTTTGAACTTTGTACTAGAACAGCAACGACTTGATTGATGACGTGGTTGAGGCCGTTTTTTATTGAGTGGTAATGATTCGCTGGTTTGATTTGTACGAGGACTATAAAAAAGAATCAAACAGCGCCTTATTCGGGTTGTTTGATTCTTTTTGATATTTGTCTTGATGGGTTGTACAGATATTCAGCTCTTATACGTTATAGCCGAAGCCGAGGATCGTGAAGCATTTGTCCTCATCACCAGCGGCCATTCTTATTTCTATCACATGCTCCAAGTTAAGCTCATTCTGGTACAGGATAACCGGGTTGCAGTGTGTCCAGTTGTTCTCATGCGGATCAGCAGTGACCACCAGTTTGCCATCGACGAGAATGTCCGCTTTTCCAAATTCGGGACTGCCTGAATCCTTGTATACCAGGATAAGGTTTTTGCTTGTTATCGTCAGCTTGAAGCTGTCCTGTCCCGAAGCAGCCTCATGCATCCAGTTATGCGGGAATTCTGGGGTCCCGTAAGGGTTCGCGTCCATTTCCACCATCTGCAATTCCGTATCGCTTCCCGAGAAACCGCCTGCTTCAATGCTGGCAGCGCCTATATGGCTCTTGCGGTCCAGCAGCCGGGTGTAGGCAAAATCATTTCCCAGAACCGGCGGTTTATCCAGTGTGATATCCCCGCCGGTCGTAAGCGATTTATAGGTCTCGGAGAATAAGAAGGTGAGGCAATCCGCCATTACCCGGTGACCCTCGTTAGTGGGATGATAGATATCATAGAAAAATTGCCTTTTCGATATGATATTACCTTCAGCCTTGCTCAGTCGGAACTGTTCTGTCACTGCGTTCTTTACACTCACCATAGGGAGATGATAGTGCAGGCCTACGGGGGAGAGCCGTTCCTGGAGGTTCCAGTCATTCACAAAAACACTAAACAGCAGGATCACGGCCGGCTGGTTGCTCGCGGAAAGGATCTTCAGGCAGAGGCTTTCAAAGCAGTTGCCCTTTGTTTCATCGCCCTCGTCGTTTACCGCGAATTCCACCACTACAATGTCCGGTGTTACGGCACCGTCCCTGAGAATATCTCTTTCATAGCGGATGACCCCAAGCTCCGATGGCGTTCCGCCTACTCCGGCCTTCACATAATGAATGTTCTCTCCGCCGTCCTTGCCGAATAGTTCCTTAAATCTTAAATAGGACTGATAGGCATAACACTGGGTATGTATAGGCTTGGCCCCCGCACCTTGAGTGATGGAACCTCCGATGTATGCGATCGTGACGTCCTCACCTTTGACTGCCTTTGCTATCGCTGCCCTCAATCTTGTATTATTGCCTGAATGCATCAAGGACTTTGCGATCATGTCCCTGTATTCATTCGAGCCGAACGAAACCGGAGGTTCAGTGCTAAGTTCAGGCACAGCATAACCGTCATTCAGATAGAAAATGATACTACCCGTCGCCAGCTCGCCCTCCCGGCTGAATTCGAAGGCGAATTTGCCGGGAGACTCATCATCCTCGGACCATGTGAAGTCCTCTAGCTTGAGCATGATTTCCGTTTCGTCGCCCGGGCAGGGAACAACCAGCCGGGTGCCTGTCTCATATTTACTCGTTTTGCCCCAGTTCTGGAGATGGAAAGACACCTCCGCATCTGCCCTGGCTGTCTTTACGGACACCCCGATACTATGAACCAGACGGCGAAATCCAGTCCAGCTCCCCAAAAGATCCAGAATCTTCTCATCTGTAACCCCACCTATATATTTGGCCTTGTCTATCAGATAGTTGCCTTCGAGATAAATTTCCTGTGAAGGCCTTCCCTGAGCCCGCGCTGTCGCCTCAATAGCTGTTTCAAACAGCACGAAAAATCCGCTTCTTTTCTGAGCCGGGTCCTTGGGTGCCTTAGGACCTTCATTTACACCGGCAGAATAGACCTTACTATTGTCTTCCACTTTAAACCAGCCTCACTTTCCAATGTGTATGAATGCGCTTTCGAACACTTTCATTATAGACTTGAAATCCGGGAGGGCTCAACGATATTCATAAATCCCAATAGTTATTACAATAAGTCCTTTAGTTTGTATATGTTGATTGAAACCGCTTTAATTATATAATATGCCTAAGCAGAGTTTTGTCTGAACCTACATTAATCAAGAAAAACAAGGAGCGACATTGCAATGATAACGAATCGTACAAAGCCTGGTTCCTCGCCGGTTAAGCAATTTACGCTTGTAAAAGAGGGAATCGCGGGCAAGATTTACATAGATCCCAAGGGGGAGGATTATGACGGATTACATCGGGTGGCCAAGTCTTTTGCCGCGGATGTGCATCTCGTGACGGGTACAGAGCCTTCCATCCTTACACAAAAGGAGCACCTGGCTGGAACGGCTGTTATTGCCGGATCGATTGGCAGCAATGATGTCATTGATACGTTAATTGCAGAGGGGATTCTTGATGTATCCGCCATTCAGGGCAAGCGGGAATGCTACCGGATTCAGAGGGTGGAACATCCGGTTCCCGGAGTAGATCAGGGACTGGTTATCGCCGGGAGTGATAAGCGGGGCACGATATACGGCATCTATGCAATTTCCGAAAGGATTGGAGTCAGCCCGTGGGTATTCTGGGGGGATGTTGTCCCGGACAAGAAGCCGCTGCTGGCTTTTTCCGCAGAACAGCTCAACAGCACATCCAAGGAACCCTCCGTCAAATACAGAGGGATATTTCTGAATGACGACTGGCCCTCCCTGGGCTCTTGGGTGACTCAGGCGTTTGGTGACTTCAACGAAGAGTTCTACGATAAGGTATTTGAGCTGATTCTCAGACTGAAAGGGAATTTTTTATGGCCGGCTATGTGGAGTGCTGAATTCAGCCTGAACGGCAAAAGCAGCCCGATCGCCAATGCCAGGCATGCTGAAGCATACGGCATCATCATGGGAACCTCCCATCATGAACCTCTGTTCCGGGCAGGCAGCGAATGGCAGAAGGTATACAAGCAGTATGGAACAAGCAACCTGTGGGATTTTGCCCGGAATAAACAGGCGATCACCAATTTCTGGGAAGATGGAATCAAGCGCAATAAGAGCTTTCATAACCTGATCACCCTCGGCATGCGGGGGGAGGCCGATTCCGCACTGGAGGGTTCTGACCGGGAGAATATTGAACTGCTTAAGGACATCATCCTGACCCAGAAAGACTTACTACGGAAATATAATCTGGACCATGCGCCGCAAATTCTCGCCGTATACAAGGAAGTAGAGAAATACTGGTACGGCACTGCTGAAGTAAAGGGCTTGAAGGACTGGGAGGTCCTGAAGGATGTTACAATTCTGCTGGCTGACGACAACTTCGGCAATCTGCGGAAAATCCCCGCGGTACACGAGCAGCACCGCAGTGCCGGCTGGGGCATGTATTATCATTTTGACTATCATGGCGGTCCGCATTCCTATGAATGGGTGAATACCATTCCGCTGGAGAAGGTCTGGGAGCAAATGTCTATGGCATTCGATTACGGCATCCGCGAGGTATGGGTCGTTAATGTAGGAGACCTTAAGCCCATGGAATTGCCGATATCCTATTTTCTGGATTTGGCATATGACATTGAAGCTTGGGGGAGCCATGCAATCAACCGGACTGGCGAATATACCAGACGGTGGGTGGAGCAGCAATTCGGCCATTCTCTGGAGGCAGGAAGTATAGAAGGAGTCGGCCAGTTGTTATCGGATTACACTAGAATGAACGGCCGGCGCAAACCGGAAATTATCAATACTTCAACCTTTAGTCTTGTGAACGGTCACGAGGCGCAGAGAGTTCTGCAGCTGGCGCTTGGAATTGAAAATGCAGCCGATAACTATAATGCGTTGATCCCTGAATCGCAGAAGGATGCCTATTATCAGCTCGTCTATTATCCTGCGGTAGCTTCGGCCAATGTGGTCAAAATGCATATCTATGCCGGAATGAGCAAGCTGTATGCTGAGCGGGGCAGTGTTCTGGCTAATACCTATGCGAAGTTGACAACGGAAGCAATCGAGCGGGATAAGGAACTGGAGCATTATTATAATACCCGGCTTTCAGGAGGGAAATGGCAGGGGATGATGAGTTCCGCTCATGTCGGGTATGTCCGCTGGGATGCGGAAGGGTGGAAGTATCCGGCGGTGCACACCATAATTCCTGATCAGGATTCTCAAATGATCGTTGATGTAGAGGGAACGGAGCGAGGATATGTTACGGGTACGGCTACTCTACCGGTATTCAGCAATCTGCACCAAGAGACGTATGAGATCACGATCAGCAATGGCGGAGCGGCGGGCTTCATGTATCGGGCAGACTGCAATGCGGACTGGATCAGGCTGGATAGCACGCAGGAGTGGGTGGACACAGGGAAGACGATACAGGTAAGTGTGGACTGGGAGAAAGCAAAGGGGAAGGAATCGGGCGAAATTACCCTCACAGGTGCCGGAGGAACGGTTAGGATCGATGTATCCTTGGACTGGTTTGACCACCGGGAGGTGCCGCCGGCAACCTTTATTGAAGCTCATAATATCGTGGCGATTGAGGCGGAGCATGCCCTAAGCCGTGTTTCGAAATCCGGAGTTGAATGGAGGATTATCGAGAACTATGGCCGTTCTTTATCCTCGGTCAAAATGTTCCCGGACGGAGCATCTTTTGCCGGGCCGGAGCATGCGCCATATCTGGAGTACCGGATTCTGGTGCGTCAGGACGGGGAGTACACCTTGACCGCCTATCTTGCTCCGACAAACAATCTGTCACCGGTCAGAGGGTTGAAATATGCGGCAGGTTTTGATGGCGAAACTCCGGTGATTGCGGACGCGCTGCCGCCGGACTATGAAGGCGGCAACCATGACAATGAACCTTGGTGCCGCGCCGTTATGGACAATATTCATACGCCCGTCACCCGCCATACGCTGACCCAAGGGGTGCATACTCTCCGCTTTTACGGACTCGCTGCCGGACTGGTTGTTCAAAAGCTGGTGCTGTCTGCTTCCACGCTGCCCTATACCTGCCTTGGGCCGGAGGAGAGCTACCGTACGGGACGGGCGTAAGTTCAGATGCGTTTTTTGATGTGATAGACAATGAGCAGCATTAGCGGGAAAACGATGGAATAGGTGAAGTCCCAGTCTACCCAGTAGGCGGGGATTTCTTTGACGTAGAAAATAAGATCTTTTGCAATCAGATGGGTCAGACCGTAAAGCAAAAATGCCACCGGAAAAATTAGGGGACGGTATGATTTCAGCTTCAGCAGCTGGGCGGTCCCTAAGACAAAGGCGTAGAAGTAAAGCGCTGTTTTGAAATAGGTGCTTATAATCCATGTGGTAGCCATTAAAGCTTCAAGCCGCTGCAGAAAATTGCCGATGTTAATCCTTTGGGCAAGAATATAAGCTGCATAGAAGTTGTGCTCGGAGAAATAAGCACCCAACACCGTCAGGGAAAGAAACAAAATAAGGTTCAGTCCAACCCCTCCGATGAGCAGGGCGATGAATATATCCCGGCTTGTATTGCTTTGTTTTTTGGCATAGGGATACACCATGAAGAATACGCATAATTCCCCAAACGGATAAAATACCCCAAAAAAGACCGTGTGCAGCATGTCAGGAAACGGTGTATTCATAATCGGATAGATCTGCTCTATATGAATATCGGGAATCAGCAGAGCGAGCAGGCCGATCAGAAAAACCGAAAAGAAAGGGAGGAAAATCTGGGCCGCCCGCCCCAGCGTTTCCAGACCCAGTCTTAAGCCATACACCAGCAGAACAATGGCCATGAAACGGATAACTCCCCCGGGGGTCGCCTCGTAAACCTGTGTGCACATAAAATCTTCAATTTCCCTGACATAGGTAGAGGCAGCAATGAGAAAAAAGATTAAATAACTCAGAGCTACCGCTCCACCCACCCATTTTCCTAAAATTTGTTGTGAAAGCTCGATAATTGTTTTATTAGGATCAATATTGGCTGTAGTTATCATCAGCTTTAGGGTTGCGAGACCCAAGGGAATACTAATGAGGCCGGCGATCCACGCATCTTCGTGAGCTTCTGCTGTCATTATCGAAGGATATACAAGCGCCATGTCCCCAATAAGAGTGAAAAGCCCGAGTACTATCATTTGAGCTGTACTGATCTGGTCCTTTTCAAGTCTCATGTGATTCCTCCGTATCTGCTGCAAGCCCTCTTCAGCGTTTCAATATTATTTTCCTTAGCATGCAATATCCTTCCATAATTATGCACCCTAAACAAAATAGAGGTGGAATCGGGATAATTATCAAATTCCGCATCATACTAAGGACAGTTTGTTCACGAAAAACGGAGGTTACGTTATGGAGGATGTCCTTAGGAGCCCATTGTCACACCGGCTAGAGGATAATCAGAAGCAGCTATCCCAATTGCTCGGGAAAAGCACCGATCTGATAATCAAAGAATTGCAGCTGGATCCATGTACGCAAATTGCGGTGATCTATATAGATGGTCTTGTAGACACGCAGGTGCTGCATAACTCTATTCTTTTTTCCCTTCAGGAAGGCTGTGCCCCTGAGCTCCTGCGGGATCTTGATGCCGGGCAGAAGTTTGAGCTTCTGCAGAAACGTATCCTAATCGCAGGAGATCTATCTGTTACTGATGATCTGAGACAATTTGCGTATCAGCTGATGTCCGGCAATGTGATGGTGCTGGTGGACGGAATACCGAGTGCCCTGCGGATCGGGCTTCCCGGGTGGGATGACCGGAATGTAAGTGAACCCAGCTCGCAATCGGTTGTGAGGGGGCCGATGGAGGCGTTCACAGAGAATATGAGAACGAACACGTCATTGATCCGAAGAAAAATAAAAGACAGTCACCTGTGGCTCGAAACGTTCCAGATCGGCAAGGTGACGCAGACCAGCGTGTCCATTATGTATCTCACTAATCTCGCAAGCCCTGACCTGGTGCTGGAGGTAAAGCGCCGGCTGGACCAAATAGATACAGACAGCATTCTGGAGAGCGGATATATCGAGGAATTTATTCAGGATAAGACTGCCACGCCTTTCCCGACAATCTATAACAGTGATCGGCCGGATACCATCGCGGCGGGAATTCTGGAAGGAAAAGTGGCGATTCTTGTGGACGGAACGCCGTTTGTCCTGCTGGTGCCTTGCTTTTTTGTCTCCTTTTTCCAATCTGCCGAAGATTATTATCAGCGGTCCGATATTGCCACCTTGCTGCGGTTTGTTCGCTTTCTTTCTTTTTTTATTACGATGCTTGCCCCCTCTTTTTACGTGGCGGTTACTACGTATCATCAGGAGATGATCCCTACCAGTCTGGTCATAAGCCTTGCCGCACAACGGGAGAGCGTCCCGGTTCCGGCTTTCGTAGAGGCGCTGCTTATGGAATTAACGTATGAGATTCTCCGGGAAGCGGGTGTGAGAATACCGAAGAATATAGGGCAGGCCATCTCAATCGTCGGTACGCTGGTCATTGGCCAGGCAGCCGTTGCGGCGGGTTTTATCTCATCGGCGATGGTTATTATTGTATCCATTACGGCCATTTCCAGCTTTGTCATACCGGAGTCGGGCATGGCCATTGCCGCAAGAATGATTCGTTTTGTATTTATCGTGCTGGCTGGTTTTATAGGGTTGTACGGGATATTGTTTGGCGTGTTTTTGATTGTGCTGCATTTGGCAAGCCTTCGTTCATTCGGCATGCCTTATATGAGTCCAATCGCTCCATACGAATCGAAAGATCTGAAGGATTCGATCTTCCGCTTTCCTTGGCCGCTTTTAAAGACAAGGCCGGCTAACTTGAAAGTACAGAATTTAAACCGCCAAGACACTTCCATGGGGAAGGAACCGATTTATGAGCCCAATAAAAAGTAAAGTCCTTCCTCGGCTGCTGCTTGCCCTTCTCATTCCCCTGCTGCTTAGCGGTTGCTGGGAAAGAAAGGAATTAAATGAATTAGCCTTTGTGCTGGGAATGGGACTGGATAAGGCGGAATCCGGCTACAGGGTCACGATGCAGGTGGTTATTCCTTCTTCGATTTCTTCGCAGACAGCAGGAGGAACGAGCGGCGGCGGGGTACCAGTGGTTGTATCCAGCTTCACAGTGCCCACGTTCTATGAATCGGACCGGCAATACAATCTCATCAGTTCGAGAACCGCCTACAAAGGGCATATCCGCGTACTGGTGATCGGAGAGGAGCTAGCACGGACCGGTATCGCTGAGATACTTGATGTACTGAAGCGGAGCCGGGAGCCGCGGAATGATTACTATGTCATGGTCGCGAAAGGGACCACAGCGGAAGAAATGCTGAAGGTTCTCACCCCGCTTGATAAAATACCGGCGAATAAATTGTTTAGTTCCCTGGACAAATCCTACAAGATATCAGCCAAAACTGCTGCGGTACCCCTTAACAGGTTTGTTGATGATCTGCTGTATGAAGGAATTAACCCGGTGTTGACCGGAGTTGAGGTGGTTGGCAATGCCAGCGAAGGCGACAAGATGAGCAATCTGGAACAGAGCGTACCTAAAGCCAGTTTACAATACCGTAGCTTAGCTGTATTCAAGAAAGACAAGATGGTCGGGTGGTTAAGTGATAAAGAGACAATCGGCTACAATTACATCACCGATAACGTTGTCAAAACCTCAGGTATTGTAATAGGGGACGACGGCCGGCCTATTGTTATTGAAGCGATACGGACAACCACTAAACGGAAAATGAAGATGGTCGGCGGCGAACCGCATATTTATATTCATGTAAAGGCGGAGGGCAATGTGCAAGAAGTCCAGAGCAAGGATAACCTGGAGGCGGAGAGCGTGATTAGACAACTTGAAAGGAAATCGGAAGAGCGGATAATCCTGCGGATGGAAACTGCCGTCAAGCATATTAACGAGCGCTACAATGTGGATGTCATGGGCTTTGGACAGTTGATCTACCGTGCCAATCCTAAAGCTTGGGCCAGGCTGAAGCAGACAAAGGGGGACAATTACCTGAAATCGCTGCCTGTCCATTACAAAGTCACCATGTCGATTAACCGGATCGGTGTTACGGACAAATCTTTTATTGATGATGTCAAGGAGTGAGCGAAATGCTGCTGCTGTTATTTCTGGTTATTGCGGCTGTCTGTATAGCCGTCGATGTGCCCTTGCTAAAGCAGGGAAGCAGGACCCGGGATTTGCTGGTCTGGGGCGTACTCTGGATCATGGGCCTTGGTGCGACTGTCTGCTTCTTGTACAGAATCAAAGTACCAAGCCCGCTCCTTCTGGTCATGCTGATCTATAGGCCCGTCAACAGCCTGTTTGAATCATGGTTTTATTAGGTTCGTCAATGGGTTGCCTGATGTCTGCAAAAATTAACAGCATGGTTTTGAAAAAAATGGTATCCTATTCAAAATGAGGAGGATGAGTGATGGGTATGCAGGGAGTTGCGGCATTGAATTCTTTCAGACCGCTTATTACCAATAATAATCTCTACAATAGCAAAGCAAATGTGTCTGATTTCAAGAACCTATTAAATGGCGTTGAACAAAAAGTGGGAAAAACAAATACATTTATCAGTGCGAAGCAGAGTCTGCAAGAGACCTACCCTGACTTAAAATATCATGTGTTGGATTCGTCTCAATTTACGTATTGGAACAGGCTGGACTTTCCTGATTCAAAGATTTTTGAAGATCATATAGATGCTGAGGCCTTAAAAACCTGGAAACCAACCACCCAGACTGCGACAGGCTATGAACCATGGGTGCAACGTGATCTTGAAAAAATTCAAAAAGGTCTTCACGTAGTTTTTATACATCCTGCCACACAGGAAAAGATGGATAAAGATCCTGAATATGCGAAACGGATTGCAGATAAAATTGAGAAATATTTTGAAAACGACATAAAGATCAATAAAGCGATAGATCCGAAGTCGGTTGAACAGATGTCACAGGCAGTTTCAATTACAGAAGATGGACAAATCGGATTGCATGTAACAGTTTGTGATGGGCCTTCAGCACAACCATCCGCTGAGAAGGAAGCATCCGCTATAAGAGGAAGAGAACAGGAGCCGTTAAGGCAACTCTATGAGATGCCGATTCGCGTTTCATTGGGTAAGGCAACAGCTGCTCCATTACAATATGATTATAGATATGCATATAGCATTATTCCGACAACGCAGATCACAAGGTCATGATCCTATCTAACCAAGGCGGAGGATTCCCAGGAATTCTCCGCTTTCTGTTCCGGTGCAGGTTAGCAGTCTGAGACTTCAACTGATATTTGTATAACATAGTTGTCCGGATTTTTTTCTGCCAAATAGTTGAGGAGATCCACTGAGTAAGCACTCCCGGAGATAGCCATTCCTTTGCTACTTATATATTTGATTATAATTGAGTACGTTACGGGCATTGTTTCATACGATCCTCTATGATTCATGATGACATAACGTCCTTTGGGTTTGATGATCATCCGCTCCCCCGGAATCGGGGTCTTGAGCCTATTGGCAATATAATCCGCATAATAATCTCCCGACTCCAGGCGGTCCTTGCCTAAAATGGTCCAAATCGGGAACTCGCAATCAATAAAATGACTCTCGCAATATTCCCGGTGTTCGCTTAATTTGTGAGCAAACTCCTTGTCACCATCGCCCTGTTGTAATTGTATGGCAATGAAATATTCCTCCTCACATTCCTCTATCGACGGCCCATCGTCTACCTCCCCCTGAGCTTGCTCCGTCATTTCAATAGCGCCTTTCAATAGGCTTTGCATCCTTTTAATTTTATTCCGCTCGACTTCCAGGACATCCAGCTTCTGTTTGAGCAGCTCCAGGAGCAATGGGGTGTTCTGATTTTGCATGAAGCCCTTGATTTCCTGAAGTGAACTCCCTGCCTTTTTCAGCACATTTATAATATCAAGCGTGTAAGATTGTGGAATGGAATAATAACGGTAGCCCTTTGAGTTGGTATATTCCGGTTTTAAAAGCCCGATTTCATCATAATGAAACAGGGTATGTTTGGTGACTCCGCAAGTTTTGGCAAATTCGCTGGTAGTAAGGTATTGATTGTGATTTTCCGGCATATGCAGTTCCTCCATCCGATTCTAGATGTGTTATATAAATTGAACTTATAATTCTTCTATTCTGGGAATGGCCGTGACTCCAGAGAATGTTTGGACTTCCGGCCGCTGTTAGGTTTGGATTTCCTGAATTTAACCGCGAATCGCGGTAGAAATCCAAACCTTGCCCATGCTTCCGAAGAGAGCTTTCCTACGGAAAGCTTTCAGGCGGACGCTATCGCTCCTCCAGTTCCAAATTCCCCTCCGCCACTTTTCCCTAAATGTAATTCTCAAGTTCAATCTATATAGCTTAATATTTTATCCTGAAAATCATCGCTTGACTATAGGGTTACCCTATAGTTTAACGTTTGTAATGTAAAATATACTTTGTATTATTGGAGGAACAACATGTCTAAGTTCAAACGTTGGATGATTCTGGCTATCGTATCAAGCGCACTTTTGCTTATTGTGATGGATATGACCATCCTGTATACTGCATTGCCCAGCTTAACGCATGATCTCGGTGCGTCTGCGTCAGAAAAATTATGGATTCTCAATGGTTACTCTCTTGTTATGGCGGGTTTGCTTCCGGCGATGGGGACACTTGGGGACCGTTTGGGTTATAAAAAAATCTTCACCCTCGGGTTGCTCGTATTTTCTGTTGCTTCACTTACTGCAGCCTTTTCCCCCGTCCCTCTAGTATTGGTTGCAGCCCGGGTTCTTCTTGCAGTTGGAGCATCCATGATGATGCCTGCAACATTGTCCATTATCAGAGTTACCTTTACGGATGATCGTGAACGTGCACTTGCGATCGGCATTTGGGGCTCCATTTCCTCAGGCGGTGCAGGACTTGGTCCGATTGTCGGCGGGCTTTTGCTGGAACATTTCTGGTGGGGTTCCGTGTTTCTGATTAACCTGCCGATTGCGATCATTGCCTTGGCCTTAACAGTGATGTATGTTCCGCAACATGCTGGCAATAAAGATAAGAAATGGGACCTCATCGGTTCGATCCAGATCATGATCGCTATGGTGGGACTTATCTACTCAATTAAAGAATTTGCGCGGCGTGACGGGTCCATAACATTCGCCATAATGGGGGCCGTTGCCGGTGCCCTGGCACTGATCATCTTTATCCGCCGCCAGAACAACAGCAGCAGTCCGCTAATTGATCTTTCTTTATTCAAAATCACAAGATTCTCCACTGGTTTTATCACTGCCCTGGTTGGTGCATTTGCACAAATGGGGATTCAATATATTGTGACCCAGCGTCTTCAATTGGTGGAAGGTCTGACACCGCTCCAAGCAGGGTTGTTCACGATAAGCATCCCGGCTGCAGCTTTAATTGCCGGCCCGATAACGGGGGCTGTAATGCACCGTTTTGATGTTATCCGGTTGAAGAGCCTCTCTCTGCTGATTGCCAGTCTGGGGATGGCCATCTATTTAACGCAGTTTAATGCAGGGATTGCCGGGCAAATTGTTGGACTGGCTTTATTGGGTGCCGGATTGGGAGCAGGTATGACAGCTGCCTCTCATTCGATTATGAACTATGCCCCTTCACATAAAGCAGGGATGGCTGCGTCCATTGAAGAGGTTGCATATGAGATGGGGGGAGCATCGGGCATAGCGATCATCGGAAGTATGTCGGCGCTTGTGTATTCCCTGTCGATGAAAATTCCTTCGGGCCTTAAGGTGCCTGCGATTGTGAAGGACAGTCTGGATGAAGCACTGCTGGTTGCAGAGGGCTTGCCTCCTCAGGCTGCAGAAGCATTGAAAGAGGCAGGCCGTACTGCCTTTGACCACTCTTTTTTTATTATTCTTGCGGGTGTAGCTGTATTTTTGGCAGCAGCGTCGCTAATCGTCCGGTTGGCCGGAGGGCGGTCCAAGGCTCATGATCTTTTAAAGCTTTAGCGCTGGGCATCAGGAGATGAAGAGAGGGGAAAGGGAGTAACGCAAAAAAGCCACTTCACAGTGTGAAGTGGCCCGAAATACCGTTCCTCTATTATTGACGCAATGTCTTTAGCGCTCCGCTCCAGGCCAGCACTTGATCAAGCATCGCGTTTACATTTGCGGTATGCAGATCAGCCGGTTTGAAGACTGTACCGTTCTCGAAGTCTGTGAACAAGGACAACAGCGGGTGTACCCGGACATCCGCAACCTGCAGTTCACCGAGAATTCCACGCAAGTGTTCAGCGGCGCGTACACCGCCTGCAGAACCATAACTTACGATACCTGCAGCTTTATTGTTCCATTCATCACGGGCAGAATCCAGTGCATTCTTAAGTGCTCCCGTAAGGCTGTGATTATATTCCTGGGCAATAAATACGAATCCGTCGAGTGTGGCAAGCTTTGCTCCCCAAGCCTGAGCGGGTGCGTAATTATCACTTTCACCAAGCAGCGGCAATTTGAAATCAGCAATGTCCACGATTTCATAGTTGGCATCTCCGCGTGCGTCTGCGATTCCTTTTACCCATTCACCTACTTGCGGACTTACCCGTCCTTGACGAGTGCTGCCGAGTATAATACCGATGTTTAACTTTGTCATTTGAATTACCTCCTGAGTGATTTCTTAGTTATAGTTTCTAATAACTTCTATGCGTTTATTATAGCATATTACTTTTTTAAAGCAAGTGGTTTTTCGAAACTATTAATCTTTTAAGTTTGAGCAGAAATTACTAGACGTACTACAAGTGGAAACGGCTTCGCCGTCCTCAAAAGGACGGTATCCGTTTCAGCGGGAAATAAAATCTTATATTTTAAAAAAATCCGCCAAAACGGCGGATTCTGATGCTGCTTATTGATCAATCTCAATGTCTCTGTAATATTCGTCTTTGAGAGTTTCCCAATGCTGTTTGTCTTCTTCAGTAATGGTTCTAAGCACTTTGCAGGGGTTGCCCACAGCAATAACATTATCGGGAATATCCTTGGTGACTACGGCCCCGGAACCGATGATCACATTGTTGCCAATGTTGACACCGGGATTTATTACTGTGTTTGCGCCGACCCACACGTTGTTTCCAATAGTAATCGGTTTGCCAAATTCGAGCATGGTATTGCGGACCTCTGCATCAATGGGGTGGCTGGCAGTATATACACCTACCCTTGGACCAAATAACACATTGCTGCCGATGGTTACGGGTGCCACGTCAATGATGATGCAGTCATAATTTGCATAGAAGTTATTGCCGATTGAGATGTTGCAGCCATAATCGCAGCGGAAAGGGGGTTCAATATACAAGGATTCCCCTGTAGAACAGAATAATTCCTTGAGCAATTCCACTCTATATCCTAACTGTTCTTCCGTACTGTTGTTGAACAAACGGGTGAGCATTCTGGATTTCTTATGGTCTCGGGCTAATTCCCCGCCTCCGGCAAGGTATAGCTTGCCCGCTAGCATGTTTTCTTTGTTTGTCGCCATGATTTCGGCCTCCTGAAGTGTTCTTTATTATCTTTACTGCAAGATTGCCGCCAGAATTACCGGCGTTTCTCTATAAGCTGTAAAGAGTACGTCATGCTTTCGAGTGTGATGGCAATAAGGCCGTTCATGTAATCATCATCAGGATCATCCAGCAGGATAAGCTGAGGCATATGTTCTGCGGGGATGATCTCCAGACAGCTTTCCAGAATGTGCTGCACATCTTCTTGTCTGAATTGCTCTCCCGTAAGTGCAATGGTCTTCGGATTAATAACCGCGGTCAATGAAGCTACAGCATGCACGGCCAAAGGGAGAAAGGTATCATCTCCACCTAAGCGGATGAACTGCTCTTCCCGGGAAATTCCAAAGGGCAAAAAAGAAACTTCGCCAGCAAACCGGGTATTTCCCTTGTGAATATGTCCGTCGATTATAATCCCCGAGCCCGGAAAGCTGCCGCGGATAAAGGTCAGCACCACGATGGTTTTGTCTTCATCATAGGACTGTTTGTTATAGAATCCGTAGGCGGTGAGATTCATATCATTTTCAACAGTGACCTCGACGTTGTACTTCTCCTTAAGCAGTGATTCCAGCGGAACATTGATTAACGAATGGATATCACAAATATTAATAACACCTTGATGAACAAGACCCGGAATACCGATGCCAACGGCCTTAATATTGTTATATTTCTGTGTGAGCGTTGCGACCAGATGATCAAAGCTTGCCGCGTCGATAAGCTCGGGTTCCAGCAGACCTTGTTCCACAAGTTCACCGGTTGAATTTGTTACCGCAAAGGTTAAGGATAACGAGCCGTCCTCCGTTTTGGCATAGATGCAGGCGATATAGGAGAAATCGGCATTGTACAGGAAACGCCTTGCCGGACGTCCTCCGCTGGAAGCTTCCAGTTCGGTCTCAATAACCTCGCCGGTTTCTACCAGCTCATTGAGGATGTTTCCGCAGGTCGCTATACTTAACCCTGTAACGCTGGCTACCGCAGCCTTTGTGCCTTGCTTCATCGCTTTTAAGGCTTCCTTGATCAGCTCCTGATTTATCCTTTTAACGCGCATAGAATTGTTGGCGATCT
The DNA here is from genome assembly GCF_042610515.1 of Paenibacillus paludis. Lineage (NCBI taxonomy): Bacteria > Bacillati > Bacillota > Bacilli > Caryophanales > Paenibacillaceae > Paenibacillus > Paenibacillus paludis. The sequence goes on from NZ_JBGJZP010000023.1 coordinate 78,865, forward strand.
GATTCATTGGGTGCATCCTCCATACCTTCGACACTTTCGATATTGGTTATTAAAAGTATTGTAAATAATATACCCTGAGTTTTTGCAATTGTCCAGTATGCCAAAGAAAAAAGCAGCCCTCACCAGGGCTGCTTTCTTAAGATCACAATATCCAATGGACTCAGACGGCTATTCCCGCCGGTATTTATCCCGGTCTGCTTCCGTAATTTCACGGATGACCCGGCAGGGATTGCCGGCTGCCAGCACACCGGAGGGAATGTCCTTGGTTACGACACTTCCGGCGCCGATGACCGTGTTGTCACCGATGGTCACGCCCGGCAGGACGCTTACGCCGCCGCCAATCCAGACGTTGTTTCCAACTGCAATCGGAAAGGCAACTTCCAGCCCTTGATTGCGCTGTTCCACGTCAAGTGCGTGCCCTGCAGTATAAAATCCGCAGTTGGGCGCTACGAATACATTGTCGCCGAAGGTAATCTTCGCCCCATCGAGCATTACACTGTTGTGGTTGATATAGAAATTTTCTCCGATCTCAATATTATAGCCATAGTCGCACACAAAAGGTTGTTCGATCAGGAACCGCTCTGCTGTGCTTCCCAGAAGTTTTCTGATGATTTCTTCTCTACCTTCGGTATTTGCCGGATGCAGCCGGTTGTATTCATAACACATTCCCTTAGCGTATAAACGTTCTTCGATCAATTCCTTGTCATAATTTGCATCGTACAATAAACCTAAATGTGATTTCTCTTTTTCTGTCATAACCATCTGATCTCCACTTCCTATCATTTTATTGCCGTATATTGGTAAAATAGACCTTTAAATTTTACCATACGATTTCTATTTTATTCAAATAGGATGGAATTTACAGGTGAACTGATCTAAAATAAAAGTTGTGTACAAAACAACCGGAGCCATTAGAGCCGGATCTATGGAGAGGAGCAGGTGTGATATGAAGTATCGCAGATTGGGTGGAACAGGGCTTAAGGTCAGTGAAATCAGCTTGGGAAGCTGGCTGACTTACGGCGGTTACGTGGAACGTGAGAATGCCGTTAAAGCCATTGAAACCGCTTACGGATTGGGTGTTAATTTTTTTGATACGGCCAATGTATATGAAAAAGGAGCGGCGGAGAAAGTGCTGGGCGAAACTTTACGCGGATTTCCCCGCGAGTCCTATGTTCTGGCGACCAAGGTTTTCGGCGTTATGGGGGAGGGGCCTAATGACCGCGGATTGTCCCGCAAGCATATTACCGAGCAGTGCCATGCCAGTCTGAAACGGCTTGGGGCCGAATATGTGGACATTATGTACTGCCATCGCTATGATCCGGAAACTCCTATTGAAGAAACACTGCGGGCACTGGATGATCTGGTCCGTCAGGGCAAGGTGCTCTATGTGGGTGTAAGTGAATGGACGGCAGCGCAAATGGCGGAAGCGCTCGCGGTCGCCGACCGTTACCTGCTGGATCATATCGTTGTTAACCAGCCTATTTATAATATGTTCGAACGTTATATTGAGAAAGAGATCATTCCGCTCGGCCAGCGTAAAGGAATCGGACAAGTTGTCTTTTCCCCGCTGGCCCAAGGTCTGCTGACGGGTAAGTACAGCTCCGTCTCTGATATTCCTGAGGACAGCCGGGCAGCTAAGCTGGACTGGATGCGTAAAGGGATAACGGATGAGAAGATTGCCAAAGTGCGTCAGCTTGAGGGTGTTGCGGCTGAACTGGACATTTCTGTCGGCAATTTGGCGCTGGCCTGGATTCTGCGTCAGCCTAATGTGGCAAGCGCGCTGGTCGGTGCAAGCCGTCCGGAGCAGGTTGAGGAGAATGTTCTGGCCTCAGGCATAGAGCTCTCCGGGGATATTGTGAGCAAGATTGAAGAGATTCTGGGCTAAAGAGAGGAGCAGACAGAGATGAAGGTATTATTTATCGGAGGGACAGGATTAATCAGCGAGGCCGTCTCCAGACTGGCTGTTCAGCGCGGGATAGAGCTGTATCTGTTTAATCGCGGAGAGCGGGGCGAATTCGTGCCGGAAGGTGCGAAGGTGATCCAGGGAGATATCCGCAAGGGGGCGGAAGCCCGTGAAGTGCTGAAGGGGTATGAATTTGATGTTGTGGTAGACTGGATCGCGTTCACTCCTGAGCAGGTGCAGCTCGACATTGATCTGTTCACCGGCAAGACGAAGCAGTATATCTTTATCAGCTCGGCATCGGCTTACCAGAAGCCGCAGCGGCATTACCGGATCACAGAAGAGACGCCGCTTGTCAATCCATACTGGCAGTATTCTCGCGATAAAATCGCCTGTGAGGAACTGCTGCTGGAAGCCCATCGCAGCAACGGCTTCCCGGTTACAATTGTCCGTCCGTCGCATACTTATGGCGTTACAGCAATTCCTGCAGCTTTGACGAGCTGGCAGCATCCCTGGTCACTGGTAGAGCGCATCCGCAAAGGCCAGCCCCTCGTGATTCATGGGGATGGAACCTCACTTTGGACGCTGACCCACAATACCGATTTTGCCAAAGGGTTTGTCGGCCTGCTGGGACATGCTGAAGCCATTGGAGAGGCTGTCCATATCACTTCTGATGAAGTGCTGAGCTGGAATCAGATTTATGCTGCCATTGGAGAGGCTGCAGGCAGAGAGCCGAAGGTTGTGCATATCTCCACGGATTTCATCGCAGCCCATACACCGGCGGGCACGGCGGATGGCCTGATCGGGGACCAGGCGGTAAGCAGTGTGTTTGACAACAGTAAAATCAAACGGCTTGTGCCGGATTACGAGGCTACGGTTCCATTCGCAGAAGGAGTGAAGCTGTCGGTGGCGTGGTTTGAGCGTCATCCTAAGCTGTGCTTGATGGACCAGGAATGGTCGAAGATGCTGGACAACCTGATCGGCAAACATGGCATCGATCCCAAGCTGCTTTCTTATTACGTTTAAGCTTAAGCTCATAGGCTGCACATAAGCTCAAAAGACGGTGATTCCTAATAAGGATCACCGTCTTTTTGTGGGGAATTTTGTTGCTTCTACGTACTGATGTGAGGGCGTGGCATGAAACTGGGAATCTTGAATATACTCTCACTACCGAAATTCCCTTAAAAGGAGTCCTGGCCATGCCGACACATCCGTATGTCTCCCGTTTTTTTGTAAATTCCGATGCACGCCGTGAGAAGCTGATTTACGATCTGCCGGAATCCTGGTGGAGCCGCCCTTATGAATACGAGTGGTGTACAAACTTTATTTCGCCCCATGATGTGGTGCTGGATGCCGCTTGCGGCATTTCCCATCCGCTGAAGTTCTATCTCGCCGGATTCAGCGACGAGGTCTATGCCTGTGATCTTGATGCCCGCATCCTGTCAAGGGAAGCGATCCTCCAGAACATTGCCGATGATATCGGAGCCGAAGCGGCGCGGCAGGCAGGGGCGAGACGGACAACAAGTCTTCATCTGGCCCAGGCCGATCTCACCAAGCTGCCGTATGCCGATGAGAGCTTTGATACGATTTTTTGCATCTCGGTACTGGAGCATCTGTCGCTGGAGGATTCTGTGCGTGCGGTGCAGGAGTTCCACAGAACGCTGAACGGAGAGGGCCTGCTGGTACTGACCTTTGATTATCCTACAGTCAATCTGCCGCTGATGAACGACGTGCTGCTGCAGTCCGGATTCCAGTATTGGGGGGAGACGGATTTCAATCTTCCTGAGGATGCTGTGCGAACGGATTTGTGGGGCGGACTGAATTGTTTCAGAGCTGTGCTCAAAAAAGCGCAAAACTAGCAGGACTTTATACCCTTCTTTTAAGAATCTGCTTTCAGTATAGTAGAACAATATCTTATAAAAAGGGGCTAGAGTATTGAAAAGATTGGCAATCATTACAGTTATATTGTGCCTGCTTGTTCCCTCGTCTGCTGTATTTAGCAAAGGGGCAGCGGCGCAGGAGAACATCACACTTGCTTTTGCCGGAGATATTCTGCTGGACGGTTTTGTGGGCGAGCAGATTGCAAAATACGGGGTTCATTTTCCATTCACCAAAGTGGCGCCGGTCCTGCAGAAAGCGGATCTTGCGTTTGCGAATCTGGAGACGCCGGTATCGGTTAGAGGGAAGGCGGCCGAGAAGACCTTTGCCTTCCGCTCCAAGCCGGAAACACTGGGTGGACTCAGCTATGCGGGAATTGATGGCGTGACCGTGGCCAACAATCATATCCTGGATTACGGGCAGAATGCCATGCTGGATACGTTGGTGCATCTGGACCGGCACAAGATTGGCCATACGGGTGCAGGCAACAATATTGAAGAAGCCTTCAAACCGTATATTAAGACTGTCAAAGGCAAACGGATAGCTGTGCTGGGCACAAGCCGCGTGTTATCCGGCACCTCCTGGTATGCCGGGAAAAACAATCCCGGAGCTGCTTCAGCCTACACTGCGGAGCCGCTGATGGGTGCGATTAAGAAGTCGGCTAAGGACAACGATTATACCATTGTGTATATCCATTGGAACCAGGAGTTCAAGGACTATCCGGAGGACTACGCCCGGACACTGGCCAAGCAAATGATCGACTGCGGTGCGGATATTATCCTTGGTGCGCACAGCCACAACCTGATGGGGATCGAATATTACAAGCATAAGCCGATCTACTATTCGCTGGGTAATTTTGTGTTCAACCGATCTACGCGCGGCGGAGAGAAGACCCTGCATTCGATGCTGGTCAACTTTACAATCAGCGATAGCGGCGTAACCGGCAAAATTACGCCGGTTAAGATTATGGGCGGACAGCCGAATTTTATGGGCAACGCCTATAATCAGGAGACCATCAAGCGAATGAACAAGCTGTCGTTCAATGCTGTCGTAGCGGCAGACGGTACAGTTACAGAGGATCTCTGACCTCAATAATATAAAGAGCATGTGATCGAGCCAAATGGCTAATCACATGCTCTTTTTTTGTCATATGAAGTTTAACACTGTATTGAAATCAGCCCTTCACTGCCCCGGCGACAACGCCTTTAACAATATACTTCTGCAGGAAGATGAATACGACGATGGACGGCAGTACAGCCATTACCATGGCCGTCATCGCATATTGCCAGTCCGAAGTGTATTGGCCCACGAATGTATAAGCCGCCAGTGTAAGTGTCTTCGTATCCGGCGAGCCGTTGACCATAAGCAGCGGAAGCAGGAAGTCATTCCAGATCCACATGACGTCGATGATGACGATGGTTGTCGTTACCGATTTCAGCAGCGGGAAGATTACACTGAAGAACAGGCGGAAGCCGGAAGCCCCGTCGATCGTGGCGCTTTCATCGATTTCCAGCGGAATGCCTTTGACGAAGCCGTGATAGATGAATACGGCCAGCGGAGCTCCGAAGCCCCAATACAGCAGACCCAGTCCCCAAGTGCTTTCGGACAGGTTCAGGTTCTTGGCAGTCTGCAGTACGGTCAGCATGATCGACTGGAACGGAATGAGCATCGGCATGATGCAGAGGAAGTAGATCACTCCACTCCATCTGGATTTCGTCCGTGCAAGCTTATAAGCCGCAATGGACGAAATGAACACGATTCCCAGCAGGCCGACGCCGGTAATAATGAAATTGTTCAGGAACAATCTTGGATAATTGATGAACTCCCACACATAGGAGTAGTTGCTGAAGGTCAACTTCTTCGGCAGGGCGATAACGTCAGTCATGACCTCACTGAAGCTTTTCAGAGAGTTGATTACGGTCAGGAACAGCGGATACAAGAACAAAAGAGATAGGAGGACCAGAACAACTTCCAGAATGATCTTGCCCGCTTTGCTGTTGTTTGTTTTCATTATGCCTCAACCTCTCTTCTCTTGAAGAACGTAAGCTGGATGATCGTCACGACAAGCACAGCCAGGAAGAGGATGAGCGCTTTTGCCGTACCATATCCGTACAGATTGTTCTGGAAGGTATCCCGGTAAATATCATAAGCGATACTGTAGGTAGTTCCGCCAGGGCCGCCGCCGGTCAGCGACAGGATAACGTCGAACACCTTGATCGAGTTGGTCAGGGCCATGAATACCGAAATGGTGATAGATGGAGCGAGCAGCGGCAGGGTGATGCTGAAGAATCTTCTCAGCGGTCCGGCACCGTCCACGGTGGCTGCTTCCTTCAGGTCTTCAGGTACAGATTGCAGACCGGCAATATAGATGACGAGATAGAAGCCGACTGATTGCCATATGGAGACTCCTAAGATCGAGATGAAGGCCAGTCCCGGCGTCCCTAGCCAGCTTAGGCCGAATATGCCCCAGCCTGTACTTTCTCCGAGGGAGTTGAAGCCTTGCATGAAGATGAATTTCCAGATGAAGCCGACGATAACAAGACTGAGGATATAAGGGATAAAGAAAGCCGCTCTCAGCCAGGAAGTCGTCTTCAGCTTCATGTCCAGAAGCACGGCCAGCAGGATGGCCAGCACGTTAACAAGTATGATGTAGAGCACCGCATATTTGATGGTGAACCACGCCGAATCGGAGAAGTTGGTATCTCCCGTGAAGATCTGCTTGAAGTTATCCAGTCCGACAAATTTGGGATGTTTGGAAATCCCGTTCCATTTGGTCATCGAATAACGGATGGTCATGGCAAAAGGAATGTAGAATGCTACAGCGATACAGATCAGAACAGGAAGCGTGAAAATTCCGAATTCTATTTTCTCACGCCATTTTCTGCCGAGTGTTTTTAACATGGAAGCACCTCTTCTTGTATTTATAGGGTGGGAGTAATGTGCCTGGCTTGCCACACATAACCATTCCGGTTAGTCTATATTGTGTATTATAGAGCAGACCCCTATACTCAAAAATGGATTTAAGAGTACAGTTAGGGGTAAAAAGGTGAACTGAAAAGAACACCAAAAAGATGCTGAAGCTGGAGAAAAGGGTCCTGGCATTTTGCAGAGGCAACCATTTCCGGTATTGAACCCTGCAAGCAAAGGAGGCCGCCGCACATCATTAGATCAATTCTGCATAAGCTGTTTGAGCCTTTACTGGAGCGGATTTCACGCCGTCTGGCGAATAAGCTGATTCTGCTGTTCACGACCATTATTATCCTGGTGGTTACTTTGCTGACGTTCATTTCCTATGGAATGCTGCGCAAGGAATCAGTGAACAGCAGAATAACGAGCACAAGCAACAACCTGCTGCTGGTCGGCCGTAATCTGGAGAGTTACCTTGACGGGATCGAGCAGCTGTCCCTGCCGCAAATCTCCTATGATGAGATTACTTACGCCATCATGCATGAATCGGAGGATTATGCTTCCAAGATGTATGTGGAGGATTACCTGAAGAACCTCTATTTTTCACGCAATGACCTGGAGGCCATAACCCTCTATGTGATCAAAGAGCAGAAGTATTATTATGTCACCAAAGAGAACTATAATATTACAATCCGGGTCGCCCAGCACCCCCCGATTGAGAATCTCACCTGGTATAAGCGTGCGCTGGCAAGCCCGTTTAACCGTTCTTATCAATCCTTTGTGCAGGACACTTTGGAACAGGATGACTATCCTATCAATACCGACAAAAGCTTCATGGGCTACCACAGGCTGCTCCGTTCGATCGTGTCCAGAGAACCGCAGGCGGTATTGTCCTTGTACTTCAACTCCAGCGTCACCGCTGAGATCATGAAGGATATTCCGTTCAGCAGCGGAGAGCATTTGATGTATGTCAGCCCGGATAATGAGGCGTTTGTGGTGGATGACCGTGAATTTTATGCCAAAAGTGAAGCGGCAGGCCTGCTGGACCAGCTGACACCAGCCCAAGGCGGAAGACTTACGTGGTCGGCTGATGAACAAAAATATCTGGTGATCTATGACATTAATAAAAAAGAGGGCTGGAAGCTGATTAAGCCGATTCCCTACAAAGAAATTTACGAAGCGGCGACAACGACACGTAAATTAAACTACTTCATTGGCCTGCTGTTTCTGATCGTCTCGGTGATCCTTGTCAGCTTCATCTCCAACAGGATCACAAATCCGCTGAAAAATCTGTCGCTGCAAATGAAGCGGTTCAGCACCGGCAGCTTTGATGCAGAGGCACAGGTGGAGGGCAACGATGAGATCGCGTATCTGTCGCGCCATTTCAATAAGATGGTGGAGAAAACCAATGAACTGATCAATGAACGCTATAAAATGAAAATCGTCGAGAAAAATGCGGTGCTCAAAGCGCTGGAGGCGGAGATTAACCCGCATTTCTTATATAATGCCCTGCAGGCGATTTCTACTAAGGCATTGAAGAACAACAATGACGATATCGTCGAGATGGTTGATAATCTGGCTTTGACGTTGCGTTACTGCATCAGCGGCCGTGATGTTGTTGCGGCCAGGGAAGAGCTGAGGCATATTGAACGCTATTTGGCGCTGCAGAAGGCCCGTTTCGGGAGCCGGATGCAGATCGTCTACGATTGGGACGAGACCTTGCTGGAGCTGAGTATTCCCAAGCTGTCCATTCAGACGCTGGTGGAGAACTGCATCAAGCATGCGCTGGAGAGGGTATCCTCTACAGTCACGATCAGGATTGAGGCGCGGATTACTCCAACCTATAATGTGATTTCTGTATTGGATGACGGGCCTGGCATTAGCGGGGAACGGCTTGCGGAAGTGCTAAGCTCGCTGCAGATCCAGTGGGAGGAATTTGGAGGAGACCTGTCCGATGACGGGAATGAAAGCATCGGACTGAAAAATTTGAATACACGGCTGAAGCTCTTATATGGAGAAGAAGCGGGTCTGGCGATCAGCAGTAATGAGCACGGAACGGCAATGGAAATGCAATTACCGCGGGGAGGTCTGGGACAACATGTATAAAGTACTGATCATAGATGATGAAGAGCCGCTGCGCGAAGCCATCAACATTCTGGGGGACTGGAAGGGACTAGGGGTAGATCAGGTGCTGGAGGCAACGGACGGCAACGTTGGACTGGCCATGCTGCGGCAGCACAAAATAGATATCGCGCTTGTCGATATGAAGATGCCGGAGCTGAACGGCAGCCAGCTGCTGCAAATCGCCGAACATGAATTTCCGGATCTGCTGCTCATTGTTATCAGTGGCTACAATGATTTCGAATATACCCGGCAGGCTATCCGTTCCAAGGTTGTCGACTATTTGCTGAAGCCGGTTAACCGGAATGATCTGAACAGTGCGCTGCGCAAGGCCGTCGATCTGCTGGAGGCGAAACGCAAGAAAGAAAGCGAATTTATCAGCCGGAACATCACGCTGAACATGTCCATTCCGAAGCTGAAGGAGAAGATGTATCTCTCGATTATCGAGCGCAGCTTCAAGAACCAGTCCAATGAAGCCTTTTTGCCGCTGATCGGTGCAGATACACCCGGCAATTTTTTTGCTGTCGGGATTGTCCGGCTGCTTAATCTGGAGCAGGTCCGCAAGGGTAGATTTCATGAGGACCGGGATCTGATGCATTTTGCCGTAACGAATGTCATTAATGAGAACAGCGGCGGGGATTTTGAAGCGTTCAGCTTCGTCAGCCCCCGGGCAGAGCGTGAATTTATCGCTATCTTTACCATGAAGGGCGGTTACGGGCAGGATGCGGCCTTTTTGTCCCTGCATCATATGAAAAAGGCTGCTTCGACTTTGAAGGAGCTGTTCGGAATTGCCTGTGCAGGAGGCATTGGAGAGCCTTATAGCGATTGTATGGATATCGCACAGTCGTATGACACCGCCAAAGCGTCGCTGGACGCCATTGATCTGCTGAATCTAAAGAGCGGCATTGTTGCTGCCGGTGCAGGTACCAAACCTCCAGTTAAGGACAGCCCTTCGCTGACTGCCCGGATGCCGCTTATCCGCAATATTCTGGAGAGCGGTAATGTGAATCATGCCAAAAGCATTCTCAGCGAATTCACTGGACAATGGCAGTCTTCCGGGCATTTCAGCCTCGGTGCAGCTGACCGGACGGTTCAGGAGTTCATTATTCTGCTGAATGATATCGCCAAGGAACTGAATGCGGTTCCTGAGCGGCTGCGCGGCGGCAAAGACAAGGGATTGCACGGGCTGGGGATCGCCGGTGATTTTGCCTCCTTTGAGCAGTTTGAAGGCGTGCTGAATCATATTCTGGATGTCTATGCCGGTGAAATCGGCAGATCCCTTGCCGGTAACCGCGGCAATGTACTGGAAAATATTAAAGCATACATTGATAACCACTATTTCGAGAATATTAAAATATCGATGTTCACGGATAAATATTTCCTGAGCAGAGAATACTTGATGAAGCTGTTCAAGGCCCAATACAGTTACGGCATTCATGAGTATGTACAAAAGGTAAGAATGGACAAGGCAAAGGACCTGCTGTCTGATCCTGCCCTCAAAATCCAGGATATCTCCGAGATGCTGGGCTATAAGGACAAAAACTATTTCAGCAAGGCGTTCCGCAATTATTACGACTGTTCACCTTCTGAATTCAGGCTCCTTCTGCCCGGGGTAGAAAAGTGAAACGGTTACATTAGCCCACTTTTTTACCCTCATAAGTTCACTTATGTACATTCTTATCCTTTTTCTTTTTATTTAGAATAGCAACAAGACCACACAAGATGCATAAGAAAAAGGGGGCAACATCATGTTAAAACGATTTATGGGACTATCTGCAAGTCTGCTGCTCGTCGGCGGTCTGCTGGCCGGTTGCGGCGGGAACAACAATAATGCCGCTACTAATAATACGGCTGGTACAAACGGGACGGATAATGCTGCCGCAACTGATTCTTCCAAGCCCGTAACGATTAATATGTTTACCGCATCTCCAGAGTACACCGATGCGTTCAATGCCTACATCGCAGAATACAAAAAGGTTAAACCGAACGTTACCATCAACCTGGAAATTATGCAGGCTGACTACAATACGGTACTTAAATCGAAAATTGCTGCCGGCAGCACTCCTGACGTGTTCCAGACTACAGCCGGTGGAGATATTGATACCTTTGCTGAATACAGTGCTGATCTTACGAATGAGCCGCTTGCGGCAGCGATGACCGATGCGGTCCGCTCCAATATGAGCTCTACCGACGGCAAGGTGCTGGGACTTCCGGTGAAAGGCAACCTGTTCGTACTGATGTACAACAAAAAGCTGCTGTCTGATGCCGGCATTACAGAAATTCCAAAGACAACAGCCCAGCTGGATGATGCGATCACCAAGCTGGAGGCAAAAGGCATTACACCGTTCGCCAATGCCTACAAAGAGTGGTGGGTATGGAAGCATATCTTCCAACACTTTGTGGATGCGGCTGCAATCGATGCTGGAACGGACGCTAAAACGCTTGTAGCGGATTTCATCGCCGGCAAGACGACCATCAAGGATCACCCGCTGCTGTACAATAACTTCTTTAATTACATTGACACTACAGTTAAGCACGGTACGGACAAGCCGCTGGAGCGCGACAGCAATGCTCAAGTCAGCGACTTCGCTCTTGGCAAAACCGCATTTATGAACGGTAAAGGCGCATGGGATGAAGAAGCGATTAAGAAAATTACACCAGACTTTGACCTTGGCATCGCCGGCTACCCTGTCAGCGACAAACCGGAACAGTCCCAGATTATTACTGGTGCTGACCAGGCGCTGCGCATCAACAAGGATTCTGCTGTAGTTAAGGAAACTATTGAGTTCTTCAACTGGCTATATACTTCCGAGTACGGCAAAAACTGGTTCTCCACTGTGGCTAAGGTAATCCCGCCAATCAAGGATGCTCCAATGCCTGACCTGCAAATGCCTAAGGAAATGGAAGAAATCCTGAAGACGGAGAAATCCGGCGACCTGTCGGTCAACTACTCTCTGGATACCTTCCACCAGAAATTCGGTGAACTGATGCAGGCTTACATCGGCGGCAGCAAGACTAAGGATCAAGCGATCAACGAAATTCAGAAAGCCTGGATCCAATTCGGATCGGCTCAATAAAACATTTCGATGTGGGACGGTCTCGAAGGTAAGATTCATTTACCGGGGGCCGTCCCTTTATTGTTGGCGGGAGGCGGTGAATGCCGTAACTGCGGTGAATGTTTGGATTTCCGGCCGCTGTTATGTTTGGATTTCCTGATTTAAACTGCTGGTCGCAGTAGAAATCCAAACATAAAGGCGGACGCTTCCGCTCCTCCAATTCCAAAATTCCCCTCCGTTACTCTTTCACCGCTGGGAGTTTATTTTGTAGTTGTAGAGCGCGAATAGTTACGAATACAAAAACAGCCCTTATAATCAGGAGAGACACCAACATATGGCAGGAGGTTAAATTAAATATGGACAGCAAGATCATTGAAATCGCCGAAAATGGACTTTATCTTACGATTGAAATTACAGCGGAGCTGGATGTCCGGCTGCTGCACTTCGGAGCGTCACCTTTGGAAGCCGGGGCTATCGCCGACAAGAATAAACCGGGCTTCCGGCTGCTGGAGCTGCAATTGTCGGGTGAAGACCGCGCCGAATATCACGGGCGCACCCACCGGGCCTCCTATCCGGGGCTCCGGATGGTATATGCCGGGCACAGCGATACGGTGAATGCGCTGGGACGCAAGCTGGAGCTGACCTTGGCCGATCACATTACGGGAATTCAGGCGGTACAGCATTTTCAGTTCTATAAGGGCGTGCAGATTGTACGCAGCTGGACAGCGCTGAAGAATGCCGGGGAAGCCGAGGCGGCAGTGGAATACATCTCCTCATTTGCTCTTACAGGTGTAGACAAGGAGGGAAGCGGAGACCGCAACGACAAGATCGAGGTAACCCTCGCGCATAGCGGGTGGCAGAGTGAGCTGCAGTGGCGGACCTATCGGCTGCCTGAGCTGGGGATGTCCCATCTGGCCGACCGCGGCTCGAAACGGATTGCCGCAAGCAATACTGGCTCCTGGTCGGCGGCAGAATTGCTTCCCATGGCTGTGCTGCACAACAAGGAGAGCGGGACAAGCCTGTTCTGGCAGATTGAGCATAACGGCTCCTGGCATTGGGAGCTGACGGATCAGTATGATCAGCTTACACTGCTGGCCAGCGGGCCTACAGAGCATGACAATCACTGGTGGTTGAAGCTGGCCCCGGGTGAGGAGTTCACCTCGGTGCCTGTAGCTGTGGGTGCTGTACAGGGAGGATTCCAGGGTGCAGCGGAACAGCTTACGGCGTACCGCCGGATTATCCGCAGACCTAATGAGGATAATGAGCTGCTGCGGATTATTTTTAACGACTATATGAACTGCCTGTGGGGAAGCCCGACGACGGAGAAGCTGCTGCCCTTAATCGATGCCGCCGCCGATGTCGGCTGTGAATATTTCTGCATCGATGCCGGATGGTATGCGCCTGGAGAGTGGTGGGATGGCGTAGGACAGTGGGAGCCTTCCAATGAGCGGTTCCCGGAAGGGATTAAATATGTGCTGGACTATATCCGCAGCAAAGGAATGATTCCCGGGCTATGGCTGGAGCTGGAGGTTATGGGCATCAACAGTCCGAAGCTGGTGGAGACCGATGACAGCTGGTTTTTCATGCGGCATGGCAAACGGGTCAAGGACCGCAGCCGCTACCAGCTCGATTACCGCAGCCCGAAAGTGATTGAACATGCAAACGGTGTTATTGCCCGTCTGGTTGAGCAATACGGCGTAGGATACATTAAGATGGATTACAACATCAATGCGGGCATCGGAACAGAAACGGCTGCGGACAGCTTCGGCGACGGGCTGCTGCAGCATAACCGGGCCTATCTGGCCTGGCTGGACAGCATCTTTGTACGTTATCCAAATCTTGTGATCGAGAACTGTTCCAGCGGCGGCATGCGTATGGATTATGCGATGCTCAGCCGGCACAGTATCCAGTCGACCAGCGACCAGGAGGATTATGTACAGTACGCTTCCATAGCCGCAGGCTCGCCGGCGGCACTGACACCGGAGCAGTCCGCGGTCTGGTCGTATCCGCTGCGTGAGGGCGATGATGAGGAAGTCATCTTCAATATGGTCAATGCGCTGCTGCTGCGTGTGCACCAGAGCGGACATTTGGCGGAGCTAGAGCCCCGCCGCAGAAAACTGGTGAAGGAAGCTTTGGATTATTACAAAACCATCCGCAGTGATATCCCGCATGCCACGCCTTTCTGGCCGCTCGGCTTGCCGGATAGCGGGGGCGAATGGGTTAGCCTCGGGCTGCGGCGCGGGGAACGCAGGTACGTCGCGGTATGGCGGATTGCCGGAGAAGCCGAGAATGTCCAATTGCCGATAGAAGAGCTGAAGGGGCTTGAACCAGCCATCGCCTGTGCCTATCCGCAGCAGCATGACTTGGCCTGGAATTGGGATAAATCAGCAGGAGTACTGACGGTGGCCCTCCCACCGGGAAAAACAGCGAGATTGTTTGAGATTACTTCGTAAAGTTCGTAAAGCTTGCAGCCAGGGCCGGCTCCCCCTCAACCTGATTCTTGGGGAGCGGGTGCTGGTTCTTTTTTTGTACATATTGAGGAAAGTCTAAAATACAAATTCCGGAAGCCGATATACTAAATGGATGCTTCGGAAAAAAGAATAAAGGAGTTGGTTTAATTTGTTGAATGTAGCTCCACTCAGCAGCCTTAATCGTGCGGGGGCAACAATAGCAAGCCAGAAAAGTCAGAATTCAGGGATTTCTTTTCAAGATGCATTATCGACAACGAATTCGGAAGCAGTTTTGACGGAATTGGAAAATAAATTCGGCATTAAGATCAATGTGCAAGCTATACCCAAGACCGAAGAAGCAGTAAAGAGTGTGTATTCCCATAGTGTTGGCAAAGGAAATGTTACGATCGCTCCCAATATACTGAATCAGTCGGCAACAGATCCACAATTGCAAAAAAAAGTAAAAGATATCATACAGGACCATTTTGCGTCCAGCGCTAATGATAAACCGGGTGATGCCAGCGGGGTAATTATACATCCGGATGGAACAGCTACGTTTTGGGTTATTGGTGATTATTTGACACCTGCCGAGCGGGAAAAGATTCAGAAAGAAGTAGAGGCAGACCAAAAGAAGAAGGCCGAGCAGTTGGACTTGTTGAGTAAATTAAACAGCAGCACGCTCCTCTCACAATTCGGGTCATTTACAGAGACCTCCAGTAGCGGTGAAGAAGCAAATAACGTGTATATAAATAGTGTGCGTCAAGCCAGTCTGGATTCAATGCTGCGGAAAAAGGATCTGTTTCATTTAAATGATTAATACCTTCTTGGATCATGATTACCGCCTAGGTCAACGCGTTTATGACCATTTAGGCGGTTTTTTGCTATGCCATTTGAATCTTCATTCTGCCAGTCCCCCCGCAAATTGACTCCCGGATTCATTATATTACTTACCATTAATAAATTTTAATTTAACATTTTTCCATAAAAAACTATCAATGGTAGCCGTTTTCGGCTATTATAATGTATAAACTTCGAATATTTTGTCGAATCAACTCTAATTTATAACGAATAATTTGTCGATAAATATCAAAAGTTGTAGAAATAAAATTGACAGGAAAGAAATAGCACTTTAAAATGCAGATATAGCGTAATCATTACTACTATTTTAGAAGCTATGATAGCTTTTAACACAAAAATGATTATATAAAGTGTTTATATCAAGGGAGGATGCATAATGATGAAAGCAACAGGTATTGTAAGAAAAGTAGATGAACTGGGACGTATCGTGATTCCGATTGAGCTTCGCAGAACAATGGGAATTGACATAAAAGACCCACTGGAGATCTTTGTTGATGGTGAAAAAATCATTCTCAGAAAATATGAGCCTACCTGCATTTTCTCCGGAAGTGCGGAAAACCTGATTAACTTCAAAGGTAAAATGGTAAGCAAAGATGTTCTTGATGAATTGATTTCGAGTTTTGACCATATCTAATTTCTTTTCCTAACCTTACAGATTCCAATGACAGCGGGGGACCGGTGGCAGACACGTTGCAGTGTCCGCCACCGGTCCCCTTTTGTTAATCTCGACTCCATAGACAATACACGCTGCTTTCCTATATCATAAAGGAATGTAACTTAGAGCTGCATGCGCAGAGCAGAGATCACTCGCAAAACAATTTGGAAGGGATGAGTCACCTGATGCTAAAGAAACCGGAAGCAATTGTATTTGATATGGATGGAACGTTGTTCCAGACGGAAACCCTGTTATTGCCTGCTTACCATAAAATGTTCGATATCCTGCGGGAAGAAGGGCTGCATACCGGGCCGACTCCGCCGGAGGAACTTATTCTTGGCAGTCTTGGCATGCTGCTGGAGCAAATTTGGAAGAATGTAATGCCGGATGCCGATGAAGCTGTACACCGCCGGGCGGATGAGCTGCTGCTGCAGATGGAGGTTGAGGGATTGGAAGCAGGCGGCACTCTACTCTATCCAATGGTTAAGGAGACCCTTGCCGCACTTCATGAACGTGGAGTCAAGCTGTTTGTGGCCAGCAACGGGTTGGAGGATTACATCCACAGCATCGTTGTTGTGCATGAGCTGAAGGATTTGTTCGAGGGCTTGTACAGTGCTGGTGGACAAGGCACTGCGACCAAAACCGAGCTGCTGCGCATTCTTCTGGACAATCACGGAATCAGCAGTGCGTGGATGGTTGGGGACCGTTCCTCCGATGTGGAGGCCGGCAAAGGAAACGGACAGACCGTAATCGGCTGTGCCTATGCAGGCTTCGGACGTCAGGATGAGCTGAAGGGCTCAGACGTTATTATTACTTCTTTCGATGAATTAATCGGATTGTACGACCGGGCCGAGTAACGGTTAGAAGCAGGATGCGCCATTCCTGGTACATCTGCAATTCAAGCCTGCCTACAAACACCCCTTGCTCCGCGGTGCTGCGGACAAGGGGCGTTATTTTTTTACTCTGGAAAAGATTAAGTTCTTCGGCGGTTTGCCGGACAAAATGTCTGGAAAAATAGGTTGATAACCTATCTATTTTGTGATTTAATGCAGTAGTACTGTTAAATCTTTTGGATCGAACCGGAACGCACTAACCTGCGTTTTTTTACTGTCCTGTAACCCTTCGGGTGCGGCGTGAATATATTAATTGGTACTGAGGTGAATCTGTTTGGTTAGATTGTCTGTGGTCGTACCGATTTATAATGAAGAAGGCAATATCCGGGAGCTTCACCAGAGCATAACGGATGCGGTGCAAGAAAAGGTGGACAGCTATGAAATTGTGCTAGTCGACGATGGCAGCAAGGATCGGACCGCCTTGATTCTGGATGAGATTGCACGGTCTGACAAGTCGGTGAAGGTCATTCATTTCGAGAAACATTGCGGGCAGACGGCTGCTGTCTGGGCGGGCATAAGGCAGTCCAGGGGAGAACTGGTCGCGCTCATGGATGCCGATCTGCAAAGCGACCCGCGCGATATATTCAGGCTGATGCCCTTTATCGGCAGAGTGGATTTTGTGAACGGCAAACGGGAGAACCGGAAGGATACTTTTTTGAAAAGGATATCCTCATGGATCGGCAACGGAGTAAGAAATTGGCTTACGGGCGAAAGGATCCAGGATTCTGTATCTCCCTTAAAACTTATGAGGCGGGAAGTGGCGGACAGCTTCTTTTTATACAATGGCATGCACCGTTTTTTGCCTACACTGGCTAAAATGAACGGATTTACAGTCATCGAGGTTACAGTAACGCATCAGGAGCGAAAACACGGACATTCCAAATATGGTGTGCTCAGTCCGGCGATTACAGGGTTCGTAGACGCTGTTGTTATCGGTTGGCTGAAAAAAAGGGTCATCCGGTACCGCATCAGATCTATCCCTAATCCGGATTAACGAGAAGCTTTCTGAAATCGGGAGGAGGTGCGGCGGCTGGCCAAGTTTTTAAAGAAAGGGATAGAGTCATTATGAACAAATTCAATATTAAAAATAAATTATACAAGCCTATAGTATTATTCAGCTTAGTTTTGCTTATAAAGAGTGCAGTTGCCTGGTTTGTCGTCTTTAACGACGGTCCCAACTGGAGTATGGTGTTAACGGAAATCCCCTTTTTCATTATTGTGTTCAGTCTGATTGAATGGCTGGCCTCGAAGCGGAAGATATTGTACTACATGATCGCCAATCTGCTGATTACGGTTATTTATTTTTCCGTTCTGATGTATTACAAGTATTACGGTGTGATCGCTACATATCATGCTTTGCAGCAAGCGGATAAAGTCACTAAGGTAGGAGAGAGCACGTATTCTCTGATCGCCCCCTATTACCTGTTTATCTTTGTGGATATTATTTTCTTCCTCTTCTTTATGTTCCGTCCCAAATATATTGCCAAATGGAAGGAACGAGGTTTGAAGCGCATGAACCGGGCAGTTCTGCTGGTCATCACGGCCGTTTCCATCGGACTCTGCTTCTTTAGCATCTGGCCTAATCATGCGAGCATGAATGAGATTAAAAAAGCGGAGAGTATGGGGATTCTCAATTACGAGCTGTATACCCTGTTTGCGGATACCACCGAGGACGAGGAGCTTATTGACAGCAAGGAGATTACCCAGCAGGCGGTCAATGAGGTGAAAGGAATCCAGGAGCCGGCAACAGCGCAATTTTTTGGGGCTGATAAAGGCAAAAACCTCATTGTGGTGCAAATGGAGTCGTTCCAGAGCTTCCTGCTCGGACTGACCATTGACGGCCAGGAGATCACTCCAAATCTTAATAAGCTGGTACAAGAAAACACGTATTTCAATAATTTTTATACGAATGCGGGCCAAGGGACAACTTCGGATGCGGAGTTTGTGGTGAACACCTCTTTCTACGTTCCCAAGAATGAGCCGGCTACCTCTTCGGCGTATATGGAGAAATCTGTGCCGAGTCTGCCGAAGCTGCTGGCCTCGAACGGCTATGACACGGCAACCTTCCACACCAATAGTGTGGATTTCTGGAACCGCAAGGAGTTATACAAAGCGGTAGGCTTTGACACCTATTATGACCAGGCCTTTTTTGGCGACGATGACCATATTGCCTTTGGCGCATCGGATGAAGTACTGTTTGCCAAAACAGTGCCGCAGCTCTCCCAGATGGATGCCGGGGATAAGCCGTTTTATGCGATGGTGATTTCGATGACTGCCCATCATCCCTACCATATGCCGGAAGATAAATATAAGATGGAGTTGCCGGAGCGCTTCGAGGGAACGCTGCTGGGCAATTATATTCGCGCCCAGAATTACGCGGATTATGCGATGGGGCAATTCCTTGAGGAACTGAAGACAAGCGGCCTGTGGGATGACAGCCTTGTCGTCTTCTATGGCGACCACCAGGGACTGCCGATGTACACGCTTGGCAGCGATGAGAAGGAACTGATCAATGGACTGGTCGGCCATGAATATGGCTACACCGATATGTTCAACATTCCGTTCATCGTCCATTCGCCGAGTGCTAAACTGCCTGCGGTAATGGATCACACGGGCGGCCAAGTCGACATCTTGCCGACGGTGGCCAATCTGCTGGGAGTGTCGGTTCAGAATCAGCTGCATTTTGGTGAAGATCTGTTTAATCAGCAGACCAACCTGCTGCCGGTCAGACATTTCCTGCCGACAGGCTCGTTCATTAACGACAAGAGCATTTATGTAACAGGAGATGACTACGCGGACGGTACCAACTACAGTCAGCTGGATAACTCCAGTCTTGAGGGCGGATCTACAGAAGCGCAATTTGATGCTGTACAGCGTCTGTTGCATCTGTCCAACAGCTATATTTTACAGCTGCCGGACCTGGAACAATAATCAAAAGCACAAAGTATAGGTTGTCAACCTACGCTTTGTGCTTTTTTTGTACACTCTAGTAGCCGTCCGGCTGATTCTGTATTTGTTCAAAATAGGCATGTACCCTGTTCAGAAGTTCAATTAAAGTCTCACTTTGCTCCTGGCCCAAATAATCAACCATGCCTTTAAACATCTCCCGGATCTTGGCGACGGCTTTATCTGCGAGCAGCTCGCCTTTTTCCGTCAATACAATGCTGCTGATTCTCCGGTCCTGTGAGTCGCTGGTGCGCACAACAAAACCTTGTGATAGCAGGCTGTTCACCATCTGTGTAATCGTAGGGGAAGTTACCTTAAGCAGCTTGCTGATCTCGGAGACAGTCAGTACCTGCTTGTCCGCTTTTGTATTGCGGAGCCTGATCGTGATCAGCACCCGTATTTCACTGGGCTTTAGCCCAAACATCGTTAGCTTCTGCCAATTCATCTTGGAGAACTGCTGAAAAGCCCCCAATAATTCATCTACATGTTCATACCTGTCTTCTTTCACTAATACACCTCATAAGCTTATTTACCTATTATTATAGCCCAGATTTAATCACTTTAGGAGTCAATAAATATACTCAGAATTTATAGCAAGGTTCGACAATTTCTGGATAAATGATTTGCTATAATAAATCGATTCTAGGAATTGCAATCTAATATTTTTATCAATAAATAACAGAATTTTGGAGGGACGTTCTTGAAGAAATCAATGATAGTGACCCTGCTAGCCAGTGTCTTTTTAACTTTTTTTATCTTTAATTCTCAGACTTCAGCGGCTGCGGTATTAGAAGGTGTTGATTCCAATTATATAATCAAAGATATGAACGGCACGTCACAGCGGCAGAAGATCAATATTTACAATCAGAGTCGGCTTGAGATGGAGATTCTTCCGGATAATTCAATGATTCAGTATACCTATGATGCGAATGGCAACCTTCTTAAGCGAAGTAAGGCCACACCCGCAGAACCGTATATCTTCAGCACTTCAGTAGTCTCCTATGATATTTACCTGAAAGGAGTTCCTGACAGTGTTAAAACCGTACGTTTTCCGACATGGACGGATTACAATCAGCAAGATGATCTCGAATGGATTGATGGTGTAAAGGTTGCTCCAAATCTCTGGAGAGGTACGGTCGTTCTGTCCAAACATGGGATGGAAACTGGCGCATATGTAACTCATGTTTATGCGGATAACAAAGCTGTAGCGGGTGTAACGACTCAAATTAAGAATACTCAAACAGTCAGAGCTCCTCAAACGGTCGGATTAGATGCTGAATACTATGAGGTAGTTATAGAAGGCGTGTCCAGAACTATACAAGAAGTGAAATTCCCTACATGGACAGAAAAGAATGACCAGGATGATATTGAGCGGCCCTATGTGATCGGTGAGCGGATAGGCAATACAACGTGGAAGATACGGATACCCTTCAGTAAGCACAATTATGAAGCAGGTAACTATTTCACACATATCTATGCCCATGACAAGTATGGCAATTCAAACTATATCGGAGGAACGTCAGTTGCTGTTAAGGGAGGTGTAGGTGTATCAGGACCGAAAACAGCCAATATCTCGGCCGGTTCATACGATGTTTTGATATACGGACTAGACCCTAATATAAAACGTGTTCAGTTCCCTACATGGACTTCTAATAAAGAGCAGGATGATCTTGAGTGGATTGAAGGTGTGAAGGTTGCCCCTGGAGTCTGGAAAGCCACGGTATTCTTTCAAAGACATAACTCTGAGGTGGGAAGCTATATCACGCATATCTATGCTGATAATAAATATGTTGGGGCTTTAGTTTGTAGTGTTAATCGTTAGCTGAGGTGCAAATAGAAGAGATAACAAATGCCAAGTAGTAATTAGAACGAAATTGGAAAAGTGGAAAGGATGATTGGAGTCAGAATGAAAACCAATAAAATTACTAGCTATGCACTGCCATTTTTAATGATTATTGTTGTATTCATCCTTCTTCAGAACAAGGCTTTTGCTGCAGAGAACGTAGTGGCTCCTAAAGAATCATTTGAAAGTGGTACTTTTAACGGAACCAGCTATCTCCCTGTGAATGGGACAATTACCAGTGATGCACAAAAGATAGTTAGTGGAAAGTATTCCGCCTATTTGAGTTCTCAAGCATCAGAGGAGTGGAAGGAATTTTCCTATACAGATCAAAGCAAAATTAAATTCGAAAAAAACACAACCTACTCGGTGACTTTTTCCTACAAATCATTGGATATGCAGCCGCTGGATGCGAACCGTTTTTTTTATTTCCTTGCTCGCAGTACTGACAACCTGGAAGACAAGCAGTTTACAACCTGGAATGATGCAAGTGGGGGAAACGGCATAAAAACGATGACGTTCACAACCGGAAATAAAGCAAACTATTACTTAATTTGGGGAATCCACGCAGGGGGTGCCCTTTCTATTGATGATATAACAATCGTGAAGAAAATTTCCGCACAGAGCGAATCTTTTGAAAAGGGTTCATTTGATCAGACTAATTTCCTTGCCGGATCCGGTGTTATTACGAGTGACCCTGCAAAAATAGTTAACGGTCAATATTCAGCTTATCTCTCTTCATTAAACACAGAGGATTGGAAAGCATTTTCCTATACGGATACGAACAAAGTGAAGTTTGAAAAAAATACGACCTACAAAGTTACATTTTCCTATAAAACTATCGATATGGTGCCAACCGGAAGTGATCGCCGTTTTTATTTTTTAGCCAGAAGTACGGATAATACAGATGACAAAGGCTGGACGGCCTGGAGTGACGCTAGTGGGAACAGGGGAAGAAAGTCGATAACATTCACAACGGGAAACAAAGAGAATTACTATTTGATCTGGGGAATATTTAAAGGCGGCGCCCTGTCCATTGACGATATAGAAATCACAAAAGTGAATGAATCCTTCGAGAGTGGTTCGTTTACCAATACTAATTTCAATGCAGGCTCTGGAGTCATTACTAATGAATCGTCCAAAGTGGTTACTGGACAATATTCAGCTTACCTTAAATCACTGGCGACCGAACCAACAAAGGAATTTGTAAATACAGATCTTAATAAGTATAAATTCGAACCTTATACGACTTATTCAGTAACTTTCTCCTATAAATCAGCTGACATGGATTCTTCGAACGCCAACCGGTATTTCTATTTCCTGGCCCGAAGTTCAGACAAGCTAGAAGAGAAAGGAATGACTACTTGGCAGAACCCTAGTGGCAGTAAGGGCAGCAAAACCGTTACATTCACGACAGGGAGCAAGGATAATTACTATCTGGTTTGGGGCATCCGTCAAGGTGGCGCTCTTTCGCTGGATGATATAGAAATCTCTAAAGTAAGCGAATCTTTTGAAGGTGGCTCATATAGCGGGACTGGCTTTTCACCCGTATCCGGAAGGATTACCAATGAATCCTCAAAAACCGTCAGCGGTTCATATTCTGCCTATTTAAGCTCCACAGCTTCCCAGCAGTGGGCGAATTTCGCAAGTACAGATTTGGATCAAGTGAAGTTTCAGAGCAATACGACTTATTCAGTGACCTTTTCTTATAAATCTATTGATATGGATTCAACCAATGCTAACCGCTATTTTTACTTCTCAGCACGTGGCCTAGATGATATTGAAACCAAAGGCTGGACTACATGGAATAGTGCCTCGGGAACAAAAGGAGTAGAAACAGTCAGCTTTACTACCGGGAATCAAGAAAACTACTATTTGTTCTGGGGAATTTATGGTGGAGGTGCTCTCTCCATTGATGACATTATTATTAAGCAAGCGACAACTTATCTATACGATGATAATGGAAGGCTGGTGCAGATCAAACAACCCAACAATAAGATTACTTACTATAACTATGACTCGAATGGCAATCTGAAGGGGACTCGAACGGAATAGTGCTACTATGCGCTGAAAGTAATTTGCGAAAGAGGAATGCTAATGAAGAAACGGTCAGCTGTATGGATATTTGGCGTCATAGTTTTACTATTATCAGCTTTCTTAATTGAACCTCCCTTTGTTTTCGGAAACTCGGGCAATAATCAAAATTATACGTATGATTCCGCAGGAAGACTAAACTACATAGATTCAAGAAGCGGAAGAGTTAGCTTTCAATATGATTTGCAGGGGAACTTGACTTCAAAAGTTAATGAAGTAAATCTCGTCGGATTGTACACCGGCACAAGTTCTATATTTTCCGCCACTTCCCAGTACAGCAGTACGCAGGGACAGGGGAACTGGTATTACCAGGAATGGGATGGGACGAAATACACAGATCTGAAATATAAGAATAATCAATGGGAGGGATTAACCCCCTATACGATTATTTTGAATGATTTTCAACATCCGGATCAGACGGATTCAGTTAGAAAGTGGGTTGCACCTAAGTCAGGGATGATACAAATTTCGGGAATTGTAGCAAAGAGTAATACAACAAGCGGGGACGGGATCGTTGCTAAGGTATTGAAGAATGATATACAGCTATGGTCAAAAACAGTTGCCTATAATGATTCAACCGGTTACGAAGTGGGTTTGACCGTGGGAGTGAGCAAAGGCGATGCGATCTATTTCGTAGTAAATAAAAATGCTGAAGCTTCTTATGATGGTACAACGTGGAAACCGGTAATAGCATACATGGAGGCCAGCTCCGCTCAGGACCAGTATAGCAGTACGCAGGGGCAAGGGAATTGGTATTACCAGGAATGGGACGGAACGAAATACACAGATCTGAAATATAAAAATAATCAATGGGAGGGACTTACCCCCTATACGATTATTTTGAATGATTTTCAACATCCGGATCAGACGGACTCGGTAAGGAAGTGGATCGCACCCAAATCAGGGATGATTCGAATTTCAGGAAATGTAGCGAAAAGTAGTACAGGCGGAGGGGATGGGATCGTTGCCAAGGTATTAAAGAATAAGATGCAGCTTTGGTCAAAGACAATTGCCTATAATGACGCTGTTGGTTATGAAGTGGGTCTGACCGTGGGGGTGAGTAAAGGCGATGCAATCTATTTTGTAGTTAATAAAAATGCCGAAGCCTCCTATGATGGTACGACGTGGAAACCGTTAATAGCATACATGGAGGCGAGCTCCGCTCAGGATCAGTACAGCAGTACGCAGGGGCAAGGGAATTGGTATTACCAGGAATGGGACGGGACGAAATACACAGATCTGAAATATAAAAATAATCAATGGGAGGGATTAACCCCTTATACGATTATTTTGAATGATTTTCAACATCCGGATCAGACGGATTCAGTTAGAAAGTGGATTGCACCCAAGTCCGGTACGATCCGAATCTCAGGAAATGTAGCGAAAAGTAGTACAGGCGGAGGGGACGGGATCGTTGCTAAGGTATTGAAAAATAAGATGCAGCTTTGGTCAAAGACAATTGCCTATAATGACGCAGTCGGTTATGAAGTGGGTCTGACCGTGGGGGTGAGTAAAGGCGATGCGATCTATTTTGTAGTTAATAAAAATGCCGAAGCCGCCTATGACGGAACAATCTGGAGACCAGTAATAGCTTTTGTGAATTGAATTAGGGGGTGGACCGCTCTTATACTAGATTCCTGCTTTGCTACGCATGACTCTAAAAATGAATGATAGGGGAGTATTTATTTGAAGAATAGAAAAAAGATGAATTCATTTCTCAACGTTGCTTTATCCATTACTATATTAGTAGGCGGTTTTCCAGTTACAAATGAACGTATAGCCGCTGCTGAGAGCAATCCGAGCCCTTCCTCTGAATATGTGAAGGCCGAGACTAAGGTGGAAAGTCCTGCTCCTTCTCCAGCCCCATTGAATACCATATCCGAACAGCAAATTGAGCCTACATTTAATCCCGGAAATATCCAGATGAAATCAGCCTTTGCTGAAAATAAAAAGCTTATAGACGAGGTTGTATCCGTAACTGGAGACGTTTACGATCCGAACATGTTAACCATTCAAATGTTAAAAGAGAAAACCTATGAAACGCGTATGAAATTAGTTCCTGGGAAAACAAAGGAAAATTTAGAGAAGCCTCTTGCCCGTGCGGCTGAACCCAGGTCCCTGGATTTAACCCAAACAGAAATTGAACCGCTTGTTCTGGCTGGAGCCTCCAAGGTTGATGTATATTGGGTAAATTATCTGAGCTTGCTACAGGAGAAGCGAACCCCGCTGGAACTTTGGAAATGGAAACTGAATGAGCGAAGATCCTGGGAAGATATCCAGCAGGAGCTTGAAAAAGAAGCAGGAATATTCAGTAAGCCCACTGTACAGGAAAATGTGTATGCAACTGAAATGTTGAACCATTTTTCTTTTAACGGAAAGCAAACAGTTTCCTCCTCAGTATATGGACAAGAAGAGGGTACCGGAAAAGGATATCGATCAGAATTAGCCCTCTCCATGAGTACCTTCGATGCAGCCGTATCCGGTGTGATCAACAACTTGGTCATTCAAGCTCAAATCAATCAAACTTATAAGCCACAGTTTAATGACCGCAACACTTCCAGTGAAATGGTCGATCCGGTGTCAGGAAGTGTGACCCGGAAAGAAAACCTGATTCATTTGCCCGGTGTGGACGGACTGGACTTAGATATTGGCCTTATGTACAATTCCAACCAAAGTATTCCCTTTCTTATTAGTACATGGTGGAATCCCAACTTTCAGAGTTGGGAATATAGCTACAATTATCGTCTTCCGGTCTTAGGCAGTGGGTGGTCGTATCAATTCCCTCACTTACAAAGGGTTAGTCAGTTTGGGTGGATTTACCACGATGGAACAGGCAATGCGTATAGAGTTCGTGATGACTATAGTAATGATGAGCTCTCACTTTATACAAATTTACTCAATTATAAAGGCAAAGACAAGCGACTGGTATCAGAAAATGCGAATACAGACGGCGCATTCAGTAACGGGCAAGAAAGATCAAGTTTCTATATTGAATACTTAGATCTTAAACGAGAATACTTTACAATTGATGGGGATTTAATTGGAATCGTAGATCGCTTCGGCAATACGATTACATTTAAATACGACGGATCAAGAAGATTGTTCTCGATAACGGATACCGTTGGCCGTGTGGTGAAATTTAATTACGAGGAAGACCTGGATTCCGAGGTGTTTGATGGGGAAAACGTAGATATTCGGGTCTATAGCGAAGAGAACGCAACGCAAGAAGTTCAGAAGGTGGTATTGACGAAAGGGAGAGTATTGGGGGAAATTCAAAGAAATATAGGCATACCCCCACTTCAAAAGTATATTCCGTACCTTGCGTCAATTACCGATCAAAACGGAGAGAAAACCTATTTCGAGTATCAAAATGGCTTTTCGTCTTATGTTGGTTCTTACGACGGATTTCTTTTTAATTCGTTACTGAAAAAAATTACGTATCCCAATTCTGTTACAGAATATGAATATGAACAAGCCGATCGTCATACCGGCCCGAATTCCACCGTCGTAGAGTATCGGGCGAAATCTAGAAAGGACAAGACGGCATCCAAGACGTATCAGGAAATAAACTATACTTATACAGGTGATTATACGGGGAATACCCCGGATCAATATCCCGCTGTTTTGCCTGCGGATTTTCGGTTTAGTACGACGTCAACTGTGGTTAGCACGACTGCCAGTAATGGGCTCCAAACCACTCATACATTTGATAAAGATGGCAGAGTGCTTCGGACGGAAACCCGGGAGGCTGGAGGCGAGCGGAAGATCACTGACAATACGGCGTTTCATGGAGTCTTTACCCGGTATCCCACAAGGACTACCCTCTCGGAGTATGCTCCCCAAGACACTGAAGCAACCGCAAATCATTTATACACCGAAACCGTGTATAACAGCTGGGGGCAGGTTGAGAGTCAAACGAAGCCGTTGACCGGAGATCAGTTTAATAATCCGGCAATCAAACAGCATTATACAACCACCTACCAGTATGAACCTAAGTATCATTTGCTGGAAACGCAGTCCTGGTATAACAATGAAAATGATGCAGCACCGCAAAATGAACGTTATACCTATACTGCTGAAGGGCGGCCGGTAACGGTAACCAATGCGTTAGGAGACAGGACGGTATACAGTTATAGTTATTTTAATAGTACGGGAGGGATCTCCCAGGCAACGGCGGAGAAGACTGCCCAAGGCCAACTGGTGGCCAAAAGCGTGACCCAGTACGGGCCCGAAGGCCGCCGTGCTTACCCTACCGAACAACAGCAGTGGTTCAACATTGGTAAATCCAATCAGCAGATTGTGAAAACCACGATGAGCTATGAGATGGGTTACGGGTTGCTGAAAAGTCAGAGCGACGGAAATGGCAAGACCACAATGTATGAATATGATGCTGCAGGGCGTCTGAAAAAAGAGACCTATCCAAATCGCACCAACGCCAACGGGGAAGTGTACAGCGAGGTCGTAGAGTACAACTACTACAACACAAGTTCCGCACAGTTTGATGCTGTCAATACGGGAATGCCGGTCTTAAAAGTGGACTCTATCCGAACTGTCACTCAGTTATCGAATAACAGCGTGGTTAAAACCTATGCCAATGTACTTTATAACGGAATGGGTTTGGCCCTTTTAGAGGAACACTTTGATGATAACGCTGGAAAGTGGGTGTTCACCCAGTATCACTATGACGATATGGGCAGACCCATCTATCAAAAAGATGCGCTTTCCAATGAAATAACGGTGGGTTATGATGCTTGGGGCCAGCAAAAAAGTTTAACGGATTCCTATCGTAATGTCTTTGTGACAAATTATAATTTGAAGCAGCGGAAAGCGGTAAGCTACCTGACTGCGGCGGGCACCTCCGAAACGATGAATTACATCGAGGAGTCGTATGATGCGTGGGGCCGGGTGATTTCGAAGCGGACGTTTAGAGATTGGCCGAATCAGTCGCAGCCCATCACAGAACGCTACAGTTACGATATTATCGGCAATCTTACGGGATATATTGACCCGATGAACCATCTCAATGAGGCTGGCGTGACAACCCTTTACAGTTACAACGCATTAAATCAGTTAACTGGTGTTAAGGATGCGCTGAATCAGACCACACGGTACAGCTATGACGGAAATGGACAAATATCCAAGGTGACCATTCAGGGCAAGGGTGAGTCGGAACAAACCTTAAACACGAAGAGTTACAACGAAATCGGACTGATGACGACGAAGCAGGACGCCGCCGCCAAAAGCGAAAGTGTGTCCTATAATAATCTGGGTCAACAGACCGGTAAAACGGACCGTATGGGAAGTGTGTTCAGTTACAACTACGACGAGAGAGGTCAGCTAAAGAGCAGTTCCGTTAGTGGAGTAATCAATAATACATCTGCGACGCAAAAAATCGATGTTATCTATGGAGATGGATCGCCAAAGTATCGCACGATCAATAGTTATGTTGATGGAACCATAAGGGCAACGCAGAAGCGTTACCTAGATAGCATGAACCAAGTACGCAACGACTACTCCGTTGGATATTCTTCTACGGGTGCGGGTGGCCACGCGTCGTACATCTTAAACGAGTTGGATGTACTGGGCCGAATGACACAAATAAATGATTACAATCTTGGGTTTTATGTAAACTACCAGTTTGACAGTCAGCGGCTGATCAACGTCCAAACCAATGGCAGCGCGTCCCTAAGCAAAGCTGCCTCCGACAATGTACAGTATAGCTACTATGCAAATGGCCGAGTCAAGACAATTACGTACCCGCCGTTGACGGATGGAAGTATCTTAAAAACAGAGTACACGTACAACAAAGCACTCGGTTGGATTGAAGGCATGAAGAATACAAAAGGAAGCTCCGTGCTTTCGGGATACAACTACAGCTATGATCATAATGGAAATATTACAGCGGTAACTGAAGTCCTCAATAATGGAGCAGCAAAAACGACAAGCTACGGATACGATGCTTTAAATCGTCTACTGTCAATCAAACGGCCCAATGGTCAAAGCACACAGTACACGTATGATGTGCGTGGCAATCGTCTAACCTCAAGCGAGAGCGTCAGCACCAGTCTGGACCTGAGCGATACAAGCTACACCTATGATTTACAAAACACCTTGACCGGATTGACCAAAAATGGGAATACGACCAGCTTTACCTACTATGCAGACGGCCTTCGGTATTTAAAGAGCACTGGAACGACCCATACTCAGGTCAACTATGATTTTAGTGGTCAAGTTATCGCAGAGGAGAAATTAAGCGGCAGCACTGTAATACAAAAATCCTCCTTTGTCCGTGGAGACCGGGTATTGGTGAAAAAGGACAAGACGGCAGGGAAGGATTACTACTATTTGTACAATGGTCATGGCGATGTGGTGCAAATCGTCAATACCAGCGGAACACCAGTTAACACCTACAGCTATGACGAATGGGGGAATATCACCAGCCAGACGGAAGGGATACAAAACTCCTTTAAATATGCTGGTGAGATTTACGATGAAGAAACGGGACTTTACTATCTGCGTGCACGGTATTATGATCCGAGTATCGGGCGGTTTTTGAATGAGGATACGGTTGAAGGGCAGATTGATAATCCGCTGAGCCAGAACCTTTATACGTATGTGCATAATAATCCGTTGATCTACAATGATCCAACAGGACATATGTATAATGAAATTGGGAATGCATATTCTGCTGGGGACCGAGCGGCTTTGCAGACATATCAAACAATATTTCTAACAGGACAGCAAGAAAATAACTTGCTTATGATGCAGGCAGCGCATGATGCATCAAATTATATACGATTAAAGTATGAACCTACAGTGAACAGAACTAACTATTTACAAAATGGAACAGTATATAATTCGCTAACAAAAAATATGTATAACGAAGTTTTGTATGGGAACGCCCAACTGGTACCCTTACTTGAAGATCCGATGTTTTATGTGTTAGATGGGACTTTTGCAGCAGTATTTAAAGGGCTTAGTACTATAGCTTTTAAAACATTGGGGAAGGAAGTAGTTGAAGACACAAGTCAAAGATTGATAAAATTGGATCTACAATTTTTCGCAAGTAAATTTCCTACTGGCTCAGTTAGCGGAAAAGATGTGGTGAAATTCTTGAAAAAAGATGGTTTTGATGTTGTAAGTCAGAGTGGTAGTCATGTAAAACTGAAAGGATCGAATGGGGAAGTTGTAATCATTCCTGTCCATGGTAACAAAGATTTACCTATCGGAACTCTAAAAAGTATAAAGAAACAAGCAGGTTATTAGTAAAGGAGCGTCAATTTGAAAAAGAAAACATATAAGTACTACGCTAAGTTTGAATTTGCTGAAGATGGAATAACAGTAACTTTTCCTGATCTACCGGGTTGTATCTCTTGTGGATATTCCACCGAAGAAGCAATTGGAATGGCCAAAGAGGCGCTTTCTCTATATCTAGAGGATATGGATGAAAACACCATTCCTCAAACAACTAAAATCAATCCTGATTTGATAAAGTCATCAGAACAAGTATTCCTGATTGAAGTCGAATTGTAAGTGATTTTTTGTTTCTAATGTTCAAATAAAAGAGTATTTGGTACATTAGAAACATATTTATCTAATGAGCCACATGTGAGTTAATTCTCCATGTGGTTTTTTTTTGTATATAATTATTTAACATTCAGAGTACGGCAATATCTAATCAATTCTGCAAGACATACTTGGGATGGCGGTTATGAGATGATAGGATTGCAATTTATAACGGACACATTTCACATTGAGTACAAGACTGTAGCTGAAAAAATTGTTGTTTCTAAGCAAACATTAGGATCGAATGTTATTCCAGAAGGAGTTACTTCACTAAAAAAATCAGAAATTCTGATGATTTCTTAACCAAACAGATTAACATGAAGAAGTAGAGGTTATAAACGTTGATGATGAAGGATATATACTCAACAATTCTGCACTATTCGCAGAATATGCACCTTATTGAATGCATTCACGAAGAACAAAAAAAGGAACGACTGATTGAACAGGTGAATGCAATGTAGATTGCTGATCAATACGAAGAAAATGAAATGAAAATTTTAAACTGTTTAAAGATGTAGTTACGGTAATGCAAGATCAGAATCGTATTCAACATTTCCCAATGTCACACATCTTCCTATGACCAATTAGCTTTTGAAGAAATATAGGCAAAATTTAATGATGTATTCGACGGAAATAGGAATTATAAAATCGAAAATGCTACGGATGCTCGGGTAACGCTTAGAGATTGGCCGAATCAGTCGCAGCCCATCACTGAACGCTTCAGTTACGATATTATCGGCAATCTTACGGGATATATTGATCCGATGAACCATCTCAATGAGGCTGGCGTGACAACCCTTTACAGTTACAACGCATTAAATCAGTTAACTGGTGTTAAGGATGCGCTGAATCAGACCACACGGTACAGCTATGACGGAAATGGACAAATAGCTAAGGTGACCGTTCAGGGCAAGGGTGAGTCGGAACAAACCTTAAACACGAAGAGTTACAACGAAATCGGACTGATGACGACGAAGCAGGACGCCGCCGCCCAAAGCGAAAGTGTGTCCTATAATAATCTGGGTCAACAGACCGGTAAAACGGACCGTATGGGAAGTGTGTTCAGTTACAACTACGACGAGAGAGGTCAACTTAAGAGCAGTTCCGTTAGTGGAGTAATCAATAATACGTCTGCGACGCAAAAAATTGATGTTATCTACGGAGATGGATCGCCAAAGTATCGCACGATCAATAGTTATGTTAATGGAACCGTCAGGGCAACGCAGAAGCGTTACCTGGATAGCATGAACCAAGTACGCAACGACTACTCCGTTGGATATTCTTCTACGAGTGCGGGTGGCCACTCGTCGTACATCTTAAACGAGTTGGATGTACTTGGCCGAATGACACAAATAAATGATTACAATCTTGGGTTTTATGTAAACTACCAATTTGACAGTCAGCGGCTGATCAACGTCCAAACCAATGGTAGCGCGTCCCTAAGCAAAGCTGCATCCGACAATGTACAGTACAGCTACTATGCCAATGGCCGAGTCAAGACAATTACGTACCCGCCGTTGACGGATGGAAGTATCTTAAAAACAGAGTACACGTACAACAAAGCACTCGGTTGGGTAGAGAGCATGAAGAATACAAAGGGCAGCTCCGTGCTTTCGGGATACAACTACAGCTATGATCATAATGGAAATATTACAGCGGTAACTGAAGTCCTCAATAATGGAGCAGCAAAAACGACAAGCTACGGATACGATGCTTTGAATCGTCTTCTGTCAATCAAACGGCCGAATGGTCAAAGCACACAGTACACGTATGATGTGCGTGGCAATCGTCTAACCTCAAGCGAGAGCGTCAGCACCAGTCTGGATCTGAGCGATACAAGCTACACCTATGATTTACAAAACACCTTGACCGGATTGACCAAAAATGGGAATACGACGAGCTTTACCTACTATGCAGACGGCCTTCGGTATTTGAAGAGTACTGGAACGACCCATACTCAGGTCAACTATGATTTTAGTGGTCAAGTTATCGCAGAGGAGAAACTAAGCGGCAGCACAGTAATACAAAAATCTTCCTTTGTCCGTGGAGACCGGGTATTGGTGAAAAAGGACAAAACGGCAGCAAAGGATTACTACTATTTGTACAATGGTCATGGTGATGTGGTGCAAATCGTCAATAACAGCGGAACACCGGTTAACACCTACAGCTATGACGAATGGGGAAATATCACCAGCCAGACGGAAGGGATACCAAACTCCTTTAAATATGCTGGTGAGATTTACGATGAAGAAACAGGACTTTACTATCTGCGTGCACGGTATTATGATCCGAGTATCGGGCGGTTTTTAAATGAGGATACGGTTGAAGGGCAGATTGATAATCCGCTGAGCCAGAACCTTTATACGTATGTAGGAAATAATCCATTGATACGTTTTGATCCGAGTGGTAACTCATGGATTAGTGATCAGTGGAATGCGTTCATTGTTGATATGAAGACCGTCCATGCATCATGGGAAACAGCGATGGGTTACTGGACAATGGGATTTACAGATCCGTTCTTTACATCAGCTAAAGTATCTATGGACTCTAAAGAATATTGGTATGCTCAAGCGGAGGTCATATTTAATACAGCTACATTAGGAATAGGGAATGCTGAAAAACAGGCTATCAAACAGGGGAGTAAAGAGTTAACTTCTGTCGTAAGGTTAGTCAAAAACCCATGCAACTGTTTTACAGCAGGGACTAAAGTTCAAACAGACGAAGGGGAGAAACCTATCGAGGAAATCGAGGTAGGGGATAAGGTTCTAGCCAAAGACGATGAGACAGGCGAGATGGCGTATAAGGAAGTTGAATGGCTCTTCCAACGGGACGTTGAAGAAACGTATAATATAACTGTTGGAGATGAAGTCATTACAACAACCGATGAGCATCCGTTCTGGATTGTCGGCAAAGGTTGGGTTGAAGCACAGCATCTTGTGGTAGGCTATGTTCTGACAACCTCGGATGGCAAAGAATTAGCCATTGAGAAGATTGAGGTTAAGAAAGAACATAAGACCGTCTATAACTTTATGGTCAAGGACTTTCACACCTATTTTGTCTCCAACCTTGGAATATGGACTCACAATGCTTGTAAGCCTATAAATTTACCATCTTACAAGAGTATTGAAATTGATATGGACCATATCATTTCTGGTCACACAAAGGGCGGTTCTCGTGCAACACAAAGTAAAATAAAAGACTTGTTCCCTGATAATATGAATAATTCACAAATCGAAAAGGCTGTTCGAGATGCTTACTCGAATTCGAGTAAATTACAAACACAAGGCGACCGTGTTCTTGTTAGAGGGCAATCTAATGGTCTTACTATTGAGATGTGGGTTAATACAAGCACCAAAGCAATCGAAACTGCTTACCCAGTGTTTAAGTAGGAGGTATAAAATTGATTAGTGTTTTGGTTGATGAAAATACACTTGAGATAAACAAACGAGGCTCTATTACAGGTGAAATCTTCATCCGTTTTGAAGATTCATATTTTCCCGAACCTCGATGGAACGATTTCGTTGTTGTTATCTTGATATGGTGGAACAAGTCTACAAATTTACTTGAGACTTCATCAGTTGGTACATCAGTTGAATTTAATTTTATGGATGGTCCTTTTTATGTTCGTGGCGTGAAAAGAGACAATGAAAACGTCTCATTAAGTTTTATTCGAAGAACTAAGGTTGGTGAGGAAATCCTTTCATCCTTGGACACAGATATGGATTCTTTGAAAAAGACAATTATTAAGGCTTCTAAAAAAATCCTTAAGGTATTGCAGAGTAAAAACTGGTTAACCGAAGATATTGAACAATTAAAAAAGCTATTATAAAATATGTTTTCATTTGGCCTTGGGTATTCTCCAAGGCCATTTTTTCTGTACCCGCCCAGTACCGAATGAATCGGGCGGCTAAGTGACAGATGTAATTTTCATATGAAAAGAACTCATGATGGTAAAACTTCATGGTAAAATTACATAGAACCTTATGCAAGTAAATACTGTCGGTAAAGATGCCTTAGTTTCGGCTGATTTGCGCAGAACCCTTGGATGTGATCCTTGAATGTGATTGTTCCGAATGACTCATGAGCATGATGGCTTAGCATGAAAAGGGTGGACGAGACCGTCGAGACTCCGGTATGCTGACGTTAAATAACCGCGGACCGGACAATGTACCGTAGCTGATAGATTGTGGTGCAGATGCCAATTTCGACAGGTCAACGTTAGGATTGACCATCGAACGAGAGTATGTCATAATCGTCCCACAGCAGACAGGCCTGAAATGGGCTGCGAGCAACTTAGTAAACTTAGGACACTTGATTCACCATTTGGTGATTTGGGGTGTCCTTTTTGTTTTTAACAACCATTCGAGAAAGGGGCTGACTGCCGCAGCTATATAATACTTATTAGTCAGCTAACTGTTAAATTATTAAGCGCAAACGATGCAAAAACATCAAAATAGTAGGGAGCGAGGACAATGGTTAATGTGTCCATGGACAAGTTGATAGTTGAGTACCAAGGGGTTACAGTTGGGTATTTCTTGGGGTGGTACGCAAGGCAATTATTTCAGAGTGAATATAAGGTGAGGCGGACAGAGTACAAAAAGTTGTTCGTTTATCAGCTAAATATCCGGCTGGAGCAAGGGGTTTACTTGCATTTGTTCTACCAGAACTTTAGGGAAACAAGTGGTGGATTGTACACGTTATGGCTGGAAACTCAGTCGGAGCACTACGAGGGATTTAGCCGCTTTTTAGCCGAGTTTCGGGAAAGGGCAACTAGCATCGTTTTCGTTAGTTACGATGTAGCGTATGATGTCGCCGCGCCGTTAGCGGACGAGTTTGTAATCAGCCATCATATGCGGAGGAAGTTACGGGAACATAAAGGGACGCGATACCATAGGCTTCCGCATCAGCGGAAACAGAACGGATACTGCCGGGTGTACGATAAGCATCTTGAACTGCAGCAACGACATGGTATTGAGAACGAGGACGACTTGACCCGAGTCGAGGTTGTGTATAAACCCAAGTTGAGGACACCGCAAACAGACATACTTCAACACCCGCCGGAGCAGAACCAATAGGAGAAACTAAGCGGCAGCACTGTAATACAAAAATCCTCCTTTGTCCGTGGAGACCGGGTATTGGTGAAAAGGGACAAGACGGCAGCAAAGGATTACTACTATTTGTACAATGGTCATGGTGATGTGGTGCAAATCGTCAATACCAGCGGAACACCGGTTAACACCTACAGCT
>NZ_JBGJZP010000024.1:0-108673 GCF_042610515.1 Paenibacillus paludis
CGGTCCGTTCGCGGAGCGTCCACCCAAGCGAAAACATACATCTTACTCCAAAACCAAGGGGCTGTCCCAAGCAGCCATTTCATGGCTTTTGGGACAGCCCCATTTGTGTCCGGCAGGCATAGGAAAGCTGATGAACAACAAAACAACAATCGTCATCGCCCACCGGCTCTCGACGGTCCAGAACGCCGATGTCATCCTGGTGATGGAGAACGGAAAAATTGTGGAGCGCGGCAGTCATGATGAGCTGCTTGCGGCTGAGGGGCGTTACCATGGACTCTACCACTCCCAGCTGGAGCTGGAAGAGGGAGATGGTCTGGAGGACTGGAGCGCAGCGCAGGAGCTCACTGGCGGCGGGGAGCGGGAGCTGACGGGGTAGAGGCCATATGACAGGTGCGGAGCGTAGGTGTGCTGGTGAGGTAAAAGCGATGATGATAGGCGCGGAGCCAATAGACTTCCCGGAATGCTGCTAGCTGTGCCACGCTAGACAACAAAAGGGTGCTTAGTCACGGTCTACAGACCCGGGACTAAGCACCCTTTTGCATAATGGCCAGGGCGGAGAATTAATATGCGATATACAGTAGCGTCAATGCGGCCCTGAGCAACAGAACGCGTACTATTAATTAGTTGAGTAAGCAGCAGTCAGGTAATGAGCGGTTCATCATACAGACTGAGCGATCTGCTTATTCGTAATTGCGGTTAACTGTATTTCATACAACTATATCTTTACTCTTCGGTAGCAATTGGGGAATAGTTGCACTTTGTACAATTAAATAGGCGGGTTCCGGCTGAAAAGCAGGTTTTCGTCTTTTTTAATTGCACGGAATACAACTATTTCTCAAAATCAATCGTTTTTGCCCCAAATAGTTGCAGCAAATACATTTAAGCAGGGGGTTACTTATGCGATCTTCAATCGCACACTTCAAAATCCCGGTTCCCGCCGAATCATCCGCATTCCCCATCATTACAGCACACCACCTAAGGTTTACCTCAGCTTAAGCTTCTACGTTATTCAGAATAAATTTATCGATAGCGAACTTAACACCGTCTTCGTTATTGCTGAGTGTAATGAAATCAGCGATTTCCTTCAGCGCAGGAATGGAATTGGCCATAGCGACGCCGAGGCCGGCAGCTTCCAGCATTTCGTGGTCGTTCCAGGAATCTCCCACAGCAATGGTTTCGGACAGCTCGCAGCCGAAGTGGGCCGCAAGGAACTCAAGCGCCAGGCCTTTGGTGCCTTCATGATGCATGATTTCCAGGAAATGCGGCTTCGACTTCGTGATGTGGACGGAATCGCCCAGCAGCTCACGCAGAATTGGCGACAGTTCGTCCAGGAATGCGGGATCGTCGATGATGAGCATTTTTGGCGTTTTTTGCGGAACGAGCTTTTCCCAATCCGGCTCAATATAGTATTGAGTTCCGTTCAGCGCGGAGTAATCAATCAGCTTCTGGTTCTCTTCGCGGGCATACAGCTTGTCGTCAATATAAGTCTGCAGGTGCAGGTCATGCTCCACACAGTAGGTGAACAGCCTGCGTACGGCATCCTGCGGGACATAACGCTCGTACAGTACTTTTTCATCCATCAGGTTCTTCACCAATGCGCCTTGATAGGTGATGATTGGCACATTCAGTCCCGTTTGACGGGCGATGGCCTGTGCTGAAGCATAAGCGCGACCGGTAGCCAGAGTTACGACAACGCCTGCGGCAACGGCCTGTTCCAGTGCGGTTTGTGTTGCGGGAGTTACTTCTTTCTCATCATTGATCAGGGTGTCGTCAATATCGATAGCAATCAATTTGTACATGTGTGTGGTTCTCTCCTTAGTTTTATCTATTTGTATTTGTATTTCCGGCTTGTGGTGATGGGTTTGTACTGCTGTTCAGTCCTGCTTCAGGCTCAGTTTCTATCCTGCTGCAGAACTCCGTTCCTGGCCGGTTCAGGGCTGAGCTCCGCCATTAGCATGGCCGCAAGGATGCAGAGGCAGCCGAAACCAGCGGAGATGCCTAGTGTCTCACCGCCGAAGGCAAGGCCGGTCAAGACGGCGAATACCGGCTCCGTAGCGTAAATGATGGCTACCCGTGACGGGGTGGTGTACTTTTGGCAGGCGGTCTGAATCCAGAAGGCAAACGCGCTCGTCGGGCCAATGGATATCAGCAGTGCCCACAGCACATCCGGTTTCAGGATCAGCGCTCCGCTGTGAGCCAGCGGTGCGGTTCCGTCCACAAGGAGCGAAGCCACAATGCTGAACAGTCCGACAAAAGCGAGCTGCAGCGTCGCCAGCGGCAGCGCCGGATAACGCGGAGCATACACGCCAGTATAGGCAACCTGCAGCGCAAAGGCGACAGCACAGAGCAGAATCAGGCCGTCGCCTTTATTCAGGGAAAATGCCGAGCCGGTAAAGGTCAGCAGATAAAGTCCCGCCACCGCCAGGATTGCACTAAACCAGGTATAACGGGATATAGCGTGTTTCAGCAGCGCCAAGGACAGGAAGGGGACAAGCACCACCGACAGACCGGTAATGAATCCGGTGTTGGAAGTGGTCGTGTACAGCAGGCCCATCGTCTGGAAGCCATAGCCCATAAACAAAAAAAGGCCGAGCAGCAGGGAGTGGCCCACCATGCGCCAGCTTAGCTTTTTCCATTCATGGCGGTAAAAAACAGCGGTAATCAGCGCCAGCAGCAGAGCGGCACCCGTAAACCGGATACTGTTAAAAGCGAGAGGCGGCAGCACTCTGACGGCATGCTGTACAATCAGAAACGTTGAGCCCCACATCAACGCTACCAGCAGCAGACTGAGATCGGCGATTCGGGAGCGGGTCACAGTGGTCATCCTTTCCTGGAATATAATAAGGGTTAGATAGAGTTCAGCTGCTGTATCAAGTTGTCCAAATTGTATCCTAAAACAGGGGGAAGGACAAGCCGAAACTGCGCAAAAGGCCAGCTGGTATAAGGAGTGAAGCTCAATCATTCAGGCCAGGCTGGACAAAAAATCCAGACCTTGGTATACTTCGATAACCGCACACTTGTTCTTATTTCGACAACTTAGAAAGGAGCGGTTCTCTATGATGGGCAAATCCCATTTAGTAATCAGCACCGGGGTTACCCTCTCTGTTATGAATCTGCTCGGCTATGAAATCACGATTCCGGCGATCGCCGTGGCGGCAGTTAGCGCACTGCTCCCCGATATCGATGAGCCGAATTCATTGCTGGTGCGCAAGGCGATTCCCGAATTCCTGCTGCGCATCCTGCAGGTGGCTCTGATCGGAGCAGCGGTGTATCTCTATTTTGCCGAGGTTGCAGCTCCGCCCTGGAATATCGCCCTGGCGCTGCTGGTGGGCAGCGTGTCCTTCCTGCCGGGCAGGAGGCTGCGGCATCTCGTCATGCTGCTGATTGCGCTGGCACTGTTCGCGTTCGCGGACGATTACGACCCGTGGAACTACATTGCCGCCTGCGTGCTGGTCGTGTCCTCCGTGGTCCCGCACCGCGGGCTGACACATACGCTCTACGCAGTGGCCGGGTGGGGAGCGCTGCTCTATTTTGCCTCCCTGGAAATGAATGACGGCGGCAGCCTGTGGATTGCCGGAGGCCTGTCCTATGCGCTGCATCTGCTGGCGGATTCGTTGACTCAGCGCGGAATTACCCCGCTGCCTCCGATCCCCTTCAAGCTTCGGCTTAAGCTGATGAGCACCGGCACGAAGAAGGGCGATGCAGTAGAGAATCTCTGTATCGTGTTTACGCTTGTACTGGTCATTTATGCATTTGTACTCACCCCTTGAGACGGGCGAAGCCCCCTCTGGGGCACTGAAGGCTTTCCGCTGCTTGCAGCGGGGAGCCTTTTTTCTCGTCCTTCTTGAGCAAGATGTTAATTAATTCACAGATATCACCAATAGTCCTTGTTATATTGAACATACCGACGGTCGGAATGGAGAACGGAATATGACAAAAAAACAGTTAAAGGAACATAGAGTGGAGTCTCTGCTCATGGCAGCCGTAGAAGAGTTTCTCGAAAAGGGCTATGATGGCGCATCTGTAGATGCTATAGCCAAGCGGGCCGGTGTCAGCAAAGGCGGCTTTTATCATCATTTTCCCAATAAGGAAGTCCTCCTGATGGAGGCGAATCAGAAGCTTTCGGAGCCAATCATGGAAATGGCAGAAAAGGCTTACTCGAATAGCAGTGTTATGGATGGATTAAGACAATATATTAAAGAATATCTGAACTATTGGGCAAGCAGGCCACGAGAATTGAGCTTTTTTTTCTTATCGATGTCAAAGGCTTTGCAAGCTCCGGCCCTTATGGAGTATTACAGAGAATATGTAAATCAAAGCACCGCGTTCTTTGTAGGGATGTTTCAAAAAGCAGTGGAATCCGGAGAGACTGATCTTAGGGACCCTGAAGCCTATGGGATCTCCTTGATGGGGGCACTCGATGGGGTTGTTTCTTATGCGATGATTCATCCTGAGGAGGATATTGAGCTTCTGGTTGAACGGTTTGAACAGGTCTGGCTGAAATAAACGAAAGGAGTAATCCAATGTATGGAGCATGAGAACTTTCTTTCTGTAGAAGGATTAAGCAAAACATATGGTGAACTGCCCGCAGTAGACAATGTAAGCTTTTCGGTTCGTAAGGGAGAGGTATTCGGGTTGCTTGGACCCAATGGTGCCGGTAAGACGACTACCATAAGAATGCTGTGCGGTCTTCTCAAAGTGGATTCAGGCCGTATTACTGTAAATGGAATCTCCATGTCTTCCGGCTATGAGCGTGTAAAAGGGATGATTGGGCTGTGTCCGCAGGAAATCGTCATCTGGGAGCTGCTTACCTGCCTTGAACAATTGAAATTTGCCGGTATGGCCTACGGGCTAAGTTCCAGAGCAGCCGGTAATAAGGCAGAAAGCCTGCTGCAATCGCTTGGACTTTGGGAGAAAAGAAATAAGCTTGCCAAGACGCTGTCAGGCGGAATGCAAAGAAGACTCAATATCGCGCTGGCACTTGTCCATGACCCGAAGCTGATTATTTTGGATGAACCTCAGGCAGGGCTTGATCCCCAGAGCAGAATACTCGTACGTGACTTCATCAGACAGCTGGCACAAGAAAAAACGGTGATCCTCACTACACATGACATGGATGAAGCCGATAGACTTTCAGACAGGGTGGCCATCATGGACCATGGGAAGGTGCTTTTGATAGACACTCCTGAGAAGCTCAAGGCAAAATCCGGGGAGGGAGAACTTCTGCAGATACGGGTAAATGGGGTAAGCGCAGATTTGGCCCATCAAGTCCTGAAGTCAATGCCGGATGAATGTACAGAGCGAACCTATTCGGATGGATTATTTTTGCTGGGGGCGGGTGGAGTTCTTGAGCTTATTCCGAAGGTGAACCAGAGATTGCAAGCTTTTAACATACATATAGAGGATATGACGATCCGCAAGCGGACGCTTGAGGATGCATTTATTGCTGTGACTGGAAGGGGGCTGCGGGAATGAGACTGGCGGCTTCGGTTACCAAATCCTTTAAGGAAAACATAAGGGATTGGAAAGTTCTCGCGATGGTTTTGATGTTCTCTCCGTTCTTTTTAGTACTGATGAACCTTTTTTACGGGGGAGGGCCTACCACCTATCATTTAGGCGTTCTGAATTTGGATTCAGGCCACGCGTCCATCGAATTAATCAGCAATCTGGAGAATATGAAGGGGCAGGGCAACTCGCAACTATTTAATGTAACCGGTTTCGGTGGCGAGGAGCCATTAAGGGCAAAGATTAAGGAAAAGGCCGTAGATATAGGAATCGTGATCCCAGAAGATTATTCTGACAAATTAGGCAGCAAGGCTGCCGGGAACAATGCAGACCCTGCTCAAATAAACTTTTATGGAAGTATGGGGAATATGCGATATCCGGTTGCTGCGGTATGGGTGGCAGATGCTGTAAGCAAACAGGGGATGGATGCAGCGAAAATAATATTGCCCGCAAGTATAAATGAAACTTTTCTGGAGAAAAAACAGCCGTTGAACGAATTTGAAGGTTATGTTCCGGGTTTAATCTCTTTGGCTGTTTTAATGATCCTGTTTACAGCCACAGCTTCCATTGTAAAGGAAAATGATAAGAAGACACTTATAAGGTTGAAGCTCAGCCGTCTTGGAGCCTTCAATTTCCTTGCCGGTATATGTATTACGCAAGCCATCGTAGCAGCAGGGGCCATTGTTCTGTCCTACTGGACGGCGCTTGGGTTAGGCTACAGACCGGCAGGAGGATTTGGCGCCATCCTTGTCGTTGGGATCCTGTCGAGCTTCTCCATGGTTGCTATAAGCTTAGTGGTAGCAAGCTTCCTGAATACCGTTTTTGATGTTTTAACTGTCGGCTGTTTTCCTTTCTTTATTCTAATGTTTTTTTCAGGTAGTATGTTCCCCCTGACGAAGATGAATATATTTACAATCCACGGGCATTCCTTTGGGATCACAGATTTATTGCCGCTTACGCATACCGCCAATGCTTTTAATCACATTTTGAACGATGGAGCAGGCTTACATGAGGTATGGTTTGATTTCATAATGATTGCGCTGCTCACCGTAATATATTTTGTAACAGGACTTTTGCTGTACCAGAAGCGCAAGCTTTCCAAAGCATAGCTGAATGTGAAGAGAGGAAGGAACGGCGCTGGAAACCGCTGTTTCATTAAAAAACCAGTCAGACTCCGGTTAATGGAGATTGGCTGGTTCTTGTTCAAATATAAGAATTTAAATGTTTCACACGATAACTTATCCTTCTATTTCTCGCTGAAACGGTACCGTCCTTAAAAAGGACGGCAAAGCCGTTTCCACTTGCGAAAAGCTATTCTTCCAGGAAAATAAGCCCGATAAAGTCCTCCGGCTCAATGCGGCCGAAATAATGCTTCAGATCGAGCCCGGACAGAG
Organism: Paenibacillus paludis; assembly: GCF_042610515.1. Classification (NCBI taxonomy): domain Bacteria; kingdom Bacillati; phylum Bacillota; class Bacilli; order Caryophanales; family Paenibacillaceae; genus Paenibacillus; species Paenibacillus paludis. The sequence continues at coordinate 6,900 of NZ_JBGJZP010000024.1, forward strand.
CGTCTCTGACCTCAGCTTGTTCATAACGTTTGCCGCGCAGTGCGTTCTCTACGTCTGCCACATCGCCGACGCCGAAGAAGTCACCGTAAATTTTGATCTCTTGAATAATGGAGTCTTCAATATCCATGCGGATATCGACAAGTCCTGCCGGGAATTTGCGGGTATGCTTCACATTGCTTTTCGGCGACAGGCCGTAGTTCCAATCCCAGTTCTGGTAATGCTCCTTGGAAATTTCATTGATCCGCACCCAGTCGTCCATGGTCAGCTTGTACTGTGGAACCTCGGAAGGCTCCATGCCAAAGATGGAACGCAGCAGGCCTTCGCGGAATTCCTCAATCGTCATTTCAGTGCCGAGCAGCTCCTTAATGTTGGCCACACGGCTGCGCACGGATTTGGTGCTCTTGGATTTAAATTTCTCCGGATTGACATTGAGCGAAGCCTGCACATCATCCAAATTGAGGTTGAACATCAAGGTTCCATGGCTGAACATACGTCCGCGTGTGGAGAATTGGGCATTTCCGGAAATTTTTTGCTCGCCGACCTGAAGGTCATTGCGACCGCTAAGCTCGGCATTTACACCCATGGACTGCAGATAGTCGATGACCGGCTGGGTGAATTTAAGAAAGTTATGGAACGACTGTCCGTCGTCTTTGGTAATGAAGCTGAAGTTGAGATTGCCGAGGTCATGATAGACAGCCCCGCCGCCGGACAACCGCCGGACGACCTGGATGTTGTTGTCTTTTACATACTCCTGGTTGATCTCTTCAATCGTATTCTGGTGTTTGCCGATGATGATAGACGGACTGTTGATATAAAAGAGCAGATAGCTTTCGTCCATCGGCAGGTTTTTAAGCGCAAACTCTTCAATCGCCAGATTAATCGATGCGTCTGTGATTCCTGTGTTATCGATAAAAAGCATAGTGTATTCCTCCGCTTAGGCATGATTAACTACTGCATTTATTCTAAACTAAAAGCTTGCATTTCACAAAATAGAAAACATTCTTCATATAAGCAGCCGTGTGTGCTGAAGTGCCCAACTGCGCATTCCCTGATACCGGGGCATTGACGTACTCTTGGCAAAGGGGCAATAATTGGGTCAATGAAGAACATACCCGCGAGGAAGATCAGAGGGAGTGCAGAACTATGCTTGAAAAATATGGCCACGGCGGTGATTTGCTGACAGCAGCGGAACTCTATGGGGTAGGGGACGGCCTGTTTCTTGATTTCAGCGCCAATATTAACCCGCTGGGCCCGCCGCCCGGCGTGCTTGAACTGCTGGGTGATTCCAGGCAAGCCGTCACGGCTTATCCCGATCCCGGGCACCGCCGATTAAAGTCGCTGATGGCGGAGAGTCTTGAAGTGGACAGCGGCTGGATTACGGTGGGCAACGGGGCAGCAGAGTCAATGGCGCTGCTACTGCTGGCTGCAGCACCGCGCAAGGTGGGGATCATTGAGCCTTGCTTCTCCGAGTACCGCCAGCTTGCGGAGCAGTTCGGTGCAGAGGTCTTGTCCGTTCAGGGTACGAAGGAACAGGAATACCGGGCCGGTGTGCAGAGCATTGCCGGACTGCTGGAGCAGGTCGATCTGCTGTTCCTCGGCCAGCCGAACAATCCGAACGGCGTCCAGTATTCGCTGGACGACCTCCGGCTGCTGGCACGCAAGGCGGAGCGCTGCGGGGCCATTCTTGCGGTCGATGAAGCGTTCATCGACTTCATTCCCGGGGAGCGGCGGCAATCTTTGCTGCCGGAGCTGGCGGAGTACCGTCAGACGGTGCTGATCCGCTCGATGACGAAGTTCTATGCCATCCCGGGGCTGCGCCTGGGATTCACGGTCGCGCATCCCGAGCTTGCGGCGGCAATGACCGCCAAGCAGGTGACGTGGAGCGTGAACGGCCTGGCGCTGCTGGCCGGGGAAGCTTGCCTGCGCAGCGGGCAAGCCTATGAAGCGAACACCCGCGAGTTAATCGCGGAGGAGCGGGAGGTGCTGCGGCAGGGGCTGCTGCACCTCGGCTGTGCTGTGCCGCCGGGCGAGGCCAACTTCCTGCTCGCCGGCCTGCCTGCGCCATGGAGCGCGCAGGAAATGCAGGCCAGGCTGGGCCGCAGCGGCATCCTGGTGCGCAGCTGCGCCATGTATGCCGGCCTGGGGCACGGCCATATCCGCGTCGCGGTCCGGGGGCGCGACGACAATGCCCGGCTGCTCCGGCAGATGGCGGAGATTATGCAGGGGGAATTTTTATGATCGGCTGAGCTGCATCTTAGACAGATATATGTTGGAGGCATAAGCTGCGAACATTATGAATCTGCGAAGATTAGCAGAGGGGGCAGTCATAGCGATCCGAGCTGCAACTATTTGTAATGTGCTTGCAGATCTGCTGGCTGTAGAAGCGAATATGAGTGTGATGAGATTAAGGAATAGATGTATTTTCTGCAACTATCAGGTGCGGCTGCAGGGTAGTTTGAGAGTTACTTGTATTTTGTGCAATTAAGAGTAGCTGAAATGGACATTTCTGCTGAAACCGGGCTTTTTAGATGTACGGAGTGCAACTAAATCAAATTCCCTCCTGAAATGAGTGTTTTTAGTTGTACAGAATGCAGTTATCTCTATAGCTGAGGATGAGAAGAGGCAGGTTAGAGGAGAAGAAGTAGGTTAGAGGGGAAGAAGTACGTTAGCTGAGAAGAGGTAGGTTAGAGGGGAAGAAGTATTTTAGTTGAAAAGAAGTACGTTAGAGGTGAAGAGGTATGTCAGCTGAGATATTGTTTGTTAGTAGAGAAAAGGTTTGTTAGAGAGCTAAGGTTATTTTTATAAAAGTCATAGTGATCTGGCTGCCCTTCTATACTTAGCAGGAATCCAACGTTGATGAAAGTCTTATGTTATTCACTCCTTGTGCGGCAAGGTTTAGGGAGATCGGCTGGATGGCACGCTTCTTCTTACCTGTTTTTTGAGTACAATTACAGTAGGAGTTACGGAGCCGCAGTAAGCTATGAACAAGGAGCTGAAGTGTGAACGAGGTTGAAACTGCGAACAAGGCTGATGCTGTGCATAGAGTTTGGAAAAGAACTGTGAGGGGAGACGGATAGAAGATGGATGAAGTGAAAATCCCTTTTAATCTTACCGGCGGGGGAACTGTGTACCTGAGCAGGGTATGGCCGGGGCTTGTGCTGGAATGGAAGGAAGGACATCTGCTGCTGGAGTTCCCGGCTGAGGCGGATGGGATTTCGAGTGCGGTGTACGGCGGGGGAATGGGGCGTCTACAGCGGGCCGTCAACCAATTTGTCAGTCGTGATTACGAGTGCAGCGATCCTGTGCGGGATATGGAGCTTAAATTGCGCGAATGGGGGTACCCGCAAGAAGGCTGTGCGGGCCTTATGACTGCTGTGCCGCTGGAGCACGCAGCTGTGATAGAAGAAGATACCGGCTCGGCAGGCATCTTCTGCTGTGTGACGGCCGCTTCGGGCAATGCCGCGCGCGCCGGGGTGGAGCGCCCCGTGCTGGCGGCTTACCGCCCCGGCACGATCAATATTATGCTCGGCATTGACGGACGGCTGACTCCGGCGGCGATGGTCAATGCTGTAATGACGGCAGCCGAAGCCAAAGCTGCCGCCCTGGCCGATCTCGGCGTCACTGATCCCGAGAACGGCCTGATTGCAACCGGCACAACCACGGATGCGATTGTGCTTGCGGTGAGCCAAAGCGGGCGCTACGGCGCGGAGCATGTCTATGCAGGAACAGCGACTGATCTTGGCGGCGCCATTGGCCGGCTGGTGTATGCCGCTGTTACCGGCAGCCTGCAGTCGGTGAAATCTGTGCAGCCGGCGCATTCTGTGCAGCCAGCCAAGGTGGAACAATTGGCTGAACCAGTAATATCGGCTCAAACAGATCAAGTTGTGCAGGACGATTCCAAGGCGCAAGCCATCCAAAGCGCCCCCATGGCTCAAGCTGTGCCACTTGCTCCACTGGCTCAAACTGTGTCATCCGCTCGACAGACCCAAGCTGTGCCATCTGCTCAACAGGAGCAGGCTAGGACGAGTGGGCAATGAGCAGTCAATTCCTGATAACCCGGCGGGGTGAGCGCCCGTGAGTCTTGCGTTAATATTGCTGGCAGCCTATGTGCTGGACCTGATCGTAGGCGATCCAAGGAGTCTTCCCCATCCGGTAGTGTATATGGGGAAGGCGATCTCTGTGATCGAGCGGCTGATCCGCCGCTTTGTCTCGCAGCCGCGGAGTCTGAAGCGGGCCGGGATCCTGCTGCCGCTGCTGGTGGCGGGCGGAGCCTGGGGGTTGACAGCACTCCTCGTCGGACTGCTGTCCTGGGTATCTCCCTGGCTCGGCTGGGCAGCCGGGGCTTGGCTGCTCTCCACAACGGTTGCCGCCAAAGGATTGAAGGAGGCAGGGCTTGCCGTATATGTCGAGCTGCGCAAGGGTGATCATCCCGCAGCGCGCAGGGCGCTGGGGATGATCGTCGGCCGCGATACGGCTGGGCTGGACAGCCCGGAGATTGTCCGCGGCACTGTGGAAACCGTAGCGGAGAATATCGTCGATGCGATTATTTCCCCTCTGTTCTTCGCCCTGCTGGGCGGTGCACCGCTGGCCATGGCTTACCGTGCAGTGAACACGCTGGATTCCATGGTCGGCTACAAGAACGACAAATACCGCGACCTCGGCTGGGCATCCGCCCGGCTCGATGATGTGGTCAATTACATACCGGCGCGAATCACTGCGCTGTTGTTAACCTTATGCGCCTGGCTGCTGCGGCTGGATTGGCGGGGCTGCTGGCGCACCGTACTTCGCGATGCCCGCCTTCATCCCAGTCCGAACAGCGGCTACCCGGAGTCGGCAGTTGCCGGAGCACTGGGCATTCGGCTGGGAGGCGAAAATGTCTATCACGGCATCACTTCGTTCCGGGCTTACATGGGGGACCCGCTGCGTGCTATGGAACCGGAGGATATTATTGTGACCTCCCGGCTGATGCTGCTCTCTTCGGCAATATTCGTCTGCTTCTGCGCAGCATTGGCATGGATTTGGATCGGAGGCTGAGCGGCGAGCATGACAGATCTAACACATGGACATGGACAAGAGCATGAGCATGAGCATGAGCATGTGCGCGAACAAGAGCAAGGGCAAGAACAAAGGCAAGGGCAAGAACAAAGGCAAGGGCAAGAACAAAGGCAAGGGCAAGAACAAAGGCAAGAGCAAGAACAAAGGCAAGAGCAAGAACAAAGGCAAGAGCAAGAACAAAGGCAAGGGCAAGAACAAAGGCAAGAGCAAGAGCAAAAGCAAGAACAACAGCAAAGGCAAAAGCACGGAAAAGAGTCAAAACTAAAACAAGTGCTAGAGCAGGAGATAAGGAAAGAGCCAAGGCCGAGGGATGAGAAAGCACTGGTGCTGGCTCCAAAACTGGATCAAGTACTGCCCAAAGTACTCAAGCTCCAGTTAGTTCTTCTCCGCCATGGCCATACACAGTGGAATAAGGAATGCCGTTATCTGGGGAGCACAGATCTTCCTCTGCTGCCCGGAGCACAGGAGGAGTTGACTGCGCTCAGGGAGCAGCCTGAACTGCGCGGAGATTTCTGGCGGGTATATTGCAGCGATTTGCGCAGATGCCGGGAGACATTGGCTTGCATCGCACCAGGTCTTGAGGCGTCGGCCCTTTATGATTCCCGTTTGCGTGAGATGAGCTTCGGCGCGTGGGAGGGCTGTACTTATGAGCAGCTGCAGAATAATCTCGATTATCGAAGCTGGATTGATGATCCTGCCGAAGTCACGCCGCCTGACGGGGAATCCTGGGAGGCGTTCGAAGCGCGGCTGGACTCGTTTTTAAAGGAACTAAGGCAGTCAGCCGAAGCAAGCGGGGATGAGGCTGAATTAAGCCTGCTCCCTGAAGACAGTACCGTCCAAACTGCCGCTCCGGACCACCACCCTAGTGAAGAGCCGCTGCATTTGCGTGTGCTGCTGGTGACCCACGGCGGTGTAATCCGCCAGCTGCTGGCACGGGCTTTGGAGGACGTGACTTTTCGTACTGCCGCCGCTCCGCCGCCTGGAACGGTGGCAGTACTTACACTGGTACGGAGCGGAGGCAAGTGGCAGTGGTAATCCTTTTTCAATAGACCGTTCAGCCTAAGACAAGTGTAAGCACTAGAAGGAATCCCATAATGCAGGCGTTGATTAGTCCGTGTGCCGTGTATACAGCTGGGAAGCTGTGGGTCTGCAGAGACTCGGTGCCCAGAAAAGTACCCACATTATGTAATTAAAAAGCTATATCACCGCGGGACGCATGGGTTATCCCGTCATAGAACCACACCGGAAGAAAATCCCGGGGTTGTGGTTCTTTTTTTACGCTGGCGACTGTGCCATGATAGCTATGGGGGCGATTGAAGCATGTTTAAGGATTTCAAGCTCATTGCCGGACGTCCGGTATATATTCAGGTGAAGGATTATTTGAAGCATCTCATTCTAAAAGGCGCCCTCCAAGGCGGCCAGAAGCTTCCGTCGACACGCGAGCTCAGCACACTGCTGAAAGTCAGCCGCAATTCGATTATTTCCGCTTATGCGGGGCTTACGGATGACGGCTTTGCGTATACGGTGCAGGGTCAAGGAAGTTATGTTTCGCTTGCTGCCTCTACTGAGAGTGCAGCGGCCCCCTCCTGGACCGTGGACTGGAAAGAGCGGATGAACAGCCGCGCGCTGCTGGCGGAGGAACTGGATATAATGAAGCGCGGAATCCGCGCGGAGAAGGGCACGATTTCTTTTACCAGTATTGCGCCCGATGAGAGCCTGTTTGATCTGGATAATGTAAAGCGGGCCTTTCTGGACCGCATGTCCGTAGAGGGCAACGTTCTGCTGAACTATGGCTATGCCAAGGGGTATAAGCCTTTAATAGACTATTTGCGGCAATATATGGAGCATAAGGGCGTGGATATGCGCGGCAAGGATATGCTGATTACGAATGGTTTTACGGAAGGCTTCGATTTGGTGCTGTCCGCACTTGGCCAGAAGCACGGGCAGGTGCTATGCGAGAATCCGACCCATCATACGGCGATCAAAAATATGCGGCTGAATGGATTTGAAATCACTGGAGTAACCATGGAGCGGGACGGCATCCACCTCGGTGAACTGAAACGGGCGCTGGAGGAGCGGGAGTATGACTGCGCGTATTTTGTGCCTTCCTATCACAATCCTACCGGCATCGTCATGTCCCCCGAAAAAAGACAAGGGCTGATGAAGCTGATGGCGGAGTACAAGGTGCCGGTCATCGAGGACGGCTTCAACGAAGAGCTGCGCTATTCGGGTTCGCATGTGGCTCCGTTAATCGCGGCGGCGGGCGGCGGGAACAGCGTCGTCTATCTTGGCAGCTTCTCCAAGGTGTTGTTTCCCGGACTGCGTGTAGGCTGGGTGCTGGCTGATCAGGAGCTGATCTACTATCTGGAAAGTGTCAAAAGAGCCCGCAGTATTCATACTTCAACGCTGGATCAATCCATTCTGTATCAATATCTGCTCGGCGGCCATCTGGAAAAATACCTCAAACGAGCGCGAACGGAATATAAACGGAAATACGAGCTGACGCTGGAATGCTGCAAGGAGTATTTGCCGTATGTTGGGCTAAGCGGAGACGGCGGACTGCATCTTTTTGTAACATTTCCCGAAGGCTTTAGTACAAGAGAGCTGTTGGATGCCTGCCGTGAGCGGGGGGTTATTTTTACAGCGGGGGATATCTTCTTCACGAATGGAACAGGACAAAACACGCTGCGCCTGGGCTTCTCCAGGGTGGCTGACGGGGATATCCGCAGGGGAATCGAGATTATCGGCAGGGCAGCACGGCAACTACTGGGATGAAAAGGGGTTATGGGGATGATAAAAGTAGGCGTAATAATGGGCGGGGTTTCCTCTGAATATGAAGTGTCGCTGAATACCGGCAGAGAAATGCTGAAGCACCTGGACCGGAGCAAATATGAGGTTGTCCCGGTGGTTATTACAGAGCGTGAACAGCTGATCGGACAGGTAAAAGGTCTGGATTTTGCGCTGCTGGCCCTTCATGGAACCTATGGTGAGGATGGAACGGTTCAGGGGACGCTGGAGACGCTTGGCATCCCATATTCCGGAAGTGGCGTGCTGTCGAGTAGCCTGTGCATGGATAAACATCTGTCCAAAACAATTCTCCGCAGCAAAGGTGTTCCTACGCCTGACTGGCTGTGCTGGGACCGGACGGAGGATGTTGCGCCGGAAGCCGTGGAACGGCTCGGTTACCCGGTGATGGTGAAGCCGAACTCAGGCGGTTCCAGCATCGGGATGACCAAAGTGAATAGCTCGCAGGAGCTGCGGAGCGCGGTGGAGAAAGCTTTTGCCGCAGACCAGTCGGTACTCGTCGAATCGTATACCGAAGGTCAGGAGATTACCTGCCCGATCCTCGGCGGAACCCTGCTGCCCGTTATCGGCATCCATGCGCTGGGCGCGGACTGGTTCGATTACAGCTCCAAATATGAGCAGGGCGGAGCCGACGAACGGGTAATTCAGCTGCCTGCCGAGATCCTGGAGCGGGTGCAAGCGGCGGCGCTGGCCTGTTATCGTGCGCTGAAATGCTCGGTATATGCACGGGTGGATATGCTGCTGAAGAATGGGAATCCCTACGTACTTGAGGTCAATACGCTGCCGGGAATGACCGAAACGAGCCTGCTGCCCAAAAGCGCACTTGCGGCCGGATTCACCTTCAGCAGCCTGCTGGATGAGATTATCGCGGGTTCTCTGAAGGAACGGCGAGCGAATCAGGCAGTCCAAGTAACGCAAGAGGTAACGGAGACGAAGATGGAAGAAGAAAGGCAAGAGGTAGCAGGTCATGCTTAAGGAGAACCGCAAGATGGCAGAGGATTGGATAGCTCCCCGTGTGCGGGAGATTGCGCCTTCGGGCATCCGGGCTTTTTTTGATCTCACTGCCGGTAACAACGATATTATATCACTGGGCGTAGGTGAACCGGATTTCGCTACACCTGAGCATGTAAGAGCTGCCTGCGTCCGTGCTTTGAACCGCGGGGAAACGATGTACACCCCGAATGCCGGATTGCTTGAGCTTAGAGAAGAGATCGCCCAATATCTGGGGAGCAGCTTTGGACTGCAGTATCATCCTGCGGACGAGATCATGGTTACGGTGGGCAGCAGCGAAGCCCTTGATCTGGCACTGCGCGCTTTCACGGCTCCGGGTGATGAGATCATCATTCCTTCTCCCAGCTATATTGCTTATTCGCCGATTGCCCACTTAAACGGAGGGACGCTGGTTGAGGTGGAAGCTACGGCAGAGCAGGGCTTCAAGCTTACAGCGGAAGCGCTGCGTAAGGCCATCACCCCACGCTCGAAGCTGCTGGTAGTGAATTTTCCGAATAATCCTACGGGAGCGGTCATGTCCTATGAGGACTGGCTGCCGATTGCAGAAGTTGTAAAAGAGCATAATCTGCTCGTGCTTTCGGATGAAATCTATGCGGAGCTTACCTATGACAGCACTCATGTTAGTATCGCTTCGCTCCCCGGCATGCAGGAGCGGACGATAGTGATCAGCGGCTTCTCGAAGGCATTCGCCATGACCGGCTGGCGTGTCGGTTATGTCTGCGGGAATCATGAGCTGCTGGCAGCGATGCTGAAGATTCATCAGTATACCGCGATGTGTGCGCCGGTGCTGGGCCAGATTGCCGCGATCGAATCCCTGCGTAGCGGGCTGCCCGACAAAGACCGGATGAAGGCATGCTTCCGGCAGCGCAGAACCCTGTTTGTGGAGGGCCTCAGAACCATCGGACTTCACTGCCATCAGCCGCAGGGTGCGTTCTATGCCTTCCCGTCCATCGCTCATACCGGACTGAAATCGGAGGAATTTGCTTTGCGCCTCCTGCGGGAGGCTGGAGTCGCCGCAGTTCCGGGACATGTGTTCGGAAGCGGTGGCGAGGGGCATATCCGCTGCTCCTATTCGACATCCACAGAGAGGCTGACCGAAGCGCTGGAGCGGATGGAAGGGTTTATGAAAGTAAGAATATGAATGTAAACGAAAATGCAAGTGTGAATGCAAGCGTGAATGCAAATGATCATACGTGTAAAGAAATTCTCCACAAGACAGTATTAAAGCTCTGCAACCGGAAGCAGCGGTATAGACAGCTTTCCAAGTGCATGAAGGTAAAAATGTAATTGTATGATCCTGCTATATCACCTATAATCCTTAAGGAAGAAATAGGGGTATGCACTAAAATAGTTCGCGGCAGCAGCAGTGGCAGCACAAAGCCCCCTTCTTTGGAGAAGGGGGCTTTGTGCCGTGGAGCTACGGTTATTTAAATAGAGTTGTAATAGAAGAAACAGGAGGAGTAACTATGATTTCAGCTTTAGAAGAAGTGATTGGGCGGATTGTCCCCGCCGATGAACAAGCGATACTGCGCGCCGAGGACCGGCTGAACAGCCTGACCAAGCCGCCGGGAAGCCTTGGCCGGCTGGAGGCATTAGCCGTCCGGCTGGCGGGAATCTCCGGTGTGGAACAGCCAAGCTACGGCAAACGCACCGTAGTGGTCATGGCTGCAGACCACGGTGTCTGCAGTGAGGGAGTCAGCGCATTTCCGCAGGAGGTTACGGTGCAGATGGCCCATAATTTCCTCGGCGGCGGCGCAGCGGTGAATGTGCTGGCCCGCCAAGGCGGGGCAGAGGTGAAGCTGGTGGATATCGGGATAGGCGGTGACCTGAGCCATCCGGAGCTGATTGACCGCAAGGTGCGGCGTGGAACCTGCAATATGGCGCAGGGACCGGCGATGAGCCGGGAGGAAGCGCTGAGAGCCATTTTGGCCGGAGTGAGCGTGGCGGAGGAAGCGGTGAAGAGTGGAACGGAGATACTTATCACCGGCGAAATGGGCATCGGCAATACGACAGCCAGCGCTGCGGTGCTGTGTGCACTGGAAGGCATCCCGGCAGAGACCGCTGTAGGCCGGGGGACTGGCATTGACGATGAGCGGCTGCGCCATAAAATCGCAGTGGTGGAGCGGGCGCTGCAGATCAATGCACCGGATACGGACGATGCTATCGACGTGTTAGCTAAGGTAGGTGGTCTTGAAATCGCCGGTCTGGCCGGGCTTATTCTGGGTGCAGCCGCTGCACGGGTTCCCGTTGTGCTTGACGGCTTCATCTCCGGCGCCGCAGCGCTTGCAGCCAAAGCACTTGCACCGGAGTCCATCCATTATATGATTGCCTCCCATGTCTCAGGGGAGCAGGGGCATAAGCTGATGCTGGAGCGGCTGGGGCTGGAAGCACTGCTCGACCTTGGGCTGCGTCTTGGCGAAGGAACAGGGGGTGCCCTCTGCCTTCATCTGATTGAGGCGGTGTGCCGGATTATGCGCGAAATGGCCACCTTCGAAAGCGCAGGGGTATCCGGGGCGGAGAACCGATGAGCATCCTTGTAACAGGCGGCGCGCGCAGCGGCAAAAGCAGCTTTGCCGAACGCCTGACACTGTCGCTGGCCGGTCAGGCTTTCTATGTGGCGACCGGGCAAGCGTTCGATGAAGAGATGAAGGCGCGGATTGCCCTGCACCGGCAGCAGCGCGAAGAAAGCGGCGGCCAGTGGGAGACGCTGGAGGAGCCGCTGGATTTGCCGGCTCTGCTGGAGCGTCTCTCCGGGGGAAAGGCGGTGCTTGTAGACTGCCTGACCCTGTGGCTCTCCAATGTGCTGCTGGCCGTGGAAGGGCAGGCGGACAGACAAGAGCGGATGGAGCAGGAAATCGCCAGGCTGGAGCACAGTGTGGCGTCTTTCCAGGGGACGCTCGTTCTGGTTACGAACGAGGTTGGCGACGGCATCGTGCCGGAATATGCACTGGGACGGCTGTACCGTGATCTCGCCGGACGGATGAATGCGCTGCTGGCCCGGCAGTGCCAGCAGGTCTTTCTCGTCACTGCCGGAATACCGGTTGAGCTGAAAAGCAGGGAGTATCTGCTATGAGCGCGCGGGAGGATGCTGCTGCCGCTTTTCAGTTCCTGTCGCGTTTTCCGGTAAAGGGCGGCGGCGACTTTTCCCGTGAATTGCTGCGGCGCAGCGTGGTCTATTATCCGCTTGTCGGCGCGGCGATCGGGGGGAGTGCTGCGCTATGCGCTGCTGCAGCGGCTTGGCTGCTGCCGGCTTGGCCTGCCGCTGTAATCACCCTCATCCTGTGGGTAGGGCTGACCGGCGGGCTGCACCTGGACGGCTGGATGGACAGCGCCGACGCACTGCTCAGCTACCGCTCGCGGGAGCGGATGCTGGAGATCATGAAGGACAGCCGCGTAGGAGCGATGGGCGTCCTGGCCTGCGTGCTGCTATTGCTGCTGAAGGCCGCCTTGCTGGCGGCATTTATTGAAGGCGGCACCTTCTACGAGCTGCCGCTGCTGTTATTGCCGCCGGTCTGGAGCCGCTGGTATATGGTGCGGGCGATGGCCCGCTATCCTGTTGCCCGCGGCAATGAGGGGTTGGCAGCCAGCTTCGCAGAGCTGCAGCCCCGGCAGGAGCGGCGCGCGCTGCTCACCGCCGCGCTGCTCTCACTGGCCGCTGCCGCTGCGCCACTTGCGCTCGGCGCGGCAAGCGGCACCTGGCCGCAGCATCTGGCGGCGGCCTGCCTTGCCCCGGTGGCCGCAGTGCTCTGCGGCCACCTCGCGGCGCGGCGGATCAGCAGCCGGCTCGGCGGGCTCACCGGCGATGTATACGGCGCGCTGAACGAGCTGCTGGAGGTAGCGCTGCTGCTCCTGCTGGTGCTGCTGCAGCACAACCTGATGTAGCCGGAAGGCTCTGCGGAGAGCTGCATTTCCGGCGTATGCTAGAACAAGAACAACTGCTTCGCCAGTACTCCGGCAGCAGGAAGAAAGCGGGGAGAAGAGCATGAAGAACCAAGCGGACACACAAGAGAAGAAACAGCGGGCGGCCGTGCTGATGATGCAGGGAACGGCTTCGGATGTCGGCAAGAGCCTCGTTACTGCAGCCATCGGGCGGATTATGACACAGGACGGCTACCGGACGGCGCCCTTCAAGTCGCAGAATATGGCGCTGAATTCCTATGTCACCGTGGACGGAAAAGAAATCGGGCGTGCCCAGGGCATGCAGGCCGAAGCATTCGGCATTACGGCTACCAGCGACATGAATCCGATTCTGCTGAAGCCATCGGGCGAGATGAGCGCGCAAATCGTCGTCCATGGCGTACCGCACACGGCGCTGAGCGCGCGGGAATACCGCGAGAAGTTTCTGCCGGAAGCCAAAGGGACGGTGCTGGACGCGCTGGATCGTTTGCGGTCAGCTTATGATATCGTGCTGATGGAAGGGGCGGGAAGTCCGGCCGAGATCAACCTGAAGGCGCGGGATATCGTTAATATGAATCTCGCAGGCTGGGCGGATGCGCCGGTGCTGCTGATCGCAGACATTGACAGAGGTGGCGTATTCGCCTTTCTGGTTGGTACACTCGAACTCTTGGAGCCGCATGAGCGGGCGCGTGTCAAAGGCTTCATTATCAATAAATTCCGCGGAGATCTGTCCTTGCTGCAGCCCGGTCTGGATTGGCTGGAGCAGCGCACCGGGATCCCGGTGCTTGGTGTGCTGCCGTTTCTGCCGCAGCTGCGGATAGAGGCGGAGGATTCCGTAGTACTGGAAGGGACTTCGGGCCGTATGCAGCCCGGCAGCGCGAAGGAGCTGGATATTGCGGTCATCCGCTACCCGAGAATATCGAACTTCACCGACTTCGATCCGCTGGAGGACGAGCCGGATACCGCCGTGCGTNTAGTACTGGAAGGGACTTCGGGCCGTATGCAGCCCGGCAGCGCGAAGGAGCTGGATATTGCGGTCATCCGCTACCCGAGAATATCGAACTTCACCGACTTCGATCCGCTGGAGGACGAGCCGGATACCGCCGTGCGTTATGTGACCTCCGTAGAGGAGCTGGGCACACCGGATGCCATCATTCTGCCGGGCACGAAGAATACGGCGGCAGACCTGAATTATTTGCGGGAGCAGGGCTTCCCTGAAGCAATAACGGATGCGCTGGAGCACGGAACACTGCAGCTTACCGGGATTTGCGGAGGTTACCAGATGCTGGGGCGGAAGCTGCTCGATCCGCATGCTGTTGAAAATGCGGAGCCGGGGGATAGTGACGGGCTGGGCTATCTGCCCCTGTCCACGGAATTTCTGCCGCATAAGACGACGGTGCGTGTGAGCGGCACGCTGGCTGGTAATCATCCGCTGCAATTATGCGGCCTTGACCCCGGAGCGGCTGAGGAAATTACTGTTGCCGGATATGAGATTCATATGGGTACCACGACAAAACATGAAGGTGCAGGCGTCAGAAGCCTGTTCCACCTGACGGGACCGGATGGGGAGACGTTGCCTGAAGGTTGGGGTACGCCGGACGGCAAAATATGGGGAACTTATCTGCATGGTTTGTTTCATAATGATAGCCTGCGCAGAGCCTGGCTTGACGGAATACGGCAGGCCAAAGGTCTTGCCCCGCTGGCCAGGACCTTCTCGTCGGCAGCGCTCCGCGAGCAGGAATTCGACCGCCTGGCAGATGCCGTAAGAGCCAGCCTTGATATGGAGGCAGTTTACAGAATAATGGGTCTTCCCGGAGAAGAGGGGTAAGAATGGTGCTGGCGGTTCTGCTGTTTATTGTTGCCGGTCTGGCTGAAATCGGCGGCGGTTATTTGATCTGGCTGTGGCTGCGGGAGTCGCGGCCGCTCTGGTACGGCCTCGTTGGTGCACTAATTCTGATTGCGTACGGCATCATCCCCACCTTGCAGAAGTTCCCTTCTTTCGGCAGGGTGTACGCCGCCTATGGCGGTGTGTTCATCGTGCTTGCCGTTCTTTGGGGCTGGCTGGTGGACAAGAAGACACCGGATCTGTATGACTGGATCGGTGCAGGTATTTGTGTGATTGGGGTATCGGTTATCCTGTGGGCACCGAGACACTGATCTGGAGGGGAAGAGCGTTATTAAATTGCAGCGCAATCTAACAAAAAGGCAGTCCAAGCTTTGATAAGCTGTGGACTGCCTTTTGATATGGTTCGAAAGAAGCGGGTTCTCTTTAAATCTTGAACTGTTTCACAGCTTCCTGCAGCTTCACCGCTTGTTCATGCAGATGCTCCACAGTCAGGGAGTGGCCATCCAGCTCCTCATGCTGCCGTGAGGAGTTCTCCGCAAGCAATTCTGCACTGGCTTGCGATTTGCCGGTGATTTGTGCGGTTTCCTCCACCGAGGCGCTTACTTCTTCGGTGCCGGCCGAAATCTGCTGGGTGGCGGCAGATACGGACTGAATGCTGTGATTGATGCTTTGAATAAGAATAAGCAGTTGATTAAAGGCATTGCCGGCTTCCACCGCTTTGCCTACGCCCGAGGCTACTTCCGAGTTCACATGATTCATTTCTTCCACCGAACGGTTCATATCCTCCTGCAGGCTAAGCAGGAAGTCGCGGATCTGCTCATTGGATTCCTTGGACTGTTCGGACAACTTGCGGACTTCTCCGGCTACAACAGCAAAACCGCGGCCATGCTCGCCTGCGCGTGCCGCTTCAATGGAAGCATTCAGCGACAGCATCTGAATCTGCTTGGTTATTTCGGTGATGCCCTGGACAACCCCGCCAATCATCAGGGAACGTTCATTCATGATGCGGAACTGCTCCAGCGACTTCTGAGAGGCATGCTCCACCTGACGCATTTGCTGTACGGCACTCTGGGCAACCTCATTGCCGCCCATAGCTTCCGCTGCAGCTTCACTGATCTGCTCGGTGACTTCACCGGCTGCGGATGCGATATGCTGAATGCCGAAATTGATTTCTTCCATGGCTCTGGAGTTCTCCAGTGCGCTGCTGGCAATAGTTGTACTGCCTTTGCCGATCTCCGTAACGGATAGCGCCGAACGCTCGGCCATTTCGCCCAGCACTTCAACACGCGCTTTCAGATCATTGGCATCGGCGACGACACTGCCTGAAGTATCGAGCACCTGCCCGATCATTTCCTTAAGCCGTTGTCCCATACTTTGGAAGCTCACCGACAACTGGCCGACCTCATCGTTGCCCTTGATAACCAGATTCTGCGTGAAATCACCGGCAGCGAGCTTATTGCTATAAGCGGTAAGCTGAGAGAGCGGCCGTGTGATTTTCCGGCTCATAAAGGTCGCGGCGGCGGTTCCAATGATCAGCGACAGCAGTGTAATTCCTATACTTGCCCAAACGATGCTGTTTATCTTGTCTTCAACAAAACCAACGTCAGAACTTACTCCGATGACCATCTTGCTGCCAGGAACACTGACATAGGCGGTCTTATGTATACCGTGACTGTCACTATAGATTTCACTAAGCCCCGTTTTTCCTTTAGCGGCTTGTTCCATAGCGGGCAATACCTTAAGGCTTTCTTCAGCCTTCAGCTTTGAGCCGTGATCTGCGGCCAGTACGGTGGCCTTTCCATCTTTCATTTCGATGAGGAAAATGGTCTCCACATCATGCAGCTTTCTTTTTTCCTGGAAATAGTATTCGACATTCGTGGTGGCCTGTGCACTCTTACTCAGGGTCTGCTGGGCGTGGGTTGCGTTCAAATTCTTGTAGACATCCTGAGCGGCCCCGGTCAGAAGCTTGTTAATTTGCGGCATTACGTAGCCGTCGATGGTACTCATTGATATAAAGTAGAAGCTGATACTTAACACAAGAGATGTGAGCAATAGGACGACAAACAACAAAAGTGTAAATTTGCGGCTGATTGAATTCTTAAAGCGTGACATATCCATTCTCTCCTTTTCTATTTGAATGCATCGATCCCATGCCAACGCTTATAAGCGGGCACACAGCTATATACTCCATTGATGTTGGTCATATATCAGGCTATCGTTCCGGGGATATGATTGATAACTATTCTATAGAATTAACCTCCGGTTGAATAGTGAAAAAATTGAATTATAACGCATATTTTCAGAAAAATATGAATAATTGTCGAATGAACCATTTATTTACCGAAAATAAGTGACAACATTCTTCTTTTCTGAAAATTTAAAATTCTCATAGAATGTTAGCTTTTTATATGGTAGAGTATTAATGTTTTGTTCCAATAAACAAAATATCCGCGGTTCGTAACCATCCCGCGTAACCAAAACTAGGAGGAAGTATAGAAAAATGTTTAATTTGTTGTGGGGAATTTTGTTCGTTATTGTCAACTTCGGCCTATTTCTGCTCTGTTACCGTCTCTTTGGTAAAAAGGGGCTGTATGCCTGGGTTGGAGTTGCTACGGTCATCGCCAATATTCAAGTGGCCAAGACGATTGCCATGCCGCTGGACATCGTGATGACGCTGGGCAATACGATGTATGTAACGCTGTATATGACCAGCGATTTGCTTAATGAACGGTACGGGCGGAAGGAAGCGCGCAATGCCGTATGGTTCGGCTTTTTCACCCTGCTGATGACTACGGTGATTATGCAGATGGCGCTGGTGTTCAAACCGCAGGGAGATCCCATTTTCCAGACCTCGCTGGAAACGATCTTTGGACTGATGCCGCGTCTGGCGCTGGGAAGCCTTGCTGCCTATTTCATCAGCCAGTTCCTCGACGTGCGCCTGTATTCGTGGATCCGCAAATACTACAGCACCTCGCGCCAGCTTTGGATCCGCTCCAACGGCAGTACGATGATCAGCTCATTTGTTGATACGCTGATTTTTTGCACCATTGCGTTTGCCGGCAGATTCGATATACAGGTGTGGATCGAAATTTTGCTGACTACCTACGTAGTGAAATTCCTGCTGACCGGTGCAGGCACGCCAATCCTTTACATTGCCCGCTCCTTTAAGTTTGCTGAAGAGGAAGAGCCGGCCCTGAAGGATGCGGAAAGCCGCAGCATTTCATAGATTGTGACCATAAAAAAAGCAGTGAGTCTCCCGTTATGGGGTCGGCTCACTGCTTTTTTTGATGGACATATCTTATATTGGAATGCTGTTACAAATGGAGGATAGTCAGCTCTTTCGGGAAGCTGGTCAGCGTTACGGGACCTTCTGCTGTAATAAAGACATCATCTTCAATACGTACACCGCCTACGCCCGGCACATAGATGCCCGGTTCCACGGTGAATACGTTGCCGTTCTCGATAATATCCGTATTTAAACCGTGAAGGGAAGGATACTCATGGGTATCCATGCCAAGTCCATGGCCGACACGGTGCATGAAATATTCCCCGTAACCCGCATTTTCGATCACTTCACGCGCTGCCCGGTCCACTGAGCCGAAGGTAGCTCCTGCTCGGGAAGCGGCAATGCCTGCCAGGTTAGCGGCCAGCACCGTGTTGTAGATTTCGGTCAGCTTGCTGTCCGCTTCCTCCACGGCAAAGGTCCGTGTGATGTCGGAAGCATACCCGGCGGCATATACGCCAAGGTCGAACATCAGGAAATCACCCGGCTGGATGATGCGGTCTCCCGGCACACCATGCGGAAGGGCAGTGTTAGAACCACTGAGGACCATAGTGTCGAAGGAAGGACCGGAGGCGCCGACCTTTTTCATCAGATATTCCAGCTCGGCTACCAGCTCAATTTCGCTGACTCCGCTTTTCACATGGTTTAGACCGCGGCGCAGAACCTCTTCCACCAGCTCGGCGGCATGTTTCATCCGGCTGACTTCCTCCGGTGTCTTCTTGGCGCGCATCGCCCGGAGCAGGGGACCAATATCGCTAAATTGCGCTGCAGGCACAGAATCGGCGAGCAGCTCATACCGGCTTACGGAGAAATGCTCTTTCTCTATGCCGAGTGTTCCAGGTGTTTTGCCGCCAAATTGCGACTTTAGCAGCTCATACGGATTATCAGTATCGCTGTGTGTCAGGATCGTCGTGACGGAGGAAGCCGCATGCGCCGCTTCGGCATCCAGTGCCGGAACAATCAGGACGGGCTCCTCTCCGCGAATCAGCAGCAGGCCAAGAAAACGTTCATGCGGATTGCTGGCAAACCCGGTCAAGTAGTAGACATGTTTGGGATCGGTGACGAGCAGAGCGTCCAGCCCTTCTCCCGCCATTCCCCCAGCCAAGCTTTGTAGAGCATCATTCATTTCAGGTGTTCCCCTTTCGTCATCACGATAAAAAAAAGCAATGTTTTCATTATAGATCATTAGCCGGCAGGGTGCACGCCTCTGTAGATTTGCTTGCCCAAAGGGTTTAGCGAACCGCAAGGCCGGGTAATAGTTGCCCAAATTGATTGCAGACTGAACATAACAAGCTTTGAAGCCAGTGTTCATATATTCTTTCAGGAGGTGACAGCCATGTCCGGCAAAAGAAAAGTCCACCACAGCCTTCTAGGGTGCTGTATGTTGATCCTGCTGACAGGAGGGTTGTCAGCCTGCACAGCTTCTTCCGAAACCAGTAATGCGGGGGAAACGCTGAAGAGTGCAGGGCCGCACCTCTCGGGAAACCCTGCAGAGAGCGCAGATCCATCCCTGGTTTCTCCGTCAAATAATACTGCGGATGGAAAATCGGGTCAGCAGGCAGAGGCGCAGGTCTCACCGGGTCCCGCTCCCTCTGCAGAACCAACCCCATTTACAGTATCCGAGGATCCTGCAACAACAGCTTCTGTAAAGTCCAAAGCATCCTTCCCCTATACAGCTCAAACAGTAGCAACGGGGCTGAATGTCCCTTGGGAAATGGCATTTGCTCCGGATGGGCGGATTTTTTTTACTGAACGGCCCGGCAGCCTGCGGGTGATTGAGAATGGTAAACTGAGAAAGGCTCCGCTGCTGGAGCTTCTTGCGCCGTTTGTCAGCAAGGGGGAGGGCGGTCTCTTGGGACTTGCGCTGGATCCGGCGTTTGAAAAAAGCGGGTATGCCTACGTCTACCATTCCTATCTCCATACAGACGGCGGAGTGCAGAACCGTGTACTGCGGCTCAAGATCAGCAGCGGCAAAGCGGAGATTAACAAGGTGATGCTGGATGGCATCCCTGGAGACATCAATCATAACGGCGGCAGGCTTAAAGTAGGACCGGACGGATATCTGTACGTCACTGCCGGTGAACGATATAAGCCGGAGCTGGCACAGGATAAAGACAGTCTGGGCGGAAAAATCCTGCGAATCTCACTTGACGGGTCCATCCCGCAGGATAACCCTTGGCCGGATTCTCCCGTCTACAGCTGGGGCCACCGCAACCCGCAAGGGTTGGCCTGGCAGCCGGACACTGGAGTGCTTTACAGCTCGGAGCATGGCCAGTCCAGCCATGATGAAATCAATATCATTGAGGCAGGCGCCAATTACGGCTGGCCGCTTATTGAGGGCGATGAAACCGCAGGCAAAGGTGAGGTGAGTCTGAGGCTTCCGCTCCTGCATAGCGACAGCCAAACCTGGGCTCCGTCGGGAATGGCTTTTATTACACAGGGTCCATGGAGCGGCGAACTGCTGGTTGCCGGGCTGGCCGGAGAACAGCTGCTGTGGATTTCCCCGTCGTCCAGAGGGGGGAAGGCTAAGGCAACAGCATTATTCCAGGAGAAATGGGGACGGCTCCGCAATGTGGCCGAGGGTCCGGATGGTACCTTATATGTAATGACGAATAACCGGGATGGCAGGGGCGAGCCCGGAAACAATGACGACAAGCTGATTGCCCTGAAGCCAAACTGGAAATGAGCCTAGTGCCGCTCCTCGTTTGATATCCCATCATGATAAAAAATCAGGCCCGCTCGTAGATTACTCTACTTGCGGGCCTGATTTTTGTCTGGACTATAAGCCGGATATGCTCTGTTAGAGCGCATCCGTCAATTGGTTGATCAGCTCCTGCGGACTGCCGTCGTAGAGTCCGCCGTGGTAACAGAGGACGGACTGGATTAACCGTCCTTCCAGCTTGTGCAGGCTGCGCAGCGCCTGTGGCATGTCCGGTGTGGCCGACTCTGCCGGTCCGGTCAGCTGTCCGTCTACGACGAGCAGCTCATCGACTGCCAGCAGCAGCGCTTGTTCCTGCACATAAAGGCAGATATGCCCCGGCGTATGGCCGGGGGTATGAATAATTTCGATGCCGCCGCCCCACGGCAGCCGCTGGCCGTCATGCAGCTCCGTGAAGCTGCCGAGCTGTGCCAGCTGCTCCAGAAACGCATGGAACTGCTCCTGAAATGCCTGCGGCATCTGCGCGACCCGCTGCGGATTCATTTTCAGCATCGGCTGGCTGTTCGTGATTGCCGGAATATCGCCCGGATGGGCGAATAGCTCAACGCCGGGGAGCTTCTGCACGAGCAAAGGGAGATTGCCGATATGATCAATATCCTGATGGGTGAGGATAATGCGTTTAATACTGGAAAGCTGTTCGCCCGCTTGCTCTATAGCTTGCAGCAGAGTATCATATTGGCCGAACATGCCGGTGTCTATGAGGGTCAAGTCCTCCCCATCTTTCAGCAGCACCGGATAAATCTTGGTAGGGCCCATTACGGGTGAGATCATGGGGACAGTCAGTACGATAACATTTGGGCCAATATTCATAGTTCAGCTCCGGGAATAGGATTCCCGGAATTCACCTCCATATAAGTTTTCTCAGTTAACAATCGGCGTTCCGTTCGGGACCTTGCGGTCCGGAGCCAGCAGGATGACCTCGCCTTCCTCTGCATGCGATGCGTAACCCGCCAAACGTATATCCATGAGCATGGTTTTGGTGCTGTTTCTGCTCGGCGGACTGTATGTTCTTTATTTGGCTCAAATCCCGTGATCAGCACTCCACGCGGACTGCATAGCCCTTATTTGCCTGGAAAACAGGCTAAACAACCCATTTTCAATGAGATAGCGGCGCTGGTGTCCGTTCGAAGAGTGAGGAGTCCTTTTTGTACAAAATAACGTCTCCTGAGTCCGCGAGACAGTCCGAGCCGCTAGATGCTGATTGCCGGCTGATGTATCCTGTGCTCCATTCGTTTGACGCCGTATCCTATTCAAATAATGATACAATTACAGGAATGCAGCAATCAGGATGAGCGATTCATAGAGCTTGATAGCCATATGTACTGAAAGGCTTTTCTTGTGCACCTGATTTGATGTAACATAATCTTAAAACATATGCTGTGGAAAGGCCAGGCTGGCAGGTGTAATTGGCAGGTTGCTAGAGAGGGGATTGGCCATGAATGGAAAGACGGTGCTTGTAACCGGAGGTAACTCCGGGATGGGATTGGCAACGACGGTTGAAATGGCCCGCCAGGGAGCAACGGTGGTGATGGCCTGCCGCAGCCGTAAGCGCGGGGAAGAGGCGCTGGCGGAAGCCAAGCGGCAGAGCGGATCTGACCATATCACGCTGATGTTATGCGATTTGGCTTCGTTTCAGAGCATACGCGGGTTTGCAGCGGAGTTCAAGGCGAGCCACCCCATACTCGACGTATTGATTAACAATGCCGGTGTAGTGGCTGTTAGACGTGAGCTTACGGCGGACGGCTTCGAGCAGGACTTCGGCGTGAACCATTTGGGACACTTCTTGCTGACCCGTCTGCTGCTGGATCAGCTAAAGGCGGCTGAGCAAGGCAGGATCGTGGTCGTTGCTTCCGGGGCCTACAAGATCGGAAAGCTGTATTTGAACGATCCTACTCTGTCGCGCGGTTTCAATCCGGCCAAGGCTTACGCGCGTTCCAAGCTGGCCAATATCCTTTTTACGAGAGAGCTGGCCAAGCGCCTGCAGGGCACGGAAGTTACGGTCAATGCTGTACATCCGGGTGCTGTGGGGACCAATATCGGGGTTAACCGGGAGACAGGCTTTGGCCGCTCGGTGCTCAAGCTGTTGTCCTATTTCTTCCTGACACCCGAGCAGGGGGCGGACACGGCTATCTATCTGGCGACGGCACCGGAACTGCTGGGAGTGACCGGACAATATTATTACCGCCGAAAGATCAAAGAGCTGTCACCGCGGGCACTGAATCAGGAAGATGCCGAACGTTTGTGGCAGTGGAGTCTGGAACAGACCGGAGCAGAGCAGGGCTTACACAACTTTTAGGAGGTTCTGAAGAATGGCTTGGCACAATTACAGCATTGAAGATGCAACACTAGAGGATTTAGGGGCAATTGTGGAGATTTATAATTCAACGGTAGCCGGACGGATGGTTACTGCTGACCTGGAGCCGGTTCGGGTGGAGGACCGCTTGCACTGGTTCCATGAGCATAACAGCCATCATCGCCCGCTGTGGGTACTGAAGCAGGACGGCGAGGTTGCCGCCTGGTTCAGCTTCCAGTCGTTCTATGGCCGTCCGGCCTATAATGGAACCGCAGAAGTCAGTGTATATGTAAGCGGGAAGTTCCGCGGCAGCGGTGCCGGGAGTATCCTGCTGACCAAGGCACTGGAAGAATGCCCGCGCCTTGGTCTTCAGAATTTAGTTGGTTTTGTATTCGGCCACAACGAGCCAAGCCTGGCTCTGCTGCGGAAATTTGGTTTTGAACAATGGGGACTGCTGCCTGGTGTTGCTGAAATGGACGGCATTCAACGCGATCTGGTCATTATCGGCCGCAAGCTGTAAGGAGCAGCGCACCATTGTTTGTGCAGTATGTGAAGGCTAACCCTTACTCCGGAGGAATTCTTTCCGGCCCGCAGCCTTCCGGTTCAATCCAGGATTTCGACCATTCCTGCAGATCACGGATGACCGATTCCAGCGCCCGCCCTTTATCCGTCAAGGAGTATTGAATTCTTACAGGTGTCTCGGGAAATACTTCGCGGAGGACAATGCCTTCCAGCTCCAGTTCCTTAAGCCGTTCGGACAAGAGTCTGCCGCTGACGGGCAGAGAAGACTCGATAACACTGAAGCGCTGTGGTCCCTGAAGGAGCTGATAGATGATTAAGCCTGTCCAACGTCTGCCGATGATATCCATGCTTTTCTGTAACTTTGGACACAAATCTAGGGATTTCATAAGGCTCACCTCTTACTGAACATTATAAACGAAAAGACCTATAACTAAAACAAATTTGAACTACATGCAATGCCCGAAAGGATGAGCTACATGGCCAAAAAAAAGAAAATAACCCCTGCTCCACGTCCCGCTGCATCGGATGCTCCGGCAACACTCCGGGATCTCCTCAGCAGTGATGTGCTTGACAAGCTGAAGGCGCAGTCCGATGCGCTCAAAGCCGAGGAGAATGACAAGAAAGAGGCAGCCCGCAAAGCGGTAGAGGATCAGCGGAAAGCCGAGCAGAAGCGGCTGGAGAATGATTTTGCCCATTTGCTGGAGAACAGCAAACAGGATTGGCATAAATTCAAGTAAACAAATAACCTATGAAGAGGCGCCTGGGAGGGTGTCTTCTTTTTTTGCGTGCAGGGGAAGTAGTCCTTTTGATGTATTTTTTGCGCAGGCGAGCCGCAGAATTCAGTAGATTCTGCGGTTTTTTTTGCAGCCTGGCGGACAGGACTTCCAATATTAGGGTTGACAATCTGCAGCAGAGCCATATATTATTGGGTTTATCATTTAGAGAAGGGAGGCCGATGGGCCATGATTGGAACTATTGTACTGGAATTGTTGCCTTGCCACATTACAACCGCATATGAACCATCTGATCTCATCGCCTTCGTCCGGGAGACATGATGCGCCCTTGGCTCATCCTGTCGCATTCTTGCACATGGGTAAGCTTTAAATTATGTTAGGTAATTTTGAAGCAATGATTAGCTCTTCGGGAGCCGTGGATCAGAACTGATCTGCGGCTTTTTTTGCGTACCTGAAACACTAAAGATTTCACGAACGGAAAGAAAATTTAACTTATCAACGAACTTGAGAGGAATTGAAAATAACTTATGAATAGTAATTCACAACAAGCGGGCTTCGATGAGCCGCAATATAAACACCGGGTGGCTCTTCCGGGAGGCGACCTGAAGGTCTATGCCAGCGGGCAATTATTTGCCACATTGGACTATAAGGTCATGGAAATGGCGAACAACAACCTGCAAATCCCGAATATTGAATATATGAGCTATACACCGGATGTGCATGTAGGCGTCGGCACCTGCATCGGCACAACTGCGGTATGGGATGCGGCAGGAGGATATGTGTCGCCCTCTATCGTGGGCAGCGACATCGGCTGCGGAATGCGCGTGCATCTCACCAATCTGCACAAGGATGATCTGCGTGAGGTTAAGCTGCGGAGAAAGCTGGTCCGCGCCATCGAGAAATATTTGCCGATGGAGGCGCAGCAGCGGGGTCATTACGGCGATATCCGGCTGGAGAATGTGGTCCGCAAGGGGCTGCACGGGCTCCCGAACAAATATGTACCCGACAGCTACACTCCGAAGAAATCAAGCGCGCTTTCCCATGTGGAGATCAGCAAGCTGGCTTTTGACGAGGAAATCCTGAATGAGCTGCCCGATATGGCCTGGCACCGCGGACACCGCCAGTTGGGTACCCTTGGAGGAGGCAATCATTTTGTCGAGATTCAGGCGATTGAGATTGCGGAGGAACAGCGGGAGGTGGCGGAAGCCTGGGGGCTGCAGGACGGGCAGGTTGCCGTGATGATCCATTCCGGCTCACGGGCCTGGGGCGGCATGGTCAACCAGTTCTGCACCCCGGCCTTCGCCAAGGTGATGGGGCAGCTAGGACTTGGCAGCGCCGATCCGCGCCTGATCTTTGCCCCGCTGGAACATCCGCAAGGCCAGCGCTATGTTAATCTGATGTACTCCGCCTTGAACTACGCTGTCGTGAACCGGCATCTGATCGCCTACGGTGTCCGCGAAGCGTTCCGTGAGGTGTTCGGCACGAAATGTGAGCTGCGCACCCTGTATGACCTGATGCACAATTATGCCTGGAAGGAAGAGACCTCTTCGGGGACCAAATTTGTGCACCGCAAGGGGGCAACCCGTGCCTTGCCGGCTCAGCATCCGGACAATCCGCGGCCCTATGCCGCGACCGGTCACCCGGCGCTGATTCCCGGCTCAATGGGCACCGCCTCTTATATCATGGTCGGCCAGCCCGGCGGGGAAGAGAACTTTTATTCCATCTGCCACGGTGCAGGGCGGATCCGTTCACGCACGGCAACGAAACGGCTGGTGTCTGTTCATGAATTTTCCCAGTCGCTAAAGGTAGGCAAAGAAGATGAGATTGTAGTAAACCAGCATTCCCTGGAATCTATCATTGACGAATCTCCCCAAGCCTATAAGAATGTAGATGAGATCATAGAAAGCGTTACGGGCGCCGGCCTGGCTGCCGTTGTGGCCAAGTGCAAGCCGCTCGCAGCGATAAAGGGGACCAAATAGGATGGAGCAGGAGTGCAAGAAACAGGCTGTGATTTACGAATACGATGGAGGCACGAGTGGCATGATCAAAGGGTACGACGTCTACGCCCGCCTAGTAGACGGTATCCTTGAAGCTCTTTATGCCCGCTATGGTGTCCGCTATGAGCTGTACGCCAGCGACGACCCCAACAGTGAGTATTGGAAGCTGCTGGAGAATGATGTGCAGTCCGGCAATCCCGGAGTAGAGCATGTGGCGCGGATATTTGACCGGCTGGAGGACCGTACCTTTGTCTACGACGATGACAAGGAGCAGCCGGAGTATAATATTCACCTGTCGATCCGCAACAATGTGCTGGCTTATCCTGCCATGGGCGTGGCGCTGGCACGCGTGCCCGTATTTCAGGAGAACGGCATCAACTTTCAGGATTTTGTATTTGCCGCCTCCGACGCGCAGCTGCAGGCTTTCCTGAGCAATGTGCGCACGCGGCAGCGGGAGCAGAATATCAATAAGGTGACGGTGTTCACCGATCGGCGCAACGGTATTTTCCGGGAAGATGAGCCAATCACCCGTTCTGTCGGACGGGAGGAAGTGGTGCTGGATGTCGCGATCAAAAAGGAAATCTACCGCTCGCTCGACCAGTTTTTCGATTCGGACCGCAGCTTCTATGTGACCTATGATATCCCTTATAAACGGGGGATTCTGCTCTACGGGCATCCGGGCAACGGCAAGACGACGCTCGTCAAGTCCATCGCCGGAAGTGTGCCCGGACCGGTGATCTATTGGCAGATCACCGAATATACAAGCAGTGAGTCGGTAGGCGAGGTGTTTGAAGCCGCAGCCCGGCTGGCACCGATGGTGCTGGTGATTGAGGATATCGACTCTATGCCGCAGGAGGTCAGATCCTTTTTCCTGAATACTTTGGACGGGGCGACCTCCAAGGAAGGCATCTTTCTGATCGGCACGACCAACTATCCGGAGAAGATAGATCCCGGGCTGATGAACCGCGCCGGACGTTTTGACCGGGCATATGAGATCAAAATGCCGAATGAGGAGCTAAGGCTGGAGTATTTGCGGCTGCGCGGCTTCTCGACCTTTGCCGGTGATGAGGGAGTCGATCTGGCGGCACGCTTGACCGGAGATTTCTCCCTGACCCAGCTTGGCGAGCTGTATGTCAGTGCGGCACTGGAATGGCATGAGAACGGCAGAGCCGATGTGGAGGCGCTTGTCCGCGGAATGCGCGGAGAGCTGGACAAAGGACGCAAGCGCGAATGGATGAAGGACGGCTCGTCCACGATTGGATTTTACTGATTTTATTTGGCAAAGAAGCCCGGGTCCTGGAGACACCGGGCTATCTTTTTGTATTTACGTTTCATTATCTTGGTTAGGGCACCCGTCTGCCTACCGAAAGATTGTACGCGGTATTTTTTGCATCGATGGACCGGGTTATCCTGATTGATTCATCTTGGATGAATATCTGTTTGGCCTTTTGCTCCTCACCTGTTTAATAAGCAAAAAAAATTATTATCCTGACCATGTAACTTTTTCCAATCTTATACGTGGTTAGAGTAAGGGGGGAGGGAATGAAGCCAAATTCGCTGGATGATCTTTATCAGAGTTATGTTCAGGATATTTACCGCTATTTGCGCTCCCTCTGTCATGATCACCATGTGGCCGAAGATTTAATGCAGGAGACTTTTTACCGGGCTTATCTGTACCTGGAGAATTGCCGTGAAGACACCATCAAGCCGTGGCTGTTCCGCGTCGCCTATAATGCTTTTGTGGATTACAAGCGGAAAGAGAGCCGGAGTGTCACCAAAGAAGCGGGTTATTTCAATGAGCTGGCCCATCCGGATACGACCGAAGGCACCCTGCTGCGGCAGGAACGTCTGGAAGAGATGGCCTTGTCTGTAGATAGCCTGCCGGAGGGGCAGCGCCACGCGCTGCTGTTGTACGATTTTCACGGAATGTCTTACAAGGAAGCGGCGGAGATCATGGATGTGGGGCTGTCTCAATATAAAATATTGTTATTCCGCGCCAGACAGCGGCTGCGGGAGGCAGAGCGGAGGAGGAGCAGGCATGAGTGAGGAGTTCAAGGAGAAGCTGCGGAAGTACAGCGAGGGGACGCTGCCGGAAGAGGAACGGACTGAACTGGAGCAAGAGTTGGAGAAGCTGGAGGCCTATCAGGTCTATGTGGATGAGCTGATGGAACGGGAAGACCACTTGTCTGAACATCAGGGGGTAGATCTCTCCAACGGCAAGAGCAAGGGTAAGGGAAAAAGCAAGAGGAAATCTGCGTCCGCCAGGGAAAAGGGCATTATCCGCCGCGGCAAATGGAGGGCGCGAATAGCCAATACGTTTACTGTACTGGCGGCATTTCTGGCATTTTGGACCATCAGCGGTATTATCACTGCAGTGTTCTATAGTACCGGTGGCCGGGGGGAGACTTACAGTGATGTAGTATCATCAGCGGTAGCTGTCTCCCGCCCGAATACGATTGTCCATTTGAGCAGCAACGCGAAGTTCTTTTTCAGAATGGAAATGTCAGGTAAGCTGCTGAAGCAAATCGGCGGGGAAACGGTGGATGTGGGAAGCTACTCCACTCCGTTTCTGCTGGGGCTGGGCGGTGTAGGCAAGTTCTCCTGGACGGATGAACGGAGTGGCGGGAATTATTACTTTCAATACCCGGAAACAGGGAAGAACTCAGGCAGTCTGCGCAGCGACGGGGTGGAGTGGCGGATGCTGGAGAAGCTTCACGAGGGCACCGTGGCTGAGGCTTATCTGTCTTTAGACCGGTTATACACAACGGATGAGCTGCTGAAGAAGCTGGAGCCATTGAATCTGTTGCCTGTGTGGTTCGCTGCAGATGCCGGTCAATTCTCGCGTGAACGCTTTGCCGGCACTCCCCTTGGATTTCCTTATACACCGCTGTGGCATGCCGATGACATGAAGGTAACAAAGATCTCAGAAGAGAAATCGGGCTGGTTCAGCAAGGTGACTTCAAGCAGTTCGGTCTCTCCAGCTGTTGAATCCTACGGGGACGGCGCTTTGCGTGAGGAGAACTTCATGGATACCTTGCGGCTAATGCAGCAGCATAAAAAAATATCAAACAACGTAGCCCCATTCATTGATCTGGATGAATCCATAAGTTATCTCGGGGAGCACGGCGTTAAGCTGTATGGAGTTGTTGTTACGGGTCCGGTAAAGGAGCTGCTGAAGCTCCGGGAGGATACATGGATCAGCAATATCCGGATTGGGGAAGTTCGGCTGTGGAACTGGCGGGAATAGGGAACTGAACTATAGAGGCAATCATGCATTTTGGACTCGATAGCTTAAGGGAAACAACCGGTTTACTTGCTTCTCCCACGCGCAAATCGTACAATTAGCAGAATATTAATGATTATGGCTGCTTGCGATACTTGCGCGGGCAATATGGGGATTAGGAGCTGAAGCTGATGAAAATAGGAGTTGTATCGGATACGCATATGTCACGGAACGCGAAGTCGTTGCCGCAGGCGCTTGTGGCGGAATTCCGCCATGTTGACCAGATTCTGCATCTCGGCGATTGGGTGGCGCTGGAGATCTATGAAATGCTGTCGCAGCTCGCGCCGGTCGAGGGAATTGCCGGCAATAATGATGGAGCCGAGATTATTCAGCGGTTCGGAGAGCGCAAGATCATTACGCTGGAAGGTGTGCGTATCGGGATGATCCACGGACATGCCCCGTATTCGCGCAAAGGTACGGATGGGAATGCACTGCTCGCTTTTGAAGGCGATGAAGTGGACTGCATTCTATTCGGTCATTCTCATCAGCCGCTGATGCGCAGGGAAAACGGCATTCTGCTGTTTAATCCCGGGTCGCCGACCGACAAACGGCGGGAGAAGCAGTATTCATTCGGGCTGCTGGACATCGAAGACGGCATAATCAGTGCCCGGCATGTCTTCTATGACTCCAGGGACTAAGTAAGGAAATCGGAAGCATTGTCCAAACTAAAGTGCATTCTCTCCATGTTCACCTGGCAGCTGAACTTTTAAAATAATGTATACATCTTATTATTGGCTGTTGCCGGAAAGTTGGAATGATGATGCCGGAGTATCGTTTGGAACGTGCTGGCCTTGAAGACCTTGAACAGATTGCTCTGCTGTTTGATGAATATCGCGTGTATTATGGCCAGGTTTCCGATCTTCAAGGAGTCCAGTTTTTCCTGAAAGCCAGACTGGAGGCGGATGAGTCCGCAATTTGGATGGCTGTAACGGGGAACGGCGCTAATAAGGAGGCCGGAGGGTTTGCCCAGCTCTATCCATCCTTCTCCTCGGTGAGCATGCAGCGGCTCTGGATACTGAATGATCTGTATGTGGCCGCGGAGCTGCGCGGACAGGGTTTGGGCTCCTTACTGCTGGACGGTGCCCGGGAGTTCGCTTTGAGCACTGGAAGCAAAGGGCTGACCTTGACTACGATGACAGATAATACTACTGCGCAGCGTCTATACGTTGCGAAAGGCTATGTCCGGGATGATGAGTTCTACACTTATAATCTATTTTTGAATACCAAGCATGAATAGTAAGGGGCGTTAATGTGGATAACAGCAATAAACTGGCGGTTTTTTTTGATTTGGATGATACTTTGTACGATCATTTGGTGCCTTTCCGGGAAGCGGTACGCGAGGTTTTGGCCCCGGATGAGGACAGTCTGGACTATGCGGAGCTATTTTATAAAGTGAGGCATCACAGTGACCAGCTCTGGCCAAAGTATTTGCGGGGCGAGCTTGAGCTGGAGGAGACGCGGGTGCAGCGTCTGGAGCTGGCTTTTGCCGAATACGGGATGGACCTTAGCCGGGAGCAGGCAGCCCAAGTTCAGGCGTCCTACATTGGCCGGCAGTATTCCATTCAGTTCATAGACGGTGTAGAAGAGCAGCTGCGGCGGTTCATCGCTCTTGGGCACAAGGTGGGGATTATCACCAATGGCCCGAAGGCTCACCAGATGAGCAAGCTGCGCGGACTTGGCATCGACAAGCTGATTCCGGAAGAGATGATCTTCATCTCGGATGCCGTTGGGCTGGCCAAGCCGGACCCGGAGATCTTTGCCCATGTTAACCGCGTGAGCGGAACAACAGCGGAGAACTCGCTGTATGTCGGAGATACCTGGAACAATGATGTAGTTGGCGCGCTTGCAGCAGGCTGGAAAGTATGCTGGTACAATCCGCGCGGCAGACAGCCGGGAACCGGTCATAGCCCAAGCTTCACCTTTGCCAGTTACCAAGAATTCAGCGAGCTTCCGCTGATCTGAGGACACGTACTCATAACGAAAATAAATAAGCGGCGGAGCCTCAGCTCCGCCGCTTATTCGTTCTATGGTTCCGAAAGACAAGAGTGTATAGGCTTCGGATAATGATTGTCCCTTATCTTCTTCTTCTTAGTTACTCCGCAAAGCTATACGTTGGATCCGTGAGCTGCAGTCTCTCTCTAATGCCTGAAGTGGCATAGATTTTGTTGTCATCGGTAATGAAGAAGGCTTCCACGTCCTCCGGCAGAGCTTCAAGGTAGGCCATGCCTTCCTCAAGCCCCATCAGGAATACGCCGGTGGACAAGGCATCCGCATCCGTTGCGTTCGGGCTCATAATCGTAATGCTCTTTAAGCCGTTCTGGGAAGGGAATCCTGTACGCGGGTCAAGTATATGGTGATAGCGAATATTATCCTGCGTGAAGTAACGCTCATAAACGCCGGAAGCATCGATGACCTCATTAGAAATCTTGATAGTGCCCAGCTGTGTGCCGCGGGTCTTATCGGGGTCCTGCAGGCCTATGTTCCACTGCGATCCATTCGGCTTGTTGCCGAGGGCAATGATGCTGCTGCCGCCGAGGTTGATCATCGCACTGTCCAGACCTTGCTCCTTCAAATAATCGGCGATCCGGTCAGCGGCATAACCTTTGCCGATTCCGCCCATATCGAGCACCATGCCTTCTTTAGCCAGCTTCACGGTCTTCGCGGCTTCATCAACAATAATGTCCTTGTAATTGGTCAGGCTCTTGGCTTGTTCGATATCTGCTTGCGGAGGAACCTGCTCGCCGCCGTTGCCGATATTCCACAGATCCACTAGCGGCCCAATCGTCGGATCGAACAGCCCGTCCATCTCTTCGGCATATTTAATCGAAAGCTTGACGATGTCCAGAGTTTCGTCTGAGACAGTAACAGCTTCCTTACCTGCTGCCTGGTTGACCGCGTAGATTTCTCCATTTTCCTTAGTGCGGCTGAACTCTATATCCATCCGTTCCAGCATGGCCTGAATGTCGTCCATATTTTTCTGCTCGGCATGATCGCCGAAGACCTTAATGTTAACGACCGTATCATAAATGTAAAAAGTCTGCTCAAGGGATTTCGTTCCGCCTTGTTCCGAAACTTTTGCACCGCCTGGGGTATCGGAAGTACTGGCAGCGTCTTTATCCTTGTTGCCTGTAAGCATCCATATGCCGGCAACGGCAACGATAATGATGACGAGAGCGACCAGAATTATCGCCGTTTTTTTGTTTTTGAACATATTCCACCATCCATAAAAGTAGTTTCTTGAACTCATCTTTACTATCATACCCCAGATAGAATGGCAATGGATACTAATTTCATGACATTTTGCGGATTAAGATGACCGGAAGAAGCAGTCCGCAGAAACAGCAGAAACACCCGCTTCCCGAAAGGGCAGGCAGGTGTTTCTGCTGTTGTCCATTATGAAGTTTGTGTGGAGAGCGTTAGTCCAGCATATATTCGCTGTATTTATTCTTGCGGGGATTGAGTACAAAGAGGATGCCGCTGATATAGCCTGAAACCGCATTGAAGTTGCGCTTCAGAGTTGATTTGCCGGTCAAATAAATCAGCGTCCACAGCAGGGCAGCGTAGTTCTTCACCGGGGCTTTGCGCAGATTGAGCAGGTAATAATGGTTCACCGCGGTTGCACGGGCGACGCGTCCCGCTTTATCACGGGAGCTTGGGGATTCATGATGGGTAATCTTCATATCCGGGTTGATTACAAGCTTGCCGTATTTGCTGGCCAGATGGCACATATAAATATCATCAGCCACGGCATAGCTGGTCATCCAGGGGTAAGGTTTCATATCCCTCAACGCCTCACGTTTGAAAGACATATTGCAGCCGTGGAAGAAATCCGTTTCAAAGGTATCCTCCGTTTCTCCCCAGAGCAGCAGTGAGCCTGCCAGCGTGCTGGCCGACAGTCTGCCGGGCGAAGCCGACATTTGGCAGGTAAGCACGCCGAGCAGCTTGCCGGATTTGCTGCTGGAGAGGCCTTTGGCGATGCCGCCTACTCCGACAATCGCCGGATCGGCCGCATAGGTGTCCAGCATCCGGCGGATATACAGCGGATCATCCAGCTCGGCGTCATCATCGAAGCTGAGCACAATGTCTCCGTCGATCAGGTTCAGCGCTTCGTAACGGGAGAGCCAGACGCCAGGTTTGGTTTTGCGGTAATAACGCAGCTCAGCACTTGGCATCTGCGCCAGCACCTTGCGCAAATAGTCCAGGACATTCTCCTCAATATCGCCATCATCAACAATCAATAGCTCGATCGAGACGTCTTCCAGCTCTGTCTGCCTGCCGATGGATTCAATACATAGCGTAAGATCGCTGATCCGGTTGCGCGTGGGAATTACTATAGACACATCATGCATGCCGCTGGCTCCTTCTGGGACGCCTATCGTCCGCTAGTAATAGTGGTAATGATGTAAAGCACCGAAAGTACGTGTTGATCTAATTTTACTCCCCCATAAGTAGGGCGTATATACCACTTTCGTTTACTTTTATTTAGCATTTGTGTTTTTTGGTTTTTAACTATATAATTGTAAGTGACGTATTATTTGTTAATGGTAATATCAATGTATTCACAATCCCATTAGGAGGAATTTAATGTGAGAATAGATATATGGTCCGATTACGCCTGCCCGTTCTGTTATATCGGCAAAAGACGGCTTGAACACGCGCTAAGCCAATTTCCTGACCGCGACAAGGTGGAAGTGGTGTACCGCAGCTTTCAGCTGGATCCGAATGCCCGTGCAGATGCAAGCAGGGATATTCATGATCAGCTGGCCGCCAAATATGGCATGACCCGCGAGAAGGCCAAAGCGATGAACGAACAGCTGGCGGAGCAAGCCAGAGGTGTCGGCCTGGAGTTCAACTTCGATACGGTGGTGCATACCAATACCTTCGACAGCCACCGGTTGAGCCATTATGCCGCTGCTCAAGGAAAGGCAGCGGCAATGACCGAGCGGCTGCTGCGCGCTTATTTTACCGATACGGTTAATATTGGAGAGCGCAGTGTTCTGGTTTCGCTGGCCGGCGAGGTTGGACTGGACGCTGCCGAAACCGCAGCGATGCTGGATAGCGATGCCTACGCGGCTGAAGTGAATGAAGATATTGAAGAAGGGCAACGCCTTAATATTACCGGCGTCCCCTTCTTCGTCTTCAACAATAAATATGCGGTATCCGGTGCACAGCCCGGCCCGGTATTTTCCGAGGTGCTGGAGACAGTATGGGCGGAGGAGAAGAACGCTCCGGTACTGCAGGTTGTCGGCAAACCACAGTCACAGGCACCGGATGCCGAAGGCTGCGATGACGGTTCTTGCAGCATCTGATTGAGCGCGTTAGAGTCCATACAACCCCATAGTTAGTCAATGCACAAAGAAACCTCTCCCTTGCGTGATCAAGGGAGAGGTTTCTTGATTATCTATGATTTTATTATCTTAATGAAGTCACAAGGCTCGAAAGTAATGTCCGAACATCATACTGGTACTGATTGATTGGCTCAACCGGACGGTTGATGCCGAGCAGGGTGTAGACGGCGATTCTGGCCGCTCTGACGGAATATTCCTCGGTGAACACCACATCGTCTGGAATTTCGCAATATTGACCGACGAATGCGAGGTTGGTAGAGCCCTCTGGCACGACCAGTGGTCTGTCGCTGCCGAGTCTCGGCATGAACTGGGAAGTAATATACGGCATCATGCACGGGATACAGTTGGCGGTTGCCATAATCTCAGCTTTATGCTCTTCAAAGTGCAGATGTCCGATCAGCTCTTCCATGATTTCTGCCCCGGTACAGTCGCTCATTTTCTTCTTGACGAAATCGCCTACCTTGTCAGGATACAGCCCATAGCCCCAGAATACCGTAACATGCTCAGGCTGATCGCGGAAATGCGGCTGGAACGCCAGCACTACGGACATGAACCAGCTCGAATCCTTGAAGGTGACGAGTGCGCCGGTGCCGGCCCGGTTGCGTGTGAATTTCTCCATCAGATCAAAGAATTTGGAGTCTTCGAACGTAACGGTGAACGATTCCCACTTGGAGCCGTCGACATGATCGTCGAAGGAAGATGGATTGCCGAGGCCAGGTTTTTTGGCGGCAATGTTCTCCCAGAGCTTCCACGAGCTGCCTTTGCCGTTGAGACGCGGTGCGGTGCTCATCGAACCGAGGCTGGAGCCTTCGGTCATGGAGCCGTTAGTGACGATAACCAGATCGCCATCTTTCACTTCAATGACATCTTCCACGCCTTGACGCAGCACGTTCATCTTCGTGACGGTGATGCCGTCGCCGTCTTTGAACTGTAGGTCAGTTACTGTACATTTCAGCGTAAAGTCTACACCGAACGGCTCCAGATATTTGTGCAGCGGAAGGATGATCGAATCGTATTGATTATAAGGTGTGCGGGTGACACCTTCGAGCGTTTGAATTCTTGGGAATTCGTGAATAAAGCGCAGCATGTATCTTTTGAACTCAATGGCGCTGTGCCAAGGCTGGAAGGCGAAGGTGGTCGCCCACATATACCAGAAATTCGTCTCGAAAAAGTGCGGAGCGAACCAGTCGTTAATCCGGGCCTTGCCCATCTTTTCCTCTGGTGTAATAATCAGCTTGCCCATTGCCAGCCGGTCGGCCATATCGAACCCCATCGACAATACGTCTTCAACTTCACCCTTGCTGTTCACCAGTCTGGCGTTGGAATGGGTAGGGTTGGCGTCGTCGAATTCGGTAATTTCTTCCCGGACGGACTTTCCCGGATGGTCGATCGAAGGGATGGTGTTGAGAAGCTCCCATAAATTCTCATAGGCTTCATCGTTGAGCATCCGTCCGCCGCGAATGACATATCCATGCTCTACACTGCCTGCGCCGTCATTGCTGCCGCCGAGGATCTTCATCTCTTCAATAATGTGGATGTTCTTTCCCGGAAAATCGCAGTCTCTGACGAGGTATGCCGCACCCGCAAGGGATGCAATCCCGCCTCCGACAAAATAAACCTGTTGGTTACCGTACTCTCTTTTCACTGAATACTCGCCTCCATAGGGTTGCTGATTGCTGTTGCTAACCCTAATGTAACCCTAGGCCGGTCCAGAAGGTATAATCAAAACCGCCAGAGTGTATGGATTTTGGTCACTTTAGGCAAAGTGTATAGTTTTTTTACAGTAATTAACAAGGTTCTACAGGGAAGGAAGGTGATCTGAGCGGGTTGCCAAAGGCAATATGCCAATGCAGGTGCTTGGAATCCTGATAATTGCCTAAGTTCGTGAGAACTCTGCAAGCTCCGTGCTCTTGCGTTACCATGGCGGCGACCTGCTTGATAACGCCAAATAACTCAAGAAATAATTCAGTGTCCTCTTCTTCAAGGGTGAGAAGTGAGGAGATATGCTTTTTGGGGATAGCTACAATATGCACGGGATAAAAAGGTTTCGTATGATAATAGGCTAGCACATTTTCTGTCTCCAGCACTTTATGTACCTGGGTTTTGCCGTTCAATACCTCATCGCAATAAAAGTCCTCTGTCATGGTGGCCTCCTGATTTTTGCATATTTTTCACTTCAAAGTCTTAAATTCCGCATCGTTTCTGCTATTCTTGCCCAATAGATTGCCAACTGGATCCAATTAGCCAAGTGGAAACGGCTTTGCCGTCCTCAAAAGGACGGTATCCGTTTCAGCGAGAAATAGAAGGATAAGTTATCGTGTGAAACATATAAATTCTTATATTTCCAAAAAAGCTGCGCACCCTAAGGTAACGACAGCTTTTTCTCGTATTTATGCAGCGCCTTCAGAAAATTCCCTTCAATCAGCACACTGAGCTGCTCAATCATATGCTTCGGCTGATCCTTCATCCCGTCGCGCATCCACTGAATGATAAGCCCGGTAAAGGCGAGAGTGTAGAAGTTGGCGATGAACCGCTTGTCTTCGGCACTAACCTCCATTCCGCTTGACAGCTCCTGAATGACGCCCATAACCAGGCCGTTGGTCACGTCGTACAGATAAGCATCAAGGTGGGATCTGCCGAGAGAATCCAGCGTATTACAGCAGAAGGTTCTATTGCTCTCAATATAACAAAAGATTCTGTAGAACCCGTCCGTCCATGTGTTGTAGCTCCGGTACTCAGCAATGCTCTCTACCGCCTCTGTCTTGTAAATCCAGCCCAGCAGCTCAAAAATATCCTGAAAATGATAGTAGAACGTCTGCCTGTTCAGCCCGCAATCGTCGACAAGATGCTTTACCGAGATTTTATTGAGCGGGGTGTGCTCCATTAAGTGCTTTAACGACTGGGCCAGCGCTTTTTTGGTCAAATAGGAAGTGGACATGGCAATATCACCTCATCATTTGTTCGGATTATTCAATTGTTTCGCCTGTGGACCCCGTGGATCTAAGGTTTCCGCAGCTTCCTGATCAGCAGATAACTGCCTTCGACGATAAGACCCAGAACGAAGCCGCCCGCTGTAAACACGATCAAAGACAGAAATCCCGCAAGATCCTCCCAGCCGGACATGTCCTGGTAAGTGTATTGATACATGGTGCCCAGTCCGAAAACAATGCCAATGGTGCTGATCAGCCATACCAGCTTGGCGCCAAACCACCCGAAGCTGTGCAGAATTCCGGAGACTACAAGGGCGAGCGCCGCAAAACGGGCAAAGACCGGAAGGTCGAAGTTTTCCCCGAGCAGCAGAAACCGGTGCAGAGCCAGCAGCAGCCAGAGAATCAAGGTATAAATCAGGTACCAGACGAACCAGCGATTGCTTTTGGCGGGAGGCAGGAACTTTAACATGGCTTCACCTCACTGTGATATTAGACCTTCTCCAGTTCCTCAGCGCTTCTAAGCAGAAACTCGAGCAGCTCCGGCAGATCGTCCATTTGCTCTTCATTAATTTGTCTCTTGAATGCGAGAGAGACGCAGCAGGTGTATAGGCCGCTATTGCTGCCGAAGGGGAAGCTTAGCGATTGCACGGGAGTAAGCTCCGGGCCCCAAATCCCGGTGATAATCTGTTCGATAGCAGAGCATTGAGTGGGGATATCCCCGATTTCCAAATGAAAACGCAGCAGTAGATTACAGCCGGGAACGGAATCCGGGACTTCCAGTATTTCATCACTGAGATCCTTCACCGACGAGCGGAGAACCAGTTCACTTGTTACCTTGCTGCTGCCGGCCAGCTTGAAGGAGAGGGTGAATTCCCTGGACATCAACGCCAGGTCCAGCAGATCGGAACGGTTCGTGACTACCAGAATTCCATCCAGATTATCATAGTCATAGATCTGATTCTCTAAGGAAACCTTAATATTCTCAAAGACAGTAGGGTGGAACACTGAAAGCACCTTCTTGATTTTCTCTACATTGTACCATGTGGGGAATGAGAGTGAAAATTCACAAAACACAGTTGACAAGTAGGTATTATGAGAATAAGATGATTACCACATTATGTGAGGTTTTTGGTTAAATTTTAAATATTTCAATAAGCTAGAATGGCCATTAAAAGGGCTGCAGTCCTTTGAGTGTCAGCTGATACTCATGGCCGATTATATAGCCGACTATACACATTTATATAGTTGTATATTACGGGTTGATTTTACGACAGAAGGTTGTGCACTTATGAATTTGGATTGGGAATTTATACTGGAGAGCTTGCCGCTTTACGGGAATGCGATGTGGCTGACAGTGAAGCTGGCATTCTGGGCGATTCTGTTCTCCACCGTTCTGGGACTGCTGTTCAGCATTATTTTGTATTACAAGGTGCGGGGGCTCCGGATGGTGATTCATGCCTACGTCGAGCTGTCGAGAAATACGCCTCTGCTGGTCCAGCTGTTCTTTCTCTATTATGGCTTGCCCAAGGTAGGCCTTCGCCTGAGCGAAGTGACCTGTGCCATTGTCGGCCTGACCTTTTTGGGCGGCAGCTATATGACCGAGGCGTTCCGCAGCGGAATTGAAGCGGTAAGCCGAACGCAGCTGGAATCCGGGCTCAGCATCGGGCTATCCAAATTTCAGCTCGCCAGGTATGTGATTTTTCCGCAGGCGTTTGCAATCAGCATTCCTTCTCTGGGAGCCAACGTGATATTTTTGCTGAAGGAAACCTCGATTGTCGGCGCCATTGCTTTAATGGACCTGATGAATGTGGCGAAGGATCTGATCGGCATGCATTACAAAACAGCGGAATCCCTATCGCTTCTGGTGTTGTCCTATCTTGTCCTTGTGCTTCCACTGTCGCTGGTCCTGACATGGCTGGAAAGGAAGGTAAGATATGCAGAATTCGGGGATTGAGGTGCTGTTTGAAGGATCGAATTTTGAGCGGCTGCTGGGCGGTCTGCTGGTCACGATAGAGATTTCGTTCATTTCCATTGCAATTGCAATGGTGCTTGGCATTGTGATGGGGCTCTTGAGAACCCTGAATTCGAAACCGCTAAGATTTGTCCTGCGGCTCTATCTGGAGGCCTTCAGAATCATCCCGATTCTGGTCTGGCTCTACGTGGTACATTTTAGTTTTACTCCCCTGCTCGATATCGATATCAGCGGAGAGGCTACCTCTATCCTGGTATTTAGTTTATGGGGAGCAGCCGAAATCGGAGATATCGTACGCGGGGCATTGGAATCGATGCCAAAACATCAGGACGAATCCGGCAAAGCGCTGGGCCTCAGCAAAGGGCAGCTGTACCGGTATATTCTGATTCCGCAAGCGGTCCGCAGAATGGTGCCGGGTTCGATCAATCTGGCCACACGCATGGTAAAAACTACCTCGCTTGTTGTGCTGATCGGAGTGATCGAGGTGGTGAAGATCGGACAGCAGATTATTGAGCTTGGCGTGATCAAGGCGCCGAATGCTTCCTTTTGGGTCTACGGCTTTATATTCATTCTTTATTTCGCCGTATGTTTTCCGTTGTCCAGGATTTCCAAGAGAATAGAGCGCAGATGGCAAAATTAGCATTCAGGAAGGAAGAAGGGCGATGGCAGATTCCAAAGAGATTTTGCTGGAGGTAAAAGGGCTGGAGAAAAGCTTTGGAGACCGGAAGGTTCTGAATAATATAGAGCTGCAGGTGGCGAAGGGGGAAGTTACAGTTATTCTGGGCCCGTCGGGCTGCGGGAAGAGTACCTTCCTGCGATGTCTAAACGGCCTGGAGCCGATTCAGGGGGGAGAAATTCGGTACCGGGGGCAGAATCTTGCCGGGAACGCTGTAGATTGGCGTGAAGTAAGGCAGCATATCGGCATGGTTTTTCAAAATTATGAGCTGTTTCCCCACATGACGGTTATAGACAACATTCTGCTCGGCCCGCTTAAGGTACAGAAGAGAGACGGCAAGGAAGCGCTGAAGCAGGCAGAAGAGCTGCTTAGCAGGGTTGGACTGCTGGACCGCAAGGATGCGTATCCCCGTCAATTGTCCGGGGGGCAGAAGCAGAGAATCGCGATTGTCAGAGCGTTATGCATGAATCCGGAAATTATGCTGTTCGATGAAGTGACGGCCTCTCTTGATCCCGAGATGGTGCGGGAAGTGCTGGATGTCATTCTGGGTCTGGCCCAGCAGGGAATGACCATGATCATTGTGACCCATGAAATGGGTTTTGCCAAGTCTGTTGGAGACCGGGTCATATTTATGGACCAAGGTAAAATTTGCGAAACTGCGGCTCCGCAGCAATTTTTCACCAAACCGGCGACAGAGCGTGCCCAGCACTTTCTGGATATATTTCAGTATTAACAAACTATATAGAAATTGGGGATGAAGAGGGATGAAAAAGAGTTTGAAATTTGCAGTATCGGTTATGGCAGCTGGAATGCTTTTGCTGGGTTTGACCGCATGCGGCAATTCGGGGAACAACAAGGAAGGGGCCGCTTCTTCAAAGTTTGCTTCTATTGAAGAGCTTAAGAAAAACGAAAAGATCCGGATCGGTGTGTTCGCCGACAAGCCGCCGTTTGGTTATGTGGACTCCGAAGGCAAAAACCAGGGGTTCGACGTTTATATCGCCAAAAGATTTGCCAAGAATTTGCTGGGGGATGAATCCAAGGCAGAGTTTGTGCTTGTGGATGCAGCCAGCCGTGTGGCCTATCTGGAATCCAATAAGGTTGATATCATTATGGCTAACTTCACAGTAACCGATGAACGCAAAGAAAAAGTGGATTTTGCCGCTCCTTACATGAAGTTGTCCTTTGGGATCGTTTCTCCTGACAGCGCGCCGATCACTTCCATTGACCAGCTGAAAGAAAAGGGCCAAAAGCTGATCGTAGCCAAAGGTACAACTGCCGAAACCTACTTCACAAAAGAACATCCGGAAATCGAGCTGCTTAAATTCGACCAGTACACAGAGATTTTTGCGGCACTTAAAGACGGACGCGGCGCAGCTATTGCCAATGATAATACGGAACTGATCGCGTGGGCTAAATCCAACCCCGGCTTTACCGTAAGCATCCCGGCTTTTGGCGGCCAGGATACGATAGCACCGGCAGTTGCCAAGGGCAATACGGAATTGCTGAACTGGATCAACACCGAACTTGAGACGCTGGGGAAAGAGCAGTTTATTCATCAGGCGTATAAAGAAACATTAAATGAAGTATATGGGGAAGGCTACACCGATGATTTGGTCGTTGAAGGCGGAAAGATCGAGTAGCACAGAGAAAGACACCCTGGAGGGTGTCTTTTTGCATCCATGCGGGGCCACCGAAATAACGATAACGGGTCTGAAATACAGGTGCTTGGTGTGATCAGGAATCAGTTGGTTGGCGCAGGGGCTGTGTATTTCAGGAACGTCTTGGGAATGGCGCTTTCAAAGGTCAGCAGTTCTCCTGAAGTCGGATGAACGAAGGAAAGCACGCGGGCATGAAGGCCAAGGCGGCCTACGGCCTTAGTCTCTGCGCCGTATTTCTTATCACCGGCGATAGGGTGGCCGATGTCAGCCATATGCACACGGATTTGATTTTTGCGTCCGGTTTCCAGTTGTACCTCCAGCAGAGAGAAATGGCGGTTGGCTTGAATAAGCTTGTAATGAGTTATGGCATGAAGCCCGTCGCCTTCATGGGGACTGGAATACATTTTGAGGGTCGAAGTTTCCTTCAGCCAGGAGCTGATGGTCCCTTCGGCCTTTTTGACGGCCCCTTCCACGAGTGCCACGTAGGAACGTTCCTTTACAGTTTCCTTCCACGTATTTTGCAGCTTCTGCTGAATGGCTTCACTCTTGGCAAACATCATCACGCCTGAAGTATCACGGTCCAGCCGGTGAACGACATAAATACGGTTGCGCGGATTGGTGAGGCGGACATGCTCCATCAGCTGGCGGTATGCCGTTAATTCATTGTCTTCCCCGGTGGCAATGGACAGCAGTCCTGCATCCTTCTGGATAATAATCAGATCATCGTCCTCATGAACGATGGTCAGCAGGGTCATCTCTTTGGCCTGTACTTGCTTCTCTTGGTCTATGGTTACAGTCTGACCCGGATGCAGCTGGAAATTGTGCCGGGTTATTGGTTTGCCGTTTACGGAGACCTGTCCGCGGGCGAGCAGTGACTTGACGGAGTTCCGTCCCTTGTTTGTGATTACGCTAAGCAAAAAAGGCAGCAGCTCTGCGGGCTCAGTTATGGAATAGCTTTTGACGGCAGCCTGTCCCTTCGCTTTGGCAGTGATGCCAGGCTTAGCGCCTGATTTATGGTTTCTTGCCCCTGATTTTGGCTGTGATTGGGAGGGGCCTCCGGGCTTGCCGCCCCGTTTGCTTGCCTCTTTGGGATTTCGTCTGGTGTTCATGCCTGCATTCTCCGTCCTCTAATATTGTATTCCTCAATATACCATGGGCCGTGAAGAAATACTATGGAGGGGTCCCTACATAACACTAATCAGCCCGACAATAATGAGGATAGAGAGGGCTCCATAGATCCAGCCAGCACAAAGGCCAATTTTCTGGAAAGGAAAATTGCGGATATCTATCAAGTGTTGCTTTGAACGGTGATTTTTATGTAATGATTTGAATATGAACCTCCGGTTTTACCACTCCGGTTGTTGCTCATTAGTCTTTTGCCCGGTAAACTAAAGAGAGAAAGTTCTAAGGAGTTTTGAGAGATATGAAGATGCAAGCACCTACTATGGAACAGGCGCAGGCTGAACTGCAAAAATATTACGGCTATCCCGACTTCCGGGAGGGCCAGAAAAAGATTGTCGAGAGCTTGCTGGAGGGTCATGATACGCTGGGCATCATGCCAACCGGAGGCGGAAAATCGATCTGCTATCAGGTTCCGGCGCTGCTGCAGCCGGGGCTGACGCTGGTCATCTCGCCTCTGATCTCGCTGATGAAGGATCAGGTGGATGCACTGACCACTGCGGGGATACCTGCTGCCTATATCAACAGCACCTTAAGCGGCAAGGAAGTGAATGAGCGCATCCGGGCTGCGCGCCGCGGCGAGCTGAAGCTGCTTTATGTTGCACCCGAGCGGCTGGAGCTGGACTGGTTCCGGTTAGAGATGGCCGGGTTATCCATCTCATGCGTGGCTGTGGATGAAGCGCACTGTGTATCCCAGTGGGGCCATGATTTCCGTACAAGCTACCTCGCGGTATCCCCTTTTGTAGAGGAACTGCCGCAGCGGCCGATTCTTGCCGCATTTACCGCGACTGCTACCCCGGAGGTCATGGAGGATATGGTCCGGCTGCTGCGTCTGCGCCAGCCGGGCGTCTTCATGACCGGGCTTGGCCGGGATAATCTGGCGATGTCTGTGCTGCGCGGGGAGAACAAACGCGAATTCGTTCTGGATTATACCGCTACTCATTCCCATCAGCCGGGTATTGTATATGCGGCTACCCGCAAAGAGGTTGATGATCTCTATCAAAGACTGCAGGCGTCGGGAATCGCTGCCGGACGCTATCATGCCGGAATGAATGACCAGGAACGGGCAGAGAGCCAGGAAGGTTTCCTGTATGACGACATCCGTGTGATGGTCGCCACCAATGCCTTCGGGATGGGGATCGACAAGTCCAACGTACGTTATGTTATCCATTACAATATGCCGAAGAATATGGAAGCTT
This sequence comes from Paenibacillus paludis, assembly GCF_042610515.1. Classification (NCBI taxonomy): domain Bacteria; kingdom Bacillati; phylum Bacillota; class Bacilli; order Caryophanales; family Paenibacillaceae; genus Paenibacillus; species Paenibacillus paludis. Next base: position 51,307 of record NZ_JBGJZP010000024.1, read on the forward strand.
ATGTTCAGGAAGCCGGACGTGCCGGACGGGATGGTGAGCCGAGTGAGTGTATCCTGCTCTTCAGCGCGCAGGACATTATGACGCAGAAATTTCTGATTGAACAGAATCCGCAGGACCCGGAGCGCAAGGCGAATGAATACCGCAAGCTGCAGCAGATGATCGATTACTGCTACACCACCCGCTGCCTGCGCAGCGCACAGCTGAATTATTTCGGTGAAGATCACGGGGACAAGCCCTGCGGCATCTGCAGCTCCTGTACGGATGAACGGGAACTGGTAGACATGACAGTGGATGCGCAGAAGATTTTCTCCTGCATCCACCGCATGCGTGAACGTTACGGTGTGGCGCTGGTTGCTTCGGTGCTCAAGGGCTCACGCAACCAGAAGGTGCTGCAATACGGCTTCGAGCAGCTGCCGACTCATGGCGCGATGTCGAGCCGTACGGAGAAAGAGATTACCGAGAGCATCAATGTGCTGATCTCGGAGGGATATCTGGCCCTGACAGAAGGCCAATATCCTGTGGTGCGGCTGCAGCCGCTGGCTGCCGAGGTACTGCGCGGCCAGCGTGAGGTGCAGCAGCGTGTGGCCCGTCCTTCACGCACCGGCGGAGCCTCCGGCGGGCGGGACCGCAGCCGGTCGCGGGATCTTTCGCCGTCGGCCGTCAATGAGACGGTCTTCGAGCAGCTGCGCCTGATCCGCCGCGAGCTGGCGGGACGCGAGCATGTCCCGTCCTATATCATTTTTAATGATGCGACCCTGCGTGAGATGAGTGTGGTTTGCCCGCAGACCGAAGCGGAGATGCTGAGGGTGAAGGGTGTCGGGGAAGTGAAGTACCGGAAATACGGCAAGCCGTTTCTGGAGTTTTTTCAAAATGAAATGTAAAGAAGGTTATGAGGCATGAGAATCGTCCTGGCCACATTAAACGCCAAGTATATCCACACCTCGCTTGCCATCCGTCTTCTGAAGGCGTACAGCGAGCATGAATTCGAAGATATCCTTCTGGCGGAATACACTATCAAAGATCCCGTGATGAATATCGTGTCAGACCTATTCCAGAAGAAGCCCGATGTTATCGGCTTTTCCTGTTATATATGGAACATCGAGGAGACCGTCAAGCTGATTGGCATACTCAAACAGGTGATGCCGGAGGTCACTATCGTGCTAGGCGGGCCGGAGGTGTCTTACGAGCCGCTGTACTGGATGAAGCGGGAAGCCGGGATTGATTTTGTTGTAAACGGCGATGGGGAAGAGACCTTCCACCATCTGCTGCAGGAATTGCGGGATGAGCGCAAGTTCCATTTTGTATACGGTGCGGCTTACCGTAAGGGCGAAGAGCTGATTGTCAATCCGCCGCGTCCGAAGACGGATCTGAATACACTGCCGACACCGCACCGGTTTCCGGATGATCTGCCGGATCTCAGCAAGCGGATCGTTTATTTTGAGACCAGCAGGGGCTGTCCCTTCAACTGTCAATTCTGCTTGTCCAGCATTGAGGTAGGCGTACGCTATTATGATATCGAACGGGTCAAATCCGATTTGCTGTATCTGATCGAGAACGGAGCCAAGGTTATCAAGTTTCTTGACCGTACCTTTAATATCAACCGCAGCTATGCCATGGAGATGTTCCAGTTTCTGATTGATAACCACCAGGGCTGCGTGTTCCAGTTCGAGATTACCGCGGACATCATGCGGCCCGAGGTCCTGGATTTTCTGGCCCAGAACGCTCCTCCCGGCGTCTTTAGATTCGAGATTGGCGTGCAGTCAACCAATGACGAGACCAACGAGCTGGTCAAACGCCGCCAGAATTTCACGAAGCTATCGCGTACGGTGATGAAGATTAAGGCCAGCGGCAATATCGATCAGCATCTCGATTTAATTGCCGGACTGCCCATGGAGGATTATTCCACTTTCCGTAAAACCTTCAACGATGTATTTGCCATGGAGCCGGAGGAGCTGCAGCTTGGGTTCCTGAAAATGCTGCGCGGCACCGGTCTGCGTGCCCAGGCAGCCAAATATGACTATACCTATATGGAACATGCCCCGTATGAGATTCTCAGCAGCCATGTGATGCCGTTCTCCGATATTATCCGGCTCAAACGGCTGGAGGATGTGCTGGAGAAATACTGGAACAGCCATCGGCTCGACCATACTGTGAAATACCTGATCCGCCATGTGTTCCAGTCGCCGTTTGATTTCTTTCAGGAATTCGGGGATTACTGGGAAGATCGGGGCTGGCAGAAGATCGGCCACCAGCTGGAGGATTTGTTCACCCGTCTGCATGCCTTCCTTACAGATCGCGGGACAGATGCCATGAACATCATTACCGGGCTGATGAAGCTTGATTATTTCCTGGGGCACAAATATAAGCCGCGCAAAATCTGGTGGGATGTCTTGCTGGATAAAGCGGATTGGTCCAAACATATGAAGGATATCGCTGCTCATCCGGGATTGATATCCCCGCAGCTGGCGGAGGCCGGATACAGTGAACGTGAACTGCAGAAGTTCATGATGCTGGAAGTGCTGCCTTTCCGTTTGGAGACGGTACTGGATTCGATCAGCGGCCTGCGGGCCGATGAAGGATTGGCTGATGCAGAAGCGAATACAGAACCGAATGTGGAGATGAGTGGTGTGTCTGGCAATATCGGTGAAGCGAACGCAGCAGCGGCGGCCGTAGCGGTAAATGACAGGGCCACGGCTGTGGCCGAAGCTGAGGCAGGAGTGGGAGGAAACACGCTGCTGATTGTGCTGTACCAGCAGGATGACAGCCAGCGGGCACAGTATTATACACTGCCTTTGTAGAAGGAGGATTCTTCCGGCTATGAGCAATCAACCTCCGGTCAGATTGACTTTGTATGAAGAGAAGCTGCGGGAAGAGCTGCTGGCGTTTCAGCTTCCTGCGGAGCAGGCGGAATTCACCGGCTTGCCTGAGGAGACTATAGATGGTGCCTTGCAGGACGAGGGGAAGGTTCCGGTTGTTATTGTGGCTGGAGAAAAGCCGGTGGGATTCTTCATCCTGCATACCGGAGCGGGTATCGCCGACTTCTACAACCATTGGTCTGAAGCGTTGCTGCTGCGTGCGTTCCTTGTTGACTATGCCAGCCAGGGACAAGGGTTTGCCAAGGCTGCAATGGCTTTGCTGCCGGGTTTTGTCCGTATTCATTTTCCGGCAGTCCGTGAGGTGGTGCTGGCTGTGAATGAGCGCAATCTCCCGGCAGGAAATCTCTATCTGTGTGCCGGTTTTCGGGATTACGGTCTGCGCAGGAGCGGTGCAAAAGGATCGCAGATGATTCTGCAGTATTCGCTTGAGGAATTCAGCGCAGGTTCTGGCGGGGGCATGAACAACGGGGACGGCTGCGGGAGCGGCTAATCAGAGCATGACCCGCAGTCCGCTGTTTGCAACGTTCTCAACGGAGTGTCAGTTACATTATTCTGTTTGTTTATATGCTGCACTTTCGACCGCTTGACTAAAAGTTTGTTCAAAAAACAGGCATTCCATTATTTCTGGAATGCCTGTTTTTGTTCGCTTTTATATTGCATTCGATTGAAGCAGAGACTCGGCAGGGAGGTGCCGGACCAGCCAGTCTAACACGTCGGCTGTGACCTCGTTATGATTCACTTCGTTCAGCATTTCATGTCTGCCTTCCGGATACAGCCTGTACTCCACATCGCCTAATCCTTGCTCCTTGTAGATGCTGGCCAATCGCAGCACACCTTGCCCCTGCATGCCCACAGGGTCCTTGGCCCCGGAGAACAGATACACTGGCTTATTCTTGCATAATGTCAGCAGTGTTTCGCGGGACTGGATTTCGCGCAGCAGCCGGAAGAAATCCCGGAAGAAGCGGGTGGTGCAGATCGCGCCGCAGAAAGGATCGGCGATGTAACGGTCCACCTCCTGCGTGTCACTGCTCAGCCAGTCAAAAGCCGTTCTTACCGGAGAGAAGGAACGGTTGTAAGGGCCGAATACGAGGCCGTTCAGCATTACGCTGCGATGAAGGGCTCCCTGCAGTCTGAACTGCATCCCGGCCAGCGTTTCTCCGGCTCTCAGCATATTGCGCGGGCCATTGGTGCCGCTGAGAATAAAGCCGGCGTATATCTCATTGCCATGCTCACACATCAGCTTCTGTGCCAGGAAGGAGCTCATGCTGTGGGCGAGCAGGAAGATCGGCAGACCTTCATGCCGGGAAGAGGCAATCCCGGCAAGCTGGAGCATATCGCGCCGCATCCAGTAGAATCCGTTCTCCCCGGTATCGCCAAGCAGGTTGACCTTCCCGGCAGTTTTGCCGTGCCCACGGTGATCATTGGCATAAACTGCATATCCGGCCCCGGTGAGCGCTAATGCGAAGCGGGTATAACGTGCAGCCGTCTCACACATGCCATGTGCAATTTGCACGATGCCCCTGACCGGAGCTTCTGGCTCCGGCAGCCATTCGTACACATGAATATTCACGCCGAGGGGATCGGTCATTGTAAAGCTGTTTTCCTGCATTATCCTGCCCTCCTAAAAGTTTGTAAAACATCTGCTTCCTTGATCATACGCCGTACCCACTCCGCTGAGTGATACATCTGAGTATTGTAGGAATCGCTGATACAGCTCTTTATCGGAAAGAGTAACGAGAGAAAACCCCGCTTTACACTGTTTCCCTGCTGCGGGTTTGCCTTATAAGTATGAATTTTAGGGCAAATATGAACGCAACACGGTAGAGTGGCCTTCGATTCCGTAAGAGCCAAGGGTTGCCGGAAGCAGATAACATTCTCCTGCGGCATAAGGTTGGGAACCGCCTTCCCAAGTCAGGTGTCCGCTGCCTTCGCAGATGACGAGAATGGTGAAGCTGTCCGGAGTCGTGGCAAGCTCCCATTGTCCGTTTACAAGGCCTTTTTCAACGATGAAATAAGGAGAGGAGGCGATTTGCAGCCATTCCCCGGGAACGGCGCCGTCTGTCTTCATCGAGGTGGCCCCCGCACCTTCATAGGCGGTTACATTCAATGAATCCTCAATATGAAGCTCACGCGGCTTGCCGTCCAGTCCCGGACGGTCATAATCATAAATCCGGTATGTAGTGTCAGAGTTTTGCTGGATTTCGGCAACAACGACTCCTGCGCAGAGAGCGTGAACGGTGCCCGCAGGAATATAGAAGGAATCACCGGCAGAGACGGTAATCTCCTGAAGACTGTCCATAACGGTTCCATTCTCCAGTGCATCACGCAGTGTTTCCCTGGTGACATTTTCTTTCAGGCCGTAAATGATCTTGGCACCCGGCTTGGCGTCCAGCACGTACCACATTTCTGTCTTGCCCAGTTCACCCTTCGGCAATCCTTCATAGTCATCTGTAGGATGCACTTGCACGGAAAGGTTGTCATTGCAGTCCAGCAGCTTGATCAGCAGGGGGAATCTTCCGCCTTCTTCGCTGATGCCTTTGCTGCCGAACCATTCCTGTCCAAACTGCTCACGGATTTGATCGAGCCCCTGTCCGGCGAGTTCGCCGTTTACGACGGAAGAGGTGCCGTTCGGGTGATCGGCGATCATCCAGCCTTCGCCAATATGGCCCTCCGGCAGTCCGAGCCCGAATTTCTCCAGTGCGCGGCCGCCCCAGACGCGTTCTTTAAACTCCGGCTGAAATTTTAAAGGATATGGTTTTGTCATCACAACATCTTCCTTCCAAATTGTAATATTTACTTGCTTCTGTTACTTACAGCGTGTCAATTTTGTGAGCTGAATGCCAAAATGCCCGATTTTACTCATTGCTATTTAGGCTTCAGTTCCTTTTTTCTTCTCTACGGCTACTACGTAGGGAGCAGAAGACCGCTGCAGCTGGCGGTACACAATGCTCTGCGCCTCCTGCTGGGCAAGCCCTGCCGCCCATGACTCTACGGCGGAGGCTTCGCGGTCTCCGCCGTCATGGCCCGGGTAGAGCACCGCCGTGACGATGCCGCCCGGGCGCAGCAGCGAGAGCGCGGCCTCCAAGGCGGCCAGCGTGCTCTCCGGCTCGGTGATGATGGTCTTGTCGGCATCGCCGGAAGGCAGGTAGCCGAGGTTGAACATCACCGCCGACACCGTTCCGCGCCACTCCGGCGGAACGGCTTCCGCCATCGCTGCATGGCTGCGCTCCAGCAGCGTCACGGGAGAAAGCGCTGACGGCGCTTCCTCCCGGGCCAGCCGCAGGCGCTCTTCCGCAAGCTTCAGCGCCGCAGGCTGAATGTCGAAGCCGTACACCCCGCCTCGCGGCCCTGCCGCCTTGGCGAGGAACAGCGTATCGGCACCGGTGCCCACGGTGGCGTCAATGGCTCTGCCGCCGGACATTAGGCGTTCGGCGGTTAATTTATGAGCAAAGCTAAGGACGGACATGAAGCCCATTAGCTCTTCCTCCAGTACTTACCCTGCCAGGTGTCGCGTGCAACCAGCTCATCATCAATTGCGTTCAGCACTTCCCATTTCTTAAGGCTCCACATAGGCCCGATCAGCAGATCGCGCGGGGCATCCCCGGTCAGACGATGAACAATCATCTCCGGCGGCAGGATTTCCAGCGAGTCGGCAATCAGCTTGACATATTCGTCCTGCTCCAAAAACCGCAGGAGGCCAGCCTCATATTGCTTGACCATCGGCGTTTTGCGCATGAGATGCAGCAGATGGATTTTGATGCCCTGAACACCCATGCGGGCAACAGCCGAAACAGTTTCCAGCATCATTTCATGAGTTTCCTGCGGAAGCCCGTGGATAATATGGGTACAGACGCGGATGCCGTGACGGCGCAGCTTCTCGACAGCCTCGACATAACACTTGGTATCATGGGCGCGGTTGATCAGTTCGGAAGTGGAATCATGAATGGTCTGCAGACCCATCTCCACCCACAGGTACGTACGCTGGTTCAGCTCGGCGAGATATTCGACGACATCATCCGGCAGGCAATCCGGACGTGTGGCGATGGCAAGTCCGACCACACCCGGCTGTTGCAGAATCACTTCATAATATTCTCTCAGCTCCTCGACCGGAGCGTACGTATTGGTGTAGGCCTGGAAATAACCGATATACTTTGCATTCGGCCATTTCAGATGCTGTCTGTCGCGCACATTGTTGAACTGGGTAACCAGATCGTCGCGGCGGCTTCCGGCGAAATCGCCTGATCCTCTGGCGCTGCAGAAGGTGCAGCCTCCTTTGGCGATAGAGCCGTCACGGTTAGGGCAAGTAAAACCGGCGTCGAGCATTACTTTGAATACCTTGGTATCCATCTGTTCGCGCATTTCGTAGTTCCAGGTATGAAATCGTTTATCTCCCCACAGCAGTGGAGAAGAGGTCTCTAGAAGACTCAACAGGTGCAGCTCCTCTCTTAAATATAAGAACGTTTATTTTTAGGGCTGAATGACTGCTTTCCCCCTGAAGTTATCCTTATATTGTCGCTAAAATGACGGTGTTCCGGAAAGGCAACGTAGAGCCATTTTATTTTAACCTATCCATTGTAACAAAAAACAGCGCCCAGCGTAACATTGGCGCCTGCGGAATCCGTGAAAAAAAGGCTAAAAATAAAGGGTTTTCACTTGTTAATGCTTACACATTATGTTATATTTAAATTGTAAAAAACCTGATACAGCAAGCATAATCTTCATTTATTGAATTCATAATTTCGTGTCGTCCGATCCATAATAAAACCCAAGAGGTGATCACGATGAATTCTCAAACATCATATGCCGAAGGCAAAGGCTCCATTGATGTGCAATTGACTCCTGATGAAGCGCTTGCGCTTACGGGCGTGGAGTTTAATGGCAACCATAAGATTAAGACAGAAGCGCAGCGCAAGATCAGAAATGCGTTCGAGAAGAAATTTGATTTTAATACACCGGCAAGGTAGACTATGAACTGTTGAACTAGTGGACCCCAATTCCAAATACAACATAAAGGGAATTCTCCGGCGGATTTTTTGCCCCCGTCGGAGAATTCCCTTTTCCTTTTGGCAAATATATGTAGAAAATGACGGAATCAGCATCTCTTCACTGAAATCCCTTTACTTTTGCAGATAAGTTCGGCACAATATTGCAAGTGATAGTTATTGTAATAAGTGAATAAGCGGAGGAATACCTATGCGTTTACGCGGAAGAAAAGGAATACGTGAAAGCCTGGAGGAACAGACCGATCTGGTAATCCTCGATCCACGCAGCCTCAAGGGGCGGTGGTCTGAATTGTTCGGCAACGATCATCCGATTCATGTGGAATTCGGAATGGGCAAAGGACAGTTCATTAGTCAAATGAGCTTCAAATATCCCGATATTAATTTTATCGGCGTTGATATGTACGATGAGTTGATCCGCCGCGCGGCTGAGAAAGCCCGTTTGGTGTGGGAGCCGGCAGGACATGAGACGCCGCCTAACCTCAGAGTGGCACTCGCCAATATTAACTACGCGGAGGAAGTGTTTGCTCCAGGAGAGCTGGAACGTATCTATCTGAACTTCAGCGATCCCTGGCCGAAGAGCAAGCATGCCCGCCGCCGCCTGACGCATCCGCGTTTTCTTGACAAATACCGCGGGTTACTCAGTCCGCTGGGGGAAATTCATCTGAAGACGGATTCCCGGAGCCTGTTTGAGTTCTCCCTTAATGCGTTTGCCGACTATGGGCTGCAAATGAAGAATATCTCTCTTGACCTGCATGCGGACGGTGTCATTAATGAGGAGCATGTCATGACGGAATATGAGACCAAATTTTACGGCCGTGGCGTTAATATCCAGCGCTGCGAAGCGATTGTCGGGGCAGAGGCGCTGGAGCGGTATCAGGCCGCCCGGCTGGATAAATACCGGCTGTAGAACAGTTAATGCCGATTTATGTCTCCACCAAAGCAGAAGTATATAAAAATGGCAGTCCAAGGAGAAATTCCCGGACTGCCATTTTTATATGTCCCCTTGTTCTTGTGGGCGTTATTCGAGCATATCAATAATGCTTTGGGCGCTTTGCAGCGGATGAAACCTGGCGATCTCTTCCAGATGGCTTTTTCGTTTGGCCTGCACGTCCTCATAGTTGTAGAGCAGCCGCTCCATCCATTTGTCGACTACATCCAGCGATGAAATCGGTTCTCCAAGACCTGCAGCCGTGAAGTAGCGGCAGTTCTCCTCTTCCTGACCTGGCAGGGGGTGATGGAAGAGCATGGGGATACCCTTGGCCAGCCCTTCGCTGCAGGTCATTCCTCCTGGCTTGGTAACGAGCAGATCGGATACCTCCATCAGCTTGTCAATCTCGCGGGTAAATCCGATCAGGGAGATATTGGGATGAATGTACCGGTGGTCCTCGTTCATCTCGCTCAGCAGTTTATCATTCGTGCCGAGACAAAAGACAATCTGGACTTTCTCCCGCCAGCTCGCCAGCGCTTCGTTCACGACCTCATCGTTCATCATGCCCCAGCCCCCGCCCATAACCATAACCGTCGGCAAGTCCTGCAGGCCGAATTGCTCCAGAATTTCCGCTCTTCCGGGATGCTCCCAGAAGTTGGGGTGAACCGGCATGCCGGTAACCTGGATTTTGGCGGCGGATACGTTTCGCCGGCGCAGCTTGGCTTTGACCTCCGGAGTGGACACCAGATACCGGTCTACCTCAGGGCTGATCCAGGTGGCATGGGCATCATAATCCGTGATCACCGTAACGAGCGGCGCTTTGAAGGCCGGATCCAGCCGTTTCAGGCGGGACACCACAGCGCTGGGAATAAAGTGGGTGCAGACGATAATATCGGGCTTCAGCTGCTTCACAATATTTTGCGTATGTGTATAAAATAAGCGGTGCAAGGCAAGCGTGGTAAGACGATTAAATGATTTCTGGTGACGGTACACGTACCCCATCAAGCGGGGCTGGGTCGTCACTGTTTTGCGGTATGCCGACACAACAAGAGGCGCCAGCTTTGGATTCAGGAAATTTCCTAGCTCCAGCACCTTCGTTTGCACTTGGGGCGATAACTTGCGCAGGCTGCTCGACAGCGCGTAAGCTGCCTGCGTATGTCCTGCACCAAAACCTTCCGACAGCAATAAAACTCTTTTTTTGCGCAATGTTGGATTCACCTGTTCCCGGATGGATTTCGCCGATATGACTTGTGATGCAGGCTTCAGATCCATAAAACAACGGTGCCTGCCGCAACGCCAGTGCCGATAACTGCTCCTGCAAGAACGTCAGAAGGGTAATGCAGTCCCAAATAAATGCGGGAGAAACCGACAATAGCGGCCAGCGGCAGCAGGAAAACGGTCAAGGCAGGGTAAGCCGCCATATAAGGTACCGTTGAGGCGAAGATAGCTGTAGTATGACCTGATGGAAAAGAATGATCTTTAAGCGGATTGTGAAACGTATTCGTTCCCGGCAGCGCCAGATAAGGACGCATGCGCGGGTATAACTTTTTAGCAACAGCGACGGGCAGGTGGCTGACAGCCAGAGCGGTGAGAGCCTGAAGACCCGTTGTTCTCAAAGGCTGGGGTGAGAGCACCCAGATTAGCACATTGATACCGATGGCGCTTGTTGCTCCGCCCAGATGGGTAAGATAGAAAAGCCAAAAGTTCAAAAAAGGGTTGTGCAATCGTCCGTTGATCCACTTGAAAACTTGCCGTTCCCAGAGATGTAGTTTCATGAATAAATGTTTCATACTTTGTCCCTCCGATAGTCCGGCTGAGGATAATAAACGCAGCAGCAGCCACTCGATCCAAGACCTGAAAGCTGTCTTTATCATACGTTTTTAAAGCAGTCCATTTCAAGAAAAAGCTCGGTTAAGGTCGGAAAATGCCAGTTTTGACTTAACAACCCCTTACACCTTACAATGATTCAAGTAGGCTAAACATGTTTATAAGGTTACAGAGAATTGAGGAGTCCGCCATTTGGTATCTCTATAACATCTTTATAAACGGGATAGATATAAATTGAAGCCTACTCCACAAAAAGGGGAAACTCTTGGTCTACTGTAAGGAATGCAACAAAAGGGTCAGAAAGAACGTTTAATAAGACAGAGAGAGAAAAAAAGAAAAAAAGCACACCAAGAGTGAAAAAGGGGGCATCAAAAGATCATGACAGACGCATTGTTTGTTACGCTCCAAGTGATCTTGGCGGCAATCGCAGTCTATCAGTTCACATTATCGTTGTTTGGACTGCGCAAGAAAAAGAATAAGGTACAGTTCGGGCCGGAAAAATCATTTGCTGTATTGGTTGCCGCGCACAACGAGGAAGAAGTCGTCGGCGCATTGATGGAGAATTTGAAACAGCTTAATTATCCCCAAGAGTTGTACGATGTATTTGTCATCTGCGACAATTGTACAGACGGCACCGCAAGAATTGTGCGCGAGCACGGAATGAATGCCTGTGTCCGCACCAATACCAACCTTCGGGGCAAGGGTTACGCAATCGAATGGATGCTCAAGGAACTATGGGCGATGCCGAGACAGTATGATGCAGTTGTCATGTTCGACGCCGACAACCTTGCACATACCGAATTCCTCACAGAGATGAATAATGATCTCTGCGCAGGCGGGCGCGTAATTCAAGGCTATATTGATACAAAGAATCCGGAGGATTCATGGATTACTGCTGCATACGGTGTATCTTACTGGTACATCAACCGTTTGTGGCAGCTGTCGCGCCATAATTTGAACATGGCCAACTTCCTGGGCGGAACCGGCATGTGCTTCGAAACCAATCTGCTTAAAGAGATGGGCTGGGGAGCAACAAGCCTTGTCGAGGATTTGGAGTTTACGATGCGCAGCGCATCCAAAGGCGTATTTCCAAAATTCAACTATGACGCCAAGGTATTTGATGAGAAGCCGCTCACGTTCAAAGCATCCTCCAGACAGCGGCTGCGCTGGATGCAGGGACACTTTACAGTGGCCCGCCGCTACTTCTTCCCTTTGCTGTGGCAAGCCATTAAAGAACGCAGCCTGACGAAGCTGGATCTCGCGCTGTATGGGGTGAATGTCTACATCGTGCTGCTGACGTTCCTGATGACTGCTGTAATGTGGGTAGACACTTCGCTGCTTAATGGTCCGCATATTGCCAATATTTATGGTTATTTGCCGTTGTGGCTCAGCTTCTTTGCAGTCGGCGCCAATATTATCACCTTCCTGCTGGCCATGGCGCTGGAGAAGGTCAAGTTCAAAAAAGTGTATCTTTACCTGCTGGTCTTTCCGGTGTATCTGCTTTCCTGGTATCCAATTACGTTCTATGCCTTCTTCACGCAGAACAACAAGCAATGGAGCCATACCAAGCACACGCGTGTCGTGAGGCTTGAGGAAGTTCAGAGCAAGCAAGGATAAGCCCGGATTTTCACAAAAGAACATGTTGACACTCCTTGCGGAGTATTGTATAGTATTCAAGTATGCAAAACATAGGGATTGCAAGCAGAAGCACCGGCTTCTCACCTGACTGGCAAATACGCCAGCTGGTTTTGATCTCAATGCTTTATGAATGGTTATAATTCATGAACGTTGATCAAACGGGGTGTCGGGGAGTTACCGGCATCCCTTTTTTATGGAGAACCGTAAATAAAATAATTGTAAAGTAGATCCGGAGGTGGAGTATTATCAGTAAGGAACATATGATCAATGATGAAATTCGGGCCAAAGAGGTTCGGTTGGTTGGAGCGGAAGGCGAGCAAATCGGAATTAAGCCGATCCGCGAAGCGTTGCAAATGGCGATTGATCTTAATCTTGATTTAGTCAACGTAGCACCGCAGGCGAAACCGCCGGTATGCCGCATCATGGATTACGGCAAGTTCCGTTATGAAACACAGAAGAAAGAGAAGGAAGCACGCAAGAACCAGAAGATCGTGGATCTTAAAGAAGTATGGTTCCGTGCCAACATTGAGGAACATGATTACCAAACCAAGTTCCGCAATGTGATTAAGTTCCTGGGCGAAGGCGATAAAGTGAAGTGCTCCGTTCGTTTCCGCGGACGTGAGATTACCCACGCTAGCATCGGCCAGAAAATCCTGGAACGTGTTAAGACCGAAGTGGAAGATATCTCTGTTGTTGAGCGCCAGCCTAAGCTGGAAGGCCGCAGCATGATTATGATTCTGGCTCCTAAAGCCCAATAATTTGGAGTCACTTGCACAGCAATTTGGCGCCGCATAATATTCAAGGAGGAAACACCATGCCTAAAATGAAAACACATAGCAGCCTGAAAGGCCGCTTCAAAATTACCGGAACTGGTAAAGTACTGCGTTACAAAGCTCACAAGAACCACTTGCTGTCCCACAAATCGAAACGCGCTAAACGCGTATTGAACGGCAATCCAGTAATGGCCCCTGGGGATGTAAGACGTTTGAAACAAGGACTCGCTAACTTGAAATAGTTTTATCACACATTTTTGGGAGGTTTATTAATATGGCAAGAGTTAAAGGCGGATTTGTAGTTCGTCGTAGACATAAAAAAGTGTTGAAATTGGCAAAGGGTTATTTCGGTTCCAAGCACCGCATTTTCAAAACAGCTAACGAGCAAGTAATGAAATCGATGGTTTACGCATACCGTGACCGTCGTCAAACTAAACGTAACTTCCGCAGACTGTGGATCGTTCGTATTAACGCAGCAGCTCGTTTGAACGGCCTGTCCTACAGCAAGCTTGTATTCGGCCTTAAATTGGCTGGCGTAGAAGTGAACCGTAAAATGCTGGCTGACCTGGCAGTAAACGATCTTAACGCATTCAACTCCCTGGCTGTTGTAGCCAAAGAGAAGATTAACGCGTAAGAGGGATGAATAAACCGAAAAGCACCACCTGCGGGTGGTGCTTTTTTTGCGCGGTGACATTCAGAGAAGCCCCCTGCCGGCCAGATTCTGTAAGGGAGGGGGCTTGCAGCTGAAATTTTATTCCCAGTACTTGGTGGTGCTCAATTGTGAAGCCAGCTTTTTGCTGTTTGTCCGTCTTAGTTTGCGCAGCTCTGAACGTTCATTGGCAGATTCGCTGATCAGCTTCTCTTCATCGGTCTCGGGGATAATAGCCGGAACTGGAGCAGGTGTGCCATCCTCGTGCACCGCTACAAAGGTCAGGAATGACGTAGCGGCGACAACGCGCTCGCCTGTGTATAAGTTCTCCGAGATAATCTTCACAAACACCTCGATACTTGTGCGTCCTGTCCAGGAGACGAAGGATTCGAAGCACACGGAGTCCGTAGGTCTGATTGGCAGAAGAAAGTCAACGGAGTCAGCAGAGGCGGTTACCACATTCGTGCGGCAATGGCGCATAGCCGAGATAGAGGCAACTTCATCAATGGTGCTCATCAGCTTGCCGCCAAACAGGGTTTTGTGGTTGTTGACATCATTCGGGAAGACGCGGCCGGTTTTGAACACGCGGGATTCACGGCTGTATTTAAAGGCGGGCGCGACTTGTGGGGTGTTTTGTTCATCCATATTTTTCAGTACTCCCTTTTCATGCAAGATATAAACAATCATGATAATAGAAAATACATTTGTGTGCAATAATAATTATAAGGTTTTAGGAATATGTTTAACTGTTTCGAGCTTTCCTAACATCAAATAGACATAAGTATAACACTTTGTGTCAGGGTAAGCGTTTTCTTGGTGAAAAATGCAAATTATTATTGACCTGAGGTCATTTATAGACTGGATTTTAGGTTTTTTTACAGTTATAATTTGATCTAATGGTATGTCCAAGCAAAACACAGAAGACATCCAATTTCTTAAGGGGGATCACATTCGATGAAAAAGGTTTTCAAATTGTCGCTCGTTATGTTGATGGCAACCAGTGTCATTTTGGCAGGTTGCGGTAACAAAAAAGACGGCGCATCCGACGTTAAGGTAGGGCTGGTTACAGACGTAGGCGGGGTAAACGATAAATCGTTTAACCAATCTGCCTGGGAAGCCCTGGAAGCTCTTAATAAAGAATCCGGTGTGGAAATTAAATATCTGCAAAGTAAAGCCAACGCAGACTATGTGCCAAACCTTAACCAATTCGTAAAAGGCGGCTACGATCTGACTTGGGGGATCGGCTTTGACCTTGGAGACGCTTTGCTGGAAGTAGCTAAAGCCAATCCGGATGCCAAACTGGCAATCATCGATAGCGTTGTAGACGCTCCAAATGTTGAGTCCGTTACTTTCTCTGAGAATGAAGGTTCCTTCCTGGTGGGTGTTGTTGCCGGTTTGACAACTAAAACTAACAAAGTGGCCTTTATAGGCGGTATGGACAGCCCGGTTATCAAACGTTTTGAAGTTGGCTTCACGGCTGGCGTAGAAGCAGTTAATCCTGAAGCAACAGTAACGAATACTTATGCAGGCGCTTATGACAAGCCTGATACAGGTAAATCCCTGGCTGCTACCCTGTACGATGCCGGTAACGACATCATCTTCCCTGCTGCCGGCGCAACTGGCAACGGCGTGTTCAATGAAGCTAAATCCCGCAATGATGCAGGCGGCGATAAAGTATGGGTAATCGGTGTAGACAAAGACCAATCCATAGAATTTGGCGACGATGTAACTTTGACTTCCATGATCAAACGTGTTGACGAAGCAGTTAAGAAGGTTTCCCAACAAGTAGTTGACGGAACATTCAAAGGCGGCACTACAACCGTACTGGGTCTGAAAGACAACGGCGTGGGCCTTCCTGAAACATCAAAAGCCAACGTATCCGAAGAAATTCTGGCTAAAGTTGAGGATTTCAAAAAACAAATCATCGATGGCAAGATTACTGTTCCATCCGAGTAAGCGTTGAGTCATTCTTAAAGCTTTACAATAACGTAATAAGGAACAAGGCCGGTTCTAAAGCTGGCCTTGTTCCCTGTTAAAAGTTATACGTGAACACAGCAGTGCCGCCTCGCAAGGGGCGGTACAGCCGTGTCTGTATGTCTATTATATATTCTGTGATGAGGGTGATTCCATGAGTGCTGCGGCTCCTGTCGTAGAGTTGAAGCAAATCACAAAACGCTTTCCCGGTATTGTAGCGAACGACTCTATAAGTCTGACGCTGGAAAAAGGGGAGATCCATGCGCTGCTCGGTGAGAACGGTGCAGGCAAGTCCACCTTGATGAATATCGTATTCGGACTATACCAGCCCGATGAAGGCAGCATCGAAATCGACGGGAAACCGGTTATTATCGATAGCCCTAATAAAGCTATTGAGCTTGGCATTGGTATGGTCCACCAACATTTCAAGCTTGTAGAGCCTTTTACGGTCACCGAGAACATTGTTCTGGGCATGGAACCGAAAAAAGGACTTAAAATCGACTATAAATCCGCTTCTGAGCAGGTTCGCAAACTATCGGAGCAATATGGCTTGCAGGTCAATCCGAATGCCAAAATTCATGACATTTCGGTCGGCATGCAGCAGCGGGTAGAGATTATGAAAACCCTGTATCGCGGAGCGGATATACTTATATTCGACGAGCCTACCGCTGTATTGACGCCGCAGGAGATTACTGAGCTTATGGCGATCATGAAGCGGCTCGTTGCAGAGGGCAAATCCATTATTCTAATTACACATAAGCTTAAAGAAATCATGCAGATTTCCGATCGGGTTACAATCATCCGTCGTGGTAAGGTGATTGATACCGTTAAGACTGCCGGGACGAATCCGAATGAGCTGGCCGAAAAAATGGTCGGACGCGGCGTGACATTCAAAGTGGACAAGCAGGCTCCGCATGTGGGATCCAGCGTCCTTAAGCTGTCCAATGTCAGCAGCAAGAGCAAGGAAGGCGTATCTGTGCTGAATGGCCTCAGCTTTGAAGTGAAGGCCGGTGAAATCCTTGGGATTGCAGGCGTTGACGGCAACGGACAAAGTGAGCTGATCCAGGCCATCACGGGACTCCGCAAAATTGATTCCGGTTCTATTACCGTATCCGGCAAAGAAATTTCCAACCTGTCTCCACGCAAAATCTCGGAAATGAATGTATCCCATATTCCGGAAGACCGTCATAAACACGGGCTTGTGCTCGATTTCAGTGTAAGTGAAAATATGGTATTGGAAACGTACTACAAGAGTCCGTATAACCAGTCTGGCTTCCTGAAGAAAGACGTAATCAATCAGCATGCCGAAGATTTGGTCAAACAGTTTGATGTGCGTACGCCTTCCATTGAGAACAAAGCCCGCTCTTTGTCAGGCGGTAATCAGCAAAAAGCGATTATTGCGCGGGAAATAGACAAAAATCCGACACTCCTGATTGCGGCTCAGCCGACACGTGGTCTTGATGTCGGAGCGATTGAGTTCGTTCAGAAGCAACTGATTGCCCAGCGTGATCAGGGCAAAGCTGTGCTGCTGATTTCTTTCGAGCTGGATGAGATTATGAATGTTTCCGACAGAATAGCCGTTATCTATGAAGGGCAAATCGTCGGCGAAGTATTGCCGCAGGATACGAATGACCAGGAACTGGGTCTGATGATGGCGGGCAGCTTGAAGCGGGGGGGAAAAGCGGGTGCATAGACTGAAAAAAATATTTGCGACAGACAGCTATATTGTGCCGATTGTTGCAATAATAATGGGTTTCCTGGTAGGAGCTGTCGTGATGCTGGTCGGCGGATATGACCCTATCCTCGCTTATTCATCCCTGTTCCAGCGTGTATTTGGCAGTGCTTATGATTTCGGTGAGGCAATACGTGAAATGACGCCGCTGATGTTTACCGGGCTTGCCGTAGCATTTGCCTTCCGCTCAGGAATGTTTAACATTGGTGCGGATGGTCAAGTGCTTATCGGTATGACCGCCGCTTCAGTGATCGGTATTAAGCTGGCTGGCCTGCCGCCGTTCTTGCTGGTCCCGCTTGCTGTTATCGCTGCAGGGCTCTGCGGCGGTCTGTGGGCCGGAATAGCCGGATTCCTTAAGGCGAAACGCGGCATTAATGAAGTTATCACTACCATTATGCTGAACTGGATCGCGCTCTATCTGGCAAATTACATTGTCAAAACATTTTTGCTCCTTCCAAAGCAAAACCGTTCGGAGGATATTCCCGCTTCGCTTTCCATGAACTTCTTGAATTCTCTGTTTGATAACGCCCGTCTGCACTGGGGTACAGTTATTGCGCTTGCTGCAGCGCTGTTCTTCTACGTGTACTTATGGAAGACCAAACAGGGATATGAAATGCGTGCGGTTGGACTCAATCCGCATGCCGCAGAATATGCCGGGATGAATGTTGGACGCAATGTAGTGAAGGCGATGTTCATCAGTGGCGCCTTCGCCGGGCTGGCGGGAGCAGGTGAGGTGCTGGGCGTATTCCACTATCAATCTGTCTTCGCAGCCTCGCCGGGTTATGGATTTGACGGCATCGCCGTCGCGCTTCTTGGACTGACTCATCCGCTTGGAGTCGTATTGGCCGCTATCCTATATGGAATACTGACGTATGGTTCGGCAGGCATGAGCTTTGGAGCAGATGTTCCACCGGACCTGATTCGTATCGTAATCGGTTCAATTATATTCTTTATTGCGGCACAAGGAATTGTCCGCTGGGTGCTTAAACCGTTTTACTTCAAGCGCAAGAAAGAGAAGGTGTTATAGATGGATCTGCAGACGTTAGGACAACTGCTCAATACAACGCTTGTATTCTCCACAGCGCTCATTTTTGCCGCGCTGGGCGGCATCTTCTCTGAACGCTCCGGGGTAGTTAATATCGGTCTTGAAGGTTTGATGATGTTTGGTGCCTTTGCGGCAGCCGTGGGCGGATATTATGCCCAGGATGCCGGAATGGGGGCATGGGCTCCGTGGGTTGGTGTGATTTGCGCTATGGCTGTGGGTGTGATTGGCTCATTGATTCATGCGGTGGCCGCAATTACCTTTAAAGCCGATCAGACGATCAGCGGTACGGTAATTAACTTCCTTGCTGCCGGCAGCACGCTTTATATAGTTAAGCTGCTTTTTGACGGCGCTGGTGAAACACCGCTGCTGGATGGCTTCAAAAAAATACCGGTGCCAGGTCTTTCGAAGATTCCGGTTATTGGCGAAGGGATTTTTAATTCCTATCCAACAACCTATTTGGCGATTGTGCTGGTTATTGTCATTTACTTTGTGCTGTTTAAGACTCCGTTTGGCCTTCGCTTGCGCGCAGTTGGCGAACATCCGAGTGCTGCAGATACGCTGGGTGTCAATGTAAAGCGGATGAGATATATCGGAGTTATGCTGAGTGGCCTGCTGGCCGGTATCGGCGGAGCGACAATTACGCTGACGACTACAGGTACCTTTGGGCACAATACGATCTCCGGTCAAGGTTTTATCGCCATTGCAGCGATGATCTTCGGCAAATGGAATCCGCTTGGTGCATTTGCAGCCGCAGTATTCTTCGGATTCTCCCAGGCTATCCGCAACTATGTGCAGTTGTTTGAATGGTCCAATAGTATCCCTCAGGAATTTATCTTTATGATTCCTTATGTATTGACGATTATAGTACTGGTAAGTGCTGTCGGCCGCTCTTCGGCGCCAAAAGCGCTCGGTGAGCCATACGATCCCAGCAAACGTTAGACCCGCAGTTGATTTGAATAGCAGTATTATTCAAAAACGCATTTCCGGCTGTTGCTGAAAATGCGTTTTTTTGTGCGAATATAAGAATTTATATGCTTCACGCTATAAATCTCGCTGAAACGGATACCGTCCTTTTGAGGACGGCAAAGCCGTTTCCACTTGGCTTTGAGCCATATCTGCAGAGGATGCAGTGTGGCTAAACCGCAAGTTATTGCTACTCTTTCGCTGGACAGGGCATGTGTACAGGCGAACGGCAGACGCGCCGAATAAACTGTGTTGAAACTTATGCGAATGCATATGAGACAGGTGTGTAAGCAGATGCTTATAAAATTTTAGGAGGGATATTATGGCACAGCCGGTTACAAAGAAACAGGTAATGAAGCTGGTGGGCAGAAATATCGTTGCAGTGAAAAAAGATGGTTCTAAAGTGACGGGCAAGCTGCTCCGCATTTCTGGAAACCGTCTGATCCTACAGCGTGTCAGCGGTAAGAAAGTACAAACCAAAGCATTGATTCCGCTGGTGCTGTTTGATTTGCTTGCCATAGGTACGGCCCCTTATGCTGGCGGATATGGCCCAGGTTATGGAGGCTCCCCGTATGGAGGCAATCCATATGGTGGATACGGTTATAACAAGTATGGAGGATATGCTCCTGGACCTTATGGCGGAGCTCTGGTACCTCCGATTGGCTTTTTCTAAGAAGTTTATAAGCAGCAGAGTCAATTGAACTGCTTTTCAAACTCATAACAGTAGTTTTGCGCCTGATAACGGGCTACTCTGTAGCCCATTTTTTGATAAAAGGAAATACCGGCAGTATTTCCAGTATCAACAGCAACCTTGGCCCGCTGACAACCGCGAGATAATGCAAATCGCTCTGCGCGGTCCATGAGCATATTCCCCCAATGTTTGCGCCTAGCTGCAGGGGCTACGGCTAGCATATCAATATACAGCAGATCACCGTGCAGCATAAAGTGGACAAACCCCAGCGGATCGCTCTCATAGTCTGGGCAGGCTACCAGTGTAACTCCTTGCCCCAAGCGGCGGGGCAGATCTTTTCTTACCTGATTAATTACGGTTTGGGGGAGATGGGATAAAGGGACGAGCTGCTTTTCAATCAGATCCAGAATGACGGTGTCGTCCTGCTTGGGTCTACGGTAACGAATCATAGAGCGCCTCCTTTCCACGCATTGTCGTACATCATATGCCCAGGGTGGTGTGGGCGTTACGGTAGAACAGAACAACAATTTGTGTCAGTTACGGAAATAAGGGTATTGACTTAACCGTGTGAGGAATCATATAATGTGTCTAAACATTTTATCGAACATACATGCATCGGCAATGATGAGGACGAAGTTTTAAGGGCTCTTTTGCTCAGAGAGTGAGAGGAATTGCTGCAACCTCCACCAGAATCCCTTATATACGAGCTCACCTCGGAGCTGTTTTCCTGAAAGGTCCATCGGCAACAGTGGTGGAATTATTAGGGGGAATCGTTTAGTCCGCGTTAGGGACTTCAGGTTACAAAGATTTGGGCCCTGCCTACATCGATGGATTTTTGTTACCTGATAAGGCGTTACATCGCGAGATGTAATGCAAACATGGGTGGTACCACGGAAGATCAACCTTTCGTCCCTCACGCGCTTCTATTTTGCGCGTGGGTGGCGGAAGGTTTTTTTGTTGCCCATAAGATGATGGTTAGCTGCACTGGGTTGGTGAACACTAACTTTCAAGGAGCATAGCCAATTCTTACAGCTGTATAAAAGACGGTCTGTCATTTGCATAATGAATGTTAAATATCGAAGGGAGGAATACTGATGAGCGCGAATATACCGGAAGTGCGGTCTACAGAGCAGTTACGTGAGAAATGGAAGAATCCCGAGGTGATTACGGGATCCGAAGTCCTGCTGCGCAGTCTAGTACTGGAAGGTGTTGATACTGTATTCGGATACCCGGGCGGGGCTGTGCTGTACATCTACGATGCGCTTCATGGCTTCGATGATTTCAAACATATTCTGACCCGGCATGAGCAGGGCGCTATTCACGCGGCTGACGGATATGCCAGAGCGAGCGGCAAAGCGGGAGTATGCATCGCTACCTCCGGACCCGGAGCTACCAACCTTGTAACCGGCATTGCCACCGCCTTTATGGATTCTGTTCCGCTGGTAGTCATCACCGGGAACGTCTTCTCCAGCCTGATTGGAACCGACGCTTTCCAGGAAGCGGATATTACAGGCATCACAATGCCGATTACGAAGCATAGCTATCTGGTACGTGATGTTGAGGATCTGCCGCGAATCATTCATGAGGCGTTCCATATTGCCAATACAGGACGTAAAGGTCCGGTGCTGATTGATATTCCCAAAGATGTCTCGGCAGCCAAAATGTTATTCAATCCGGTGCAGCTGCAAGGCGTTAACCTTCGTGGTTATAACCCGCGGACCGTTCCGAACAAACTTCAACTCGATAAGCTGATCCGGGCCATTGATGCTGCAGAACGTCCGATTATTATTGCAGGCGGCGGTGTCATCTACTCCGGAGCGCATGAAGAGATGTATGAATTCGTAAAACGGACGGAAATTCCGATTACGACAACTCTGCTGGGACTGGGCTGTTTCCCGAGTGCGGATGAGCTATGGATGGGAATGCCGGGCATGCATGGCACATATACCGCAAACAATGCTATTCAACAGTGTGATCTGCTGATTAATATCGGTGCCCGGTTTGACGACCGTGTTACCGGCAAGCTGGACGGCTTCGCGCCAAAAGCCAAGATTGTTCATATTGATATCGATCCGGCAGAAATCGGCAAAAATGTATCGCCTGACATTCCGATCGTTGGCGACGTGAAGACAGTGCTGGAGATGCTGATTCCCGATGTACGCCGGGCAGCAGGTGCCGATGCCTGGAGAACACAAATTGCCCAGTGGAAGCTGGATCAGCCGCTTCGCTACAAGGATTCGGAGACTGAGCTTAAACCGCAATGGGTTATTGAAATGATAAACGACACCACCAAAGGTGAAGCTATCGTTACTACAGATGTAGGGCAGCATCAGATGTGGGCTGCACAATATTATAAATTTAATCATCCCCGCTCATGGATCACCTCCGGGGGACTTGGAACAATGGGCTTCGGATTTCCGTCAGCCATCGGAGCGCAAATGGCGCATCCGGACCGGCTGGTTGTCTCGATCAATGGGGACGGCGGCATGCAGATGTGTTCCCAGGAGCTTGCCATCTGTGCTATCAATAACATTCCGGTCAAGATTGTAGTTATTAACAATCAGGTGCTTGGTATGGTCCGGCAGTGGCAGAATCTGATCTATGAGAAGCGTTACAGCTATACCGACCTCGCTGGCAGCCCGGATTTCGTAAAGCTGGCTGAAGCCTATGGCGTCAAGGGACTGCGGGCCACGAACAAGGAAGAGGCTGGCGCAGCATGGAAGGAAGCTTTGGAAACGCCGGGACCTGTTCTGGTAGAATTCGTTGTTCCCAAAGACGAAAATGTCTACCCGATGGTAACTCAAGGGTCAACCATTGATCAAATGCTGATGGGGGATGAATGACAGTGATGAGACATACGATTGCTGTGCTTGTGAATGACCAGCCAGGTGTGCTGCAGCGGGTTTCAGGGTTGTTCGGCCGCCGGGGGTTCAATATTGAGAGCATTACTGTGGGCCAATCCGAGGAGGTTGGATTATCCCGGATGGTTATTGTTACACTTGGTGACCAGCACACTCTGGAGCAGATTGAGAAGCAGCTCTACAAGCTAATTGATGTTATTAAGGTAGTGGATCTTGGCGCCAAACCGATGGTTGCCCGTGAATTGGCGCTGATTAAGGTCAAAGCTGATCCGGCTGAACGTCCAGAAATTATGGGCGTAGTCGAAACCTTCCGTGCCTCTGTAGTCGATATCGGTACAACAAGCGTGTTGGTACAGGTTGTGGGAGACACTCAGAAGATTGATGCAATGATTGAACTTCTCAAGCCATACGGCATCAAGGAGCTTTCCCGTACAGGAGTTACAGCGATGATTCGCGGCAATGCCTAATTGTCATAATTTACGGCTTTAACGGATTACTGCTGGTTTGCATTAATTTGATAAGATCATTTTGAATTTCCCCGCTAAAGAGCGGGGACTTGAGGAGCAGCCTGAATCTCAATCCGGATCACCACCGCGAGTTGGCGCTCTTGAAGTACCCGCTCTTTACGATGGGTCCCAAATTAAAGGAGGATATTGACAATGGCAGTGACAACGTACTATGAACAGGATGCAGAACTTAGTGTGTTAAAAGGGAAGACAATTGCAGTAATCGGGTACGGTAGCCAAGGGCATGCCCAGGCGCAAAACCTGCGCGACAGCGGGCTTCAGGTTGTCATCGGCCTGCGCGAAGGTAAATCCTTCGAAACCGCCAAAAATGACGGATTTGAAGTATTGCCGGTAGCTGAAGCAGTATCCCGTGCAGATGTAGTGCAAATTCTCATGCCGGACGAAACACAGGCATCCGTATATAAGAATGAAATTGAACCGAACCTCAAAAGCGGCGCAGCGTTGATGTTCTCCCACGGCTTCAATGTGCATTTCGGCCAAATCGTTGCTCCTAAGGATGCAGATGTGCTGCTGGTAGCACCGAAATCCCCGGGTCACATGGTTCGCCGTACTTATGTTGAAGGCTTCGGCGTTCCTGGCCTGATCGCCATCGAGCAGGATGCAACCGGAAATGCCAAAGCAATCGGCCTTGCTTATGCCAAAGGCATTGGCTGTACCCGTGCAGGGGTTATCGAAACCTCATTCCGTGAAGAAACCGAAACCGATCTGTTCGGCGAGCAGGCTGTACTTTGCGGCGGTGTATCCGCTCTGATCAAAGCCGGCTTCGAAACTCTTACAGAAGCAGGATATGCTCCAGAAATGGCATACTTTGAATGTCTGCATGAACTTAAACTGATCGTTGACCTCGTGTATGAAGGCGGACTTGCCACTATGCGCGATTCCATCAGCAACACTGCTGAATACGGCGACTATGTAACCGGCCCACGCATTGTTACGGATGAAACCAAAAAAGCAATGAAGGCTGTGCTTAC
Organism: Paenibacillus paludis; assembly: GCF_042610515.1. Lineage (NCBI taxonomy): Bacteria > Bacillati > Bacillota > Bacilli > Caryophanales > Paenibacillaceae > Paenibacillus > Paenibacillus paludis. Next base: position 75,765 of record NZ_JBGJZP010000024.1, read on the forward strand.
CGATATTCAACAAGGTAAATTTGCCCGTGACTTTATCCTTGAGAACCAGTCCGGCCGTGCTTTCCTTACAGCTACCCGCCGCAACGAAGCTGCTCATCCGGTAGAAGTAGTAGGCAGCCAGCTGCGTGAAATGATGCACTGGATTAAGAAATAGGCTCATATACTTAAGATTATTGAAACTATAGTGCAATCCTCAGATGCGGCCGTAACTTTTGCGGGCCGCATTTGAGGGTTTAAGCACAATTTTCAGGAGGTGCTCAGCATGCGGAAAATTTATGTGTTCGACACGACGCTGCGTGACGGAGAGCAGTCGCCGGGTGTGAACCTCAACACACGAGAGAAAGTCGAAATCGCTTACCAGCTGGAAAAACTGGGCATTGACCGGATGGAGGCGGGATTCCCTGCGGCTTCACCGGGTGATCTGGCAGCGGTAAACGCAGTGGCAAAAGCCGTGAAGAATGTTACACTGATCGGTCTTTCCCGCTCCAGAGAGAGTGACATTGATGCGGTGAAAGAAGCGCTGAAGGGAGCGCAGGACCCCTGCATTCATATTTTTCTTGCCACGTCACCCATCCACCGCCAGCACAAGTTGCGCATGGATAAAGCACAGGTGCTGGAGACCGCGCAGTCCGCTATCCGCTATGCCAAGAAATATTTTTCCAAGCTGGAGTTTTCACTGGAAGATGCGGGGCGTACAGAGCGTGACTTCATGGCTGAGATGGTGGCTATGGCCATCCGTGAGGGTGCCAATGTAGTGAATATTCCTGATACGGTAGGTTATTTGAATCCTTCGGAATACGGGGCTATTTTCAAATTCCTGAAGGACAATGTACCGGACATCGAGCGGGTTCAGCTTAGCGCCCACTGTCATAATGACCTGGGTATGGCTACTGCCAATACGCTTGCTGCGATTCAGAATGGTGCGGATCAAATCGAAGGCACAATCAACGGTATTGGTGAGCGTGCCGGAAATACGGCGATTGAAGAGGTCGCGCTGGCGCTGGAGACGCGCAGTGAGTTTTTTGATGCTAAAACTTCGCTGGTGCTGTCGGAAATTTCACGCACAAGCCGTCTGGTCAGCAAGCTGACCGGGATGGTGGTACCGGGTAACAAGGCGATTGTTGGTGCCAACGCCTTTGCCCATGAATCGGGTATTCATCAGGATGGCATGCTGAAGGAGAAGACTACCTACGAAATCATGACACCTGAGACCATCGGCCTCAAAGAGAGCAAGCTAGTGCTTGGCAAACACTCTGGACGTCATGCCTTCCGCGATAAGCTTAGCGATCTGGGATACGATGTTTCTGAAGAAGAGTTGAACGTTGCCTTCGCAAGGTTCAAGGATCTTGCGGATAAGAAGAAGGAAGTGTCCGATGAGGACATTATGGCGCTGCTGGAAGAGAGGCTGATTGATACGCCGGAAATTTTCAGCCTGCAGACGATTTACGTTACCTATGGCAATGAAGCTACGCCAACCGCCAAGGTGGTTATTAAAAGCCAGGAGGCGCAGCCGATTGTGGCGGTGGCCGAAGGCAACGGCTCGGTGGATGCGATTTATAATGCCATTGATCAGGCTACGGGCGAGGAAGTGACACTCGGAGATTATTCGATTAAAGCGGTCAGCCGGGGCAAAGACGCGCAGGGCGAGGTGCATGTCGTACTGTCGCAGGGTGAAGTGGCCGCACAGGGCCGCGGACTGAGCACGGATATTCTGGAAGCCAGTGCCAGAGCCTATTTGGATGCGCTCAACAAACTGCTGGAGAAACGCAAAACCTACACGCAGCGTGATCACGCCCAGCTGTAAAGAAGTCCAGTGTCTCTAAACAAGTTCTTATCGAGCTGTCAGTACAGTGGAATAATGTCTGCTGTACCGGCAGCTTTTTTGATTGCAAAAAAGGAAGGGGCATTCTAGAAGATTCAGTGAATGTGCTGCTTCCAATTATGATACCAGCGCTCAATATTTACGGGCAGCTCAATGCTGAGCTCCCTGTTCAGCAAATCCGTGAGGATGTTGTATTGCTCCTCTACCGCCGAACGTTCTCCTATGCGGTCATAGACCTTCATGAGGCCTAAATGGCCTTGCTCAAAATAAGGCTGCAGCTGTACAATCCTCTGATACACGGTCACCGCCTCCGGGATTTTTCCGCAGCCGATATAGAACTCGGCCATCTCCATCGCATGATGCAGCCAAATGCTTCGCAGGCGCTGGCGTTCACTTTCTGCCCACAAATAATCATAGTCGGCCAAATAATCGCCCGAGTAAAAGCCAAACCAATACTGGTACTGCCCATAGTTGCCAGCATTTATCGGCTCAAGGGAGAGGATTCCTTTTTCCCATTCTGCACTGTCTACCAGCTTGCTTCCTGTTTCCAGCTTATAACCTTCCCCGCCGCTTAGATTGCTGATCCGCAGATCTGTCTTCCCTTGCTTTAGGCATTGACGCACCTGATAAATAGTTGTATACAGATGGTTGGAAGCCTTCTTTAAACTGAAATCAGGCCACAGCAGATCAATCAGCGTGTCTTTACTGATGAAGCGGTTTCGGTGATGAAATAAATAGGCGAATAATTCCTGCCCCTTTGCGGTGCGCCAGCGGATGTCGTGCAGCTGCAGTCCGTTCCGTTCGAACCGGAGACATTGAAAACAACGGATCATTATTTCACTCCCGTTGTTTTCTTGCGGCTCCTGGTGCATTTTTTCCTCTACGCGCGAGAGGGTCTTTATCAGCCGTTCCCTTCGCACAGGCTTCAGAACATAGTCAAGGGCATGAAGCTCAAAGGCATCCACTGCATAGCTGTTATAAGCAGTCACAAAGACAATGCTCGTCCGGGGGCAGTGAATTTGAATGATTTCTGCTGCCTGCAGTCCGTTTAATTCGGGCATATCGATGTCGAGAAAGATAACGTCAGGGTTCAGGTAAGCAGCTTCGCTGACGGCTTTCCTTGAATCTGTGAAGGTAGCTACAATCGCAACAGTCTCCAGCTCCTCCAGTATCATCTTCAAGTTCATGAGAGCAAGCCGCTCATCATCCACAAGCACTGCGCGAATCATTGAATCACCGCCAATTTACTATGAGTTTTTAGTTCGGGTTGTTAAGGCAATCCCTAGAATAAGTTTGCTTTTGCCATAATAAATGAGGTGATTTCGACAAGAAAAGGCATTAATCCTTCAAAAAGGAATTTATCCTGTTGTAAGATATACATAATGGGCTTGAATGTCCACGACAAAAAAAATTTAAAAACGTTGCAGGGAACTCCGGTTGCCCGGCGTCTAACTCTATGAAGCTGAAGGAGGGGAGAATACTGGAAGAGACGGAGTGGATTTCTGCTGTGCTAAGCGGCGAGCACCAAGCCTTTGGGCATCTGGTCAATCGTTATCAAGGCATGGTGTACAGAGTATGTATCAAAATTACGGGAGAAGCCGAGTCGGCCAAGGATATGGCCCAGGAAGTCTTCATAAAAGCCTACAAGGCACTTCCCTCCTTCAGGGGGCAGTCTTCATTCTCCACCTGGCTGTACCGGATTGCTTACCGGACCTGTCTCGACTGGAAACGGGCAAATGACAGGGAGTGGCGGCACCGCAGTATGGCGGATTACACGGAGAATGACTGGGTAACGACGCAAACACCTGAATCTGCGGTGCTGCGCAAGGAAGCCTCGCAGGAGCTGGACGAGAATTTGAACAACCTCACAGAACCGTACCGGTCGGTCGTGCAGTTGTATTATTTTCAGCGTCACTCCTATCAGGAAATTGCTGATCAAAAAGGGATTTCAGTCAAAACAGTGGAATCGCAGCTCTACAGGGCCAGACAGATGATGCGTAAAAGCGGGGAGGAATGGCGATGAATTGTGCAACAGTAAAAGAATGGATGCCACATTATATCGAAGGCTTGCTATCTCCAGAAGTGGAGCTGAATGTTCGTCTGCACATTGAATCTTGTCCCGACTGCGCGCAATGGCTGGAAGAAGCCAGAGGGCTGGCGGCACTGTGGAGCGAGATGGAGACGGGCGGTGAGCCGGTGGATCTTCCCGAGTATCCCAATTTTACTGCTGATGTGATGTCACGTATTGAACAGCTTGAAACCGGGCGCAGAGAGCGTACCGTTAAATCGACTATGTCCAGACGCCGGACTGCACCGGGAACCTCATGGATGCATTATGGACTTGCTGCTTGCTTAACCTTCCTGCTGCTGCAACTTGGAGTATTTGAGAATCTGGCTTATGGCATCAATGAAATTAACGGGCATATGTCAACTTCAGTCACTTCCTGGTTTAATGCTCAGGGAAGCGCTAAATAGAAAAATTAACACTAAAGGAGCATATTAGATGATTAAAAAAAGACGCTGGCTGACGTTTCTGCTCGCGATGGTTCCAGGGATTGGCCACTTATATCTGGGATTCAAAAAGTTGGGCCTTCAGTATATGATTGGAGCATCGCTCTGCATCATACTTATTCCTTCCATGCCGACGGTATTTCCATTCGCCCTCGCGGCCTTATGGTTCTACCAGCTGTTTGATGCGCTGCAGAAAGCGGCCTGGATGAAAGTATCCGCCGCTGAGCATGAGCGGATGATGTTTCATCCAGACAGTTTCGGAGCGCCGTGGACGATGGGGATGCCTGCGGCTCCAGATTATCCGCATGACGATCTGAATCCGGTCTGGGTGGGGATCGGCTGTGTAGTAGTGGGTTTCTTGCTGCTGTTGATTACTGCTTTCCCATGGCTCTGGCACATTCTCACAGATATGAACATCGGGGCAATTCTGCTGTCGCTTGGTTTAATCGGGTACGGGCTTAGTATGCTTAGAAAAAATCCTAAAGTATAGAGAAATGGGGAAATGATCCATGGGGAGATGGAAAATCGGCAGTTTCACGGCCGCAATTGGCTGCATCGTGCTGGGTGTCATTATAGTACTTGCCCAATTTGATGTAGTAACGTATGACGCACTGGGTTTTATCTGGCCTGCGTTGCTCATTCTGTTCGGCCTGGAAATGCTGCTCAGGCTTTTCATCAGATCAGAGGTTAAGAGCCGTGTCAGCGGTTGGGCAGTTGTCCTGATCATTGTGCTGGTCGCAGCCAGTGGAGCACAGACTGTGCTGACCGGCGGCTCAATAAGCCGCATTCTCGGCAAGACACAGTTGGCTCCGCTCAGCGGAACCGTGGAGGTAAAGCCGGAAATCAAGAAAATTAAGATTGAATTGCCGAACGGGAAGGTTAAGGTTCAAGGTGTGGAAGGCAGCACGCTTGATTATGAAGGCAGCCTGGAGCTTCCGGGTAAATCGGCAAGTGAAGCAGCAAGTGCGCTGGAAAAGAAGTGGAAGGTGACGACGGAAGGAGACACCCTAACTCTGGAGCTGGACGAAGAAACGACTTGGCTCGATATTCAAATCGGTTTTAATTTCAAGGATCCGTACCTGAACGTCAATCTTCCTATGAATCTGGCTGTGGAGGTTGACACCGGCGATGGTTCAGTTGAGGCTTCAGACCTGAAGGCCGGCATTGAAATCGATACCAGCAACGGCACCCTGGATATTCATGATGTTGCCGGAGGTGTAGATGCCCACACGAGTAACGGCACGATGGTGATGAAGGAGGTCCAGGGGGAAGTGAAGCTTGTCAGTTCCAACGGAGCGATCACCCTGGGGAATATAGACGGCTCCTTAACGGCCAAGAGCAGCAACGGCAGGATTACCATTGACTCGGCGGCTACAGGCGACTGGGATCTCAAATCCAGCAACGGCAAAATTACCGCCAGCCTGCCGGCAGCAAGCGATGCAAAGATTACTGCCGACACCAGCAACGGTGCGCTGAAGGGAAATATCAATTGGCAGCGCGACGGCGATAACCATGGAACCGCCGTACTTGGCAACGGAACTCATAAGGTATCTTTATCAACCAGCAACGGTGCAGTGACCGTGGATACGACTGAATAACAAAAATAAGGAGCTGTTCCCCAGTAAGGGGGCAGCTCCTTATTGCTTTATAAGATCAATAGAAGGACAGGGTTCTGCCGGTCTGCTTCTGCCGATTGGCTGAAGTTAACGGCCCGCTGCGTCTACCAGGCGTAGGCTTTCGGGGCTTCCCCACCGGGTCCCGGGAAGATTTCATCCAGACGCTTCAGCACGGATTCCTCCAGCACAATCTCCAGGCAGCGCAGGGCGCTTTCGAACTGCTCTAGCGTCCGCGGCCCGATAATCGGCGCCGTTACGGCAGGGTTGGCCAGCAGCCAGGCCAGAGCGATATTATCCTGTGGCTCTCCGAGCTCACGGCTTAAATCGGCAAAAGCCGTAAGCTGGCTCTTGTATTGCTCTACACGTTCAGAGTTGCCGCCGCTGCGGCTGCCCTCAATCTTCTTGAGCGCATTGCGGCCAAGAAGTCCGCCGTCGAGCGGGCTCCACGGAATAATGCCGAGGCCGAGATTCTTCGAGGCAGGCAGCACCTCAAGCTCAGGGAGACGGCAGGTCAGACTGTATTTATGCTGCTCCGATACGAGACCTAGGAAACCGCGTGCTTTCGCTTCCATCTGCGCCACGGCAATATCCCATCCGGCAAAGTTACTGGAGCCGACATAGCCGATTTTGCCTTGGCTTACAGCGAGCTCAAATGCACCCCACAGCTCGCCCCAGGAAACCTTACGGTCGATATGGTGCATCTGGTACAACTCGATGTGATCGGTCTGCAGGCGCTGTAGTGAGCCTTCCAGATGGCGGCGGATAATATAGGAGGACAGGCCTGCTTCATCGTTGGGTCCGTCCAATTTGTCGCTCATTGCTCCGTAGACCTTGGTGGCCAGCACAACCTTTTCACGCCGGCCGCCGCCCTGCTTGAACCAGCGGCCGATGATCGTCTCCGTCAGTCCGGAGTTTTCACCCCATCCATAAATGTTAGCGGTATCAAAAAAGTTGACCCCGGCATCCAGCGCAGCATCCATAATGCGGAAGGCTTCCTTCTCATCCGTAATCGGACCAAAGTTCATCGTTCCCAGACATAGGCGGCTGACCTTCAGACCGGACTTGCCAAGCTTCGTGTATTGCACTCCGCAACCACTCCCTCAATCCATTTTGACGAACAACTGCATACTAATTGTAAACAACTTAAGAAACAAGAGCAAACACAGCAGCACTTGCAGAAATCAGTAAAAAATATATATACAAATTTAACCATAATGGTAGAATGGAGACAAGCGTATAAATACGCTTACATTTTCTAAAGGAGGAAGATTATGAGAAGAAAAGGCTTTTTATCTGCTGTAGTCGCATTAGTAATGATGTTCAGTATGGTGTCTTCCGTTTTCGCTGTCTCTTCCACCGTTCTTATTCCCAACCTGGATTATTTTGTCCAGCACAGCCTGAAAAATGATGATACAGTCACCTTCAAGTACAAAAATACTTCGAGTACAACGCAAACTGCAATTTTCAGAATTACCAACGTAGGTCCTTTGGATACGGGAACCGACCAGGTAACGGGTAAATTTCAAGGCAGCTATTCCCTTGTTTATGCCAACGGACAAACAATAAACCTGGGAACGATTGGGGGTTCCAGCCTGTCCGGCGGACTCAACAATTATCTGGCTCCGAATGCCTCTCTGGTAGTCACCGTAAAGAACGCCAATGCCAATTCGCAGAATGCTTTTAAGATCAGATTCGATAATCATTAATCCATCAATGACAAGCTTGTGGTAAAAGGGCTCTCCGGTCAGACGCAAGAAGATGACTGGGGAGCCTTTTGTGCGAACTTGTGGATACAGCACTTACTTCAAGTCTGGTTGACTTATAGGAGATACCTATCACTTCCATAGAATCTATATCTTTGTCCTTTTCCCGGCGGTATGATACAACAATATTAAGAAGAACTATGTCTGCGTGCAGCAGGCAATCTAAGGAGTGACTGGAATGAGCGAGGTTAAAAAAATTGCCGTAATTGCCGGGGACGGTATCGGACCTGAAGTTGTAGCTGAAGCTGAAAAAGTACTCAAGAAAGCGGAAGAGGTATTCGGGTACACCTTTGAAACTGAGCATGCGCTGTTCGGCGGCATTGCGATTGATGAACGGGGAACCCCGCTGCCGGAAGATACACTGGAAATTTGCCGCAGTGCAGATGCAGTGCTGCTCGGAGCCGTCGGCGGACCGAAATGGGACAACAATCCGAAGGAGCTGCGTCCGGAAACAGGATTGCTAGGTATCCGCAAAGCACTGGGGCTGTTCTCCAACCTGCGTCCGGCTGTTGTATTCGATTGCCTGAAGGATGCGTCAACGCTGAAACCGGAAGTGCTGGAAGGCACTGACCTCATGGTTGTGCGCGAACTGACGGGCGGCATTTATTTCGGAGAGAAGCTGCGCCGCCAAGGTGAGCATGGGGAAGAAGCTGTTGATACCTGCGTATATAACGTAACGGAAGTGGAACGTATTGTCCGCCAGGCCTTTGAAATTGCCGGTAAACGCCGAAATAAGCTGGCGAGTGTCGATAAAGCGAATGTCCTGGAAACATCCCGCTTATGGCGTGAGGTTGTGAACAGAATTGCTCCGGAATATCCGCAGGTGGAATTGGAGCATGTGCTCGTGGACAACTGTGCAATGCAGCTGCTGCGCCGTCCTTCCAGCTTCGATGTAATTGTTACCGAGAACATGTTCGGAGATATCCTGAGTGATGAAGCGGCTATGCTGACCGGTTCCATCGGTATGCTGGCTTCAGCTTCACTGGGTGAGGGCAGCTATGGCCTGTATGAGCCGGTCCATGGCTCCGCGCCTGACATTGCCGGCCAAGGTCTGGCCAATCCTATCGCGACCATCCTGTCTCTTGCGCTGATGTTCCGCACGACCTTTGGCTACGAGGAGGCAGCAGCTGCAATTGAGACCGCTGTGGCTGAAGTGCTGGATGCAGGACACCGTACGAGCGATATTGCAGTAGACAAGAGCAAAGCGATCAGCACAACCGAAATGGGCGATCTGATTGTTGCGGCGATCCGCAAAGCGTAAGGTACCACAGCTTACCTCCTTTGACTCAGAAAAACAAAAAACTTCACAGAAAGTTGCTTATTTATAATAATTATAAAAAAGTAATGAATGTAATATTGACTTTGATTTTGTACGATGATACCATTTGGTCTATAGCAATAAGAAATTGACCAACCATCATAATTCAAGAAAAGCATATTGCGCCGGTTTCCTCACGGAGCTGTCACAAGTGGTTGTTTTTCTTACATAATCAAAGGAGGATTTAAGCAATGGCAGAACGTTTGGTAGGTAAACCAGCTCCTGATTTCACTATGGAAACAGTAACGGGCGACGGTAAAGATTTTGGTAAGGTAAGCTTGTCCGACTATCGCGGCAAATGGCTTGTATTCTTCTTTTATCCGCTTGACTTCACTTTTGTGTGCCCGACGGAAATTACAGCATTGAGCGATGCTGCTGCTGATTTTGCAGCACTCGATACAGAAATTCTGGGTGTGAGCATCGACTCGATCCACAGCCACAAAGCATGGCTTACAACACCAAAAGATATGAATGGTCTTGGACAAGTCAACTTCCCGCTTGCTTCGGACATCACGAAGAAAGTTGCCAGTGACTATGGCGTCCTGATCGAAGAAGAAGGCGTGGCGCTTCGTGGACTGTTCATCATCGATCCTGAAGGTGAATTGAAATATCAAGTGGTTAACCACAATGATGTAGGCCGCAGCGTGGAAGAAACGCTTCGTGTTCTGCAAGCCTTGCAATCCGGCGGACTGTGCGCTATGAACTGGAAACCAGGTGACAAGAACCTGTAAGCCTATGTCTTTAAGCGTTCTTTGATATACTAATGAGAACCTCCTTGCGGGAGCAATTCCCGGAAAGGGGGTTTTTTGCAACAAAGAGCCCTCATTTAACGGTATTTCGTTTTAAAACGGGCGCAGAGGTTAATATATAGCCTGAAGGAGAGGAATCTCTCCACGCATCTTGTAATACAATAATACCAAATCAATGGAACTTACCAAGGAGGGTGAACAAGTATGAGCTTTTGCTGTGGAGCGAGTATGGTTGGAACTAAGGGAACCCTAAAACATTATCGCACGCAAGTCCATAATGTTCCCCTGCTTTTTTGTCCGGTATGCCACCGGGTAGAGGTGCATTACAAAGTCGAAAACGAGTATGAGATTCTGGCAGAGTATGCTCATGGCGACGGGGTAACCGATGTTGATTTTCAGGACTATGTGATGGAAGACGAGGAAGCGATCTTCGAAAACGTCATTAATGTGGAGAGTGAAGATCCTCTCGCCATTGTGCGGAATCAGATCGATATGGCGCTTGACCTGCTGGCTGTTGCCAAGCAGATCGAAGATACCAAATGGGAACGTGAGCTTAAGAAGCGCCTGGCCGTAATGAGCCAGCGGCGCCATCGCTTGCAGCAGAAAGCATAAGGTCACCAAGAATACGATGGGATAGCCCTGGAATATTTCATTACGGAAGCCTTCGCGGCAGCGAAGGCTTTTTTTTGTAGTATTCCTTAATAATGGACAACCTTTGGTACGGAAAAAGAGCGGAATTTTGTTTTGGATCGATATTTAATGTGTCTTAAGAATCATTTTAGAAATATTTTTAGGATTCGACAGTTTCTCCGATTGCGTTGTCTTCTTCTCTTGGATATGATTGGAATATAGTTGAAACGGTTGGATAATATAATACGATTTCCGAATGTTCTGGCGGCTTCGTCATATACTCAAATACATAGTAATTTGATGTCGCTTAAGCGTCTTCGTCAAATGCAGTAAAAGGGGGAACTTCGTATCGTGATAAGCCAATATCAAGAAAGCTTGCTTTTACCGGCAAGAACGTTTCAATCCGGATCAATGGACACTACATATGAGGATGTTCTGGAGCACGTTGACAGTGGGATATTACTTTTTGATGAAGAGGGAGTTCTAACTTTTGTTAATAAACAAATGTATGGCATGCTTGAACTGAACCGCCATTCTCTATTGGGCTGCACGATGGCCCATCTGTTATCCCACATCCAGCTCGGCCGCTTTAAGAAGAAGCAGGTACTGCGGAGTTATCGGGAGATGGTGCAAAAGGGGAAGCAGAGCTATGAATTCGTAGATGAATACGGCCGTTACTGGCGGGTTTCATTATGCTGCGGAGAGCAAATGAAGGGCAGTTATTTGTTTACGGTCAAAGAAATCTCCGATTACAAGCTGATTGAGCAAACTGCTTACCAGAATGACAGCCTGGCTATGCTGGGCAAGCTGTCTGCTTCCATCGCCCATGAGATTCGTAATCCGCTCACAGCGATCCGCGGATTTATTCAATTGCTGCATCCTCATCTGCATCAACTGGGCAAAGAAGAATACGGCAGAATTATACTGGCTGAAATTGACCGCGCCAATGACATTATTCATGAATTCCTGACTTCTTCCAAACCTTCGGTCCCGCAGGTCAGCATGATTCCTGTATCGGCATTACTTAAAGAGGTTGTCCTGCTTACAGAGAGCGAAGCCTTGATGAAAGGCTGCCAGATTAATCTCCACCCGCTACATGGCGATATGATCATCTCCGGCGATGTCAAGCAAATGAAGCAGGTGGTGCTGAATATGATTAGAAATGCAATGGAAGCGATTACAGAGCGAGAGGATGACCAAATTGGAAAGATTGAGGTAGGGGCACGCCGGGAAGGGGCGGAGGTCCGTATCTTTATTTCCGACAATGGCAAAGGGATGGATATCTTAACACTGGACAGGTTGTTCAACCCTTTCTTTACGACGAAGGAAAACGGGACGGGGCTTGGGCTGTCCGTAAGTGACAGGATCATCAAAAATCATGGCGGCTGCATCTCTGTCAGCAGCAGAGTCAACGAAGGCACCCGGTTTGTCATTTCTTTGCCGCTTATTCAGTAAAAGGGGGTTCTGGGCGGATTTTTGGACAATACTGAGTTATACTTAATAAGCGAAAGAGGCTGATTCCTGCATTGCACAGCTTAGTGCAGGAATCAGCCTTATCTGCGTTATTAGACGGATTATTAAAATGGAAGATGATTGGAGGGGTTCTATTGAATATTGAATGGAGCTGCGGCGGTTCAATAGCTGCCATAAAGGGCGATGTTCTTTGCTATATAGTCTCACAAACTGAAATTGAGGCGGGCAGTCTTGCAACAGAGTGGAAGGAGCGAATGAATCCTCTGGTCAAAGCCGGGATTTTTACGGGCAAGCTGAATCAGACCTATACACTGCCTGCAGGGGAGGCATTTGAAATTCCTGTCATTCTGCTGGCGGGGAGCGGCAGCGGAGATTTGGATGCAGAGGAGATCAGGGTGCTGGCGGCCCAAGTATCCCGGGCTGTATTACGGTTAAAGGCGGCAACACTCGTGATCCAGTTACCTGCCGGCTTAAAGGTGAAAGAGCCGGAAATGACTGCTCAGGCGCTTACAGAGGGCTTTGTACTGGGGGCGTACCAGCGCAAACATTATAAGCAGGAGCAGCCTCCGTTTGCAGGGTTGACCTCCATTACATTCCATAGTGAGCTTAAGGTGGAAGAAGCTGAGGGGAATAGCTGGAGTCAGGGGATCGAGCGGGGGCTGGCCTTTGGCGAAGCAACCAATTTGGCCCGGGACCTAACTAACCTTCCCGGCAATCAGCTGACACCGTCTGCGCTTGCGGCCGCGGCGATTGATGTGGCTGAACGTTATGGATTTCCCGCTGAAGTGCTGGATGAACGGGAGATTGAACAGAAGGGCATGGGAGGCTTGCTTGCTGTCGGCAAAGGCAGCATTCATCCGCCGCGGATGATCGTCATTCGTTATCAGGGAACAAACGAGTGGAAGGACGTCGTGGGAATTGTCGGCAAGGGCATCACTTTCGATACCGGCGGCATTTCACTAAAGAGAGCACCAGGCATGGAAGAAATGATCAGCGATATGGGCGGTGCGGCAGCCGTGCTTGGGGTCACAGAGGCGCTGGGCAGGTTGCGCCCGAAGCTCAATGCCGTAATAGTGATTCCTTCTGCCGAAAATATGCCTTCAGCCAGTGCTTTTAAGCCAGGTGATGTTGTGACCTCTCTCAGTGGAAGAACCATTGAAGTGCTAAATACCGATGCCGAAGGCCGGATAGTACTGGGAGACGGACTTACCTATGCCCGGGAGTGGGGAGCGGAACGGTTTATAGACGTAGCTACCCTCACAGGGGCTGTGTTGTCCATACTGGGGGATGTTGCCACAGCAGCCGTTACCAATGACCAGACCTTTATGCAGGAGCTCCTGGAGGCTTCCAGGTTGTCCGGGGAGAAGATATGGCAGCTGCCGGTGTATCCCGAGTTCCGTGAGATGCTGAAAAGCGAGGTCGCGGATGTCCGCAATGCTGCCGGGAGATTCGGGGGGGCCACAACAGCCGGATTATTTATCGGCGAGTTCGCTGAAGGCCTGCCCTGGATTCACTTGGACATTGCCGGAACGGCATTCCTCTCCAGGGAGCGGGGGGTTAATCCCAAAGGTGCCACGGGTGTAATGGTCCGGACGTTGCTGGAATATCTGCTGGGAATAAGTCAGCAGCCCCATTCCTAGAGGATGATCTCATCAAACAAAAAGCCGTAAAATTCCATCATACGGAGCTCTACGGCTTTTCCAATGCTGATCATTCATCCGGCAGAGCGGCCTATACGGTTCTGCTGGATTTTTTGGCTTTTACTTGAGAAGTAAAGGACTGTATACCGTTCATGATTTTGTCACGGGTATTTTTATTTTTCAGTAAATAGGCTGCTCCCAATGCTACCGTGGTAAATAACGTTTTTTTGGTGTTCATGGTTATTCCTCCTTGGGTATTGGTCTTCGTTGCAGTTGCTTATAACAAACATACCCGTATGACGGGGAATTCAAACCCGTATATTTCTTCCTGTCCGTCCGTGCTTACGGTTAAAGCTTGTTATTGGCTGCTCCTCCACCGCAGGAGAACGGAGAGTCCAGGGATGCTGCCGAGCAGGTTTTTCCCTTGTCACAGCCAGCACAAGCCCCCTGTTTGCCCTTTTGAACATGCCGGTAAATCATCCAGCCGGAGTAACCAAACACAGCCGCTATAATTAAAATATTTATTATCATTGCCAAGCCCCGCTTTCATCAAGAAATCTGTTTGTTGCAGATTCTACGACCATCCCAATAAACGTCCGCCCTGGAAAATAACCAGAGATACGATATATGCCAGTACGAGGGAGTAGCCCATGGAGAAGAAGGTCCACTTCCAGGACGCTGTTTCCTTCTTAATAACCCCTACAGTAGCCAGACAAGGAATATACAACAGGATAAAGGCCATGAAGCTGATTGAGCTTAGCGGAGTAAAGACTTGGGAAATTTGTCCTTCCAGTCCAGCAGCATCCGGAGCATGATAAATGATGTTCATGGTAGATACTACGACCTCTTTGGCCAGGAATCCGGGTACAAGCGTTGAGCCTGCCTGCCAGGTCCCAAAGCCAAGCGGGGATAGCAGTGGTGCAATCATTCCCCCGAATTTTGCCAGGAAACTGTGATCCATTTCAACGTTGAATCCGCCAGGACCTGCGTAAGACATCAGCCAAATAATTACCGAGCCGGCGAGGATAATAGTTCCCGCCTTGCGCAGAAAGCCCTTGCCCTTCTCCCAGGTACTGCGGCCAAGCGCTTTGAGCTGCGGCATCCGGTAAGGAGGAAGTTCGATAATAAAGATGGACGATTCATTCTTAAACAGATGTTTGGAGAACAGCTTACATAGGATTAGGGCAAATACGACACCCATAACATACATTGCCAGTACGGCAGTGGCCTGCTGGGCCGGAAAGAAAACCGCTGCAAACAGCAGGTATACCGGAAGTCTTGCTGAGCAGGACATGAGCGGCATCAGCAGTGTGGTCAGCATACGGTCTTTGGGCTGTTCAATACTGCGCGCAGCCATAATGGCCGGCACATTGCAGCCGAAGCCGATAATGAACGGGATGAAGGCTTTGCCGTTAAGACCCATCCGCTCCATCGTGCTGTCCATCAACAGGCAGACACGCGCCATGTAACCGGAGTCCTCGAGGAAGGAGATCATCAGGAACAGGATGAAGATCTGTGGAACGAAAACAACTACACCACCAACACCGCCGATAATACCGTCTACAATAAGCGCATGCGTGAAGCCGGAAGCTCCAATCGTTTGAAGCAGGGAAGTGGCGCCTTCACTGATCGGACCGGAAATCCATCCGTCTACAATATCCGATAAAGGTCCGCCTACCCAGTCAAAGGTTGTTTTGAACATCGCGTACATAAAGGCGATAAACAGAGGTAATCCCAAGAAACGGTGTGTCAAAATGGAGTCGAGTCTTTCCGTCAGATTATGCGGTTTCTGTGCTGTTGTATCCATCGCCGCCAGACATACGGCACGAATATAATCCATACGGATTGAACGAATCCATTGCGGAAGGGTCAACGCCAGCTTCTTGTTCTGTAGTTCGCTTTGACAGTTGTCGCAAATCATCAGCAGGCGGTCCGTATTTACACGTTTCTTGAGCAGTTCAAGGACGACAGGATTTTGTTCCATCAGTTGGAGCGCGACCCAGCGGCGGTTTGGTAAACCCGGGGTATGCTGTAATTCCTGCTCAATCGAAGAAATGGCCGCTTCAGCCAATTCACCATAATCAAGTTTGAAGTTGACCGGGGGAATTGTCGTTCTTTTCTCCAGAACACTGAGCACTTGTCCGCTTCCTTTGCCGGTTCTGGCGATCAGGGGCAGCACGGTAATGCCGAGACGCTCTTGCAATATTTCATGATCTACAACAATGCCCCGTGCTTTGGCGACGTCGATCATATTCAGACCGAGCACGGTAGGTTTGCCGTATTCCAGCAATTGCAGGGTAAGCAGCAGGTTCCGTTCCAGCTGGGAGGCATCCACAATATTGATCAGGGCCTCTGGCGATTCATCGATCAGGTATTGGGCAGCTACCCCCTCATCCCGGGAGAGCGGATGCAGCGAATAGATTCCGGGCAGGTCGATCAGCTTTCCTGCACCGTTTTTCAGGCTGCCGACTTTTTTCTCCACGGTTACACCGGCCCAGTTCCCTACATATTCATAGGAAGAAGTAAGTGTATTAAAAAGTGAGGTTTTCCCTGTATTGGGATTTCCCAAAAGTGCTATTGAACTCATGATACATTCACCTCAATGCGGGAGGCTTCCTTCCGCCGAATGGCAAATAGCTGGCCGTTGCACTCCAGAGTAACAGGCCCCCAGAAAGGTCCTTTTCCCTTGAGCCGGATATTAACGCCTTCGGACACCCCTAGATCAGCCAGACGGCGCCGTAATATGGGGTTCATTCCTTCTATTTTATGGATGGAGCCTGTAGAGCCCGGTTGTAAACGCAGTAAGGAGCAGGATGTAGAAGCCATTTTCTATCCCTCCGAGAGAGACTGATAATCAATCTCATTCATTTTCTTGTACTGTAGCATTTCGCATAGAGATTTACTGTGATATATGTCATTGTCACGTTGTTGTGAAAAAGGATATGAAAGAAACCTGGAATTTTCTTTACAACTTCTTCTTCACTAAAGTATGATTGTACGATAATGATTGCATAGTAAGTCTATGGTGGCGGCAATAATGAAGGATATGTGGAAGGGAGAACAAATAGTGAAGAGTAATCAGAGTAAAATTGTAGATTGCACCATTCGTGACGGAGGACTGGTGAACAACTGGGATTTTAGTGTTGAATTTGTGCAGAATCTGTACGCCGGATTGAACGAGGCCGGTGTTGAGTATATGGAAATCGGATATAAAAATTCGCCGAAGCTGCTTAAGGGAGCGGAGGGAGCAGGCCCGTGGCGTTTTCTGAACGATGATTTCCTGCGCAAGGTCATCCCGCAAAAGGGGAACACCAAACTTTCCGCGCTTGTAGATATCGGCCGCGTGGATGTTAATGATATTCTGCCGCGCAGTGAGAGCATGCTGGATCTCATCCGTGTAGCCTGCTATAGCAAGGATGTGGACAAGGCCTTGCAGCTGGTGCAGACCTTCCATGATCTTGGGTATGAGACAACGATCAATATTATGGCTTTGTCGAATGTGATGGAGAATGAGCTGCTGGAGGCATTTGAACAAATCCGCGAGAGCGTGGTTGACGTTGTATATATTGTAGATTCTTACGGTAGCCTGGATCATAATGATATTCATTATCTGGTGGAAAAGTTCAGAACGCATTTGCCGAATAAACGTTTGGGCGTACATACCCACAACAATCTGCAATTGGCCTTCTCCAATACTCTTATTGCATCCGAGAAGGGTGTAGAACTGCTTGATGCTTCCTGTTACGGCATGGGCCGCGCCGCAGGCAACTGCCCGACCGAGCTGCTGGTTACCCATCTGAAAAATACAAAATATACGCTGCGGCCTGTTCTGGATATCGTTGAGCGGTTGATGATTCCTCTGCGCGAGAAGGAAGAATGGGGATATATTATTCCTTACATGATCACCGGAACACTGGATGAACATCCGCGCTCTGCAATGGCGCTGCGTTCTTCGGAAGACAAAGATAAGGCTGTAGAATTTTATGACAAGCTTACAACTCCTGAGGTGAACTTCGGAGATAAATAATTGACTACATGCAGAAGCACTGACCTCTACGCCAGGGGAAGGTGCTTTTTTGCTGTTTTTTCTTTTTATAATGCAGAAAGCTGAATGTAACTTTATGGGGTAGCCAAGCCGATATTTATACATAGGACTTAATATATCCGTATATTTTAAAATAGATATCATTTCAGACGCGAGGGACTTATGAGACAAGAAGAGAGAAAGACCATTCAAGCGGCTATAGTAGGAGCTGTGCTGTTCCTTCTAATTCAGATTTTTCGTACACCGCTCAGTAATATTGAGAATCAGAATTGGCTTTCGGCCCTCTATCTTATGATTGGCTGTTGCAATATTGCTTTTGGTTTCGCAATTTTTGCTCAGGGCTGGCTGTTTTTCTCCGATAAATTATCCAAGGCAAGACTTTACACCTCTGCTTTATTTTTTGGAGTATGTATTTTTGATTTCTTACACACGTTAAGCTTTGCAGGTATTCCCGGGATTTCTTCGTATATTACTTCAGAACAATCGCTTTGGCTGCTCACCTTCTCCCGTTTGGCAAGTGCACTTGGAATCCTAGTTATTTTTAGCAGAGAGGACCAGCCGGTATCTGTTAGAGGCAAGAAGAAGGTCTTCAGTGTTGCTATTTTGCTGATTGTACTTTCTTTGGGGGGAGTAATTTTCAGCCACTCTATTGCTGCGGAACAGTGGGGGTATTCATGGATTAACACACTAAAGCATGTTGTGGATATGGCCGTGCTTTTTGTTTATCTGCTTGGAGTAGCTATTATCGTGTACCCGGGCAAGATTGAAAAATCGGCGTCATTGCTCATTATTATCCGTGCGCTGATCTTCTTCGCCATGGGCCAGGTCTTTTTTATGAATCTGTTCAGTATCGGCGAGATGGATTATCTCTTTGGAATGCTTAGCAGCGGAGTAGCCTATTACCTTTTGCTTACCGGCGTCTACCGGCTGACAATTGAAGAGCCTTTTCATGAGAACCAACAGGCGGAAGCGCGGATCAATTATTTGGCGTATCATGATGAATTAACAGGACTGCCGAATAGAAGGTGTCTGATGCAGCGCACCGAAGAAATCGTTCAACGCGGTGAAAAAGACAAGACTCAGGGGTTCTCAGCGTTTTTGATTATGAATATCAACCACTTTAAGAACATCAATGATTCTCTTGGTCATTACGCAGGGGACCTGCTGCTGCAGATGGTGGCAGAGCGCATAGGAAATGAAGTGAAGTCAAACGAAGAAATGTACAGCATGGGTGGCGATGAGTTCGCTTTTCTGATGACAGACCGCACCGGTGTGGAAAACTGTCTGGTCCGGGCAACAGAGCTTTTGCGGTTATTCGAAACACCGGTAAAGCTGGAGTCGGGAGAATATCACATTTCACTAAGTCTCGGAATGAGCATTTACCCTGGAGACGGGGATACAGCAGAAGAACTGATTCAGAACGCAGATACCGCTGTTCATAATGCTAAAGAACAGGGCGTAGAAATCCGCCGCTACATCCCGGCCATGCAGATGAAGGCCAAGGAACGCTTCAAGCTGGAGAATGATCTGCGCAGAGCGCTTGAACGTAATGAGTTCTATCTCGTCTATCAGCCGCAGGTGCAGCTGGATACCGAAGAAATTGTCGGGATGGAAGCACTGCTGCGCTGGGATCATCCCAAGCGCGGACTTGTTTCGCCAATCGATTTCATTCCGATTGCTGAAGAGAGCGGGCTGATTGTTCCAATCGGTGAATGGGTCCTTAGAACGGCCTGCCTCCAGAACAAACAGTGGCAGACAGCAGGGTACCGGCCGATATGTGTCTCGATCAACTTGTCCATGCGTCAGTTTCTTCAACCGAACCTGGACGGCAAAATTGCTGCCATTTTGCAGGAGATCGGGCTTGATCCTTGTTATGTTGATCTGGAAATTACCGAAAGCATGACTCTCGACAAAGAAACTGCCTTTGATCAGCTTAACCGTCTGAAACGGCTGGGGCTGTTCATCAGCATAGATGATTTTGGTACAGGCTATAGCTCGCTGCACTACCTGAAGAATATGCCGATCGACCGGCTTAAGATCGACCGGTCCTTTGTTTCAGAAGTTATGGAAGACAGCAACAACGCAGCGATTGTATCGACGATCACATCCATGGCGCATCACCTGAAGCTGAAGGTAACCGCTGAGGGTGTCGAGAACAAGGAGCAGCTGCAATTTTTACGCCAACAGCATTGTCATGAGGCGCAAGGCTTCCTTTTCAGCAAGCCTGTCAAGGCGGCTGAATTTGAACAGGCTTTCCTCACACCCTTAGTGGCATCGCCGTCTTCGTAGCAATTCCGTGAGCCGATAGGGTTGCATTTTATTCATAGGAATGATACAATACTTTTTGTCTTCACTTTGCATTGCGGGTGTAGTTCAATGGTAGAACTTCAGCCTTCCAAGCTGATAGCGTGGGTTCGATTCCCATCACCCGCTCCATACACTTAACTCCGAAATCCTTGTCATGCAAGGGTTTTTTATTTTGCACAGCGGGTTGGGATTGTTCTACTTAATGGCTATTAAAGAATCAGAAAAAAAGGCCGGATTTCCCTCAATAACGGGAAATCCGGCCTTTTTAGATAAGCAACTCTCAGCGGAGAATGGCTTCTTGTTTAAACTGTCTTCAGGAACTCGACAATCGTAAGCAGTCCCTTATCGAAATTTTCCAGATTGAAATGTTCATCCGGAGCGTGCAGGTTTTCGTCATCCAGTCCAAAGCCCATCAGAACAACCGGTGCTTTGAGGATACGTGAGAAACTCTCCATGATTGGAATGGATCCGCCGTCTTTGGTGAAGAGTGCACGAGTGCCGTATACCTTTCCAAAAGCGTCTGCCGCAGTCTGCAGAATCGGATTCGACGGGTCGATGTTGAAGGCACGCGCTTTTTCCATTTGTTTCACATGCAGTTTCGCTCCGGCTTGGATATTCGCTTTCAGATGAGCTTCAACAACATCCAGAATATGCTGCGGATCCTGGTCGCCGACAAGGCGGCAGGTGATCTTGGCATGGGCTTCCTTAGGGATGACCGTCTTGCTGCCTTCACCCTGGAAACCGCCGTAAATCCCATTAAGTTCAAGGGTTGGACGGGCGCCGACACGCTCTACAAAACTGTAGCCTTCTTCGCCGTACAGCTGTTCAAGGCCGAGGGCTTCTCTGATCTTCTCTTCATTCACACCCTGTTTGGCGAACTCCTCACGCAGCAGAGGAGAAAGCTCAGGGACGCCATCGTAAAAACCATCGACGGCAACACGGCCGTTGCCATCATGCAGCGAGCTCAGCAGGGAAACGAGTGCATGCAGCGCATTTGGCACACCGCCGCCGTAGGAGCCGGAATGCAGGTCTGTCAATGCGGTGTTTACGCTGACTTCAAGTGAGCACAATCCACGCAGCCCGGTGCAGATGGCAGGGCGTCCGCGTTCCAGCAGGGCTGTATCCGAGACAAGCACGGCATCCGCAGCCAGTTTGTCTTTGCTTGCTTCCAGGAATGGCGGCAAATTCACGCTGCCGATTTCTTCCTCGCCTTCAATGCACAGCTTGATATTGACCGGCAAGGTGCCTTCCTGCTTAAGAATGGCTTCGATCGCTTTGATGTGCATGAAGACCTGGCCCTTATCGTCTGTTGCTCCGCGTGCGTACAGCTTGCCGTCACGGATTTCCGGTTCAAACGGCGGGGTTGTCCACAAATGAAGCGGATCCACCGGCTGGACATCATAGTGGCCGTATACCAGAATGGTCGGCTTGCCCGGCGCGTGAAGATAATCGGCATAGATTACTGGATGGCCCGCAGTGGGATGGATTTCGATATTCTCCAGCCCGGCGCGCTTCAGTGTGTCCATCAGCCAATGTGCGGCTGAATTGACGTCTTCCTTGTGAACGGACAGGGCGGAAATGCTGGGAATGGCCAGCCATTCCTTCAATTCGGCAAGCTGAGCTTCACGCTCAGTCTGAAAATAAGTTTCATAAGACATAGTGATATGTACCTCCTTGGAGTTCGCTGCGCAAAACAGGCAGTACAAGCCCTGAGCCTAGAGCTCAGGGCAATGCACCGCCGTCATGGTTTGGCAGTGTAATGCTTCCATTATACTGGAGAACTCACTATGGATCAAAATGGATTGGTGAAATGGCTTACCAGATAATTGTGGCCGGAGTGACGCCTTGCGGGAAGGTATCCTCGGCTTGTGACTTGCTGGTGTATAAATCATACCATGCATCAGCGATAAGACCCGGGTCTGTAGCTGTACCTGGCTTAATGAATACACCCAGCGCTAAGTGAGCGACATAAATCCCTTGAGGAGCAAGGTCGGTGTGCAGGTTGTTGGCATAGTTGCGCAGTCCGCTTAGCGCAATACCGATATTGCCCATCATCGGTATGGGATAGAGGGAAGAGAGGCCGGTTGTGAACAGGATAGCCCCGTCTTTTTTGGCCAGCATTTCCGGCAAGACCTGCTCCACACTGCGGATAGCGCCTACTACCAGTGCCTGGAACGCATCAAGTGCATTTTCTTCCGTAACCTGTGACGCCGGAGTCGGCGGATAATTGCCGCTGGTTGGACTGAATTCCAGCACGTCGATGAAGCCATACTTTTCTTTGATCCCCTGGAAAGCGGCAGTCAATTGTTCTTTATTGTAAAGATTAGCAGGGAAGGCGGTCGCTTCGATGCCCAGCCCCTTTAATTCGTCCACCAGATGATTTAACTTGTCCGCATTGCGGGAAATTAAAGCGACTTGAAAACCGTTTGTACCAAATTTCTTGGCAATGGAGAGTCCGAGTCCCGGACCTGCCCCTACGATAGCGATTGTTTTCACTTGATATCAGTTCCCTTCCGGTTGTTGATTACTAACAGTAACCATGATAAACTTAGTTGGCTTGTGCAGCAAGAAGGCACTATTATATGCTCAAGTTACATGGAGGTAACCATAATGGATCGATTATTGACTCAGCAAGACGGTCAGCTGCCGATGCTTGAGGACTGCACCATAGCCCGGCAGATTCTGGACCGGGTTGGAGATAAGTGGAGTGTGCTGATTATCGTGAATTTAGGTGTGGAATCTTTGCGGTTCAAGGAGCTGCAGCGGCGCTCGGGCGGAATTTCGCAGCGTATGCTCACCCAAACGCTCCGCCATCTGGAGCGGGACGGAATAGTCTGGCGCAAAGCGACGCCTACCGTGCCTCTGACCGTTGAATATGGTCTTACAGCATTGGGCGAGTCCTTGCTGGAACCGCTGACCGCCCTTGTTGAATGGGTTAACGGAAATCGTGAAGAAATCGCCGGGGCGAGGATCAGCTATGACAACGGGCCTACCGGTGCCGATACAGCAGAATTTCTAAATGAAACAGAAGCCCCGCCAGCAGCGGGAGCGATAGGAGCGGAATAACGTGTCATTGAATTCATATACAGATCTGAAAGAAGAAGCAAACATGCCTAATAAGGGCGGTAATCCCGCGTATATCTATACTTACGCATGCTCGGAGGACGAGATTTCTTTATGCGGAATGGAGCTGCGCTGCCTGTTTGGCCAGGAGATTCCGCCTGCCATTTTTGCAAGTGAGATTGAAGCGGATGTCAGCCGCAGCCCTTTTATTAAGGAACGGATTGACGTGATGTACGGGGGGGACAGCCTGCAGGAAATTTATAAGCAGACCGAGCAGGTGGAGTTGAACGGCAAAACCTTCAAGGTGATTTTTGTGAAAACCAATGATTTGTCCCCTGCGGATAAAATAGAGTATGATGAACGCAGAATTATTGAGCGGGAAATCGGCCTGCGGATTGAGGGAGAAGCGGATGTGAACCATCCGGAGCTAGTATACGGTATAGTAACGCTGGGCGGCCGCTGGTACTTCGGGGCTTATCACAAGAACAAGGCAACCTGGTTCCGGCAGATGAAAAAACCGCGCAGCTATTCCATTGCGCTCAGCACAAGAGTGGCCCGTGCGGCTGTCAATATGGCGGTCCCAACTCCGGCAGGCGTCAAAGTCATTGATCCTTGCTGCGGCATCGGGACAGTAATGGTAGAGGCACTATCGATGGGCATCAATATCGTTGGCCGTGATATCAATCCCTTTATTGCGGCGGGAGCGCGGACGAATATTGCCCATTTCGGCTTCGAGGCTGAAGTGGCGCTGGGAGATATTGCAGACATTAAGGAACATTATGACACAGCCATCGTGGACATGCCTTACAATCTATATTCCAGCATTACCCCTGAGGAACAGTATGCCATACTCGTGAACGCCCGCCGGATTGCAGACAGGGTTGTCATCGTGGCTATCGAAGCGATGGATGAGATGATAGAGACAGCAGGATTTGAAATTATCGACCGCTGTGTTGCTAAAAAGGGGATGTTCTCCCGTCATTTAATGCTATGCCAATAATCCTTTTCGATATGTTAATGGAGGCGATAAAACTATGGAACAGAAATGGTTAACTTGGGCGAAGGAGATTCAGGGAATTGCCCAGACAGGTCTTACCTACGCCAAAGACGTGTACGACATCGAACGTTATGAAGCACTGCGTGAGCTGAGCGTGGACATTCTGGCGAATTATACGTTTGAGAGCAAGGAGCGGATCCGGCTCTCTTTTGCAGGTGAAGGCGGGTACAGCACACCGAAGGTAGATGTGCGCGGCGTTATTTTCCGTGAGGGGAAAATTCTGCTGGTCCGCGAGAAGCTGGACGGCAATTGGGCGCTTCCCGGCGGCTGGGCCGATATTGGACTGTCTCCGAGTGAGGTAGTTGTTAAGGAAATCTCCGAGGAATCGGGTTTTCAGGCGGAAGCAGTCCGTCTGCTGGCCGTGCTGGATAAAAAATTTCATAATCATCCCCCGGAGCCTTATCATGTCTACAAAATGTTTATCCTGTGCAAGATTGTCGGCGGGGAGGCAGCGGAAGGCGTGGAGACCAGCGAGGTGGATTTTTTCGCTGAAGATGAGCTGCCTGAGCTGTCCGTGGAGCGGAATACGGCAGAGCAGCTGCGAACAATGTTTCAATTCTTGAATGATCCGCAAAAGCCGGTAATTTTGGACTAGTTAATTGCATATAATGTACGAAATAGATAAAATATAAGTTTTAATTGAGACAAAAATTGGTTAATATTAATTATGTAAGCCTTTGCATAGAAGGACCGCTGAGCCTTTGTATCTAAAAAAATATTTGGAAACACAACTTTTTGGGTCAGGCGGTCTACATTTTTTCCTCTACTGTGTCGATAAGAAATTTAGGAGGGGATCGCATGGAACAAGAAGAGTTAAGACTTCCGCTAACGCAGGAGAATGCAACACGTCCTGCAGAAGGTAATATTGCTACCGGACTGGTCTGGGGCATTCTGATTAGCATTCCTTTATGGATCTCGGTGGTTGGCTGGATCATGGGGATCTGGCACTAAACCTTAATCCTAAGGATTCAACTTACACTAATTGTAACTATACAATGAAGGCTGTCTCTTCGTCATGAGGAAGCGGCCTTTTTTAATGGATCAGAACTTATTTCAACTTCGGGACGATACAAGGGTGTATACATAAGCAATGAACAAAAAATGGCTGTGCCTCCTTAACATAAGGAAGGCCAGCCATTTTTGAAAATATAAGAATTACTGGGGCTGTCTGATATCGACAATCTGAAAATTCTCGCAGACCACCTTCATCTGAAGATCGAAGGGTTTGTCATAGGCTTTGCGTTCCCTCGTAAAATACAGCTCATGATTGTAGCGCCATGATTCCAGGCTGCGGTCATCCTCGCCTTCGGAATAGGCAAACTCCGCAGTTACCTTGTCAAAAGGAATGACTTCTACCTTTATAGTTTCGATGATTGCCCGTGGTTCGCCGCTGGCATCCAGAAGGATGGAATGGCCGTGGGCAAAGGGTTGGGTGAGTCCGCGGATTTCGTTCAAATCAAAATCGGAGGCGGTTCCTGTCTTAATTCCTTTCAGCACCAGCTCAAGCAATTCGTTGGCAAGCCGGGGATTGTCGCCGAAGGACCACGCGCTGTCATACAGTTCTGCAGCTTCGGGATGGGCTTTAATTTAAGTACTCCAATAGGCCTCCACGGCCGGAGTGTCTGTCATGGTTATCACCTTTGCTTTCTCTATGTTTAAGGATGTTATTGGTGTGTCTCTGCTTCGCTCAACCAGGACGCATAGAGGTCATCCAGCTTCTCCTGTGCGGCATCTCTAGTATGCTGAAGCTCAGCCAGTTTTCCCGCATCGCTGGCGATAACGGGATTCAGCATCTCAGCATCAATAAGGCCTAATTGCGCCTCCGCTGCGGCTATTTCCTGCTCCCAGGAGATACTGGATCGCTGCTTGCGGGAATCGGTGGAACGTTCAGGTTTGGACCCGCTTTTTGCCGGGAGGCCAGATCGTGAACCCGCAGCCTCAGCTATTTCAGCAGGGACTTTGGATTTAAGCAATGTATCCGGCTTCGGCACTTGTTTGCCGCCTTGGTCGCTCATTTCGGTTTGCAGCCTTGCAGCGGCAGCCTTTTCAGCCTGCTTTTCCTTATAATATTCGTAATTTCCGGAGAAGGAGGTGAAGCGGCCTTGATCAATCGCCCAGAGCTTGCCGAAGCAGCGGTTGATGAAATAACGGTCATGGGAAACAGCCAGCACAGTGCCGGGAAATTCCTCCAGCGCTTCTTCCAGTGCTTCTCGGGAATCAATATCCAGATGGTTGGTCGGCTCATCCAGAATGAGCAGATTTGGACGGCGGTGCATCAGTATCGCGAAACGCAGCCGCGTCCATTCGCCTCCGGAGAGATTGGTGATGTCCTTGAACACATCGCTGCCGTAGAACAGGAACCGGGCAAGCTGCCCGCGGGCTTCGCCTTCCTCAAGTCCGGCCTCCTCCCGGAAATAGCGCAGCACCGATTGTCCGCCGCCCTCCGGCACTGCCTCCTGGGCAAGATAACCAACGACAGCCCTTGATCCAAGGGTGCAGCTTCCGCTATCCGGGGACTCCTGGCCGAGTATCATCCGCAGCAGCGTACTCTTGCCCGCGCCATTGCCGCCGATCAGTGCGGTAGTCTCGCCATATCGCAGGATATCACTGGCCTCTGAGAACAGCCTGCGGTTACCGTAACCTTTGGTGATCCTGTCGAGGATGACGACCTGGTTGCCGGTCCGGTCATCCTGCTGCAGCTGCAAATCCATCGATTTGCGCTCCAAAATTGGACGTTTGACCTTGACCATCCGGTCCAGCGCCTTCTGCATGGAGGCCGCCCGGCGGTGGAACGAAGGGTTCGGCGGATTGGAACGGTTGCCCCATTCAATCAGCCGTTTGATGCTCTCCTGCATCTGCTTGATTTTCTTCTGCTGTTCCTGGTAATCGGCGAACTGCTGAAGCAGACGGGCTTCTTTCTCCACTTGGTATCCGCTGTAATTCGTGTGATATGTGATGGCTTCGCCATCTTCAATCTCGATGACCTTCTTCACTACGGCATCCAGGAAATAGCGGTCATGAGAGATTGCAAGGACTGTGCCGTCATAAGTCTGGAGGAACTGCTCCAGCCATTCTATGGCCTCCATATCCAGATGGTTGGTCGGCTCATCCAGCAGCAGGATATCGGGACGGCGCAGCAGCAACTCGGCAAGGCCGACCTTTGTCTTCTCCCCGCCGGAGAGGGAAGCGAACCGGCGGTCGTATTGCCCGGTTCCGATTCCAAGGCCTGCCGCTACACGCTGGATTGAGGCTTCAATCTCATAACCTCCGGCTGCTTCGAACTTCTCCTGCAGACTGCCGTATTCCTTGAGCAGCCTGTTCCAGTCCTGTTCGTCCGTTCCGGCGTTCAGCCCGGACATTTCCTGCTCCAGTTCCCGCAGGCGCTGCTGCCACTCCAGGGGTTTCGCGAAGCTGCGCTGGAGCACGGCATATACCGTCTCGTCGCCGTCCGCTTCCTGGATCTGTGAGAGCAGTCCGATGATGCTGTTTCTGCGGATGGAGATTTGCCCTTGATCGGGGCGTTCTTCACTGCTCAGCAGGCGGAAGAGGGTGGTTTTGCCGCAGCCGTTGCGGCCGATCAGGCCGATTTTCTCGCCTTGGCGGATATCGAAGGTGATATCGCTCAGCACAAGCTGGGCACCGTGGTATTTTTGTACGTTTTGACATGAAATGATCATAGGTATTCTCCTTTTAAGAATGCCCTGTCTCCGCTGTCTTTCAAAGGGGATGCCTCCAGGAGGACATCATGAAACAAAAACAGACCGCAGGGAAATTTCCCTGCGGTCTGTTTGTTCTCCGGTTTATGAGATCCGTTGAAGTGTAGGCAGGAAAGGCATTTCACAATTGTGTAGTGTTATTAAATTCTTGTAAATGGACAGACTTCTCCCGTTGTCGGCATTTACATGAACGATGCCAGCCATAGCGATAGGCAGCCGGCTAATAACACTGTTGGTCCAATTGCGATCCATTCCTCTACACCTCCTTCGATACAAATTTAACAGTAGTTTACCTAATATTCGCAATAATAGCAATAGAAAAAAAGCGGAATGAACCACAGCATATAATTGGAATTGCACAATAGGATGTTATATGGCTGAGGCAGCTCACCAAATCAGCAACAGGAAAGAGGAACAGTGATGGCACTTTTTAATGGACTGCTGGGCAATGCAACGCAGGTTGATCTGGCGGCAGTGCAGCGTGAATACGCGCGGATTTTGACCCCCCATGAAAAAATTGAGCGGGCCTACAAGCTGATCAGGGATATGTTCATTTTTACGGACAAGCGGCTGATTCTCGTTGACAAGCAGGGGATCACCGGCAAAAAAACGCAATATCACTCCATTCCCTACCAAAACATCTCCCATTATTCGGTGGAGACGGCGGGGCACTTTGATCTGGATGCAGAGCTGTGTCTTTATGTATCCGGCAGCTCACTGCCGCTGAAGAAGACGTTCAATAAATCCGTCAATATCTATGAGGTTCAGTCGGTGCTTTCGCAGTACATTTTGAAATAGGAGGTCCTTGCGGCAGCCGCCGCTAGACCGTATACCGGAGTACCAGCCCTCCATAAGCAAAAGCGGCAAGAATCACGAGTGCGGGATGCAGCTTCAGCCGCTTCATAGCCCAAAAGGCAATTGCGGCAATGATCAGCGTCTGCCAGATGCCGATAACGTCCGCTGGACCTTTGGCCATTTTGAAAGTCAGGACGGCCATCATCATGGCAATCACCGGCTGTACAAGCAAGGTCATTCCTTTAACGACGGGCGACTGCTTGTATTTCTGCATCACGCCGAGCAGGATGATCAGTGCGGCAGCGGAGGGCAGAACCGTAGCAGCGAGAGCAGCGCTCAGTCCCAACCAGCCATAGACGTCATAGCCGACGTAAGCGGCGATTTTGGTCGCAATCGGTCCGGGCAGAGCGTTGCCGAGCGCCAGCATATTGGAGAATTCTTCATCGTTCAGCCATCCGTAATGCGGCACGATCTCTTCGTACATGAGCGGAATGGAGGAAGGGCCGCCGCCGTAGCCCAGCAGATTGGCCATAAAAAAGCCGTAAATCAGTTTGAGCCATTCCATTAGGCGGTTCCTCCTTTATTTTTCTTTGCCAGTATCCGGTAATGAACCGTTCCATAGCCAAGAAAAAGTACGATCACGATGGCAGGATGCAGGTGAAGCCCCTCAAGCAGTACCAGTGCCAGCAGCAGGAAAGCAGCCCCGATCCATTTCCCCAATCCTTTGAACGCTTTTTGCGCGAACTCGTAAGCCATCATTCCCAGCATCACTGCAATCACGGGAGAGACAGCAGCAATCATGCCTGCCACTACCTTGGAGCCGCTTAAATAATTCACCGCGGATAACAGGGCAATCATCGCAATACAGCTAGGCAGAATATGCGCCAGTACGGAAAGCAGCGCACCTTTTACCCCTTTGAGCTTGTAGCCGAGATATGCCGCCATCTTGGTGGCGATGGGCCCGGGCAAGGCATTTGCGATGGCCAGCGTCTCCCCGAATTCATCATCACTCAGCCAGGAATAGCGGGTTACGGCATCATGCCGGATCAGTGGAATTACGGAGGGGCCCCCGCCATAGCCGAGAATTCCCGTCCTGAACATCGCGGCTGCTATCTGTACATATTCGTTACTGATGGATTTCACGGGATTCCTCCTCCGGGATAAACGGATTTTAGCTTTTTTGTGCCCATTCTATATCAATTTGTATGACTGCAACTACAGGATAGGGTGTATTTCGATTAATCTTTGTGCACCGTTCACAAAATAATGCCGGGGAATTTGAGTTTGTGCGTAACCGATTGACAGGGGTTTTTGATCTGCTGTTAAATGGCACTAACTTGATTGACATGGGAATGGAGCTGGGAGTCATGACAATAGGGCCGGTAATCGGTACAAAAACAATGGTGGTCAGTCCCCATTATCTGGCCTCTGCCGCCGGAGCGCGTATTTTGCAGCGCGGCGGCAATGCCTTTGACGCTGCGGTAGCGGTCAGCGCCACGCTTGCGGTGGTCTATCCGCATATGACGGGCCTTGGCGGCGATGCTTTTTGGTTGACCTACAGCGCCGGTGAAGGGCGCGTCCGGGCCTACAACGGCAGCGGACGATCCGGCTACGGCGTCCGCAGGGACTGCTATGCCGGGGAAAGTGCCATTCCCCGGCGGGGTGTGCGCAGCGCCATTACGGTGCCCGGAATGGCGGACAGCTGGGAGGCGGTCCAGCGCCAGTATGGCCGCCTGACCCTGGCGGAGGTGCTGGAGCCGGGAATCGGCTACGCCACCGATGGGTTTCCGCTGTCGCCGGATCAGCACGGCAACAGCATACTGGCGGGAGCCGCGCTGTCCCCCGGCGCGGCGGCGGTGTATCTGCCCGGCGGCAAGGTTCTGAGGGCCGGTGGGAAGTTTGTGCAGAAGCAGCTGGCCCGGACGCTGCGGACGCTGGCGGCGGGAGGGCGTGATGCTTTTTACAAGGGCGTGATCGCAGAGGAGATAAGCAAGGATATGCTGGCTTCCGGGGGATATCTCACCCGTGATGATTTTGCCGACCATAAGGGCAATTGGGTGGAGCCGATCTCCACGGATTACCACGGGCATCAGGTTTATCAGGTGCCGCCGAATTCGCAGGGCTTCACTGCGCTGATGGCGCTGAACATACTGGAGCGGTTTAATCTCGCAGAGATTGAGCATGGGTCCTTCGAGTACTATCATCTGCTGGTTGAAGCGCTGAAGCTGAGCTTCAGGGACCGGGATCAGGTGCTGACTGATCCTGAATTCAGCTCGATTCCGCTGGAGCGGCTATTGGATAAGCAGTATGCCATGGAGCTGGCAGATTCCATTTCGCTCCGCCGGGCGGCTGCGCTTGGCAGTGAGCCGGTTGGCCGGGATACAGCTTATGCCGCTGTAGTTGACGGGGAGGGGAATGCCGTCTCGTTTATCCAAAGCCTGTATTTTGAATTTGGTTCGGGAAGGGTCGCCGGGGATACAGGGATTCTGCTGCAGAATAGAGGCTCCTTCTTCTCGCTGGACCCTTCGCATATCAATACGCTTGAACCGCATAAGCGCACGTTCCACACGCTGATGCCGGCCATGGCCTGCCAAGACGGCAAGCCGGCCATTCTCTACGGCACGCAAGGCGGAGAAGGGCAACCGCAGACGCAGAGTCTGCTGCTGACACGGATGCTGCATTATGGCATGAATCCGCAGGAGGCGGTGAATGCGCCGCGGTTCGTCTGGGGCAGAACCTGGGGGGAACCGACCCAGGAATTGAAGGTGGAGAAGCGGGTAGCTCCGCAAGTGCTCGAAGAGCTGGCCGGGGCCGGTCATCTGGTCCGCCAAGCCGCAGACTATGACGGAATCATGGGGCATGCCCATGCGATTGCCATAGATGGCAACGGCTTCCGCAGCGGCGGCACTGATCCTCGCTGCGACGGAGCAGCCATCGGCTGGTAGAGCAGCCAACAAGTAAGAGTAAACAATGAAGCTCCCCGGACAGTCCGGGAGGAGGAGGGAAGAGATGGTCCTTAATAACCGTTTCGGCGCATATATTGACCCGGAGCTGGAGGTGCCGAACCTTGTGAGTGGCAAGCTGAATGGGCTGAGCTTCGCCGTTAAGGATGTGTTCGCGGTCTCCGGGCACCGCTCTTCCGCAGGCAATCCGCATTGGCTGCGCAGTCATGAGCCTTCATCGGCACATGCCGCAGCCGTATTGAAATTGCTGCAGTCGGGTGCCTCCTTGCGCGGTGCCGCCCATACCGATGAGCTGATGTACAGCCTGGGCGGGGAGAATTATCATTACGGCACGCCGGTCAACCCGCGTGCGGAGGGGCGTATTCCCGGAGGCTCCTCCAGCGGCTCGGCGGTGGCCGTAGCCTCCGGAAGCGTGGACTTTGCCTTGGGAACCGATACAGGCGGGTCCATCCGTGTTCCTTCGGCGTACTGCGGCGTTTACGGCTTCCGCCCGACCCACGGGGTGGTGGAGATAGACGGGGTAATCCCGCTGGCACCGGGTTTTGATACCGTGGGCTGGATCGCAGACAGCGCCGGAATGCTGCTGCAGGTAGGCGAGGTTCTGCTCGGGAGAGTGGAAGGCGGAGCGGGAGAACCGGAGGATTCCTCCGGGAAGAGTAATGTCCTGCAGCAAATGGCCAAGCTGTTCATCGGCATGGATGGCTGGGCCTTGGCTGGGCCGGAGAGTTCGGCCAGCCTGAAGCAAGGCTTGGATCTTCTCCAGGCAGGAGTCGGGCAAACGCTGGAGACTGAAGTTTCGCCGGAAGGATTAACAAACTGGATGGATGTGTTCCGCGAGCTGCAGGGTGCTGAAATTTGGGCAGCCCACGGAGCCTGGATCGAGCGGGAGCAGCCGGTTTTTGGGCCTGACATTGCTGCCCGCTTCGCTTGGGCGGCAAGTGTGGCCGGGCAGGATCACAGTTGGGCGCAGTCCCAACGTGACGATATAACGGCCCGGCTGCGTCATTTGCTTGGGGAGGACGGATGTCTCGTCATCCCTACCGTGCCTGGACCCGCCCCGCTGCGCGGCGGGGACCTGCGGCAGCTGGAACTGAACCGCAGCGGGGCGATGATGCTCAGCTGCATTGCCGGGCTGGCAGGATTGCCGCAGGTAACGCTGCCTGTGGCGGGTCCCGGCGGGCTACCGCTGGGATTGTCCGTGATCGGCGGATATGGACAGGATCTCCGCCTGCTCTCATGGGTCCGGCGGTTATGGCAATAAGCGCATGGGAACATAGAACTTCCGGCTCCGCTGTTGGCGGAGAGCGGGAGTTTTTTTGCAAATATAAGACCCCCATGCTGCTGCGCGGCACCACTGAGGAATGAAAATATGGGCGATACTGGGTAGTGGGCTGGCGAAGGTAGGTCGGAAATTCTTGGTGATACGAACCCGCATATAAGA
>NZ_JBGJZP010000025.1:0-106713 GCF_042610515.1 Paenibacillus paludis
AACGGCGACCGGCACCGCCGGGACGGCCGCCGCTCTGGCCGCGCGGCATCCCGGTGCCGTCGCGGAGGCGATGGAAGGCCACGGGGTTGCCGTGGCCGCCCGGCACTTCGGGATCGCGGCGCTGGAGCTGCGCGCGATCTCGAACCCGGTCGGCCCGCGCGACCGGGCGGCGTGGAAAATCAATGAAGCCATGGATGCCCTCGCGGCCGCGGCTGCGATACTACTGGAGGTGCTGTAATGACAACCGAACTGAATATTGCCTTTTCCCCTTGCCCCAATGACACCTTTGTGTTCCATGCCTGGGCGCACGGGCTAGTAGAGAATGCACCCAAGCTGAATGTTACCTTTGCAGATATTGATATTACGAACGGTCTGGCTGCTGATGGCGCCGGGCCTGAGGTGCTCAAAATTTCCTATGCTGCCCTTCCCTGGGTGCTGGAGCGGTACAAGCTGCTGCCTTGCGGCGGCGCACTTGGCCGGGGCTGCGGCCCGCTGGTGCTGACCCGCAAAGGGCCGGGCGCGATCAAGCATCCCAAGGAGCTGTCGGGCCGCAGAATCGCCGTACCCAGCGAGCGCTCCACCGCCTATCTGCTGTTCCGGCTGTGGGCTGCGCAGCAGGTGCCGAGCGGCCCATCCGAAATCGTCGTCATGCCTTTCGATGAGATTATGCCTGCTGTGCGTGACGGGCAGATTGATGCCGGACTGGTGATTCACGAAGCCCGGTTCACTTATCCTTCCTACGGTCTCCACATGCTGACCGATCTTGGCAACTGGTGGGAAAGTGATACCGGACTGCCTATACCGCTTGGGGCAATTATCGCCCGCCGCGATCTGGACAGCGAAGCCATCTCCGGCTGGATACGCAGTTCACTGCAGTACGCCTGGGATCATCCTACAGCAAGCAGAGATTATGTCCTGGACCACGCCCAGGAGCTGTCTCCGGAAGTCGCCAAATCACATATTGATCTTTACGTGAACGAGTTCTCGATGAATCTCGGGGAGGACGGCTACGCAGCAATCTCTGCTCTGCTGAACCGCGCCGCGGCCGAGGGTCTCGTGCCCGCCGTTGCTCCTGAGCTGCTTCGTTAGAGCATCAAACAGATGACTTCGGAAGCTTTTAAATTTACAATGAAGCTAAAGATCAGTGATGGGAGAGGATTCAATGATTCCTGCAGGCAACAGCAAGCAAAACATCGACCGCTTCTTGGGATTTCAGGACGAATACGACCGTTACCGCCCGGAAGCCCCGCAATTGGTTACTGAATTGTTGACGAATTACTTGGGCAGCCGCCCTGCCCTCGTGGCCGACATAGGCTGCGGAACAGGACTGTCCACCTTTCTGTGGAGAGAGGGTGCCGGCTCTGTAGTCGGCATAGAACCTAACCCCGACATGCTGGCCAAAGCGCTTGACAAGCTTGCCCGGCAAGGACAGCAACAATCCCTGTCCTTTGTCCAAGGATACTCCAACCAGCTGCCCTTTGACTCTGGCAGTGTTGATATCATCACCTGCTCCCAGTCGTTCCACTGGATGGAGCCGGTAAGCACACTGCAGGAAATCTCCCGCTGCCTGCGCCAAGGCGGGGTGTTCGCCGCTTATGACTGCGATTGGCCGCTCGTATTACAGGCGGATATTGAAACCCGCTACAAACAGCTGATATCCGCCGCCGATGAACTACTTGATGTACTCCAGCCAGCCGCCGAACAGGCGCATAAATGGGATAAAGAGGGACATCTGGGCCGGATAGAGGCCAGCGGCTGCTTCTCCTTTGCGCGGGAAATTGTTTTTCATAATACAGAAGAATGTGATGCCGAACGTTATGTCGGGCTGGCACTCAGTCAAGGCGGCATTCAAACCGTTCTGAAGCTCGGTTCTTCCGCACTGGAGCAGCTTATTTCCGATTTCTCCGTAGCGGTAGAGCAGTATTTCCAGAGCCGGACCCTGCCGGTACACATCAGCTACCGGATGAGAGTCGGGATCAAATAATACGTGAAACGGCTATCTTTCACCGCCCCAACAAAAAAAAGCGCCCAAATACGGAAACTCCGCATTTGGGCGCTTTCTACTGGCTATGACTAACTGGCATGTTATGGTTACCACCAGCTTATTTCTTGTTCATCTTGAACTTCAGGAACAGCTCGTTGTAATGGGCGAGCATCCGCTTGCCGAGGTT
This sequence comes from Paenibacillus paludis, assembly GCF_042610515.1. NCBI lineage: Bacteria > Bacillati > Bacillota > Bacilli > Caryophanales > Paenibacillaceae > Paenibacillus > Paenibacillus paludis. Next base: position 2,172 of record NZ_JBGJZP010000025.1, read on the forward strand.
GTCGTAAACCTCCAGCCGGTCGGTAATTTCAGCCGGCGGATAGAAGCGGGTATCTCCGGAAATATCCTCCGGCAGCAGCGCAAGCCCTGGAACGTTAGGTGTAGAATAACCGACATACTCTGCATTCTTCGCCGCCACATCGGGACGGAGCATGAAGTCGATGAACTTATGCGCCCCTTCCACATTGGCTGCCGTGCGCGGAATGACCATGTTGTCGAACCATTTGTTCGAACCTTCCTCCGGCACCACATAATCGAGCTTGTCGTTCTCATCCATAATTTCTGAGGCGTCGCCGGACCATACGATCCCGACGGCTGCCTCTTCGTTCGCCAGCAGCATTTTGACCTCGTCACCGACAATAGCCTTCACATTGGGAGACAGCTTGTTCAGCTTGGCCAGTGCCTCCTGCAGGTGATCCTCATTCCGGTCATTGACGGAATAATGCAGGCTGTTCAGCGCCATCCCCATGACCTCACGGGCCCCGTCAACCAGGAAGATATTATTGTTCAGCCTGCTGTCCCACAGGGAATCCCAGCTGCTGAAATCAATCCCCTCCGTCATTTCCGGGTTGTAGATAATGCCTACTGTCCCCCAGAAATACGGCACCGAATACAGATTCCCCGGATCGAAGGAAAGATCCATGAACTGCGGATCAATATTGGCCAGATTCGGAATCTTGCTGTGATCCAGCGGAAGCAGCAGCTTCTCTTCCCGCATCTTGGCGATAGCATAGTCTGAAGGCACAACAACATCAAAGGTTGTCCCGCCCTGCTCGACCTTGGTCAGCATCGCCTCATTGGAATCAAAGGTCTGGTAAATGACCGTAATCCCGGTTTCTTCCTCGAACTGCTTCAGCAGTTCAGGTTCGATATAATCGCCCCAGTTATAGATGGTCAGCGTATTGCCGCCCGTATAGCCCTCAGCCGAATTCAGCCTGGAAGCCAGGAACATCAGCCCAAATGCGACGATGAGAATCGCCAGAAAAGCATTCACCAGTTGTTTCATCTAGGCACCCCCACTTCAGCGGCCGGCTCTGCGATATGAACCGCCGGGCGTTGCTTCCGGCGGTTCAGGAAATAATAACCGACGACAAGCAAGATGGTGAAGAGGAAGATCAGCGTGGACAACGCGTTAATCGACAGGGATACACCTTGCCGCGCCCGGGAATAGATTTCCACCGAAAGCGTCGAATACCCGTTGCCTGTCACGAAAAATGTCACCGCGAAATCATCCAGTGAATAGGTAAGGGCCATAAAGAAGCCGCTGAAGATCCCGGGTTTAATAATCGGCAGAATCACCTTGGTCAGCACATCGCGGCGGCTGGCCCCGAGATCACGCGCAGCATCGGTCAGCGTCGGGCTCATGTCCTGCAGATGCGGCAGAATCATCAGCACGGCAATCGGCACGCTGAATGCGACATGCGAGAGCAGGACCGACACGAAGCCGAGCTTGATCCCGGCAATCGTGAACAGGATCAGGAAAGACGCGCCGATAATGACATCGGGACTGACAATCAGCACGTTGTTCAGTGAGAGCAGTGTATTCTTAGCCCTCCGGCTGCGGATGCGCTGGATGGCCAGCGCCCCGATGATCGCAATCAGCGTAGCAATCGCCGAAGACAGCAAGGCGATCACCAACGTGTTAATCATAATAATCATCAGCCGCGTATCCTGCACAACCTCACGATAATAATCCAGCGTGAAGCCTTCGAAGCCATGCATCGTCCCGCCGCTGTTGAAGGAATAGTACATTAGGTAGAAGATCGGTGCGTACAGCACGGCAAAGACCAGCACCAGGTACAGATTTGAAATCCCATTCTTATTACTTCTCATGCCGCACCCCTTTCCGCGAGCTGCCCGACAGAATCATGAACAGCGCCATGATAACAATCAGGAAGACGGCAACAGTAGAGCCCATGCCCCAGTCCTGAGTGACCAGAAAATGCTGCTCAATGGCGGTGCCCAGCGTAATGACCCGGTTGCCGGCGATAAGGCGGGTAATCATAAACAGCGACAGCGCCGGAATGAATACCGCCATGCAGCCGGAGCGCACCCCGGAGATGGTCAGCGGGAAAATGACCCGCCGGAATGTCGTCCACCCGGAGGCACCCAGATCACGGGCCGCATCTACAAGGGACAGGTTCAGCTCATCCAGAGCGCTGAAGATCGGCAGGATCATGAACGGGATAAAGATATATACCGAGACAAAGACAAAGCTGAAACCCGTAAAGAGGATTTGCTGCTCTCCGATGCCCAGCAGGTCAAAGACATTGTTGACCGGCCCGAAGGTCCCAAAGATACCGATAAAGGCATACGTCTTCAGCAGCAGATTAATCCATGTCGGCAGGATAATCAGCAGTAGCCACAGCTGCTTATGCTTCGTCCGGGTCAGCAGATACGCCGCCGGATAAGCCACCAGCAGCGAGAACAGCGTAATCAGGATCGCGTACCAGAAGGAGTTGAGCATCATTTTCATATATACCGGTGTAAAGAAGTTCACGTAGTTGTCCAGTGTAAGATGCCCGTCCAGATCAAACAGGGAGTAGTAGACAACCAGCAGCACCGGCGCTATGACGAACAGGGCGATCCATAAGTAATAAGGGATGAGGAAATACGACCGGCCCTTACTCTTCATGGCTCTCCACCTCGCCGTAAGCTTCCAGACGTCTGTCGAATTCTTCCTCCGTTTCCCCGAAACGCATAACATGAATCGCTTCCGGATCGAAATACAGCCCGATCTCGCTGCCGACCTCCGCCTTGCGCGTGGAATGGACCAGCCATTCGTGGCCGGACCCGTCGTAGCAGCTGATCTCGTAATGCACGCCGCGGAACAGCTGGGAATCCACGCGGACGCGCAGTTTGCCTTGTTCAACGGCAGCAATCTCCAGATCCTCCGGACGGATCACGATCTCCACCGCTTCATTCGGCTTCAGCCCCGCATCCACACATTCAAAGCGGTGGCCGTTAAATTCAACGATATAATCCTCAATCATCACACCGGGCACAATGTTCGACTCGCCGATGAAATCAGCCACGAAGCGGTTGATCGGCTCATCATAAATATCGTTAGGCGTTCCGCTCTGCTCAATACGTCCGCCGTTCATGACAAAAATCCAGTCGGACATGGCCAGCGCTTCCTCCTGGTCATGGGTAACGAAGATAAAGGTAATGCCCAGCCGCTGCTGCATTTCCCGCAGAATGTACTGCATTTCCGTGCGCAGCTTCAGATCAAGTGCCGAAAGAGGCTCATCGAGCAGCAGCACCTGCGGTTCATTGACGATGGCCCGGGCAATCGCTACACGCTGCCTCTGTCCGCCGGACATTTCATTAATGGCCCGCTGATCGTAGCCTACAAGGTTGACGAAGCGCAGCGCTTCCTGCACCTTTTGCGTAATGACCTCTTTCTTAAGCTTCTTGATCCGCAGTCCAAAGGCCACATTCTCAAATACGTTCAGGTGCGGAAACAAGGCATAGTCCTGAAATACCGTATTGACCTGCCGTTCGTTGGCGGGAATGTGGTTGATGATTTTGCCGTTCAAATAAATGGAACCTTCCGTTGGTTCAGCGAACCCGGCGATCAGACGCAGGATTGTCGTCTTTCCGCAGCCCGAGGGTCCCAGCAGTGTATAGAATTTGCCGCGTTCGATCTCGAAGCTGACTCCTTTTAACACGGCTTCTTCATCGTCGTATTGTTTGGTAACCTGGTCAAAAGAAATAATAGTGCCTTCCAGGGTAGTTATGGCTAACGACCTCCCTTACCTTATGTAGTACAACCTATTTTACCCGCTTCTCGCAGGGAACAATCTAAAGTGGCATGCTCAGCGCTGATAAGCGACAATTCCTCCCTTCCTTCGACACACTTCAATATATATAGCATATAGGATTAATGCAATATATGCGATAGCTTACAATGTTAAAATGCAGCGCAGAAACTTAACAAGTTCGTAAAAACTGTACCCGTTATTGTTGTTTTTGAGTGCTATAATGAAAATTGCTGAAAACCTAAAAATGTTCTCTTATTGATGTGAAAGAAGATGACTAACATGAACGAGGGGTTGCAGGACCGCCTTGAAAAATTCGGATTATCTCTATATATGATACGCGTTACGATTGCTGCTTCACTCTCCTGGCTTGCGGTTCACAGCCTGCACGGCGACAGTTATTTATACTTTGCACCGCTTGCCGCAATTCTTATCACCCAAGGAAGCGTCAAGGCTTCGCTGGAAAAAGGGATTTACCGTCTGATGGGCGTTGTGCTCGGTGGAATTGTCAGCCTGCTCGTGGGCCATTTCTTCGACGTGGGGGCACTGTCTATTCTGCTGATGCTGTTGATCGGCATCGGTGTGGCCACCGCATGCCGGATTAACATTCAAGCCGTTTCCCAGGTCGGTGTGACCTCCGTGCTGGCATTGACCTTTTATCAGGACCCTTATATCGTGTGGAGAGTCGCGGAGACCTTAATCGGCGTGCTGATTGCCTTAATAATAAATATGATTATCGTCCCCCCCGGGGGGTTCGTCAAGGTTAAACGCCTGGCACTGGAAGGGACCCTGCTGCTGGCCGATGCCTTGACCGGACTCGCCGCAGAGAGCAGCAGTTCCAAGCAGGCTCCGGAGAGGCTGGTGCGTTCCGGACAACTGCTGGCGAAGAGCGACAAGCAGCAGAAAGAGCTGCACTATACGTTATCCCATTATCAATGCCGCGGCGGATTGCGGTCATTGACACAGGCAACCTCGCATCTGCAGAAGGTTCACCGCTACGTCAAGGAGATCGCCGAGGAGATTTCCCTCCTGCCTGCACATTATGCCGCAGCTGACTGGATGACAGAGGTCGTAACGGCAACCGCAGACTGCATCGCCTTGTATGGAACCAAGACTTTGTCCGATGCCGAATGCACCCGTTCGCTCCCCGAAGCGCTGCGCCGTGCCCGGGATCTGCAGTTCGCCTGGTTCTCCGAGCTGCAGGGTCAATGCTCGCTGACAGCAGTCCGCGATCTCGGAGCCGTCTTCTCCCATCTTAACCGGGTGCTGGAGGAAATTGAACGGGCCGATTATGCAGCCACAGTTATACCGGCACCAGCCTCCGTCCGGTCCGGAAGCGCGCGCGCCGTACATCTTGTTAAAAGAGGGCTCTCCCACAAGCTATAAGCTTGGGAGCGTCCTTTTTTTTGCAGAAACGACCCTGTCCTTTGAGAAAAAGGCAGGGTCGTTTTTGCTTGTAATATCGCTTGGACTCAAAGCCGTCCCTTTTAAAGGGATACCAGAGAGATTTATTATTAATAAGTTGAAAAATTAATACTAAAGTACTAGAATTAAGCTTGTTTGTAGATTTATTTTGGCAACCAATCCAGTATTGAACATTCCCTGTCGATTTGAGTCGATTAAATGACCTCATGCTGAATGTATATCATTGATCTATTTTTTTAAAGGCAAACTTCCCGAAAGGGCAGGACGCAAAGCGATGGGCCTAAGAATGTGAGACTATCCATTCATGGTCGCCAGGCTGCCAATTGAGATGTGACTTGGGTACCGGTAGATTAAGACAATCTATCATAGTCCATGATGCTCTTTTCTGTACAGATGCCATTGATTATACGAAGAAGCGAGGTTAGAGTAATGCCACAGCATATCATCGAGAAATTCAGGCATGTATTTCATACCACAACGCCAATCGGGAACCCCGATCTTCCGGCTCTGCCCTCTGTGCAGGCTAAGCCGCTCCGTGGGGGAGATGAGGATAAGAACGGACGTATTATCGTACAGAACAACCAAATATTCATCACTCCTCCTCTGCCCGGCGGCAAACCCGCTGTCATTTCCTCCGTTCACCCTGTGGTGTTGAATATTAACCGGAAGACGGTGACAGATCCTACGGAAGTAACCCCCACAGACCGTATCACCTGGGAGATTTGCGAGAAGCCGCAGTATCAGATTACCGTATCCGAAGATAAACTGAAGGTCTACTTCACGCTCTACCGTGCAGAAAAGTACGCCTGGAAGCTCGCCAGCTCCCCGGCTGCAGCAGATGTCACGGTCCGGGCGGAACCAAATTGCGGCCTGCTGCTGTCCACCCTTACGGTGGACCAGATTATCGCCGGCTTCAAGAAAAGCTCCATTATGCGCGATCTCAATATCCCGGCTCTTTATGCAGAGCTGAACAACCCTACCTATCTCCCGGTCTGCATCGCAGAGGGTAAAGCCCCTATTCCCGGCAAGAATGCCCGGCTGGAGCTGTTATTTGCTGAGGACAGGGAATATGAATTCATTCGGACTGCCGATCCTGCAGATTTCCCGAACCATCCAAGGGTTCCCTTTGTCCAGGAGGGAGAGGTCATTGCCTGTAAGCTGCCTGCGGAAGAGGGAGTGCCCGGCATCGACGTGTATGGCGGAATTATTCCCTCCCCGCCGCCGCAAGACATTCAGCTGGTCACTAAAGAATGTACAACCCTGCTGGCGGACGGCGGGATCGTCTCCCTCCGCCAGGGAAGGCCCCGCTTAACGGGATGCGGTCTGAACCGCAAGGTTTTTGATTTCCCCCAGACATATCTTGTTCCCGGGGATACGGACCCCGAAGCCGCCAAAATGATGTTCCCGGGTGATGTGGTCGCCACTAATGATATCGGAAACCAAACCATCCTTGAGGCGTTGGGAAATGTATACATATACGGCGATGTTACGCATGCGACAATCACAGCTACAGGCAGCATTTTTGTCCAGGGCAAGGTTGTCAGCAGCCAATTGTACTCCGGTCATTATGGAGCGAGACATAACCGCCTCTGCATGTACTCCGCTCTCTTGATGGAGGAAATGACCAGTCTGAGAAAAGCGTCGCAGCAGTTGGCGAATACCGTCCAATCACGCCAGCAAACCGTAAAATACGGTCTGGTCGTTATGCTGCTGCTGGAAAGCAAATATGACCATCTCCCCGGCCTGATCAGTGATCTCCAGGATGTTATTGCCGGGATGAATCCCGATTATCCTATCGACACCGGGCAATTAAGACATATGCTGGAGGTATTCCTGCACCCGGGGCAGTTCACCGATTTCTTCACGGATGCTGTTCTAAGCACCTTTCTGAGGCTGTTGCAGGATTTGCATGACGCCATATCCGGGATGCAGGAGGAGAATACACAGATCGACATTGCCTCGTCACAGCATAGCATTATTAAATCCGGCGGAGATCTCCATGTTCATAAGGAGGGGATTCTGCACAGCCAGCTGTTCTCTTCCGGCGATGTCCGTTTCGTAATGAACGAAGCGGAGTGCACGGACTCCTCAGTCGAGGCGGCAGGCTCCATCAGCGCACAGACTGTAGGGAAGCAGTCCTCCGAGAAATCGGTGCTTACCGCCGGCAATAATATTACAGTCCGCAAAATCTGCAACAGCGAAGTGACGATTGGAGAATACACCGCCAAGATCGACGGGACAGATGAAGAACTTGTCTTCACTGCCCAAAGCCTGCGGTTAAGAAATCAGGCGCATTAGCCTTCCTCTGCCCCAAAATATCTGATCTATATAGATTGAACTTATAATTCTTCTATTTTGGGATTGGCCGTGACTCCAGAGAATGTTTGGACTTCCGGCCGCTGTTAGGTTTGGATTTCCTGAATTTAACCGCGAATCGCGGTAGAAATCCAAACCTAAAGGCGGACGCTATCGCTCCTCCAGTTCCAAAAATTCCCCTCCGCCACTTTTCCCTAAGTGTATATTCTCAAGTTCAATCTATCTAGCTGCTAATACCTAGCCCAATCAAGGTTCATACTGAGGTCTGTCCAGCTCAAAGGTCCGTCCAATTGCTGCATAAGACGCGCCGGCCAGACGGCTGACCGGCTTCAGCTTGCCGACATCAATTCGGCCGTTATGAATCAGCTCATCCTCTACATGAAAACCTAGCACTTCGCCGATAACCATATCGCAATGCCCGAGCTCCACAAGCTGCACCAGCCGGCATTCCATCGCAATCTTGCATTCCTGTACGCGCGGGACCTTGACGGCTTGTCCGGGTACCGCCGTCAGCCCGGCCAGCTCAAGTTCGCTGATTCCGCCGGGTGCATTGATTGAGGTATGGTTGACTGCAGCGATATTATCCTCATCGACGATATGGACCACAAATTCCTTATTCGCGGCTATATTGCGCGGCGTATGCTTCATTTCTCCGCCTGCTTTGCGGACACAGGAGAACATGACCATAGGCGGATCATCATTTACAATATTAAAAAAGCTGAACGGGGCGGCATTCACGATCCCCGCTTCATCCACCGAGGTTACAAAGGCAATCGGTCTGGGCACAATGCTGCCGATCAGCAGCTTATAATTATCATGCGCTGTTTGTCCATCCGTCTGAATATACATGATTATCCCCCTGTCTTAACTTGTCAGCCGCCGTGCGGCCCGGCCTATCTTAACATTCACCAGAATAATGCTGCATACGATCAGCAGCATACCCACTACCAGATTCAGCGTAATCCGCTCATTTAATAATACTACACTTGACCCGATCGAGATCAGCGGAATCAGGAAGGTGAATGAACCGACCTTGCTGGCCTCTCCTTCATTGATCAGCTTGAAATAAACCATCCACCCCAGCGCAATGACGAACACCGAAATGAACAATGTGTTCACGATAAAGGCGCTGTTCCACGTAATATCGGACCAGCTCTCCACAGCCGAACCGGCAGCCAGCAAAATGACGCCCCCGATTATGATCTGCATTGCCGTCATCCACAGCATATCTACCCGTACCGCATTTCGTTTCGTATACACCGTCGCCAAGGCCCAGCTTAGCGCGCTGGCCAGGGCAAGCCCTACGCCCAAGGCGGAGATACTTCCGGTAAATCCGCCAATGCTGAGCGCAGCTACCCCGAGAAAACCAAGCAGCAAGCCGAACATCTTCATTCCGTACATACGCTCACCCAGCCAGATCCAGGCAAAGATACCGAGCAGCACAGGCTGCAGAAAGACGATGGCCGAGAACAGCCCTGAGGGCATATACTGCAGGCCGATCGTCTGGAACCCGTAATAGAAAACGATGCTGAGAAAGGCCGAAGTCAGATAGACCGGCCATAGCTTGCTGAAATGAAGGGCCTTCCTTTTAGGAAGCGCAGCAACAATGAGGATCACCCCGGCAATAACCGTACGGATTCCGGCAAACAACAAGGGCGGAGCGTAGGCTAGAGCAATCTTGGACAGCGGCCAATTGATCCCCCAGACAATAACCAGAAATATAAGTAAAGCAATGTTTTTCTTCCGCTGCTGCATCTCATCACCCCTTGTTCTATTTTCATTCCAAATGATACAATAAGCACAGTCATAATTGAAATGAAATATATTCATGAGGGGCATACCAGATTCGATATGAACAACAATCAAATTCGTCTATTCGTCAAAATCGCCGAGAGCGGCAGCTTCACCAAAGCCGGGCTGGCACTGAACATGACCCAGCCTGCAGTCAGCCGGGCCATCTCTGCGCTAGAGTCTGAGCTTGCAGTGAAGCTGCTGCTGCGCGACCGGCGCAGCGGGCTGATGCTCACTGATATCGGTAAGCGTGTTCTGATTATTTTTCGGGAAATTCTAAATGGGTTTGACAAGGTTGAGCAGGAAATCTCCGCTGAGAAGGGCCTGGAGAAGGGGCTCATCCGCATCGGGGCCTTTCCGGTGGCGTCTGCTTATTTTGTCCCCAAAATCATCCGTTCCATTACCGAGAAATATCCCGAGATTGAGATTGTTCTCTATGAAGGTTCGGTTGCCGAGGTTAAGGAATGGCTGGAGACCCGCTTTATTGATGTCGGCTTCATTATTCCGCCGCAAGAAGAGTTTGCCACAATTCCGCTCTACCGGGAGAAACTGTACGCAGTGCTTCCTGGCGATCATCCGCTCCGTGAGAAGCATGTCATCTGTGTCAAGGATCTGGAAGACGAGCCGATGCTGATCTGCCGGGCAGGTTATGAGCCTCCGGTCGTTGATTTGTTCCTTCGGGGAGGCAGCAAGCTGAATGTGAAATACGAAGTGAACAGCTACATGACCGCACTCAATATGGTTAAGGAGGGGCTGGCTGTTGGTGTCATGTCCCAGCTGTCCCTGCTGTCTCCGCCGCCGAATGTGATCATAAAGGAGCTGGCCCCCGATGCTTACCGGGATATCCATCTCGCCGTCCATACACTGGAGGAGACCTCGATTGCCGTCCGCTTATTTATGGACACTGCACTGCAGCTGTTCTCCGGGGCAGAACTGTCTGTGCTTTGACGAAATACACCACTATGCTGAACAAGAGGAGTGAACCACTTGAAATATCACCGTTTGGGTAACAGCGGGCTGCAGGTCTCCGCACTGGGTCTGGGGACCAATTCCTTTGGCAAAAGAGCCGATCAGGAGACCTCCATAGATATCGTCCATGCCGCGCTCGATCAAGGCATTAACTTTATCGATACCGCCAATATTTATGCCGGCACCGAATCGGAACGGATCATCGGACTGGCGCTGGAGGGCAGACGTCAAAGTGCTGTTCTCGCTACCAAAGCAGGCCTTCCGAGACACGAAGGCCCTAACGGCAGCGGCTCTTCCCGCCATCACCTGATGCTGGAGCTGGAAGGCAGCCTGCGCCGGCTGAAGACCGATTATGTAGACTTATATCAGATCCATACCTTTGATCCCTATACACCGCTGGAGGAAACGCTGCGGACCCTTGATGATATGGTATCCGCGGGCAAAGTCCGCTATATCGGGGCCTCCAACTATGCGGCCTGGGAGTTAATGAAGGCACTGGGCATCAGCGAGGCGCGGAACCTGGTCAAGTATACCTCGATTCAGTGCAGCTACTCCCTGGCTGACCGGACGCCGGAGGCCGAGCTGGTTCCGCTCTGCCTGGATCAAGGACTCGGGATTATCCCCTACTTCCCGCTTGCCGGAGGTATTCTTACCGGCAAATATGCCGGTGACGGCGCACCGCCGGAAGGTTCCAGAGCCGAAACCGATCCGAACTTCGGCCGCTTCCTTACCCCCGGCCGGATTGCCGAAGAAACCGGCACCTCTATGGCTGCGCTGTCCCTGGCCTGGCTGATGAACAAACCGGCTGTATCCACGGTGATTGTCGGAGCCACCCGCGTGGAGCAGGTGCAGCAGAATCTGCAAAGCGTTGCCCTCCAGCCGGATGCTGAGCTCATGGACAAGCTGGATCAGGCCAGCGGCACCTTCCGCAGCGGCGAGCCGTTCGCGGTGTACCGCCTGCCATAGCAGTTATCCGTAAATAAACAGAATAGGGGTACTTCTCATAGCAATGAGAAGTACCCCTATTTTCATATGGCACAAATGGCCATCCAGTTATACAGCTGCGATAAATTTCTCCATATCTTCTTGTACGGTTGTAATGCCGCTGATACCGAAGGTATCGACCAGCACCTTGGCTACATTCGGCGACAGGAAGGCCGGGAGTGTAGGTCCGAGGTGAATATCCTTCACACCCAGATACAGCAGGGCCAAGAGTACAATTACTGCCTTCTGCTCATACCAGGCAATATTGTAGGAGATAGGCAGATCGTTAATATCCTCAAGTCCGAATACTTCCTTGAGCTTCAGGGCAATCACGACAAGCGAGTAGGAATCATTGCATTGGCCGGCATCCAGTACACGCGGAATCCCGCCGATGTCGCCAAGCGCAAGCTTATTATATTTGTACTTCGCACAGCCTGCCGTAAGAATCACGGTATCTCCCGGCAGTTCGGCAGCGAAATCGGTATAATAATTGCGGCTCTTCATCCGGCCGTCACAGCCGGCCATTACGAAGAACTGCTTGATGGCGCCGGTCTGAACGGCCTCAACCACCTGATCGGCTACGTTCATTACAGCCGCGTGGGCAAATCCGCCGACAATCTCGCCGGTTTCGATCTCTTCCGGAACCGCACAGCCTTTGGCCTGTTCAATGATAGCGGAGAAGTCCTTCGCTCCATTGGCATCCGCCGAAATATGCTGCACTCCCGGGAAACCGGTATTGCCCGTAGTATACAAACGGCCGATATAACTCTCCTTCGGCGGTACAATGCAGTTCGTCGTCATGAGAATCGGTCCGTTGAAGCTTTCAAATTCCTCCGCCTGTTTCCACCAGGCATTGCCGTAGTTGCCCACAAAATGACTGTATTTCTTAAAAGCCGGATAATAATGCGCCGGCAGCATCTCGCTGTGTGTATATACATCCACTCCGGTGCCATCGGTCTGCTTCAGCAGCGCTTCCATATCCTTCAGATCATGCCCGCTGATCAGAATCCCCGGATTCCGGCCTACACCGATATTCACCTTGGTGATTTCCGGGTTACCATAAGTCGTGGTATTGGCCCGGTCAAGCAATGCCATCACATCGACACCCAGCTTGCCGCACTCCATCACAAGTCCAGTCAGTTCATCCGCCGTGAGTGTATCATCCAGAGTCGCCACCAGACCTTTTTCCATAAAAGCATGTGCGCCTTCTTCGTAATAGCCCAGCACTGCGGCATGCTCCATATACGCCGCCATTCCCTTCAGCCCGTAGGTCAGCAGTTCACGCAGGGAACGGATATCCTCATTCTCTGTGGACAGAACTCCTACCGTCTCCGCCTTCGCCTGCAGTTCCTCATCGGTGCCTGCCGTCCAAAGAGCCGCATCATGCCCGGCATAAGGAACCTCTACTCCGGCTGCCTGCAATTTACCGCTCCACTGGCCGCGAAGGATCAACCCTTCTTTGATTCTGGCAATGAAAGCTTCAGGCATGAAATTAGCATTGGTTATTGTAGCGAACATACCCTCTATAATAAATTTCTCCGTGGTAGAGTCGGTCATTCCAAGCTCCCGGCCCCGGAGTGCAAAGATGGAAATACCCTTCAGCGTGTAGATCAGCAGATCCTGAAGATTTGCCACATCGCTAGTTTTCCCGCAGACTCCCTGAATCGTACAGCCCGATCCTTTAGCCGCTTCCTGACATTGAAAACAAAACATATTGCTCATTGCATGTTCACTCCTTTAATAGGTATAGGCTACCAATATAGGACTCCGTTCGCCCCGCCTTTACAGTTAAGGCTAATTGTAGTAGACTTTCGCCATACAATCGGTAACGGATGTTACCAGATGCTATAAATTTGGAGGAAATGCTATGAAACCGGAGCCCGCTGTACTGCAATCCTGCCTGCTGTTCCGCGGGAAAACCGTGAAGGAAATCGAAGCGGTGCTGCAAAAAATAACCTATACCGTAAGCAGCTTTCATAAGAATTCACTGATCTTGGCGGAAGGTGATACTGCGGACAAACTCGGCATTGTGCTGGAAGGACGGATTGAGGTTCAGAAAACCCATCCTACCGGCAGCAGTGTAACCATTGCCCATCTAAATCAGGGACAGACCATTGGCGAAGCGGTGTTGTTCCGCAGAGAAAATATAGTTCCGGCTACTGTTACAGCCACAGGCCCCTGCTCCGTCATGTTTATCGGCAAGCAGGAGCTGCTGCGGTTGTTCACCACAGACACGGACATGCTCACACGTTTCATTGAGAATCTGTCGGAGCGCCTGGTGCTTGTCAACCGGAAGATCGAAATATTGTCAGCCGGCCCTCTGCGGCGGCGGGTGATCAGCTTTTTGCTGGAGCAAGCCGCTCAGCAAGCCTCCGAGGTCATCCGGCTGCCCTTCAGCAGAAAAGAATGGGCGGAGCATTTAAATACGGCCCGCCCGTCACTATCCCGTGAAATGGGCTATCTGCGTGATATCGGCTGGATTCATTTCAAAGGCAGCAGCATTACGCTGCTGAATATGATGGCTATGAACGACTACATCCGCACCGTCCCTTCGGCTCCCGGCCAGGACAAGTAATTCCTGCCGGAAGCTATTCTCGGGGATACACGAACACATCTATATCTACACATCATATATTGGAGGGTTTACTTATGTCGGAGTTAACAGCCCAAAGCGTTGAACAGATGCTGGCCGGGCACAGTGAGTTGTTTCACAGCGGGGCTACGAAGGAGCTCTCCTTCCGGCTTCGCCAGCTGCAGAAGCTGAAAGATGCCATCCGCCGCAATGAGGCGAAAATTATCGCGGCCCTGCATCAGGATCTGCGCAAGAGCGAATTTGAAGCCTATGCGACGGAAATCGGCTTCACGCTGGACAGTATTGGATATATGATGAAGCATCTGAAGCGTTGGATGAAGCCGGTCAAGGTCAAATCCCCGCTGCATATATTTCCGGCCAAAAGCCGGATCCTCAGCGAGCCCTACGGAACCGTGCTCATTATCGGCCCCTTCAATTATCCGTTTCAGCTGCTGATCGAGCCGCTCATCGGGGCCATTGCTGCCGGCAACTGCGCCGTACTGAAGCCCTCCGAGAGCACTCCGGCCATTACCGCCGTGATTGAGGAAATGATCAGGGAAACCTTCGAACCGTCCTATATCCGTGTAATTCAGGGCGAGAAAGAAGCCACCAATCTGCTGATCCATGCCAAATTCGATTATATTTTCTTCACCGGAAGTGTCCCTGTCGGCAAAATAGTCATGGAAGCCGCGGCCAAAAATCTGGTGCCGGTAACACTGGAGCTGGGCGGTAAAAGTCCGGTCATTGTCGATAAGAGCGCCAATCTGGAGATAGCAGCCAAACGGATTGTCTGGGGTAAGCTCATCAATGTGGGCCAGACCTGTATTGCCCCGGATTATCTGCTCGTCCACAGCGATGTGGCATCCCAGCTGATCTCCTTAATGAAACGTTATATTCAGGAGTTCTACGGCCAGGATGCGCAGCAGAACCCGGATTACGGGCGGATTGTGAATGACCGCCAGCTGCGCAGAATTGCCGGAATGATTCAGCGGGACCAATCAAAGGTCATTATGGGCGGCACCGTCGTGCCGGAGGATCTGTACATAGAACCTACACTGCTCTATCCTGCGGATTGGAAGGATGCGGCTATGGAGGACGAGATTTTTGGGCCTGTACTTCCCATTATGGAATATACCCGGCTGGACGAAGCCATCCGCAGCATCAATGAGCGTCCCAAGCCGCTCGCTCTCTATCTGTTCACCGAAGACAAACAGGCTGAACAGGAGGTGCTGGCCAGAGTTTCATTCGGCGGAGGCTGCATCAATGATACGATTACCCATGTAGCCAGCACACATCTGCCATTTGGAGGAGTGGGAGGCTCCGGCATCGGCGGATATCACGGCAAGCATAGCTTTGATCTTTTTTCCCACAGCAAGAGCATTGTAAAAAGAGGGACAAAGCTTGACCTCGGGGTTGTCTATCCGCCATATGGCAATAAGGTCAAGCTGGCGCGGAGATTGCTGAAATAGAGTGCAGCGATTAGCAAAAGACAGCATAAAAGGATACCGCCCTGTTCGGGGCCCGGTATCCTTCGCTCCATTACCCCGCTCTTCTGCCCTCCACCCAACTGGCTACCTCTTTTTCCGGTATGGGTCTGCTGATGAAGTAGCCCTGGATCTTGTCACAGCTTGTACGCTCCAGAAAGGCCAGCTGCTCCCGGGTTTCCACCCCTTCTGCGGTCACCTTCAGTCCCATATCATGACCGATGGTTACGATGGATCGGGCCAGTGACATATTGTTCGGTGTATCAATGCTGTCAATAAACGACTTATCAATCTTCAGCGTAGTGATCGGCAGCTGCTTCAAATAGCTAAGCGAGGAATACCCTGTTCCGAAGTCATCCAGGGCAATGCCGATTCCCCGTTCTTTCAGCGATTCCAGCTTGGAACTGATCGCCTCGAAGGATTCCATGAAGATCGACTCGGTAATCTCCAGCTCCAAATATTCCGGCGGCAATCCGGTCTCCTTCAGAATCCCCAGCACCATATCGGTGAAATCATCCAGCATCAGCTGGATCACCGAAATATTCACCGAGATATGGTAGCCCTCATAACCTTCTGTATGCAGCTCTTTAATGAACCGGCAGGCCGCCCGCAGCACCCATTCACCGATCGGGACAATCAACCGGCAGTCTTCAGCGATTTTGATGAACGAAAGCGGCGATACAAAACCAAGCACCGGACTGTTCCAGCGGATCAGAGCCTCGAAGCCCCAGATTCCGCCTGAGGCGGTGTCCACCAGCGGCTGATAATGCAGCGAAAGCTCATTATTGGAGATAGCATTTCTTAAATGCTTCTCAATGATCATCCGTTCGTCAAAATGCCGCTGCATCGCCTGTCCGTATAATACATATGTCCCTTTACCGGCTTCCTTCGCTTTATACATGGCAATATCGGCATTCTTCAAAAGCTCTTCAGCATTGATCCCATTCTCCGGATACTGGGCAATACCAATACTGGTCGAGATGTGAACGACGCTGGCATTCAGCTGGAAGGGCTCCTTGAAACCCTGCACAAGCGCTTGTGCATAGGAGATCACCTCATCCGATCCCTTGATATTCTCGAACAGAATCACAAACTCGTCACCCCCGAAACGGAAGTGCTTGCTGCGACCGTCCGACAAGCCTAGCAGCCGTTCACCGACCTTGACCAGCAGCTCGTCGCCAAAGGTGTGGCCCATCGTATCATTAATATATTTGAAATTATCAATATCCAGAAAGAACAAGGCTGCATGCCCTCCAGCGTGTTCCTTGATAAACTTCTGCAGCTCCTCGGAAAGGGACAGCCGGTTCGGCAGACCGCTTAAGACATCGTTATAGGCCAGCAGCCGGTATTTCTCTTCGCTGGTCTGCAGCAGTGCCTGATTCTCGACCACTTTGTTATATTGCTCCAGCAGCTCATCCTGCAGTGCCGTAAGCTCCTCGTAGGTCGACTCCAGTTCCTGATAGCTCATTTGGAGCTTGCTCTCATAGCCTTTGCGGTCCGTAACATCAACCATAGAGCCGGAAAAACGGACAAAACCGCCGTCCGCATTGCGCAGCACCTTGCCCCGGGCCTGAAACCATTTATATTCGCCTGATTTGCTCCGCATCCGGTATTCGCAGTAATAGTAGGAACTTTTGCCCTGCAGATGCTCAGTGCGCAGGCGGTTCTCATGTTCTGCATCCTCTGGATGGATAAGAGTTCTCCAACCTCCATGGCTCTCGTCCACTTCATCCCGCTCATAGCCGAGCAGCTCATACCAGCTGTCCGAGAAGTAGTAGATCATCGTGGTCATGTCCACATCCCAGATTACCGCATCCGCACCATAGGCAGCCAAACTGAAGCGTTCATTGCTTTTTTCCAGGTTGCTTCGCATTCGCTTGACCAATTGCACGTAGAATAGGAGGATGAGAATAAAGGCCAGCAGAACGGCGAATGCCGCGACAATGCTCAGTACAAGCTTTTTATAGGATTGATAGAAGGAAAAGGGCTTGTTGATGACTTCGCTGCCTTCCGGCAGCTGCTTCAGGGAAACGTTGAAACGCTGCAATTCCTTATAGTCAAAAACCTTTCGCACGGAGCTGTCCGAGACAATAGGGATTACTCCCGCATTTTCTTCTTCCAGAATCCGCAGAGCCAGGCTGGCTGCAGTTTGTCCCTGGATTTTGCCGCTAATCAGATTTCCGCCGAAGGCCCCGTGATTCAGGCTAAAATCATAAATATGATATACCGGCACACTGCTGCTCTCGCTAAGCTCGCTTGAGAACCGGTCAAATTCAGTAATTCTTCCCGTTGTATCACTGTAGTATGTAGTCATAAGAACCATGCTGTCTGATGAAAGGGTGGATACTTGATCTATGATTTGTTCATTGGAGAGGCTGTTCATCGGGATGACCTGGAGTCCCCGCTCCAGAGACAGAATCTGGTCACTGACCATTTTACCCGTGGAGAGCCCGCTTTCGGAATTGTCGAATACGATGTACACCTTACGGATCGATGGATTGAGCTTCAGCGCCATTCGTATCGTTTCTGTAGGATCGATCTCTTCGATGACTCCGGTGATATTGCGCTTGTCCGCTATGCTGTCCACACCCAGCTGATTAATCCCGCTGAATACGATGGGTGCATCGTTCAGGATTTCCTTGCGGTACTGAATAGCGAAGTTCAAGGCAGCATCATCCGTAACGATAATCGCATCGATATAAATAGCTTGATATTTGAACTTGATCATCTGGTAGACGTGCTCGAGGTTGTCATTGCTGGGGAATCGTTTCCAGTCCATATACTCCGTGTAGATAACCGGCGGATCAGCTGCTCCTTTAAGCTGCTCTTCAATGCCTGCACCCTGGTCATCCGTCCAGGCAAAGCCCTTTTGATAGGAATGCAGGACAAGCACATTCTGAGGGCGCCGTTCTTCGCTGCTGGCGGACACCGGCTGATACAGTGCCGTGCTGAGCATAATAAATAAAAGCAAAAACAAGCCATACCGTAACCTGCGCTGAATTTTCCCCTTGCCCATTAGCACACTCCCATTCATCTATCCCAAACATCCCAAAATCAGAAACGGGGAAATTCGATAATTTCTATTAAAAGCGTATGGATCCATTATGATTGGGCTTTGCTATTTACTTATAAGCTTAATAGAGTAAATATATAGACTGAACTTATAATTCTTCTATTTTGGGATTGGCCGTGACTACAGAGAATGTTTGGACTTCCGGCCGCTGTTAGGTTTGGATTTCCTGAATTTAACCGCGAATCGCGGTAGAAATCCAAACCTAAAGGCGGACGCTATCGCTCCTCCAGTTCCAAAATTCCCCTCCGCCACTTTTCCCTAAATGTACATTCTCAAGTTCAATCTATATAGTAAATAAAATTAATTACAATTTATGACGTTTTTCTTCTTATTATATGGGGAAAGTCTAATTTTTGAAACATAAATAGAAGGTTCATCCCTTCATGGACAGTCCCTTGCATCCAAGTTAGAATGAGTGTGCAAAGACCCGCCAAGACAGGAGGTTCCACATGCCTACAATTAAAGACGTTGCGCTGAGGGCAGGCGTTTCGGTGACAACCGTCTCCCGGGTGCTGAACAACAGGGGGTACTTAAGCGAGGATCTGAAGAAAAAGGTCTACAGCGCGATGGATGACCTCAATTACCGGCCAAACGAACTCGCCCGCTCGCTCAGCCGCTCCAAATCAAATATTATCGGGCTGATCATCCCCCATGTCTCTCATCCTTTCTTCGGGGAATTGACCAGTCATATCGAGGAGCATGCCTACCGGAACGGCTATAAGCTGCTGCTCTGCAACTCGCAACAGGACAAACATAAAGAACTCGAATATATCGATATGCTTCGTGCAAGCCGGGTCGACGGCATTATTATGGGCAGTCACACCCTGGAAGTTGAGGCCTACCGGCAAATGAATCTGCCGCTCGTTACCTTTGACCGCAGAATATCGCCGGAAATCCCTTATGTCTGCTCCGATAACTATCGGGGCGGGGTGCTGGCTACTGCCTTATTAATTAATAA
Organism: Paenibacillus paludis; assembly: GCF_042610515.1. Lineage (NCBI taxonomy): Bacteria > Bacillati > Bacillota > Bacilli > Caryophanales > Paenibacillaceae > Paenibacillus > Paenibacillus paludis. The sequence continues at coordinate 21,504 of NZ_JBGJZP010000025.1, forward strand.
AGGCTGCCGCAGGCTCGCCCATATCGGTGGGCATCCCGAGCTGAACATCCTGTCTGTGCTAAGATCCGAGGCCTTTGCGGATACCGCCCGGCAGCATAACCTCCCGCACACCTTGCTGCATACGGATAACAACAGCTTTGATGTCGGAGCTTATGAGCGGCTGCTTGCGCAGCTGTTCAACGAACAGCCAGATGTGGACGGCATCTTTGCAGGCAGCGATTTGATTGCAGCTTATGCGCTTAAGGCTTGCCGTGAGCGGGGATTGCGTGTGCCTGAGGATGTGCGGATTGTAGGATATGACGGCATTGCCCTGCGCAGCCTGCTGGCTCTGCCGCTCAGCACCATCCGCCAGCCCATTGAAGATATGGGCAAACTTGCCGTTGATTTGATCATTCAGCAGGTCCACGGCGGTGCCGTCCACGCAGAATACATATTGCCGGTTGAGCTGGAGGAAGGCGCTACAACTTGAGTATGCGTAAATCCAAAGCATGAATTTTTAGTTGTACAAATTGCAACTACCCCGGGGAAAATCTTCCCCGATCAGGATGCAATGTAATTTACGGCACCTGCCAAACGCTAACCCCCGCTCTGCTGTAAGCAAGCAGAACGGGGGTTTTCTGCGTTTGACAATTTAGATCTACAAGTGTAATATCAACCAGGAGATTAAAACTACACTTGTAGATTGAATGTTCATGAAACTGCGAGGAGTCGATTATATGAAGAGCATCCCCAAAATTTCAGAGGCTGAATGGGAGATCATGAAAGTCATCTGGGGCAACCATCCGATTACAGCTGAACAAATTGTCCAGCACCTGCCGGGGTCTATTGAATGGAGCGATCAGACGGTACGCACCTTTATCACACGGCTGCTTAAGAAGAAAGCCATTGGCTTCGAGAAATCCGGGCGAAGTTATCTTTATTATCCGCTGCTCTCCGAGCGGGAATGTGTACAAGCAGAAAGCCAGTCTTTTCTGAAGCGGGTCTTCGGGGGAGCCGCCAACCTGATGGTCACCAACTTCTTGGAAGAGGTTACGTTATCCGCCCAGGAAATTGAGCAGTTGGAACGGTTGCTCCAGGAGAAGAAAGCACAAGGAGCACACAAAGATCCAGGTACACAGGAATGAATGTGATCTACAGCCTGTTTGCCGATTTCCTGGATGATACACTAGCCGCGAGCCTGGTGATTCTGGTTGTAATCGCAATTCATGCCATCCTGCAAAAGGTCATCAGCGCCAGGGTCCGTTACCTGCTGTGGCTGCTGGTCATTATCCGAATGCTGCTTCCGGTGATCCCGGACAGTCCGCTCAGCATGTTCCATGTGCTTCAGTATGGAGAAGGAATAAAGAGCGCGCTCACGGGACAGGCCGCTGATACAGCCCCATTGCCGAATCTGCAAGCTGCTGCTCCAAGCAATCAGGGGCTGGACTCTGATTCTGATCCGCAATCAGGCACTCCCGGAACCGGAGACAGCATTAATGCGGGACACCTACAACAAGCGGACGGGCAGGCGCCGGGTGGCCGACATTCCAGTGCTGCTGGTATCTACTCTCCCTGGCTGAAGGCCGCTGCTATAATCTGGTTCGGCGGCGCAGTCTTTCTTTTCCTGAACGGACTTGGCATCATGAGCAGGCAGCTCCGCGGGCGGAAGCGGCTGAGACGGGTTACTGATCCCCGGACAATTACGGTGCTAGAGGATGCCCTGAACCGATTCGGAGTGAAAAGGAAGATCCCGCTCTACACCGGCTCCCGGGCCAAAAGCCCTTTCCTGAGCGGCGTGTTCCGTCCTTGGATATACGTCCCAGAACTGGCGCTTCAGGAGTTAACCTCACCGCAGCTGCTGCACATTCTGGCCCATGAGCTTGCTCACTATAAACGCCGGGATACCCTGTGGAATCTGCTGGGCAGTGCGGCCGCGGCTATTCATTGGCCCAATCCTTTATCTTGGCTCGGACTGCACAAAATGAAAACCGACCGGGAGCTGGCCTGTGACGCATACGTATTGGATGTGCTGGGAGAAGAAGAAGCTGCGGCGTACGGATTAACGCTCGTTGAATTTCTCAAGCAGTTTTCTAAAGGACGGACCGACCGCGAAGTGCTTTATTTCTTCGGATCGCAGCACCGTCAGCAGATTACAAGGAGGGTCTCTATGATTCACTCATTTAAAAAAGGCTCGTACCGGATATCAGCGGCAGCCGTGCTGCTCCTGATTCTGCTGAGCTTGGTGACACTAACGAATGCCTCAGGCGATTCAAAAACTGACAACACAGCTGTTAACGATGATTTAATCAATCTGTACAAGAATAGAAATTATAATCGCCTGGACAGAGCCGCGGAGGAAGCGGGTTTTGCCTTCCAGGCCCCGTCTGTGCTGCCCCCGGATTTCATTCTGGAGAGGGCTTACCTTGCAGTCACTCTGCCCGAAGCTGCAGCTGCTACTGCGTCGTCAGAGGATAACGAGATTGATCAAGTTACTCTCTATTATGAACGGTACGACGGGGATACCCACACCGGGCAATTTTCGTTGGAGGCTTACAAGGACAGCAGCGTTGAGCAGATTTATACGGCTGTTGAACTTGAAGAATCCTCGAGTGGCGACGGCGGGCCCCCTCTTCCGGTTGACCGGAAACCCACTACCATTGGCGGTATAAACGCAATCCATGTCAATGTGCATGTCAATCAGTATGTACAGAAATTATTCTATATTTGGGAGCGGGATGGGATTGTATATAAACTATATATAGGCAGTGGTACCCTATCACAGCAAGAAATCGCTTCACTCATGGCCTCCATCAAATATCCGGATGAACAAATGAAACGCAGCTTCGTGAATGAAAAGTTTTTTAATGTAGATGTCATCGATGTGAAGGATTTACGGATGGTGGCTGATATTATCGGTTTTATGCCTAAGTTCCCTATGGAAGTGTCCGGCTTTCACATGCATACGGCCATGCTTACCACAAGCAGCGTATTCAGTGATCCTCCAGACGAACAGGGAAGATCCGGAATAGTTTTTCAAACTGGATACTTCAATCTGGGTGCTGAAAAAACGAGAGGCTTCAGGTCGTTCAGCTTTTTGCAAATGCAGAATCAAGGCTTATATGAAACCTTCAAATCGAAAGGACAGATCATTCTTTACCGGATTGACGGAGAAAAGTTTGCCGTTCCCCTTACCATCGCTCATGTAAATGGACAAGAGGTGCTGGTTACGGAACCTTACAAAATCGACGGAGAGCTAAGCAAGCCTACCGAGCCGGATTTCCTCAGTTATTTCTGGCAGGATCAAGGCATAATCTATGAAGTGGGGTTCACCGGCGTACCAACGCTTGAGGATCAGCGGACCATTGTCTCTTCATTCATGGAAGCCCCTGCTGCAGACATTGATAAATTGGCGGCTGCAGCGGCGCAGGCTCATTAAGATAAATCCGAATCAATGCAACACTGCAGAAACGGCTGTGCCCATAGGCTACAGCCGTTTTTGCAGTTCCATCAGAGCCCAGAACATCCATTATCGCTGCGGTTTGCTTGCGTCAACACTTACTTAAAGTGTGTAAATAATATTATTTCATGTTATAATTATCGGGTAGTTCATTTCATAGCTGTAAATACTGCTATAAGATGCTTAAAGCATCATAACTGGAGGGATTAAAGTGAAGCAACTGCGGGACATTCCCATCTCCGTGCTGGATCTCGCTCCGATTAAAGAGGGCAGTACAGCAGCGGATTCATTTCATAACACACTGGATTTGGCCCGTCATGCCGAAGAGTGGGGCTATAAGCGCTACTGGCTGGCGGAACATCATAATATGACTGGCATCGCCAGCTCCGCCACTTCGCTTGTCATCAGTCATGTGGCCGCTGGTACACGCAGTATCCGCGTAGGCTCCGGAGGCATCATGCTCTCCAACCATGCGCCGCTCATGATTGCGGAGCAATTCGGCACACTGGAGTCCCTGTATCCTGGACGCATAGATCTGGGGCTGGGAAGAGCTCCGGGCTCTGACCAGGCAGCCTCCAGAGCGCTGCGGCGCGGCCTGGGCAGCGACGGCAGCGAATTCCCCGAGCAGCTGAGCGAGCTCCGGGCTTACTTTGATCCAAACGGCGCAGGCTCGCGGCCGCTCGGAGTGCGCGCTGTTCCCGGCGAAGGCCTGAACATTCCGATCTGGCTGCTGGGTTCGAGCGGCTTCAGCGCCCAACTGGCGGGGCAGCTAGGCTTGCCGTTCGCTTTTGCCAGCCACTTTGCACCGGATTATCTGCTGCCTGCCCTGCAACTGTACCGCAGCAGCTTCAAGCCATCGGCTGCCCTGTCCAAGCCTCATGTCATGGTCGGGCTTGGAGCTACCGCCGCTGACACCCTAGTGGAAGCCCGAAGACTTGCCACCTCTCAGCAGCAGCAATTTCTGAACATTATCCGTGGACGCACCGGCATGCTCCAGCCTCCGGTAGACAGCATGGACGGACTCTGGTCCATGCAGGAAAAAGCCATTCTGCAGAACAAGCAGAATTACTCTATAGCGGGTGATCCCTCCGCTCTGCAAGAACGGCTTCTGCAGATTGTTGAAGAGACCGATGCTGATGAGTTCATCATCGCATCGCAAATTTTCGACCATTCGGCCCAGTTACATTCCTATGAGCTCATAGCCCAGCTTTTTAAGGAGAACTAGATCCCGCCATCCGGCACATAATTAAGCAAGGCGATTATTAGGTTGGAAAGCATCGGCTTCCCTTCCTTGTAACCGCCTTGTTTTTTTGTATACTCATCCCGAATCGTTCTTTATAAAACGCTATCATTAACAATGATATGGATAAATAATGAGTAAATCGAAGTAATTAAACGATAACCGGTTATTACATCTTCAAATTGATTGATTTCAACCAATGAATATGTTTTATTCCGTTTTTCTTTATTTACAATTTTGATTATACTGTAGATATTCGTTATAACGAACATACATATGGCTATAAAACTCTGACCACTGTTATCAGGACACTATCGCCTTATTATGTAGTAGTTCTCCATAAAACTACTCTTTATGACAAAAATTGAAGAAACATCAGGGTTAAAGTAAGGATTTGTCGAGAGTACGCTGAGGGCAGGATTACTTTCCGGTAGAAAGGAGCGTGGAAAGTGAAGAAGAGAGTTCAGGCCGGCTTTATAGGCGCCTACATTCTGATCATTCTGGCAGGTGTCATCTGGCATGCCGGGGGTGTAAGCGCAGAAGAGACGATTAAGCTCCGGGTCAATTCCCATACGACGAGCACCGAGATTATGAGCAATATGCAGCCGGGCGACGCAACGACCTCAGATTATACGGTGATCAATGAGGGTCATGAACGGTTTAATTATTTTGTTGATTTCAAATTCACCTCCGGAGACGAGGAATTGTACAATATACTGCAAATGACCCTGCAAAAAGAGGGAGTAATCCTCTATTCAGGAGTGATGAGCGAGGCAGAAGGCAGGGTAGCCATAGGTACACTTACCGGAGGCTCACAGGAAGTGCTCCAGATGGATGTGTCCTTTCCGCTGGAAGCAGGAAATGAATATCAGGGGAAGACAACAAGCGTCGACTTCATCTTCTCCGCTTCAGCCTCACCAGAACCAACAGCTGAACCTAGCGCAACACCGGTCGCTACCGCGACACCAGGTCCAACCAGTGAACCTAGTCCGACAGCAAGTGCTACCGCAACACCGGGTCCAACCACTGATCCTGGCGCGACACCGGCCGCCTCCGCTTCAACGGAGCCGTCGGGTAATCCAACAAGCACACCTAGCAGTGGGCCGACAGCATCCCCTGGCATTACTGCCACACCGGGAACATCGGCGGCTCCAACCGGATCACCAGCCGTGACAGCTTCACCGGGAACCGCTGTAGTGACTGTAACGGATGAACCTGTGCCAATGGGCGGCACAAACAATGGAACACCGGAAGGTTCGGCCACGCCGACACCGTCTCCGGCACCAAGTGACGACTTCATTATAGATGATGATGAGATTCCGCTCTCCGGACCGGAAGAGGGCGACAAATTGCCGGATACAGCAGAACCTTGGTATAACCTGATTCTGATCAGTTTGGCTGTTGCCATACTCAGTATTATCGTCCTTCGCAGACTGAATTCGAAAAAATAAGCTGAATTAGCCAAAGGTTGGAGGTGAGAGTATGAAGAAGCGTTCCGGGCTATCCATTGCCGTGAAGCTGATCTTCATACTCTCTTTGTGTGTACTGATCTATTCTGTAGTGCAAATCTTAAAAGCACCCGCTGAAGCCCGCCATGCCCTACACGATTGGGACAAAAAGAGGGAGGAAGCCGTCAGTCTCCAGGTGCCGGAAGAAGAAACTCCGCTGCCCGCAGGGATGGTCAATCTCTCTGGAGAGAAAAGCATTTCCAGAACCGATTATACCGGGGGCGAAGTTATTGGAGAGATTTATTTTCCAAGGCTGGATAAACGGGTGGCGATTCTGGAAGGAACGGAGCGCCCCCAATTGAAAAAAGGCGCAGGGCATTATGAAGGGAGCGCAGCGATTGGCGCCATCGGCAACAGCGTGCTGGCCGGCCATCGCGATACAGTGTTTCGCGGCCTTGGCAATCTGGAAGTCCATGATCTGATCGAGCTGGAGACCGCCGAAGGAAAATTCATTTATGAAGTTACCGGCAGTCTCATTGTAGACGGCGATGAACGGGGGGCGATTAAGCAGAGTGATACACCGGTGCTTACCTTGATCACCTGCTATCCTTTCTCCTACGTCGGCTCTGCGCCTGACCGTTACCTGCTCTCGGCGTCATTGCTCCGGCAGGAGCCGCTGTCCCGCGAAGCGGAATAACATATGCACGCCACAACGCTAAGGATGAGACCTGCTATAGAAAGTGATAATATAGACATACGACCGGAAGAAAAAGAGGAGCTGAACCATTTTGAAAGATGAGCTGATCAAACGTTTTGTGTCTTATGCCGAGATGGATACCCAATCGGATGAAGACAGTGATACCTGTCCTTCCACTCCGGGGCAGATGGTGCTGGCCCGTAAGCTCGTTGATGAGCTCGGCGAACTAGGACTTGCGGAAGTTACGGTGGACGAGCATGGTTATGTCATGGCTACCCTTCCCGCCAACAGCGACAAGGAAGTTCCGACGATTGGCTTCCTGGCGCATTTGGATACCGCGACAGATTTCACCGGCGCCGGTGTGAAACCGCAAATTGTCGAGAATTATGACGGGAACGACATTGTGCTGAACAAGGCGCTGAATGTGGTCCTCTCCACGGAGAGTTTCCCTGAGCTGCCCGGGTATAAGGGACATACCCTGATTACGACAGATGGGACTACGCTGCTGGGAGCAGACAACAAGGCCGGAATCGCCGAGATTATGACCGCGATGGCGTATCTTCTGGAGCATCCGGAAATTAAGCATGGCAAGATTAGAGTCGCCTTCACCCCCGATGAGGAAATCGGACGCGGACCGCATAAATTCGATGTCGCCGCCTTCGGCGCTTCCTACGCCTACACCGTTGATGGAGGGCCTCTGGGAGAACTGGAATATGAGAGCTTTAATGCTGCTGCCGCCAAAATCAGCTTCAAAGGCGTCAACGTGCATCCCGGCACCGCCAAAGGAAAAATGATCCATTCATCCAAAATCGCCATGGCCTTCCACCTCCGGCTGCCATCCGGCGAGGCTCCTGAATTTACGGACGGCTATGAAGGCTTCTACCATTTGATCTCCATGCAGGGATCGGCGGAGCACAGCAAGCTGCATTACATTATCCGCGACTTTGACCGCACCCAGTTCGAGAACCGCAAAGCGAATATTTCTGCAATTGTAGATGAATTCAAATCCACTTATGGCGATGAGAACATTGTGCTGGAATTGAATGACCAATATTATAATATGCGTGAAAAAATCGAGCCGGTCCGCCATATCGTCGATATTGCCCACGAAGCGATGGAGAACCTCGGCATAACACCGGTCATTCGCCCGATCCGCGGCGGGACAGACGGTTCACAGCTCTCCTACATGGGACTCCCGACTCCGAACATTTTTACCGGGGGCGAAAATTTCCACGGCAAATTCGAGTACGCTTCTGTAGATGTTATGCTGAAATCCGTCCAGGTTATCGTTGAGATTGCCAAGCTGTTTGAGCAAAAGGCATAGCCGAAGGTTTCCCCTTGCGGCTGCACAACCCGCTGCAACAATTCGGCCTGCCCGGTCAAGAGCAATTGCTCTGACCGGGCAGGCCTCTTTGCGCAGGTAGTGAAGCTCCTGCGGCTTATCCGCTTTTATTACCTGCGCAAACTGTGCAAAAATAAAACCCTCTGACCAGCCGCAATGCGGGAGTCAGAGGGTTTTTGCTTGGTGAGAGCTTCCGGCGGCAGCCAGACAGCAATCAGTATGGGACGCGGATTTTCTGGAAATCGTTCCTCCGCTGCCAGAATAGACCCCGGGCNCTGACCAGCCGCAATGCGGGAGTCAGAGGGTTTTTGCTTGGTGAGAGCTTCCGGCGGCAGCCAGACAGCAATCAGTATGGGACGCGGATTTTCTGGAAATCGTTCCTCCGCTGCCAGAATAGACCCCGGGCTCGCAACGGACCCAGCAGCTCTTATTTTCAACTGGAGCATCATTCCGGCAAGCTATTGGACTCCAATGCACTTATGCACGGATATTGGCCTGAAATCCGGCTGCCGAAACGGTAATAAGTGCGCTACGGTCCGTTAGTTCCGTAAAATGCACTCTATAGAGAAAACAAGGTCTCCCCGGTCCGCGGCCGTGGCAACACCTCAAACTTAGCTGTAACGGCTCCGTCTGAGTCGAACCAAACGGAGCGGCTGCTGGCTGCTGCCCCAATTAATCTGCAGGCGGCAGTTTCACCGCGCCAACGCTCCGCTGGATCAGATTTAGGCTTTGATCGGCATCCAGCCCGGCGTATGGATTAATGCGCCCCATAGCGGGTCCGGTATTACAAGCTCCGCCTGAGCTGAAGGATCAAGCTCTGTCTTAATGTCAGCAGCTCGCCCTTCGGCAACCTTCTGTACCCAGTCCGGATCAATCAGCAGCGGGCGGCCCAGAGCTACCAGGCTGATTCCGGTCTCCAGGCTCTTCAGCGCATCATCGGCCTTATACAGGGAGCCGACACCAATAACCGGAACACCATCTCCTGCACGGTCCACAATCTGCTCAATCCGTGGACGGCTGTCGTCCGTGCCGCGGTGAGGCTTGGACCACAGATCCTGCTGCGAAACATGCAGATAGTCCAGCCCCTCCTCCTTCAGCGCATCAATCAGCGCAAAGGTCTCGGCCATCGTAATCCCCGGCGTTTCCGGCTCCTCGGGTGAGAAGCGGTAGCCGACCAGAAACGGCGACGAAGTATGCTCCTTCACCGCATGTTTGACCTCACGCAGCACGGCGAGCGGGAAAGTCAGCCGGTTCTCCAGGCTGCCGCCCCAGCGGTCTTCGCGTGTGTTGGAATGCGGGGAGAAGAATTGCTGCAGCAAATAGCCGTTCGCCCCATGAATCTCCACGCCGTCGAAGCCGGCCTCGATGGCCCGGCGTGTAGCCGCGCCGAAGTCGGCAATAATGCCGGTAATTTCTTCTTCGCTCAGCGCACGAGGAACAGGACCGTGACCTCCGCGCGGCAGCTCAGCCGGAACATTGCTCGCGCTGACCGTCTGGCCATCCGGAAGCAGCTCAGGAGGACACTGGCGGCCGCCGTGGAAAATCTGCAGAACTGCCTTCGCGCCTGCACCCTTGATTGCTTCAGCCAACTCGCGCAGGCTTGGAATCAGTTCACCACGGTCTGCACCGAATTCGCCGGCAAAACCTTTACCGCCCCGCGTCACATATACACAGGCCGTAATCACCAGTCCCGCACCTTTGGAGCGGCGGGCATAATATTGCAATTCGGGACCGGATACCGTACCGTCCTCATTGGAAGAAAAGTTGGTCATCGGTGCCATAACGACACGATTTTTTAATGAAATCCCGTTTTCGAACCGGTAGGATTCCAGCAGTGGACTATAATCTGTAGACATCTTTGATTTCCCTCCATTATATACTTAGTGCTACTGGCTCCACGCTTGCAGCTTGGACCGGCAGTCTGTAATCTATTGCTAACGAACGTTATCTATCTCCCTCAGGTATATCCTTCCAGATGACATTATTCCCGTAGTTTTTGCCCCAATCGTACATCATACGCAGTACAGGCAGCAGGCTCTGCCCGTATTCCGTCAAAGAGTATTCTACTCTCGGCGGGACCTCAGCATACACCTTTCTCAGCACAAGCTGGTCTTCCTCCAGCTCACGAAGCTGATTGGTCAGCATTTTTTGCGTAATATGAGGAATAAGCTTCTTCAACTCACTGAAACGTTTGGTTCCTTCAAGGCCCAAGTGCCATAAGATGATCAGCTTCCATTTACCGCCGATAACGGCAAGCGTAAGCTCCTTCTCGCAGTTGATTTCCTTCAGATTGATACGGTCTTTAATATCCGTCGCCAAGGTATGCGGCCCCCTTTCGTTCTTTAATATCATACTACAAAACACCCGGGGGCCGCACATCCCCGGCAGGCGCATAGGGACTATATTCCCTATGTACGCATACAGACCGCAGGCTCGGCCTGCGGTCTGTATGCTGCGTATGCGTTTTATTTGCTGGACAGGCTTCCCTGCAGGCTGGCTGCGCTGAAGTCCGGCTGCGCTTCAACCGTGGTGTCACCCGCTGCCTTGGCTTTTTCCAGTGCTGCATTATAGCGGGTATTCAGATCCTGAAGCTCCTTGTCCAAATCTCCGCCGTCAAAAATATATTTGTTGAAGACATCGACTTTCTTCGTTCCTTCCAGGCGTCCTTCGGTAGTTACCAGCGGAGTTGCCGGATAGATGGCATCAAATTTCGTTGGCAGGAAGTTCTCGATTCCCGGAATATCCGGAGCTTTCGCTGCAGCAGCAACGGAAGGAATAACCGAAACCCCGTATCCGCCTTCCTGATAGGCAATCTGCACCTCATCGCTGTACATCCACTCGATGAATTTCCAAGCCGCTTCCTTCTGCTCCGAATCCTTGCTCATCGCCAGGTAGCTGCCGGAGATAACCTGACTGGCACCGTTTTGCTGGCCGTCCACTGTCGGAGGAAGCGCTGCGGCCCAGCGGATATCGGTCGGGAATTGAGTTTTGTAGACGCTAGGCTCGACAGAATGGTTGAAGTACATCCCGATTTTACCCTGGGCGAACTGCGCGCGCAGCGGGTCAATATCCAGCGATTCCGAGCCCGGCATCATGCTTCCGTCCATCGTGATCTGCCGCAGTGCTTCAAGGGCCTCCTTATACATACTGAAGTCGAACTGGCCGGTCTGGAAGTTGAAGCCCTCTGTACCTGCCGTTTTGCTGAGGGTCGTGATCGGATAAGCGATACGTTCAAAGCCGCTTGCACTTTTGAAATTTCCGGCAAAGCCATAAGCACCGCTGGCTTTACCCGCCTCGGTAATCTTCTTGGCATCCTCCACCATTTCCGCCAGCGTGGTCGGCGGCTCGGTAATACCGGCCTTCTCGAACAGATCGACGTTATAGATCAGGCGCCAGAACTGGCCGATATTCGGCAGGGTGTAGATTTTGCCGTCCACGGTGTTCTTCTCATTAATGAGTACCTTCTCGAACCGGCTTTTCATTTCCGGTGTAATATAACTGTCGAAGGACTCCAGGTAGCCTTTTTTCACCCAGGTTGGCACGTTCCCCGTATCCACACGCAGAATATCCGGTGCTTGTTTACTGGAGAAGGCAATATCCACCGACTGGGCGTAGTTCTCGGCCATCACCTTCATTTCAATATCGACATCGGGATTGAGGCCCTCATACTCACTGATTTTCTGCTCTATAAAGTCAGAATCATGTCGGTCGATGGTCCAGTAGACCAGCTTTGTTTTCTCAGCGGCTGTATTGTTGCCCTCCGCCTCCGTATTTGTATTGGACGAGGAGCACGCAGCCAGCGAACCGGCCAGCAGCAGCGAAACTCCAGTCAGCATCCACTTATTTCTTTTCATCTAAATTGCCTCCCTTTTCTTTTTGTAATCGCATTCATTTCATATAAAAATTATAGAATGTCCGCCCGATTCTAAGTGAAGGAGAAAACAACTATTCATGGGAGACGAAATCACTGTTTCCGCGCTGCGTGACCGAAGCGTATTTGGAGCGGAAGTCGGTAGGGGTCATGCCGGTATATTTTTTGAAGAGTTCAGTAAAATAGGGGCGGTCCTCATAGCCCAGCGAGACGGCGATATCCTGAACCTGCATGCCTTCCAGCACCAGTTCCTTGGCCTTCTCCATTCTGCGGCTGATAATGTATTGGGCGAGCGTCATCCCCATCTCCTTTTTGAACAGATTGGAGAAATAGCTCGGGCTGAGATGAACCTCTCTGGCACAATCTGCTACGGAAAGGTTGCGGTGCAGATTTCCATTGATATGGGCGATGGCCCGCTCCACCAGCACACGCGCATCGCTGGACTGGCGGATTTGCACGTACGCACAGCCCTGGCGGCAAAACTCCCGGATCTGCCTGCGCAGCTCCTCAAAGGAGGCGGCTCCATTCATGTCGGCCAGCTTCTTCTCCAGCGTCTTGACCTCCGAGTCCGAAGCCTTGTCTGAAAAGACACGGTGGATCGAATGGGCCAGTTCAAGACACATTGTCTTGACGATTGCCGGGCCCGGCAGGGTGGGAGCGCTCAGCCATTCATTCCAGATGTCGCCTAGTTGCTCCTCCGCTTTGGCCAGATTGGCCGAACGCAGGCAGTAGAGCAGTTCCTTCTCTTTGTCGTAAGAGTACCTGGGCAGGGCGGCATCCCCCTCCAGCGATTCCACATAACGGTATACGCTGTTCCCGCCGGTCAAAAAAGTATTCGCCAGCGCAGACAACGCCTGGGCATAGGACACGGACAACTGGCCTGCCTCCTCGATTTCCCCGCCGAGTCCGATCGACACCGTCTGGTACGTATGACGGCATACGTTTTCCCGGCATTTCTCCGCGAGCTGCTCCGCATCCAGCTCCGCCGGGGGATTCATGACGATGACGAATTGATTGACGTGCTCGCGGAAGACAAGACCTTGCGTATAGGCAGCAACCGTCTCTTCCAGAATATTCTGCACCGCAAAACGGATCAGCTCGACCTCGGATACTGGCAGGGCGGCCGTGCGCTCTGCAAAAAAGTCTATTTCCGCCACCAGCACACAAAAGTCGCGGCTGTTCATTGTAATGGCATAGAAATCCCACTGCTGGCTGAGGTGCTGCTGCCTGCTGCCATAGCGGATGAGCAGACGCATATACTCCTGGCGCAAATAAGGCATGCTCTCCCGCAGCTTCTGCTCCATCCCCCGCATCTGTTCGGCCTGGGAGCGTTCCCGCTCCAGCATCTCTTTGGCTTTCAGAACCGATTCAAGCACCTGAGGCTTGGTAAAAGGCTTGACGATCAGGTCAAAGGCCCCAAGCTTCACCGCTTCCTGGGCATATGTGAAATCGGAGTAGCCCGTCAGGAAAATCAGCTTGATGTCCGGCTGCTCCGCCTGAATGATCCGCATCATCTCAAGTCCGTCGGTGAACGGCATGCGGATGTCGGTCAACACAATATCAGGCCGGTGCTTGCGGATCTGCATTAGCCCTTCTTCTCCGTCGGCCGCTGTTGCTGCAACTATAATGCCGTGCTCCTCCCAGGGAATTCGCTGTGACAGGCCCCGGACAACGGCCGGGATATCGTCAACAATACATATTTTAATAGGTTCAGTGTGGTTCAGGATAAACTCCACCTTCCATTGGAAATGAGAGAACTGCTTCGGTTTCGATAAGTGGACGGCTGCAGAAGGATAATCCGGCCTCCTTGCCGTAATACAGCTGCAACCGGCTGCAAATATTGGATAGGGCATACCCTCCGCTGCCGACAGGCTCCTTCAGCCGGGCATTCAGCTTCTCCGCATCCATGCCCGCCCCGTTGTCGGTTACCCGGATTACAAGATTGTGCGCCTCCACTGCCACGGAGATCCGAATCATCCCCCCGTTCCGCAGCTCCTTCAGCCCATGCAGAATGGAATTCTCCACGAGAGGCTGAATGATAATCTTCAGCACGGGAAGCTCCAGCAGCTCCGGCCCGGCGGTTATCGTATACTCGAACAGTCCCTCGTAGCATTGCTGCTGGAGGTTCAGGTACTGGCGGACATGCTCCAGCTCCCTGCCCAGAGTCGTAATTTCCTGCCCGTTGTTCAGGCCCAGCCGGAACAGGGCGGACAGAGAAATCACCATCTGCTTCACATCTTCATATTCATCCATTTCGCATTTCCAGAAGATTGTATTCAGTGTGTTATATAAAAAATGGGGCTCAATCTGCGCCTGCAGCGCTTTGATCTCCGCTTTCCGCTTTTCTTTTTCCGTATCCTTGACTTCAAGAATCAGCTCACCGATCCGGTCCAGCATCTGGTTGAATTTACGGCCCGCTTCCCCGATCTCATCCTGAAACGGACTCTGGAAACGGGCGCCCAGATCCTCCTGCTCCACCCGCGACATCGTTTTCTGCAGCTTCAGCAGCGGCCCAAGCAGCAGTGCGGACAAATATCTCGCCAGCAGCAGCGCGATCACAATACAGACAGCCATGATCATCAGCACCAGCCACTGAATGCTGCGCACAGGCTGGAGCAGCTCCTTCTTCGACTGGTAGCTGACCAGCAGCCAGTCGTCCGCATACCGTGATTCGGCATAGCTGACCAGCATCGGCCCGCCGCCGGCGGAATACTCGAAATTACCGCTTTTTGCTTCAAGCAGCTTGTCCATAAATGCCGCCGAGCGTGACCATTCCGGCCGCTCTTTGTCTCCGAAGACACTTGCCCCCGTCTTATTGATCAGCAGAAACTTTGCGCTGCCGAGGCTGGCACCTCCGCTGACCGTATCTTCCAGGATGTCCTCCTTTACATTGACGGTCAAAAAGACATCCGGCACATAATTCTCCGTAAGCGGCTGCAGCAGCAGGGAAATGACCTGATGCTTTCCGGCGAACAACTCATCCTGGTGGCTCTCCACCCAGTTCGATTCCGGATTGTCCTTGATCCGCTTATACAGCAAAGACTCCATAAATGGAGTCGCTGTTCTGCGCAGATTGCCGGCGGAATAGAAATCCCCGTCCGGCGTACTGATCAGTATAGATTCAATGGAGTTCTCCGTCAGTTCTGCCTGTGTAAAGGGGCCTTGCAGCAAGGAGAAATTGGCGAAAAACCGGTCTGTGTTATGCGCTTGTATGTCCCTTATGGTCTGCTTGTACGCTTCACTCAGCATCATCGTGGAGGAAGCCACAATAATCTGCTTCAGCTTCTGGTCCAGCACGTTGACCGACTGGTTCAGCACATTGCGGTTCAGGTCGATGGAGTTGCGCTCCATAGCCCGCGAAGCAATCGAGTAGGCCCACAGGCCGGTAATAGAGATGCAAAAGACTGTCAGTGCGGTAAACGACAGCCATATTCTTTTCTTCAGCGAGGTCCGGTAAAGCCAGGCCTTCAGCATGGTTCCACATCCTTTGTTGACCGGCCGCCCGGAGAATCGCTGCGTTAGCCTCAGCCCTTTACAGAGCCAGCCGTCATCTGCATGAATGATTTGTTAGCAAAAATATAGACAATAATCATCGGCAGCATGGACAAACATGCGCCGGCAAGCATTAACTGGGGCTGCGCCGCATCCCCGATACCGTATTTCAGCCCGGCCAAACCTACGGTCAGTGTCTGCAAGGCAGGCTGCGTCATAGTAAATACCAGCGGCAGAATATATTCATTCCATGCGCCGCGGAAGGTCCAGAGCGCAGTCACCCCCAGCGCGGGCGTCAGGAGCGGCAAGATAACACGAAAGTATACGCTATAGAAGTTGCAGCCGTCAATAAACGCCGCCTCGTCAAGTTCCTTCGGGATCGCCCGCACAAAACCGATCAACATAAAGAATGCGGTCGCATGGGCACTGATCAGAATGATGATGACGCCCCAGAGCGATTTTTGCAGATGAAGCGATACCATAAGATCAAACTGGGGACGCAGCACGACAGCACCGATAGAGATAAACAGAGTGCAGGACTGAATGATCACATACAGCCGTTTCCCGTAGAAATCAACCCTCGCTACCGCATAAGCGGCCATTGTTCCTATCAATAGAGTGCCTATAGTAGTAAATGTGCTGATAAATACGCTGTTCCAGGTGAAGCGTGCGAAATTCGCTGAAGTCCAGGCCTGCGAATAGTTATCGAATTTCCATTCCTTCGGCAGCAGGGTTGTTCCTGTAGTCAGCTCCAGATTGGACTTAAGCGACCCGAAAAAGGCCAGAACAATCGGGAACACCGCAAAAGCCGCCACCAGAAGCAGGAAAATCCACAGCAGTACCTTGGACAGCAGCGCTTTGGTCTTAACCGAACGCTCAGCTTGTGCCGGAGTCATTTTCGTTTCCGCATGCAATGTGCTCACTGTACATTCTCCTCTCTTTTAATAGATATCATTCAGCTTCTTGGATACATAAAAGTAAACCAGAGTGATCAGACCGACGATAACCGCAGTGGTGAACCCGACCGCGCTCCCGTAACCAAACTGCTGGATGCTCGATCCTCCGCTCGATACAGGGAAAAACAGTTTATAGAGGTACAGATACATAACTTCCGTCTTGCCGTACGGCCCGCCCTCGGTCAGCACCATAATGCTCTCGTAGCCTTTCAGAGAGACGGTAATCGCCAGCATGATGATCATTTGCAGCACAGGTCCCAGCATCGGAACGGTAATGCTCCACATCTTCCGCAGCGGCCCCGCGCCGTCCAGGGAAGCGGCTTCATAAAGATCCTCCGGAATATTCTGCAGCCCGGCAATAAAGAGCAGCATATAGTTGCCGACCGCACCCCAGATTGCGATAATAATCGCCGTGATTAAGGCGTGCTTGGCGCCCAGCCAGTCTATGGGAGCGGATACAATTCCGGCGCCCATGAGCAGCTGATTCACCATTCCGTTGTAAGAGTTGAAAATAACGTAGAACACAATCGCCATCACCGAAGCACTGATCACGGTAGGCATGAAATAAATCGCCCGCAGCAGCTGGCGCCCCTTCAAGGCGCGGTTGAGAATTACCGCCAGTACAAATGACAGCGGGATGGTAATCACAAGTTTGCCGCCTGCATAGATGAAGGTGTTGACCACGGACTGCCAGAAATCCTTATCACGGAACAGCCGCTCGAAATTATCCAGGCCGATGAAAAGCGGTGTGCCGAAGCCCTGATAATCGTAGAACATGTACTTTAAAGCCCAAAAGATAGGGTACACCCCAAAAATCAGCGTCAGAATCAAGCTGGGCGCTACAAAGGTCCAGGCGTTTATTTGACGTTTCGTTTCATTCATTGATTGTTCCTCCTGTCATTGGACTTGCGCTTCTGTCCTAATCATACGTCCCTCTGTGCATACACAGTTAGGGAGAAACCGACTGCGCTAAGGGGGAGAATTTCACTTTTTCATTTAAAATAAGCCCCGAGGTCAAGACGTCACTTTGCCAGGCAGTTTTCAGTCGCTTTGTCCCCTCTGCTTCCTGTTTTTATCCATCCCTGATTCGCTCCCGGGACAGCTATAATTAAAGAAGAAAGTAAATAACAGAACAGGATTACAACTTCACAGGGAGGTTTGATTCTACCAATGAATTCAGCATATAACGGCGCAGCCGAAGCCCGCCCCTTCGGCTGCTATGACCGGGAACAACTGGGGGAAATCCGCAGCAGAATTGAACAGATTCCCGCAATTGCGCAGGAATACGCAAGACATCAGCAACTGTCCGGACAATTTGCCGCCCGCGAGGCGGCCGTTCCGCTTAGCGGCCTCGGTGTATTCCGGGTAGAACCCTTCGTCTTCAAAGTTCCCGCCGGGACCGCCTTCCTGAAGCTGGCTGTTCATGTCCGGGGACAGGGCGTTGCCCGTACCTGCGGCGTGCGCCTGACACATTCCCAGCTTGGACTGCCGGTGGCACTGATAAACGGCAGCTTCGGGGAGGCGCTGAACGGCTGGACCCAAATGCCGGGAAGCGGCAGTACCATTGTGCTGGAGCAACTGTCCGGCAGCGGAAGCGGCCTGCAGCCTTCCGGGGTGACTCCGGCTGGCGGCGTGCCGGAGGACCATGTGCGGAGCGTACGAATCAACAATACAGCGGAGGCAGAGTGGACGGTTCTACGTTATGAGGAGCTCCTGCCTGTATGCGCAGGGGATTATTACGGTATCCAGACAGAGCTTAGTCTGGAAGCCCCTCTTGTTAACGGCGGCATATACACCGGGGTTACTTTTCTCGATTCCGCAGGACAACCGCTTGGACTGGAGCGGCTGTCCCCGCTTTTCAACCGGCCCACGCTGACCAACTGGGCGTATCTGCTGGAGGCTGCCGGTGCGGATGCCAACCTTTATATGGTCTCGGGTGAAGAGCAGTATGCCGGGTTGGCCAAGCGCAAGCTGCAATACATGCTTGCCGATATGCGGCTTGGCATGGATATTTTCCGCCGGGACGGCTGGCATGACGACGATACCTACGGCGCTGTGCATATCGGCCGGGGGCTGGCCGCCGCCTCGGTCATCTATGACCAGATTGCAGGCAGCGGAGCGCTCGCTGCCGGGGAAACGGCGGCACTGCTCGCCGATTTCCGCTATATCGCGGCGATGATGATGGATACCGCCTACTACCGGTTCGACCTTACGACCTTCCCGGACGAGAAGGGCGGCAAGCGCAGCAACTGGAATGCCGACCGGGCAACCGGGCTCGGGGTCTATGCGCTCCTCTTCCCGCAGGAGGCCGAAAGCGGAGCATACCTGGAGCAAGCCCGCTCCGTGATCGACTGGCAGCTCGCGGAAGTGGTTGATGCGGAGGGCGCATGGCCGGAAAATGTACGCTATCACGGCGCCGTACTGCACCGTTATTTCCTTTTCTTTGCCCTGCTGAGGCGCCTGAGGGGAATTGATTATTTCCGGCATCCCAAGGTAAAGGCGATGTACCGCTTCCTGATAGGCATCGTGACAGCAGAGGATATTATTCAAGGCGGCCCTTCCGGTGCGCCCGTTCTGCTTACTCCGGCTGTCGGCGATGCCAATGTGCAGGAACAATGGTTCCGCCTGCTCGGCTACGCAGCCCGATTCTATGCAGAGGAAGATCCGCAGCTGGCAGCGGAAATGATCTGGACCTGGAAGCACGGCGGCGCGCCCGTCCAGGATACCGGAGCCTTCCCGCTGCCGCTGGTCGCGCTGCTGTATCCGCAGCCGGATCTTCCAGAGCAGAAACCTACTCTCCGCTCCGTACATTATCCAGGCATCGGCTATGTCATCTTCCGCGGCGGAGAGCAGAACCTGCAGCATTATGCCATTTACGAGGCTTCACCGCTGACCTATCACGCCCATCATGATGAAGGCCATTTCTCCATCTGGGCAGATGGGGTTCCCCTGACGCTGGATGCCGGAACCGGCGGCTATTACAACGGGGACCGCCACTGGTATGTGTCCGGAGCCGCGCATAACGTCGTCCAGTTCACCGGTGAAACGGGAGACATTCTGGACGGTCCGCTGCAAAGCGTCTGCCGGGAGGTCTGCTTCTCAGAGGAGCTGGATTATGCAAAAAGTCTCATTCCCGATGCGCGGGCCGGAGAATATGAGCGGCATTTCTTGTTCATCAAAGCGGGTTTTGACGCTTATCTGGTCTGGGACCGGATTGAGGGTGGGGCAGACAGTGTCTGGAATCTGCATACGCTGAGTACGGAGGCCGAAGTCACGGAGCAGGCCATTGACGCTGTAGGCTTAGGCGGCATGCGGCTGAGCACGCATATCGCCGAGCCTGCCCTTCCGGTCATTACGACCGGAGAGGGTGCCGTAGGCGGAGCGTACCCGCTGGCCGCGCAGCAGCATTTCCGTGTGCACGGCAACGCTGGTGAGGACTATGTGGTGCTGCTGCATCCCCGGGCAGCAGCGGCTCCCGCACTCCGGCTGGAGCCGTTGGAGTGCGAAGAAGCCGGAGAAGGCGTCCGCTTGTATAAGATCGCCCGCGCAGACGGCGTTTGGTGTGTCGCCGCCATCAACGGCTCCACAATGACCCGCCGCATCCGCGTTCCCGGCGGAGTACCGCTCAGGCTGCTCGGCACAGCAGAAACGGCTTTGGCTGGAGGGGCAGTGGCTGGTTACACAGCGGCCCAAGCTGCGGAAGCCGGAATTTCGCAGGCTGGGCTGACATTTCTCGAGGACTCGGAAGGAGACATCCTTTACCTTGAGCCTGGAACAATTCAGATTGCCGCCGCGAGGCCCATCAATTGCACTTGATACAGCAGAAAGACCATAACTTGGCCTAAAAACTGAATCTCCTGCACTTCGTGCAACAGATTCTTAAAAAAAAGGACTATTTCATCCAATACATCCGAAATCAGCTGCATGAAATACAACAGATTGAGTTTTACCGCAGTCTAATACTTATTCTGTTGCATGAAATACAATCATCCTAAGCATCCGGCATTGCTGCCTCAATTACTGCCCTTGTCAGGCAGCAATTGTATTGCAAATCCAACTATCCTAAGGAGGAAATAGACATGAGCAATCTTGGAGTATGGGAACCGGCGGAGCCGGGCGTCAAACGCTGCATCCTGAATGCGGCAGCCAGTCTGATGATAATGGAGGTTCATTTCGAAGAGGGAGCCGAGGGCTATGAGCACAGCCATCCGCATGAGCAGATGAGTTACTGTCTGCGTGGAAGCTTTGTGTTCCGCATTGATGGCAAGGAGTACTGCATAGGAGCAGGCCAGAGCATTGCCATACCGGGAAATGCCAAACATGGCGTGACTGCACTGGAGGCAGATTCAGCGCTGCTCGATGTCTTCACTCCTATCCGTGAGGATCTGCTTAAGCGCTAGGTTGCAACCATTGGATCTGCGGCAAATTACACCTAAATAAACCACGCCTGTCCGGCTGCCCGGACAGGCGTGGTTTGTTTTATTCCAAGTTGGCATGCTTGCCGAACATCTGCGTAGTGGTCTGGCCGGTCTGCTCCATCATCCGCAAAATCACAGCATCATAGAAGACGAGCAGGGTCTGTTCAAACAAGGAGGCCATAGGCTGGATGGTGGCGCGCTCTCCGCCGTTCTGTTCCTTCGGAGAGCCCGGCAGCTTCACTGTATAATCAGCCAGCTTACCGATCGTCGACTCCGGCGCAATGGTCACAGCGGCAACCGCCGCGCCAAGCGCCTTGGCTTTCTCCGCCATCGCGAGCAGACTCTTCGTTTCACCCGATCCCGAACCAAGCACCAGAACATCGCCCGCTTCGATTCCCGGCGTCACAGTCTCGCCGACTACATAGGCCTCTTTGCCGGCATGCATCAGCCGCATAGCAAAGGCCCGGCCCATCAGCCCCGACCGGCCCGCCCCGGCGACGAATACCTTGCCGGAGCGCAGCAGCAGCGCTGCAAATTCCTCAGCTTCTGCTGCATCAAGCTGCGCTGCCGAGCGCTGCAGCTCCTTCACTATTTCCTGTGCGTAGCTAACGGTATCCATACGAGCCTTAGGCCTGGCTCACAAGGCGTTTCATTTCTGCCGCCGCTGCCTTCTGGTCACTTTCACCGGTGATGCCGCCGCCAACGATAACGAGGTCAGGTCCAGCTGCAATGACTTCCGGCAGTGTGCTCAGCTTAATCCCCCCGGCAATCGCAGTTTTAGCCCGCTTCACTACGCTCTTGATCGCATGGAGATCGGCGAAGGAATTTTTGCCTTCGGCCTGATGATCATAACCGGAGTGTACACACACATAATCCACACCCAGTGCGTCCACTTCAGCGGCTCTTGCCTTGATATCCTTGACGTTGATCAGGTCAACCAGAATCTCTTTATTCGTCTTCTTGGCTTCCTCAACGGCACCTCTAATCGTCGAATCATCGGAAACACCCAGCACGGTAACGATATCCGCACCCGCCTCCACGGCCTTCATCACTTCATAACCGCCTGCATCCATAATTTTCAGATCAGCCAGTACGGTCAGCGCCGGGAAAGCTTCTTTAATGGCCTTCACCGCGTGCAATCCTTCATTAATAACAATCGGTGTGCCGATTTCCACAACATCAATAAATTCGGCCACCTCCGAGACGATTTCCTTGGCTCCGGCGATATCCACAAGATCTAATGCTAATTGTAGCTTCATATGATAAATCTCCTCTTTAGTGTATTTTTGTAAGTGTTGCACTAAGTGTAAGTTCATACAGCCCAAAAGGGAAGTAGGCACTTTATTGTGATGTAGTTACCTGGAGGATACTATTGTGCTGCGCAGAGGCTTAAATGATGCCAATCTTGAAAGAAGTTCATCCAATTTTTCATTATTTTCGTAAAAATACTGCATTTTCATAAAAGCTGTGCTAACATACATTTTGTTTGGGACTAAAGCATTTACATTAGTACGGGCAATAAAAATAAGAAGGTGTATTATGGAGCAAGAAAAACATCAAGAGTTCAACCTGATTAAGCTGACCTGGCCGATTTTCCTGGAGCTGTTCCTGTTCATGCTTATGGGCAGCGTCGATACATTTATGATCAGTTCAGTATCGGACGATGCCGTATCCGGCGTGGGTGCAGCGAATCAGATTATAGCTATAGCTATTCTAGTACTCAGTGTAATCGGAAACGGCGCAGCCATCGTCGTCTCCCAATATCTCGGTTCGAAGAAACCGCAGGAAGCGGCTAATGTAACCGGAAATGCAATTACGCTCAATCTGGCCGTAGGCCTCATTCTAAGCGCAGTTCTGCTGCTGTTCGGCGGAAGCCTGCTGACTGCGTTGAATGTGCAGGGCGATATCCTCGTCTATGCCAGAATGTATATGAACATTGTCGGAGGCGGTATTTTTCTGCAGGCGCTCCTTAACGCGCTGGCGACCACAATCCGCACGCACGGCTTCACGAAGCAGACGATGATGGTCTCCCTGCTCATGAATATCATTCATGTGGCCGGCAACTACATTCTGATCTTCGGGCATTTCGGCTTGCCTGCAATGGGAGTACAGGGTGCGGCCATTTCCACAGTGCTGAGCCGGCTGATCACGCTGGTACTGTTCTTCCTGCTGCTGTACCGGATCGTGGAGGTAAGGGTCAAATGGACCTATTACATCCACCTCTCCAAAAAGTACGTGCTGCAGATTCTCAAAATCGGCATTCCGTCTGCTTTTGAATCCATTACCTATCAATCCTGCCAGCTGGTATTTACGCTGTATATTACGTATTTGGGCGCTGAAGCGATGGCCACGCGCCAATACGCGCTGAATATCTCGAGTTATATTTTCTTGTTCAGCGTCGCAGTATCCATGGGCACCTCGATCATTGTTGGACATTTGGTCGGTGCAAAACGTCCCGAGGAAGCCTATTCGCGGGTATTCTCCAGTGTGAAGTGGGCTCTGCTTGTCACCGTAATTATGGATGTCATTGTTATCGCCTTCCGTGTGCCGCTGTTCGGACTTTTCACCGACAATGAGAGCATTGTCCGGATGGGTGCCCAGGTCATCCTGCTCAGCTTCTTCCTGGAGACGGGACGCACCTGCAACCTGGTGATCATTAACTCTCTGCGGGCCTCGGGCGACGCTAAGTTCCCTGTTTATATGGGGCTGATCTCCATGGTCTGCATGAGTCTGCCGCTTGGCTATTTTCTGGTGTTCACGCTTGATCTCGGCCTGGCCGGGGTATGGCTGGCCACCGCTTTTGACGAATGGGTAAGAGCCGTGATTATGTATTTCCGCTGGAAGAGCAGAGCCTGGGAGAAACACGGGCTGATCCAGCATGATGCAGAGACACCGGTTACCCCCTCCCCTGCTGCAGCACATTAAGTATTCCGCAAGATGAAACAGCTTATATCTTGAAGAAGGCGGTTCGCCAAGGTCTTTTCGACCTGACGAACCGCCTTTTTTCATTTATAATGATTCCATAAAAATACATAACAGGAGACGAGGCCGCATATGACCACACATTCACCGAAAGAAAGTGAAATTGAACATTTCAATGCCCTGGCCGCCGGGTGGAACAACAGCGAAGAAGCCGTTGCACTGGCACAGAAGGTTGTCCAAGCTCTGGGCATAAAAGCAGGGCAGAGCCTGCTGGACGTAGCTTCCGGCACCGGTGTCATACCCGCTGCGCTGCACAAGCTCGGTATCCGCCCAGGCCGCTATCTGGCCCTCGACATCTCAAGTGCGATGCTGGAAGCGCTGCGGGAAGGCTATCCTGAAGCAGAGACGCAGTGTGTTGACTTCGAAGATCCCTTCACTTGCGAATCCGGCTTTGATTATGTGCTGATCTATAACAGCATTCCCCATTTCGTAAATCTGGAGATGCTGTTCGTCAACGCGGAGCGCAGTCTGAATCCCGGCGGTACATTTATGATTGCCCATTCCAGGACCAGGCAGGGACTTAAAGAGCATCATGCGCGGATTGGCTACAGCAGCATACGTGAACCGATTCCTCCGGATCAGGAACTGATAGAGCTGGCTGGCCAGCATGGTTTTGACGGGATTACGATTGAGGATGAAGAATTATACCGCTTCTCCTGCACACGCGTCAGCCTTTAACAGAACCGGCGGCAATGCCCTCGACTATCCGTTCACTCATAATCAGGAACACCAGCAGAATCGGCAGAATGCTGATCATCAGCGTGGCACCGATCGCCCCCCAGTCTGTAGTATACTGGCCGATAAAATTCTGGACCCCTACGGTTAGCGTCTTGTATTTATCAGAGCTGATGAATGTGTTGACGAAGATGAACTCGTTCCAGTTGTAGATCATATTGATAATGGCTGTTGTCGCCAGCACGGACGAAGTCATCGGCAGCACAATCTTAAAGAACATTCTGTTCACCGAGCAACCGTCAATAATTGCCGCCTCCTCCACTTCCTTCGGCAGCGCATAGTAGAAGCCAAGCAGAATCATAATCGTTGTGGGCAGGTTGAACGCCACATACGACAGAATGATCGACAGCGGATTATCCGTTAAATGCAGCTTCAGAAACATACTGAACAGCGGAATCAATGTGGAATGGACAGGGATCATCAGCCCGACCATAAACAGGCCCAGTACCAGTGATCTGCCCTTCCAGATCATGCGGGTCACGGCAAAGGTGACGAAGCTGGCCAGCAACACCGTAAGCACCAGTGCAACCGCCGTGATCCAGACGCTGTTCAGAAAATACTGTCCTATATTTCCGTTGACCCATACATTTTCATAATTGCTCCAGTGCGGATGCGCCGGAATGGCGAATGGAGCCATGTTGAATACTTCCTGATTGTTCTTCAGTGAGAAAATGAGCAGCCAGACTAGCGGCAGCACCTGGATCACAGCTACGGCGATAAGGGCGAGGTACATAACGCCATAACCGGTTCTGTGCAAGAGCGGTACCCCGCTGCGCTGCCGAATCGGCGGGTAGCCCGCAGCGGCTTGAGTTCTCATGATAGGCTCCTCCTTTCAAGGCGGGCAATATTTAAGAATACTGGATCGTATCTTTCGAAGCAGTCGCCTTACGGATCAGATAAGTGGCCACCAGACAGATCAGCAGCAGGAAGAACCCGACCGCGCTGCCATATCCGAAGTCAAAGCTGCGGAAGGCCTTGTGATACATATAAGATGCCATAACTTCACTAGCCCCGTTCGGTCCCCCGTCAGTCATGACATAAATGAGATCAAAATATTTCAGCGACCCCACCACCGACAGCACCACCGTCACCTTAATCACCTCACTGATCAGCGGCAGCTTGATCCGGGTGGCGATCTGCCAAGGATTGGCCCCGTCTATCCGCGCGGCTTCCATCAGCGATTCGGGAATGTTCTTTAAGGCAGCATAATAAATCAGAATATAAAAACCGGCATATTGCCAAATAATCGGGATAAACAATGCAATCAGCACGATCGAGGGCTCAGCCAGCCAGGACGGCGGATTGTCGACCCCGAGAGAAGTCAGCAGGCTGTTCAGCACACCATTGGTGGGATGATAGATCTTCATCCACAACTGCGCGATGGCTACGGAAGACAGCAGCATGGGGATCAGGTAAATTTTGCGCAGCAGATTTGCGCCCTTGATTTTGCCGGATAAGACCAGAGCAATCCCTAGATAACCGATGAGGCTGATGCCCGAGAACAAAGCAAGCAGCAGGGAATGCAGTGCACTTTGCCAGAAGGCATTGTCCCGCACCAGCTCCTTATAATTGTCCAGTCCGATGAATACCATCTTGCCGATGCCGTCCCACTGGTTCAGTCCATAATAACCGGTCAGGACAATCGGAATATAAATAATGCCCATGATGAGCAGCAGGGAAGGCAGCACATACAGTGCGATCACCAGCTTGTTGGACATCACTTTCGCCATGGCGCAATCCCTCCTTTCCTTCCTGAAATACTTGTATTAAAGGGGGCGGAAGTCCCCGCAGCCAACCTGAGGCTTCCGCTTCACACTCTATTCTTAATTGCCTTTCTCTACAGCTTCTTTATGTTTGGCGGCGAATTGTTCGGGGGTTACCGCCTTGCCGAACAGCGCCTGAATCATATCCAGGTGGACTTGTGCAGCGCCCGGTTTCATTTGCACATCGGCAAACAGCGTGATGCTGCTGGCATTGTTCAGCTCATTCAGCAGATCTACATACAGCTGAGGCAAATTGCTGTTCGCTGTATCGACCTTGGTAGCCGGGATTACGCCGGCAGTGGTAACGGATTCTTCACCCCACTTGGAGACAAAGTACTCCACAAACGCTTTAGCCTCTTCCTTCACCTTGGAGGACTCGGCTACGAACAGGCCGACACCGGGACCGCCCACCCAGCTGTTGATGTTGCCCTTGCCGCCATCAACGGTCGGGAATTTGAAGAAGCCTACCTTGTCCTTGAATTCCTGCGGAATATCAGGGTTTGTCGTAAAGTTCGGAAGCTCCCAGGTACCCATCAGGTACATAGCCGCTTTTTCATTCATGAATTCGGACTTGCCTTCATCGTTGGACAAGCCGTTGAAGCCCTTGTTGAAGGCGTTCATGTCAACCAGAGTCTGCACTTCGGCTGCCGCCTTGATGAGGCCCGGATCATCGAAGGAGCCTGTACCGTTCGTAGCTTTCTTCAGCGTGTCACTGCCGGCAATCCGGTCGGCCAGATACATATACCACAGTGAACCGGTCCAGCGGTCTTTGTTGCCGAGGGCAATCGGCGCCACTCCATTATCGGACAGCGTTTTCACAACTTGCTTGAATTCCTCATAGGTGGCCGGTACTTGCAGATTATGTTTGGCGAAGATGTCTTTGTTGTAGTAAATCGGTGAAATGTTCAGCTCAATCGGTAACGCGTAGGTTTTGCCGTCCACCGCATAGGCTTCCGTAGTCCCTGCGACGAATTTATCTTTCAGCTGTGCCCCGCCCAAGATATCATCCAGCGGAGCGAACAAGCCGCCTTTTACATAAGGCTCCATGAAGCCTGCCGCCCATGTAATTCCGACATCGGGAAGCTCGTTGGAAGCGGACAGCACCTTGAGCTTATTCTTATACTGCTCGTTCTCAAGCACCTCCTGCTTGATAGTAACGTTCGGATGCTCCTTCTGGTATTCGTCTATAATCTGTCCGACCAGTTTATTCTGCTGGGCTGAGCTGCCCGCTGGCCATAAATGCATCATGTTAATCGTGACTTTCTGCGCAGGAGCATCGGTAGCCGCTTCTGTGTTCCCCGCTCCCGCCTCGCTGCCACCCGCGGCGTTATTATTCTTCGTCCCGCCGCAGCCTGAGAGAATCAGTGCCAGCGTAAAAGTCAAAAGCAGGCCTCTAGTCAACTTGTTCCTTGGCATTGCTATAACCTCCATTTTTTCAGTTGTGCGGATTCTGTAACCGCTCTCAAACAAATTTTAACATTTCAACCAGAGGTTTATAAGATCACACTCATTGGCAAAACTTCCACTTTTATTGGATTTCCGTCTGCTTATCCCCCATCTGCTGGCGGTAGCGGCTTGGGCTCATGCCTTCAAGGGATTTGAATACCTTGATAAAATATTTGTCCGTGCGGTAGCCTACACGCTCGCCGATCTCCCCGATGGACATTCGCGTCTGCAGCAGCATTTCCTTGGCCCGCTGAACCCTCAGCCGCGACACATATTCGCTGAAGGGAACCCCCGTCTGTTCCTTGAACAGCACACTGAAGTAACTCGCGTTCAGGTGGATCAGCCCGGCCACCTCAGCCATGCTCAGCTGCTCTTGCAGATGCTGCTCCACGTACACAAGCGCTTCTTTCACCGGCTCTCCCATGCCGCTGCGCTCCGGATCCATCTCCAGCAGTTTGTGGTCAACCAGCTTCTCCAGCTTCTCACGCCGCTGCTCCTCTTCCCCGCGCTTCAGGGCAGCTTCAACCACCTGCAGCAGTTCACCCTTGTCCAGCGGCTTGAGCAGATAATTGACTGCCCCCAGCTGCAGTGCCTGCTGCACATATTCAAATTCAGCATAGCCGGAAATGACGATCACCACCGGCTTACGCGTCTGCCCCTCCAGCGAGCGGATCAGATCCAGACCGCTGACCTCCGGCATCCGGACATCGGTTATCAGCAGATGGACCCGCCCGCGTAGCAGCCGTTCACGGGCTTCAATCCCATTATCTGCGGTTTCCACGGTGTATCTCCCTGCTGCCCATACTTCCAGTGTCTGCTTAATGCCCTGCCGGGTCCGCGGCTCATCGTCCACGACCAGAATCATTTTGTTGCCCAGGCTCATAGGTATATCCCCCATTGTTCGGTATTTCAAAGGTAATGGCCGTCCCTTGGGACGGTTTGCTGTCGATCATCATTCCTTGAAGATCCGCGCTTTCCCGGCCATAGTAGAGCTTAAGCCGCCGCTGAACATTTACAAGGCCCACACCGTTTCCCTTGGAAGAGATAGAAGGTCCGCCCTCCAGCGAATTGTAGAGCGCCTGCAACGTGTCCGCATCCATTCCCGGACCATTATCACTTACAGTTATTGTCGTCCAGCCCTGCCGGAGTGACGGCTGGACAACAACGCTGACCAATCCGCTGCCGACACGGCTCTCGACTCCGTGCAGAATCGCATTTTCGGCAATCGGCTGGATCAGCAGCTTCGGCACCGGAACAGCCGCAGCCTGCGGAGCCAGCTCGACATTCCAGGTCAGACGTTCGCCCATCCGCATCTCCATAATCTGCAAATACCGCCGGACCTGCTCCACCTCTTCTCCAAGTGTTACCCATTCATCCATGTTCGGATTGCCGATGATATAACGGAACAGCCGCGACATCACTACGACCAGACCGGCCAGCTCCTCTTCCCCTTTCTCCTCCAGCGACCAATTGAACGCCTCCAAGGTGTTGAATAGAAAATGGGGATTGATTTGCGCCTGCAGCGCTTTGAGCTCCGTGCGGCTTTGCAGCACTTCTTTTTCATAAACTACCCGGATTAAGTCGTTCATATTGGTGATCATACCATTGTATGTGTTGTTCAGCTCCCGAAGCTCCATCGTAGATACAGACTGCAAATTGGGGGTCAGTACCCCTAGCCGCGATTTGCGCATCGCCCGGATCAGATGCATGATCGGCCGCGTAATCATGGTAGACAGCACAAACGACATGATCAAAAATAACATCGTTCCAAGCGCCCCTGAAACCAGCAGCACCGTCCGCAGCACAGAGATCCCCTTCGTCACATAGCTGACAGGCGTAAGCACCAGCAGTGTCCAGTTGGTCTTGTCCGAGCGCAGCTTGACCTGCACATATTCTTTGTCCTGGAAGCTGACGGTCTGGTCCTTGCTGTGGAGCAGCGGCAGCAGATTAGCCACCGGCGCTTCGCTGCTGCCCAGCAGCTGGCCGTCATCACTGACAAGCAGAATCGACTCGCCGCTGTCGCTGCCCGAAAGCGGATCATTCAGCTGAAAGTAGCTCCGCTGGATCCGCGCCATGAGATAGCCGCCCCGTGAGAACCAGCGGTCCATCAGGCTAACCTGGCGGATCGCCAGCAGACTCTGGTCATCATTCGGATCGACGCCGATCCAGACCAGTCTGCCCTTTTGCACATTGGCTTCGCTAATATAGCTGCCGTTAATCCTTGTACTCAGGCTGCCGTCTTTAATCGGGAACAACAGCCGGTAATCGGCCGTATACAGCTCAAGGGAGCCGACGCTCGGCATGTAAGCCTGATAGCTGGATACAATCTTTAGCAGCGACTGCCGCTGGTTAAAGGATACTTTCCGGCCGTTCAGCTCTTCAAGCAGCAGCTGCTGGACCGTCGGATGATTGGCCACCTGCTCTGTGAGACTGTCTATCTGGCCGATCAGTGCGTCCAGTCTTCCATTGGCCTGAACCGCAGTCTGCTGGATATGCCGCTCGGAATTATTTTTCAGCAGCGAAGAGACCCGGTCATACACAAATGCTCCTGAAACGACAATAATGACCAGCATCACAAGCAGAAATCCGATAAAGATTTGATTGCGCAGCGTATTCAGCTCTTTGAATCTTCCGTACACTTTGGCCCCTCCTTCACTGATAGCGCTTCCAGCTCTATTCTCCAGAAGTGCTGCCGCTTGGTCAAGACCTATTGTCATTGGGGGCACTCCAGGACAACAAAAAACCCCTAAGCCAGTCCCCGATTCAAGGGAGCTTAAGGGTATCGACGTTAGAAGAAAACCGGTCAAATCAACCGGGAAGAGAAAACTACGTAATTGTAATTCCCTTCTTTATTTCCTTCATCTCATGATTCGTGTTGACAAGCATAGGCAGGATCTTCATGCTTCGGGTCATTGGTGAATTGCATTGCCAGCAGGTAGGCACATATTGAAAGGCGAAATTATCGCGCATCCAACCGGTGCAGCCTTCTTTGGTGCAGGACCAAATGGCTGTGTCTTCCTGCGGAAGATCCTCCAGCGCTTTTTTACGAAAATACATAAGTACCCCTCCTTAGTTCGTATCCATACGATTCATTACCTTTTCAGGAACGTTAGGACAGGTATGCGTAATAAAAAAAGCTGCCCTCAACTTGTGTTAAGGACAGCTTTGATTTAAGAAATTACAGTTTTACAACGTTTTCGGCTTGTGGTCCACGAGCGCCTTGAGTTACGTTGAACTCTACGCGTTGGCCTTCATCCAAAGATTTGAAACCTTCACCAGTGATTGCGGAGAAGTGTACGAATACGTCGCTTCCACCTTCAACCTCGATAAAACCGAAACCTTTGTCTGCGTTAAACCATTTCACTGTACCTGTTTGCATAATATTACCTCCAATATTTTATTTAACACATGTCCTTTTATTCCTACGTATTGTACGAACAAATAAAAATTCACACATTGGAAAAGGATTCATACGCACAAATGATAACCTTTTACAATATGTGAATTAAGGGTTAAATTTATGATTGACTTCATTGTAGCACATTAATTTACCGAAAGCAAAGAAAACAGCAAACTATTTTTGGAGCAGCTGCCCATGATTCGACGGAGTGAACCATGAGCCGCTCCCAGCCGCAAGGTTTCTAATCAATATACCCTGCAAGCCCCTTGTCCATCAGATAGTCCATTTCTGCATCGAGAATATTCTCGACTGTCAGTTCGTCCAGCTTCACATCACGCTGGGCAGTAACATAATCAACCAGGTCATCGTTGTCTATATCAACTTCGCCTTTGCTGTTGGCTTTGGCATTGTTGATAAAGTTCTGCTCATGCTGCAGCACCAGCTTGATCAGCTTCGGATCAACCTTCGTTTGGGCGGACAGCACATCCAACAATTCCTGCTCATTTACTTTATCGCTCATAATCGTTAGTCAGCTCCTCAGGCATTTATGCTCCATTATTGTAGCACAAGTCAACCTGCCGGCGCTTCGTTTCGGCTACAGGCTCCATCCGGGGATTTTGCGCAAATCTCCATCCCAGATCTGCACAGTGCTCTTCACCGGAACATCCCGGGGAGAAGATGCCGTCTGAATATAACAGGAGTCAATCCCTACTTCTGCAGCCCCGGCGATATCCGTACGCGGATCATTGCCAATCATAATCGCCGAGCTTAAGTCCGCACCGTAGGTGTCCGTCAAATAGCGGTAAAACAACGGGTCCGGCTTACTCACCCCCGCCTCCGAGGAGATAGCCACCCCATCAAACAAATGCAGGATGCCAAGCATAGTCAGTTCAGCCTCGACGAAGGTTTTCTGTCCGTTGGACAGCAGGAACACTTTTTTGCCGCCGGCTCTTAAGCTCTGGAGAATTTCTGCCACTCCGTCGTACAGGGAGATATGAATCATGGATAACGTCCGTACCCATCTCACCGTTTCATGCAGCCAATCCTCGTTCGGACTTCCGCCCAAATCCCGTGCCACCACCCGGAAGACTTCCTCCATAACGAAATCGGGAAACTCACAGCTCTGTGCAGCAGCGGCAAGCTGGATGTCCCGCTCCGCCAGGAACCTTTCCTGCAGCTCTGTTCCCGTGATGTTCATACCGTGGTAGCTAAAGTGGAGCGCCAGCCGTTCCCATACCTCGGGGCGTTCTTCATCGGTTTCAATATCAATCAGCGTACCGTACAGATCAAAAATATAGGTTTGATACATAAAAATGCCCCCTTATTTCGTTTGTGTCCGGCCCACCGCAGTTAGAATGCCGGATAGAATTCATATTTTCAGTTTACTATAACTATATAAATTGAACCAAGAATTCTTCTATTCTTCTATTCTTCTATTTGGGATTGGCCGTGACTACAGAGAATATTTGGACTTCCGGCCGCTGTTAGGTTTAGATTTCCTGATTTTAACCGCGAATAGCGGTAGAAATCCAAACCTAAAGGCAGACGCTATCGCTCCTCCAGTTCCAAAATTCCCCTCCGCCACTTTTCCCTAAATGTAATTCTCAGAATTCAATCTATATAGAGTACTTATAGATTCAATTCATAATAATTGCAACAAAATCAAAATGATCAACGTTAAGAAGATGACGCACACCTGACACTCTACTCAACTAAAGGAGACTACACACATGAACAAGTCACTGAAAACAAGCGTTGCCCTCTTAACATTGTCATTGGCTCTTACTGCAGGAGTCGTATCGGCCGCACCAGCCACAACCTCCATCAAAAACAACAAAACGCCACAGGCATCCGCCAGCACGGCGGCTAAAACTTTCACTATTGAAATCAACGGCTCGACCCTTTCTGATACCGGATTACAGTCTTCCAGTACCAAAGAACCCTTGATTCCCCTTCGCACCGTTGCTGCGGCGCTTGGGTTTACCGTCACATGGAATACAGATACCAAAGCTGTTGATCTGAATAAGGGCAACATCTTTACAACCGTGAAGAACGGTGAAGACCGCTATGCCATCAATAAAATGTATACAACACTCGGAACAGCACCGCAGATGAAAGGGAACCAGCTGTATGTTCCGGCTTCCTTTGTAAGCCAGGTGCTGCACCAAACCATCTCCGTGGAGGGAAAACAAATCGTGATTACTCCAGCCGTAGAACATCAGAATGAGAGTGGCGTCATTACTGCCCTTCGCAATGACGGTAAGTTCCAGTCTGTACAAATCAAAGGTACGGGCACCGCAGGTATTGTGCTGAATGTGGGCAAGGATACCGTTATCCAAATGGCTGACGGCACAAAGCTTGCATTTACCGATCTTCAGCTCGGCATGACCGTGGAAGCAGAGCATGCCATGTTCGCCACCCTGAGTCTGCCGCCGCAAACCCCTGCTTACAAAATCACTGTACAGGACTCGAAAAAGCAAGGCACTACGCTGGCGACGCAAGGCACTGTGGAAGAAGTGATCAAAGCTGAAGACGGCTCGCTCAGCATCCGGATTAAAGGCACTGCCCTTAGCGAGCAATCGCCAAGCGAGGTTGTGCTTCGTCTGGCTGAAGATACCGCACTTGTTAATGAAAGCGGCGAGGCTGTAGAGGCAAGCACACTGGTTCAAGGTGCCAAGGTTATCGGATTCTATAGCCCCTTAATGACCAAAAGCCTGCCGCCGATCGGCACAGCCCTGAAGGTCGTTGTAGAGACAGTCCAGGAATAATTGGGCAGAGCGACACAAAGATGATTTATACAGAAGACCACGTTGACTGCCTTTGCAGAAAGTGTGGTCTTCTGTATATTCCTTAAGAGATCTTATCCCTTAATTGCCTCTCTGATTACAGGCTTGCGGCCCAGCGTCACTCTATTCTTGCCGGCAGCCTTCGATAGATACAACGCCTCGTCAGCCTCACGGTATAAATCCTCAAAGGTAATATCACTGTGCTCTGTAAACGCAATCCCGATGCTTACGGTGAGCTGGATGCTGTGTCCGCCGTCCAGTTGAACAATATGCTCGCTCATTATGGCGCGGAAGTTCTCAGCTTCCGTCAGCGCTGCCCTCTCACTGCCGGTAAAAAAGCATACGGCAAACTCCTCACCGCCCACTCTGCCGGCAATGCCGTTATCCTTGTACACCGCAAGTATTTTACCGGAGAGATCGACCAGAGCCTGATCACCCGCTATGTGCCCGTATGTATCATTGATCAATTTGAAATCATCTATGTCGAACAGCAGCAGGGCCATCCCTGCCCCCTCGCGAATCGTGTACTTCTGCACCAGCCGCATGAAATGCTTGCGGTTGTACAGCCCGGTCAGATCATCAACCGTTGCCTGATAGAGCAGCTCCCGCTCGTACCGTTTCTTCTCACTGAGATCGCTGACCACAATAAGCATGCCGGAAGGCCCCGTCTCTCTGCGCCCTGAAGCAATTAGCGACACCCCGTAACAGACGTCCATGGTGCCGGGGGCCTCGACTTCGAACTGCCCTTCAACCCGTTGTCTGTAATAACTGGCGATGTCACCGTAATGCTCCAGCAAATGATGGATGCTCCGGCCTTCCCAGCTTCTTGTCTGCTCTCCAATCAAAGCCGATAACATGGTCTCCGCGACTTTATTGACGTCGATAATGCTGTCATAACGGTCCGTCAGCACGATGCCGTCCTTCATATTCTCAAAGATCTTATTCTTGGCCAGCGGATATAGGGAAAGCCGAGGATCGCGGAACAAGGACAGGTACGCCGCCAGTACCGGAGGCAGATATGTAAATGCCGTAAAGCCTGTAACCGAAATTTTGAGGAGCGGGAGGAAGAAAACAGAAATTACCGGAATTATAAGTCCGGCCAGCAAGAGCAGATTTCTCTTGAAAAAATACTTGGGTGCATTCAGCAGAGATAGGGCCAGCAGATAGACGGCATATATACCAAAGAGCTGGTCGTAGGCTATGAGGATCATACTCAGAACCGTCGGCTCAACCATTATTCCGCTTATCCCCGCTACAGTGGTTATGCCAACTTCACTGCGCATCAGGTGATGAGCGGAGTCCGTGAAAATCAGCACAACATCCAGCACAACCGGAACGCAAAAGAAGGCAAGCCGCCGGTCTAGCCCTTCCGAAGAACGGGACACATACTCTTTAATCGCCGCGTAAGTAAATATCGTGCTCAAAAACAGCGGAGCCTGCTGAACATTTTTCCAAAACAGCTTGGCCTGAAAAGAAAGGGAGAGGATTTCTCCGGCCGTAGCCGCGAAGATTGCGCTGACAAGCAACATTAAAATCCATAAATAGCGTCTTCCAGGTGTGTTGCGGTGCTTGTATGAACTGACGCCCATGTAGAGACTTAGAACACTGCCCATTAGTAAATAATACGGATAACCCTGCATCCATGGCATGTCATATTTCTCCTAATTTTGAGATAGCTTTGCCTTATTATATCCTACTATTTCGCACAAATGAATCACTCCTTGAAAAAATTACTTTCTTTTCGGGATTGTGGAAACTGAATGTCCAATCGGCAAATGCGCCGGTTACTGCAGAGGGCAGGCCAAACATACAGGAAGACCCTACGGGCAGCCCGTAGAGTCTTCAAAAGGTGAGAAGCGAATTTTTAATTATGCCAGTTTCCAATTGCTAGGGTGCTGTTCCAGAAAACAATCGACGCAATCTCGATTTGGTCTTCCCTTTCAGATAGTACATGGGTTAATCAACTACCTTTCGGAATACACATTCACATGCCGTTCCATCCGTTAATTGATACCTTCCACTTCCCACCTGCTTATTATTACCCGCTCCCAGCGGCGGCCAAACAATAAACGACAAAAAAAAGAGATCCCGGTCCGCCATCTGCATGACTTCCGTAATCTCCCTGTTTGTCTGAAAAATGTTATTTCTTCTGTGCCAGACGCTGTTTGAACTTGTCCACGCGGCCGCCAGTTTCTGCATCTCTTTGTTTACCTGTATAGAACGGGTGCGATGCGGAACTTGCGTCCACACGAATCACCGGATACGTGTTGCCATCTTCCCATTCCATTGTTTCACCGGATGACTTAGTAGAAGCGCTCAGGAATTTAAAGCCTACGCTGGCATCCAGAAAGATAACCTGGTTGTATTTCGGGTGTATGCCTTCTCTCATTGCAATAACCTCCTTCCCGGGTAAATAATGCTCTATGGTAACATGAAGCCATCTCTAGGTCTATTTAAGCAAAGATACTTAGACGAAGGGAAATGCGTAATTTCTACGATCAAATTACGCCACTCCATCATACGCGATCCCGCTCCCGGAGTCAACCTTTGTCCCGTTTTTATTCCTATTCTCTTCCGGTAAATGGCATTCTATTCCTTCCGTTTCTACGGATTCTACAGCGACTTTACCATGCCGCCGTCAACCAGAAGACATTGTCCGGTAATGTAAGTATTCGCGAAGGACCCCAGGAATACGGCGGCCTTTGCGAACTCCTCCGGAGTGCCTGTTCTCCCAAGCGGAATCTGGCTAAGGGCCTCCTGCTGAACTTGCTCCAGCGGGACAGCCCGGGCTTCGGCGCGTTTGCCGTCAAGCTGCATGATCCGGTCAGTTCCGATGCGCCCAGGTGCAACTGAGTTAATCAGAATCCCCTCCGGGGCAAGCTCGGTCGCCAGACTTTTGGTCAGCGCGTTTACACCAGCCCTGAACACATTGGACAAAATCAGCCCCTGGATCGGTTGTTTAATTGAAACGGAACTTATGCCAACGATACGTCCGCCACCCGCTGCGCGCAAATATGGCAGTGCTTCCCGGATCAGGCGCACCGTACTCATCAGCGTAAGCTCAAAGCCGCTGTTCCAGTCGGCATCCGCCATATCAGCAAACCCTCCACCAGGCGGCCCCCCGGCGTTGGTGACAAGCACATCAAGGCCCCCGGCCTCCTCAGCCGCAGCCTGAACCGCCCGCCGGATATCCTCCGGGCTCGTCACATCCATTTCCAGTATAGCAACCTGCTGACCGGTCGCCTCCTCAATTTTGTCCCGGGCCGCAAGAAGCTGCTGGCGGTTTCGGCTGGAAATGGTCACCTTTGCTCCCTCACGCGCAAATTCCAGAGCAGTTGCCAGTCCCAGTCCCTTGCTCGCCGCCGCCACAAATACCGATTTTCCGTTCAGACCCAAATCCATGCTTCTTCCTCCCTACAATATAGATTGAATTTAAGATTTCTCCATTTAGGCGAGGACGTAACTACGGTGAATATTTGGACTATTATTAGCTTGTCCTGGATTTCCATATTAAACGTCATATTCGAGCTGCTTCTTGGCCTGAACAATGAAATCAAACGGATTCTCGATGGTTTCGGCCTCATATTCCACAGCACCAATCTTCAATCCCAGATTTACCTTGTATTTGGTGGAGAACTCCGTATCGTTTAATTCCTGAAGCTTAAATTTGATCCGTTCAATGACAATCTTAGCGCCTTCCCGGTCGGTAAACAACAGCAGCCCCCAGGTAGCATCGTCCTTATCCAGTAAATACAGCGCATCATTGGTACGGATGCTGGACTGGCTGAGCTGGGATACATCATAGATGGCCTCGGACAATTGGTCATCCGGAATCAGCCGGCGGATCTCGCTCCAATATTTCACCTTGATCACAAGCAGCGTAAGCGGGATCTTGTAACGGGTGGAGATGCCTGTAAAGAGGCTGGCATCCTTCTGGAAAGACACGCTGTTCCGCAAATCGGTATTCTCGTCAACCGTGGCCAAATTGGCGGATTTCTTCATCAGCCGCTCGTTCTCTGCCTGCAGCTCGCGGCTGCTTGTAGTGAACACCCATAACACTACGGTAAGCAGCGGTGTCATGATCAGCCAGAAATAGGTGTCTACACCGATCGTTTCCCCCTGCGATACCGTCTGGTAGACGATAAAGAAACCATAGCCGAAGATAAAGGCGAGATTCAGCGTGAGCCCGGCGGTTACCGTGGTGAAATAGGTGACCAGCGCCAGCAGAAACGCAAGATTCAGAATGATGATATTCTGGATATAGTGATCCGGCGAACCGGAGATAAATACAATACATATGAATATCAGTACCAGAAAGGCCAGAAAGCCCAGGTCGGATACCAGTCCGCTGCGGTTACGTCTCACGCTGATCACCACGTTTCTTGAAATGTTTGCGAAGCAGCAGAAGCAGCGCCACAAGCACCAATGTGACCACAAGCACGACTGCCACCACAAAGCCCAGCACATCGCTGCGGGCTGTAATTTGCTTTAACACCGAATCCTTGGCCGCACCGGTAATCGTCTTGAAGCGGTAAGCGCCGACGTTGCCGTCCTTATCAAGGAGGACCCCGTCGCCATACACCTTCCACTTATCCTTCTCGGTAGAAATCAGCTTGGAGGCCAGGTAATAATCCTCTGAGTTAACCCCGGTTACTGCCAGCAGCCCGCGCCCATTCTCATATGGGGAGTCGACAAGCTGCAAGGTTCCGATTTCTGCACCATACTTCTCTTCAATACTCATCTTCTCATTCGAGAGGAGCGTTGAACCGTCCGTGTTGTAGCGGAAATAGAGCTTGTCGTTATTGTCCCGGATAACCTTATTATTCTTGTAGGATCCTATGGCAATGATATTGTTATTCTTCAGATTATCGGCACTTACATCATCCCTATAGTAGTGGATATCTCCTGTATTGCCGCCGGCATACCGCCCAAGCAGATTGAAGACATTGCCCAGACTTTGATAGGAGTAATCATCCATCTCAGCAGGCAGCACAACGGCAACATGGTTATAAATTTCATCGCGCAGGAATGGATACGGATAGTTATTGAACAGCAGTTCCGTGCGGTCCTTTGTATTTAAATGCATCGCTGATTCCTTGCCGATATAGGCCCAAGGCATTTGCTCCGTATTCGGCGTACAGACGGCACTTGCCATTTCCAGATCAAAAGCGACCGTGACAGAGAAGTTTCCGGAAATATTCAGGCTTTGCGGCACCGATACATTCAGCGTATCGCCGTTAGCCAGCTCCTTCGTCAGCTTCTTGCTGCCAATTGGCGTATTATTAATGCTCACTGTAACCAGGGACCGCTCAAAATCAAGATTCTGGGCATAGCGGAAATCCAGACTGATTTTACCGGAATCGGCAATGGAACGGTTAGAGGGCAAGGAAACAAAATAAGTC
Organism: Paenibacillus paludis; assembly: GCF_042610515.1. NCBI lineage: Bacteria > Bacillati > Bacillota > Bacilli > Caryophanales > Paenibacillaceae > Paenibacillus > Paenibacillus paludis. The sequence goes on from NZ_JBGJZP010000025.1 coordinate 60,918, forward strand.
CGTTCCTGATGATTAGGTCCGGTCAGCTTGTCCCCCGCTTCGGCAAAGGTTACATTCGAACTGATGGAATAGGCCGGATCGGCAACTTCGGTGGCAGCATCAACTGCCTTCACATCACTGCTGATCTGGCTGAGCAGCTCCTGGCTTGCGAGCAGCCGTCCGGCTTTGATCAGCAGGCTTTCGTCCTTCGAGGTTACCACCAGCGTTGGCCGGGTATCCTTCTGGACCAGCTGAATCAGGGCATGGGTGCTGAGATCCTCAGTGGAGCTTAAGAGCTTCTTCAGTCCGGCGGGAACATGGTCGTACATCGCCACCACGACCACGAAGCCCTTATCCTTGATTGTATCCTCCCGGTAGGGCAGCAGCGGAATCGTCCGGTCTTCCAGCATGTTCCCCTTTACCAATCCCGACAAAGCATAGGTGGCAGACTCCAACTCGGAGCCGCTGGCATTCTCCGGTATGGCAATAAGACTCTTATTGCTGTTTAACGTATCAATCCCGGAGAACCTTTCCGTGAAGTCACTAATGCCTCCGGTTAGTGCTTTCGGGGTGTACACCACTGCAATACTGGAGGTGTTGAACAGATGCAGCCAGCTGCCCTGCTTGTTGTCAACATAGCATATTTGGTCATCTGCTGTCGTAGTCCGCAGATTCCCTTGAATGCTCAGTACGTTGCTGCCCTCTCTCAGGAACCCTTTAGGTGCACTAAGGCTTAGTCTCTGCTCCCCGTTATTCTGCAGTGACGGCCTGAACGAGTAGAATGGACTGCCGTTAAGCGACAGGGTGACACTTGAAATCTGCTCCTCTGTAATTTGCGAAACTTGAAAATGCAGATTGATCTTAAGCTCATCTACATTCCAATAATCCATTATTGTGAAGTTCTGCTGCATGGAGCTGGATCCCGAAAGGGCAGTATCCGTTGCGGTAAAGGATGTCTCATAAGTCAGCCTGCCATCTCCGGGAAGTGCCGGCGCGGCAGAAGCCGCAGGGAGCTGAATCAGGAGCAGGGAGAAGCAGAGCACCCATAACAACATCTGTTTTTTTATCATATTCCGTATCTCCTGTGCATCTTATTTCTCTTGCTCCGGCGCTTTAATAGCGTTCGGTTTTGTACCATTTGGCTTCCCGTTTGAAAATGACGTCCTTAAGATAGTTGTATAAACCGTAAGCGGCGACAACCATCCAGAGCTGGCAGTACGAAACATACATCAGCAGAATGATCCATAGATTAGACAGGCTCATCTCGCCCTTCTCCGTCGTCAGCGTGATGAAGATTCCGACCACGAACAGGATGATGGCAAGCAGCCACAAGAAACTGCTGAGTCCGGCAATCGTAGTGTGAACATAACCCATCGCATGGAGAACCAGCAAGATATCCGATGTCACAAGCGAGATCAGGAGCAGGAAGTAGATCGACAAGTAATACAGGATATCGAAGCGTATTTTGGCAGCCGACTTATTGAAGAGCAGCGGAATGTTCTTGACGATTACATAGATGTTGCCTTTCGCCCAGCGTGTCCGCTGCTTGAACCAGACCTTCACCGTCTGCGGCTCCTGCTCCCAGGTCACCGATTTCGGCTGAAACTTGATCCGGTAGCCCATCATGTAAATCCGGAAGCTGATCTCGGTATCCTCAGCGATTGCTTTGACATCCCAGCCGCCGATGCTCTCCACAATAGACCTGCGCATAATAAAGTTGGTGCCGGGAATAGTGCAAAGCTTGAACAGCTTCCACCGTCCCGCCTGGGCCATCCACTGAAAAGACAACGTCTCAATATTAATAAACCGGGTGAGCAGGCTCGCATCACGGTTGCGGGTTCTGAATTTTCCGATTACCGCACCAAGTGTGGAGTCGTTAATAATCTCCGCCACCAGATAACGCAGCGCCGTCCTTTCCGGTGTATTGTCAGCATCATAAATGGCGATCAATTCGCCCTTGCTGCGGGCAAAGCCTATATTTAGCGCATTGGATTTGCCTTTACCTCCCGTGACCGCATCCGTATTAATGATCATCAGATTGCGCTGCGGATGTCTTTTCTGAATGTTCCCCAGCAGCAATGCACTATTATCCGAGGAGTTATCATTAATGACGATAATCTCGTAACGGTCATGCGGGTAATCGAGGGCCAGGAGCGACTCTACGGTCTTGCTGATGACCACTCCCTCATTGTGTGCAGGAACCATGATGCTGACAAAGGGATACTCGCCCTTAATCTCGGGGACATCTTCGTTTTCCGTTGTGATGTAATATAAATATCCCGCGATGATTAAAGCCACATTCACAAGCAGCAGCGACCAGATGCAGATCACCGCGATCACCATCAGCACATCCGATATCGTCATATTGTTCTCCTACTATTGATAAATTTTCTTTATTTCAAATATTTTCTCCGGTACATCCTGTAACCGATTATCAACAGGCTGCCGAACACGAGCAGAGAGATGATGATGACCACAATAAAAAACTGATTTTGCGCACTGAACAGCCGGGTGAAGCTTTTGACCTGCTCCTTCTGATACTGGTAATCGCTGTCCACCACTTCCGGGGCATACCCGACATTAAGTGCCTTGCCGCCCATTCTGATGACCCCGTCTACGGAGGCAATAGTGTTCGTATCGGTAACTACCTTATGGGCTCCCTGCTTATAATCGGCAAAAGAGATCCAGCTCTGCTCCACCGTATGCAGCATGGATTCCAGTCCTTCGTTGTCCTCCGGAAGATCGACAACAACTGCGGTATCCAGCGGTAACTGGGGCATAGCCTTTCCGGTATGCCGCAAACTCAGGAGGAACTCCGGCGTCACACTGTACAGGCTGGAGGCAAAAACCGCCGAGGTGTCGGTCTGCTCCATATACCGGGCTTCTTCATCCGGATACAGCACAGCTGAGTCGAAAAAGCCCATTCCTGCCCCCGCATACTCTTTGTCGTAGGTCCAGTATCCTTCCGCTCCAATGCCCAGCGGTGCTATACCGCCCGCCACCAGCACATTGATGAACCCGTTCATCTTGCCCTTCAGTGAGCGGTCGCTCAAGCTGATAGGCGGTCTTACCGCAGGCGCATTCACCACAATACTGCCGTTGCGGGATTGCACAATTCTCAGCGCCTCCAAATAACGCTCCATCGCCGGGAAGTCGGTGTTGCCGAACACCGGCCGGACACTGGCAATGAACGGAATTCCGTTCTGATAGAGCCGGTCTGCTGTCTTCTCCAGCAGCTCAAAATCCGAGAACGGGTAAATCTCCTTCAGTACCAGATAGGTTTGAGGTGCTGCTGAAGACGGAAGCCAATCCTTCAGTACATAAGCCATTGCGACAGTACTGAAATTGCCTTTCTCCAAATAGGGTACATAAGTGTATTGTCCCCGGCTCACGGCATAAGGCGCCTGCAGACTGCCGCCCTGAAATGAAAAACTGCCGTAGGCGTGTGTTGCCTTGCTCGCCGCAATATAGGGCATGTCAGGCACATTCAGGCTGACTCCGGAGAACTCTCCAATAGAAAGGCTGGCATATTGCCCGTGAAATACAGCCGTGGATAGCTGCAGCGACTGCTTCATCTTCACTGGGATGTTATAACCAACATGCAGAACCTTCCCCGGATAATTATCCGCATCTTCTAAGTACGCCTTATTCGTAATGGCAAGATCTTCACTGTTTATGACTGTTATCACGCTGGAGTACGATGCCAGTGTGCCTTGCTTGTATTCATCCAGACTCAGTAGTGTAACTTTGGTGCTGTAGGCGGCCAGCAGCCGCTGAAGCTCCGTGATATTGCCATCCCGGGGCGTTCCTTTCGCCAAGCTGTCGTACAGCAGCAGGGTCTGCTGCGGAGCGGGAGCGGAATGTACGGGAACCGGAGCCGGAAGCAGCAGTGCGAATATAACCAGCAGCAAGCCTATGATCCTCTTGCGGTTCAAGCACTCACACCCTTTTCGGCTACGGGATATTCGCCTGCAGGGGCGGCAGGGCTCGCGGGAGTCGCGGTTGAGATTTTCTTTTTCAAGAAGAGCCCCCGTCCAATGACACTTGATACGGTAAAGAAGGTCACCAAGTCAAACGACAACGTAAACAGGAATTCATGCTTGGCAATGTCGGCATCGCCCGCTCCGATAATAGATACAAAGATACCGGACAGCCCCACCAGCATCGTCGCTATAATCAGCAGCAGTCTCTGCAGGCCTCTGAAATTCCCGGCTTTCGCTGCCGTCACAAAGGACGGCGTAAAAATCCCTATAATAACCGCCATCCATAAGAGAATAAAGGCGAAGGTTCGCGGGGCCAGCTTTTCTTTAAGCATACTGTAAAGGGTGAAGAAATGGCTTTGCGCGCGAAATTCCTTACCTACTGATTTCTCGTAGTTGCCCATCGCCGCAGGCTTGATGGTATAGGCGCTTTTCGCGGCAGTATCCAGTATAGAGCCCATCTGGGCAGGATTGGCCAGATAATATTTCAGGACCGAGACAAAGCCGTACTGGCTGTAGAAGTCCTTCTCCAGAATGTCCGATTTCACATCAACTGTGCCGTATTGGTCGTAATACGTATTTTCCCTCAGAATCGCGTATTGCTCGTTGATGCCAAAGGACTTCAGAGCCGTTTCCGGATTGTCGGATTGCATCATCACCCCGCGGGTCATGGCATGATATTGGTTAATATTCACGAACTCCTTGGAGATGTTCAAATAGGTTGCAACACCCGTGATCATCATCAGCGCCGCAGCAGCAATAGTAAGCCAGCGGAAGAGTCGTTCCTTCCGAATCCAGATAAGCGAAAGCGCGAACAGGGAAATCACCATGCCCACCGGAGCATTCTGCTGCTTGGAGGTCGTCAGGATCAGCGTACTGATCAGAAACACCGCCAGCATGGCATAATCATTATATCTTCCGCGGTAGAGAAGCAGCCATGACGCGAACATGAACAGCATAGTAATCATCACAATGCTCTCGCCAAAGAAGGAATTGAAATACGCCGTATAGCCGGTATCTCCGAAGATAACAATCGCAATGACCGCGGTGATCATCCCCCGTCTGCGGGACATGCGGCAAGTAACAGCCTCTATTAACAGATAAACAGCTGCGACATAAAGAATCAGATAAATGGCCGCCTGAAAGCGGATATCAAAGACCTCTTTGCTGAAGAACAGCTTATTGACGCCGATCGCCAGCTTAATAAAGAGGGATTGGGAGGAGACCAGCATGGAGCTGTTCTCATTATAATATTGATAGATTCCGAACTGTTTAACAAAATAGCCAAAATACTGGCTGTCATAATCCGGCAAGTTGAAATAGAGGCCGTTGCTGTAGATGATGCGGAAAAAGTCGCCGTTATCGGCCATCCCCACATAGGGAGCCGTAAACAAGGCGAAGACTGTAATGAACAGTACGCCAATGGCCGCTGTCAAAGCAGGGGTTACCGTTAAATTAACAGGGATTAAACCTCTGCGCAAAGGTATTTTCATTGTGTTGTCATCCATGCGGGTTCACCTTCGTTACTATTAGATTAAATTAGTAGGAATAAGCGAGTAAGGCCATAAGATTGTCAAAAGAATAGGCTTGTCCCGTCTCAGGATTTCCGAACCCGCCGTATAGGACACTCCCTGTATCCGTAACTCTAAATTCGTTCATTCTTTCTATACTTCTGCTATAAAGAGAGTCGTCGCCGATCTCCGCGCCAATCATTGCCGTAAGGGCATAAATTGCCGTGGAGCGGATATCATTGGCCGGCTGGCCGTCCCTGGTGTATTGCCCGTACAGCGTTCCCGCCTCAACCTGCTCCTTGATATAGCGGATACTCTGTGGTTTCTGCCGGTCCACCTCAGCCAAATTCAGAATACTCAGCAGCGATTCCACCGTATTGATCTTTTCCGAGCTATAGTTACCTGTCTTATAATTAAATCTCGTTTCATAGAACGGGAACTCATCTGACAGATACCCGTCCTCGAGAATTGTGTTCATGTTGTGTAATAAAATTCCGCGAATTTCGTCATTTATCGACAAATTTTGCAAGACATCCAGATTAATATAACATAAAGTAACAAAGTCATTGGTCACCCGGAAATCATTGTCATAGAAATCATACATATATCCATCTTTTACATTATTGCGGTAAAAAGTCTTAGAATATTCGGCTGCTTCGTTCGTGTATTCCTTGTTGTCAAAGGTGTCTCCTGCTGCATATAGCGCGCCGATCAAGCGTAAATCATCAACGGCGGCATTAAGGGGGTAGTGTTTTTGGAGTTTCGGACTATAACGATAGCTGAAACCGCCCTCTGTACTGAACGTTTGCTTCGCCTTTGCCCATTCTGAGGAGAACATCTCCTTATTGCCGCTCAGTACGGCGATCCTCATCATGAGTGAAGCAGACTCGCTTAGTACTTCGTGGCCAGTGGCTGCTTCTGCCGTCTGGTCGGTGTCCTGCAAATTTGTATAGACGCCATAAGGACCCGTAAGCTGTTTTGCAATGAATGTGTACAACTCCTGTTCTTCTTTATCTATATGGACGGCTGGTTGGCTCTTCAAGGGAGTAGGGGATGAAGGTAAAGAACCCGCGCTAGTCTCCGGGGAAGATATCGGCTGCTCCCCATTGCTCTTGCAGGAGGCCAATAAACATAGAGACAGCATAATAGCCGCAACTTGAATGCTTTTATTTCCCAATCTATCACTTCCTTTAGAGATAGCATTAAGGTTTCGATACTATTATAACGGTAATATAAGTCACCAAATGTAGATTAATGTTGATCATTATGTGTCAAACCAATAAAAAATATCTAAATATTTACATTTTATGCGCCGAATAGACAAAAGCCGCCCTACAGGGCATTTACCGGCCCGGGCAGCTTCATTTTTATGCATATAATGGCTCTATCCTTTAATTCTCCGGTACGTCTCCTCATCCGACACAATATATAATCTGGCATCTTGCGGAATGGGCTGATTAAGCTTGCGGTTGATGCTTAGGTCGCTGTGGTCGGACAACAGGGTTGCCCCCCGCGAAAGCAGATCCTGAAAGGCATCTCCATAGGTTTGCCAAGCGGGATTCCGCGGGATCTCATAAATGTCGTCGCCATGCTGGCGGCTGAGCAGCTGGGTGATGACTTCCGAATTCCCCTCCTGCAGGGCGGAACGCACAGCCAATCTGGAGATGGCATCATGCGACAGCACGAACTCATTCACCTGAACATGCCGGAAATTCTGAATATTCTTCTCCTGCATAATCTCTACAGTAGTATGTACCTGCGGCGCGAGCCGCTCAATGCTCGAAGCGATCAGCAGCGACTTGCCGTCAATCAGCGAAGCTTCGTCGATCCGGTTGTCACCGAACACAATGGCTGCCCTTGCTTCATGAATGTTAGCCTTCTGCAGAATTTCATCACTGGATGCATCGCCGCTGATAAAATGAACCTGTTCCATATGCTCCAGCGGATGACGCCCCGATTCGTCAATAATGACGATCTTGCATTTCGGTGTGTAGCATAGGATCTCTTCGACGGCTGCCTGCGTTTTGCGGCTCCAATTAATCAATACAATATGATCTGCGGCGTGAAAGCTCAAGGTTCCCGCTCCTCTCCTTCTCTGCACCTCTCCCATGGCCTCAACAATCTTTCCGATGACCAAGCTGAGCAGGCCTATGCCGAACACGTACAAAAATATGGTGAACAGCTTCCCCATTACCGAAGTCGCAAAAAAGTCGCCGTATCCAACGGTGGCCATCGTAGTCATGACCCAATAGAAGGCGTTGAACCAGTTATGAAACGTACCCGGCTCCAGAACAAACGCGATGGTTGCGCTCAGAACAATAAAAAAAAGGATTATCAGCCCAATCGACTTCTTCTTTAGACGCATCAGCTTTCCGGATATTCTGAGTAAAAAATGCACCCTTCCGCCCCGCTTCCGATGTTAAATAGGGCTGCCGCACCGTGACCCGGCACGCGCAGCCTTAGTCTGCCGGCCCCTGGAGGGAGCCTGCTGAATTAAATGATCAGACTGCTGACGGCAAAGGCAGTTCCGATGAATACCAGGCAGAGCATTGTGCCTACGGCCACATTCCCTTGCTCCAGCTGTTCGGAAATCCTGAAATTGGGAGTGAACAGTTCAAAGATCCAGTAAGCGGCGATCAGGCAGACGTAACCTACCGCAAACCATAACATCATGTGCCAGATAGAAGTATTCGTATATGCCGCTACGCCCAGTACGATCGCTGTGGCCAGAAATTTGCCTCCCAGCGCCAGAGCTACAGCCACATTGCCTTTCTTTAATTCCTCCATATCCTTGAACGGAGTCATCAAGCCGAATACAACCATGCCAAGCACCTGAAGCAGAATGATAGTCAGAACGCTGACTATCAAATTAATAACAATCGTCAATTGGCCCACCCCCGAAATTTCGCATAAGCCGAATCATAATCGGCAAAATCATGCACTTCCTCCAGCACCACGGAGGCTGTCTTCTCTTTCTCCAGCGCTGTATAACGCTTGTCGTCAATCGGCTGCTTGATCCGGTTGCCGGAAGGCAGCTCAAGCACGGCGAAGTTTCTTGTCTTCTCCTTGAACTTGGTCTTATAGACTCCGACAAGATCCACATCGGTGGTAATGGATACCTTTAGATTCTTCAGATCCTCTGCAGCCGTCTTCTGGTCTCCATACGATTTAAGCGTGGACCAGGCGGACAGGCGGATCTCATTCTTCTGGTCAGCATCCGTAACCAGCTCGGCATCCATGAACTGCAATGTCCAGATCTTATCCCCGGTGGCATAGTTGCCATCGTTCGGGAGCAGCTCGTTATCCGGCAAAACCGTCATGTCGCTGCCGATCAAATCCCCCACTGTGCTCTCCACTACCCGGTAATCCCACGGTACACGGGATACACTGTCCGTTGTTTCCGCTGCAGGAGTACCTGCATGAAACACACTGTCCTCATTGCTTGAGCATGCGCTCAGCAGCACCGACAACAGCAGTATTCCAAGGACCGCGCCCAGCCGAATTACCCCGAAGCGCCCGGTCCGCACCTTTCTACTCTTACTCATCTCCAAGTTCCCTCACTCCTAGCGCGATAAAATGACTGGCATTGCCTGTAATCGGTCCGCCTGCCCGCCCGAGCAGGCCACAAGGTTTCCCGTTAATGACGAACATGCCGGTGAGCAGATGAAACTCCCCTTCCGCTGTCTGAATCCGGGCCAATTCGGCTCTTTTTTGATAGACGGTGGGGAATAGTGTACTGCTGTCAAAGCCTTCCTCGTCCTGCAGCTCAAGTGTCCCGTTGTCATCGAAGAGACGTACAGAACCACCTTCACGGCCGAATACAGACTTCGAGACAAAGCTCCCGGAGAATACCGGCTTATTGTAGGTCGGCAAAATATAGCGGGAGATCGCCTCGCGCTCTTCCTCACTAAACAGCAGTCCCAGCTCATACATCCCCCATACCGCCGCAATCAATCCCTTGGACTGCAGCAGGATGCTGTGCGGTCCGTTGAATAACTCCAGCTGTCCACTCTCTACGGCGTAGGCGAGCGCATCGCCGCCTTCGTCTACCGCCATCCATTCCTTGGGATAGAGGGCGAACATCCGCTGAATAACCCGGTCCTCTCCATCCCGTACAGTCCCTTCATCAATCCATAGTTCAAGACAATCCACGCACTTGATATCCAGGCCGCTGTGCTTCACAAGGGCCTCAATCGTGCCGGAGTCTTCCTGATGGGAACCGTAGGCGACACAAGCTGCCGTGTCCGGCCGTTCTGTGCCCCAAGCCGCCGCAAGAAGTCCCTTCATCGCTCCATTGGGGCTGGCGATTCCCGCCTGCTCGCAGATCCAGGGTGTAGCGATGGAGGCCTCCACATAACCGGTAGGCGTATCGGCATTCAATTCAAGCAGCTTAATCGCCCCGTTGTCCGCCACGGCGAAATCGAACCGGGCATAGAGGCTGATGCGGCCCGGCTCCGGCAGCGGGCATTCATCAAGCATCTGCCACAGGACGGGGGGAATGCCGAGCAAATCATATAGATCATGTCTACGGTGGACATAGCGGACTGTTTTGTCCAGTATAGCCCACAGCTTGACCGAGGCTTCTTCAAGTTCCTGGTAAGTCTCGCCGCGCATCACCGCAACGGCATCAAGCCAATATTCTTCATCCTCCAGATCTGCCCAGGTGAAGCCAAGCTCATGCAGCTTCTCCACTCTTGGCGCCCGTTCCAGACCCGATTGATCCACAAATTGAAAGACACTCTCTGCAGAACTCATCCGCCGAAACCGCTCTTGCTGCTGGAGCTTCTGCCGGCGCTTGATTTTGACGATGAGGAGCTTGATTTACTGCTGGAGCTTGAACCGCTGGAGCCTAAACCGCTGGATGTGCCCCCAATGCCGCCTTTCTTCGAGGATGTCCCTCTTCTCGTGATGGAGCCGGTGGAGGAAGTAGAGGTTTTCGGTTTTGCCACAGATCCGGCTACCTTTTTGTTCTGGAAGCTGCCACTGCTGTAGGTCGGCGGCTTGTAGGTAGTCCGGGTTCCTCCGTAATAGGTCGGCCGGTCATTGTACCAGCCTCTGGAGGAGTAGAACGAGCCGCTGTTAAACAGCATGTGGTACAGCAGCATATCATCCCAGCCGAAACCCGAGCTGTAGCCGCCGTAATTGTTAATGACGGTTGTCCCGCCGGAGGTTACTACCCCGCTGCCCTCCTGCACGGTCTCTTCCACATTTTCTTCCGGGTACGGAATATTCCAGTCTACATTTTTATCAAAATAAGCTTTAACCTCTTCGGTGGACCAGGAGACAAGCTTCGGCTCTTCGCCCGGGCTGCCGCTGGCACCCGCCCCGCCCGGTACAAACAGTGCATTGGCCAGCAGCGCAATCCCTAGCGAGGTGGACAATACACGCAGCGGCTTGCCTTCTGCATTGAACAATTTGGACACGGCGGGTTCTTTAGTATTTTCATCTTTTCCCAACATGGGCCCCTCCTTTCCTGACAATTTATCCTTCAGCACGCATCGGAACCAGCAAAAGCTCCAGCTTTCCCTCGTCCACGTTCAGCCGTCCTTCCACTGCCTCATACTCCCGGCTGCCCACAACAATATAATTGACATGTTCCAGGGCAGTAATCATATTCATGCTCCAGGTACGTTCCTCGATGACACGCAGATCGCCTTCCGGCATTTTTTCAAACAGGATGACCTTCATTCCATTATCCACTTATTACCCTTCTTTCCTGATAACTGTTATGCTTCTGATACGCTGTAAGCACAATTTCGTTTCATGAGCCGCAGTCCATCCCTATCTATTTTATCTGTTACGGTCCAAGTAAATTCTAGGGTATTGGAATAATCTTGGCAATCGGAAATACGTTAATGGAAGTCTGTTCACAATATGTTCCGAACCCGGCTATTCATTGGCTTTCCGGATGAATGCTATTTTGCTCTGTCTATGGATGGATTTCCTCTGGGAATGGTGTAAGAGATCGTAGTCCCCCTGCCCGGCGTACTCACAATCATCAGACCGGTTCCGTATATTTTGAGCAGCCGCCTCTGGATATTCCTCAGGCCGATGCCTCCTTCGGAGTGTGTTTCGGACAACACTTGTTCAATCCGTTCCGGAGTGATGCCTACCCCATTGTCAGATACTGCAACAACGAGCTGCCCGGACAGCAGCTTAACGGACAGATTGACGGTTCCTCCGGCCATTTTCCGCATCAGGCCGTGGTTGATCGCATTCTCCACCAGCGGCTGGATGCTGAGCGGAGGGACCAGTTCGCGCAGGCCTTCCGGCACATCCAACTCGATATTCAGCCGCTCATCGAATCTCGCCTTCTCCAGCGCAAGATAGGACCTCACCAGCTCCAGTTCCTTTCCGATCGGCACCGTTTGCCCGCGGTTCTGGAAATCAAAGCTGCTGCGCAAGTATTGGCTGAGATCAAGCAGCAGATCGGTCGCCTTATCCGGATCATCGGAACAAACTGAGATAATGGCATTAAGCGCATTATACAGAAAATGAGGTTTGATCTGGGCCTGCAGGAAAGCAATTTCCGTCTGTACCGACGTACGGATGGACTTACGCATATCCAGCAGCGTCTTCACGCGTGCCCTGAATTCCCGCAGCTCTACCGGCTTGCTTAAGTAATCATTGGCCCCCGCCTCAAAAACAGCCTGAATATCTTCCGGGCGGCTGCTGCCTGTCAGTACTAGGATCGGCAGTTCAGATAAAACAAACCGCTCGCGAATCGCCTTGCATAACACCAGCCCCGGCATTTCAGGCATTACCCAATCCATAATGATCAAGTCCAGTTCGGGATGATTCTGCATTTGTATAATCGCATCAGGTCCGCTGCCTGCGGTAATCACTTTATGCTGCTCCAGCTGCAGCGCATTGGCCAGCACCTGGAGATTGACAGGATCATTGTCGACAACAAGGATGTAGCAGCATTCCCCTTCAAGGGGAAGCGCAGGCTCTTCTCCTGGAGACTCCAAAGCCGCTGCCGACTCCCAGCCGGTAATCTCCAGATAGTCCTGATCCAGAAACGCTGTTCGTTTCTGCAGTATCGGCATCGTGAAGCGGAATACCGAGCCTTGACCCGGTTCAGACTCGGCTTCGATTCTCCCTCCGTTCAACTCTACCAGCTTTTGGGTGATGCTGAGGCCAAGGCCGTTTTCCCGGTAGGTTTTTTGGGCGTCCGCCCCTTGCGGATCGTACGCGTCAAAAATGGTACGCAGGCGCTCCGGAGCGACCCCTAAGCCAGTATCCGCTACAAGGATAGCAACATACTCTTCTTTAACCTCAGCAGACAGGGTTATCACACCCTGAGGGGTATTATTCACAGCATTTGACAACAGGTTGAATAAGATTTGCGACAGCCGCTGCTCATCTGTTTCTAGCAGCGGGAGAGACTCCGGCAGGTTCAGTTTGAAGACCAGACGGGAATTGCCCGATACATGGCGGGTAACCTCCATTACGGAAGAAGCTACTCTCCGCAGGTCCACCGCCTGCCGCCGCAGAAAGAAATCCCCGTGATTCAGCCTGGCGAAATCCGACATATCATTAATTAATGCAGACAGCCGCCTGCCCGTAGAGACTATCATGGACAATTGACCGGTTTGCTCAGGAGTTAAAGCTCCGGCTGCACCCTCGGCCAGCGTCTGTGCAATGTTTACAATGCCCTGCAGCGGCTTCCGCAGCTCCTGCGAGGTATCTGCCATAAAGTCGTCCTTCAGCCCGTCGAGCGTCAGCAGCCTGCGTGACAGCTGCTCCACTTCCAGGAAGGAGGCAGCGTATTTGCGGGTCATTAGCGCAGCTTGAAAGAATCCGAACAGAATGATCTCGTAGGAGGTAATAACATAGCTGAGGGCAAGGCCGGTAAACGTAAGCAGGTAGCATAAAATGACGATGCTTAAGCTCTCAATACTGACCATCATGAAGAACATGTTTTGCGTGTTTTGTTTCGTACCTTTAACCATGGAATAGAGGACAAAGCTCAAGCTTATGGAGCCCCAGGTCAAGAGCAGCCCCTCAAGATAGCTGAACCAGTAAGCAGGCACAAATATAGCGATAAGCAGCAGGGCGACAGTGATCATCTTAGAGGTCTTGATGACCGCCGGAGGCATTGGATAGTTTACCGAGTGGGCAACATATCTGAGCAGATAAAAATAAACCAGCGTGGATGAAGCCAGCTGCAGCTTGAGTACAATATCATAAGGCAGGCCCGGAAGCGCGAAGGAGATCAGCTTCTCCCCGTGGGTCAGTACATAGACAAAGGCCGCTGTGCAAAATAATCCCAAATTTAAAGTGATGCCCCGGCTTTCCTTTACTCTGGAGAACATCAGCAGAAATAAGGAGAGGGCAAAAAAACCGAACAGCGTTGCACCATCCACAAAAAGAGCGAATTCCCGGTGCTTCAGAATGTCGGCCTGATAGCCAATCACGATCGGCAGAACAATTCCGCCGGAAGAGTAGCTGTAATTGGCCACCTGGACAATAATCTCCAGCTTGTCGCCGGACACGGCAGCGAATCCCATGTAGGGGTAGTTTTCTTGCCGCCCCTCAGAAGAGGAGGCAGACGGACTTCCACTGCTGCCGATCTCCTGTCCGTTCACAAACACCTTGCTTGCCGTGCGTATATTAGCCGTCCGAAGGCCGTAAATAACATCCTCTCCATAGGGAATCATGGCCTGCAGCCGATAGGTGGCATAACCTCTGGCTTCTGGGCTGCCGGTATCCGACAGATAACGGTTCCATTTATCCGGCACCTCGATTATGGTAGAAGCCGGCACTCCCTCCCCGCCCGGATCAGCTTGGCTGAAATCCCCCGGCGTTAGCAGCGCATCGCGGTATAATTCCCATTCCCCGTTCAGCTTCACCACGCCGTCATGGCGGAAATCCCAAGCCCGAAGATCCATGACCCCCTGGCGGGAGACCGGCATATCTTGCTGGCCCGTAAAAAGATGAAGGACCGAAAGCAGCGGCAATAGGGATACCAGCAGCAGACTCCCGAGAATACGCTGCCAATATTTCAGCATATTTCCTCCCCCTTTCTAAAAAAAGCCGATTCCATTTATTTCGGAACCGGCGGTAATTCTTATTAGAGGTGCATATTGGAATTACTGTGCATCCTGCACGGCGGCAGGAGCTGTATTATCCTGTGTTTTGGATAAGAACAGATTCAGAATGATCGCAGTGAGCGACCCGGAAACAATACCATTCTGCAGCAGCATTCTGGCAAACTCCGGCAGTTGGTCGAACATGGAGGGCAATACCGCCGAGCCCAGGCCGACAGCGATGCTGCAGGCGGCAATCAGCAGGTTGCCATCCTTGCGCAGATCGACCTCGGAGAGGATCGACATTCCGGAAGCCGCGACCGAACCGAACATTACGATCATTGCCCCGCCGAGTACCGCATTCGGCACGATTGTGGTTAACGCAGCCAATTTAGGCAGCAATCCCAGCACAACCATGATACCGCCGGCGGCAAAAATCACATTCCGCGTCTTGACACGGGTCAGTGACAGCAGTCCGACGTTCTGTGAGAATGCGGTATACGGGAAGGCATTAAACAGCCCTCCAAGCATTATGGCGAGACCTTCAGAGCGGAGGCCGTTGACAATCTGCTTCTGCTCGACCTTCTGGTCTGTAGCCTTGCCTACGGCAAAGTATACGCCGGTCGATTCCACCATGGATACGATATTTACGATAATCATCGTGAAAATGGCCGTAACGTTAAACTCGGGCCAGCCAAAGTAGAACGGCTGGGCCACGCTGATCCAAGAGGCAGAACCGACAGTGGAGAAATGTACAATGCCCATAAAATAGCCGATAGCCGTCCCGACAACCAGACCTACCAGTACGGAAACGGAACGCAGGAACCCGGTTGTCAGCCGGTTCACAGCGAGAATCACCAGCAGTGTAATCAAGGCCAGCAGCAAATTGCGGGGTTCTCCGAAATCAGGTTGTCCCTGCCCGCCGGCCACATTATTCATAGCAACCGGAATGAGCGACAGCCCGATGATGGTCACCACGGAGCCGGTTACCACGGTCGGGAAGAACTTCAGCAGCTTCCCATAGATCGGGGCGGCAAACACAACGAACAATCCCGATATAATAATCGCACCATAGGCTGTTGCCAGATTGGAATCCAAGGCAATGGCAATAATGGGACTGACCGCAGTGAAGGTGCAGCCCAGCACCACCGGCAGGCCGCTGCCGAAATATTTACTGCCCATGACCTGCAGCAGCGTGGCCAGTCCGCAAGTGAACAAATCCGCAGCAATGAGGTAGGCCATTTGTGTTCCATTCAGGTTCAGCGCCCCTCCGACAACAAGTGGCACAATGACCGCGCCGGCATACATGGCCAGCACATGCTGGAGTCCTAATGCGAAGACCTTTTGTTTGCTTAACATCCTGCACTCTCCTTGATCATTTCTTTAATATCAGCAGTATTGTCTATAAAATGAACTTCTCCCGGCGCCATGGAAGCGATTCGTGCCAAGGCATGCACGGGGATTCCTCTTTTCTCCAGCAAACTGCGTCCTTCCTGAAAGCTCTTCTCGATCACGCAGCCCACACCTAGCAGCTCTGCGCCGGATTCCTCCACGATATCAGCCAGTCCCACCAAAGCAGCGCCCGTAGCCAGGAAATCATCGACGATCAGCACTTTGTCGCCCGGGCCCAGATATTTCTGCGAGATGCTGATCCGGTAATGCTCTTGACGGGTAAAGGAATGTACCGGGGCCGAATAGACGTCCTCCGACTGCGTGATGGCTTTCTTCTTCTTGGCATAGATGAATGGCACCTTTAAGGCAATGCCTGCCGCCATCGCAAACTGAATTCCGCTGGCCTCAACCGTCAACACCTTCGTAACCGGCAGATGCCCGAAGATCGTCTTGAATTCCTGCCCGATCTGCAGCGCAAGCTCCGTATCCACCTGATGGTTCAGAAACGAGTCCACTTTCAGCACCGTATCCGACAGAATCAAGCCCTCTTCTCTGATGCGTTCCTCTAATATTTTCATTACTGCGGGTGATCGCTCCTTTGATATGATCTGATGAATTCTTTAAATCGTGACAAGTGGAAACGATAAATTCTTATCTTTAAATAAAAAAGACAGACCCCCTTGAGTGTTTCTCAAGTGAATCTGTCCCTCTGGGTTTTTGTCCCTAAGTGGTGTAACACATAATCAGTGTCCGCATCGCTTGGACCAGTCTTTCTTATGCCGATGCACAAGAAACGGAACCCTAGATGCGCTATTTCACTCATAGTCGGATAATTACAGTGGTTATCCGGTAGAAACTTATGGGCCATATTCCCAAGATTATATGAGTTGTTTATGAAAAGTCGTAGTAAATACCTTGTATATCTTACACGCTCTGTCCGAACCTTACAAGCAAAATTTTAAGCATTATTTCATCCATTTATGACATATTTTCATGAAATACATATGTTTTCAATCGGCCTATTAGGCAAGCGTTTGTTTCTAAGCACACTCCGCCCGTATTGCTCACGATTTCCGCCCCCATGCATTTATGATAAGGAAAACTACTCAGAGAGGAACGATACGGGTGGCCAAACAAAAGGACCGGATTGTCGTTATTATTCAAAAAGGAAAACGGCGGATTGTTACACGGACGCCGCTGGCGGGAGTAGACCGGCTCGTATTTGTCATCAATAATCAATACACCAACGCAGCCAATACCACCCAAATTGCCAGCGGTGCGGGACGAAGCAGCGCAGCCGGAA
This sequence comes from Paenibacillus paludis, assembly GCF_042610515.1. Lineage (NCBI taxonomy): Bacteria > Bacillati > Bacillota > Bacilli > Caryophanales > Paenibacillaceae > Paenibacillus > Paenibacillus paludis. Next base: position 78,115 of record NZ_JBGJZP010000025.1, read on the forward strand.
GCAATGCGGCCATTGCTTCCCCTTATACACGCCAGCAGCAGAGCGTCGGCGCCGGAGGAGATGCCGCTAACCTGGGGAGCAAAGGACGAAACGGAGGCAAACATCCTCTCCCTTTGATCTGTCCGCGCGGCAAGGAGATCGTCGTTGTCATCAACAACCAGACGGTCAAGCTCCCTAAAGGCAGCATGAGTTCATCGGCGACACAGGTAGGCAGCGGCGGCGGAACATACAGTACAGGCGGAACCAACTCTGCCATCGACAGCCCCTATACACGCCAGCAGCAGGCGGTCGGCGGTGGCGCAGGAGGCCATGCCTTGAACAGAGGTTCAGCCAAGCACCGCCAGAGAAGAAGACGGTCCCGTTAACTTTTGTCCGCAATTCATAGAGTAATCTGAGAATAACGCCAGTAAATCCTGTTTTTTTGCGGATTTGCCGGCGTTTTCTCTCGCCTTCCCCTATCGCCTCCTCTCTATTAAAAGTATAATTAAAGGTGATTCGTGATACTAACTAGACAAAGGACGGGCGAGCATGACAATAAAACAACGGGTTTGGTTAGCATCATCTGCCTTTATCCTTTTTCTCAGCAGCATGATTGCTGTATCTATAATTTATCTTGAAGGAGTTCCTCTACTCCTGTCTTTAGCATTCGGTGCAGCCGGCATTATTCTTGGAAGTGGACTCATGATGAGTATCCAGCGGAACATCCGCCGCGGTCTGGATAGAATTATGAAGATATCCGGAGATATTGCGCAAGGCACCCTCGATTCCTCCGCAATCAGCCCTGAAACTGGAGATGATTTCGGGGAGTTGGTATATTCCTTTCACGCTTTAGCCGTTAATCTGGAGCACAAAAGTACAGAAGAACGCAGCCTGCGGCTTCAAGCCGAAGAGCAGGCCTGGATTAATACCCAAGTTACAGAAATGGCCCTGATGCTTCAGGGATCGGTACATTTAGAGACCGCAGCCCGGGTTTTTATCGGCAAGCTGAGCGGCGCTGTCGGCGGAACCTACGGAGCGGTCTATCTGAAGCAAGGGGACAAGCTGCACTTCACCGCCGGTTATGCCTTCGATGAAGCCGCTAGCCGCCGCGAACCCTTTGCGCTTGGCAGCGGGCTGGTTGGACAATGCGCACTGGATCAGAAGATGGTCGTGCTGCATGATCTGCCGGAGCATTACATCCGCGTGCAATCCGGACTGGGTGAAGCTGCCCCCACTACGCTGATCCTGGTTCCTGTCATTTATGAGCAGGATGTTGTCGCTGTGGTCGAGCTGGCTACCCTGAACACATTGGCTGACAAAGAATACGAATTGATTAAACGGACCGGCCAGAACATGGGCGTGCTGATCAATACTTTGGCAGACGTGGCCAGAATCGAAGAGTTGCTGGGTGAAACCCAGCTGCAGAAGGAAGAGCTGGAAGCCCAGACGGAGGAACTGCAGGCCCAGACGCAGGAGCTCGAAGCGCAAACCGAAGAGCTCCTGGCACAGACCGATGAGCTGCGTTCACAGACCGAGCAATTGCAGGCGCAGGGAGAAGAACTGCAGATGCAGGCAGACAGCCTGCTGACCTCGAATGAGCAGCTGCAGCGGCAGATGGAATTGACGGAAGAGCAAAAATCCGAAATTGAAGCCCAAGCCGATGAATTAAAGCTGCAGACGGAAGAACTTTTTGCCTCTAACCAGGATTTGCAGAAGCAGATGGAGATTTCTGAACAGCAAAAGGAAGAAATACAGGCACAAGCCGACGAGCTGCTGGCTCAAACCGAAGAACTTCAAGCGCAGACAGAAGAGCTTCAGGCGCAGACAGAAGAGATCTCTGCCGCAAATATTCACCTGCAGCAGCAAATCGAACTGACCGAGCAGCAAAAAGAGGAAATCAAAACCCAGGCGGAAGAAATCTTCATGGCCGCCCAGTACAAATCAGAATTTCTGGCCAATGTATCGCATGAGCTGCGCACTCCGCTGAACAGCCTGCTGATTCTGTCGCAGATTCTTGCCGAGAACAAAGAAGGCAATCTTGGCCCTAAGCAGCTTGAATATGTGCATACCATTTTCTCGGCAGGCAAAGATCTGCTGCAGCTGATCGACGAAATTCTCGATTTGGCCAAGCTTGAGGTAGGCAAGATGACCGCTGTCCTTGAACCGGTATCCTTGCATGATCTAAGCAACCACCTGTTCCGCCACTTTGAGCAGCAGGCCAAGAAAAAGAATATCCGCTTTGATGTCCATTGTGACAGCAGGCTGCCTGATCATCTTATGACCGACAGCCACAGGCTGCAGCAAATCATCAACAACCTGTTATCGAATGCCGTTAAATTCACTCCGGAGCAGGGCTCCGTCTCTCTATCTATCCGCATGAGCGGAAATGAGGCGGTCTTCTCCGTCAGCGATACCGGTATCGGGATTCCCGAATCCAAGCTGGAGAGCATCTTTGAGGCCTTTCAGCAGGCGGACGGCACAACCAGCCGCAAATATGGGGGAACCGGTCTTGGCCTGACCATCTGCCGCGAGCTTTCCACCATGCTGGGTGGAAGAATTGAGGTTGAATCCACAGAAGGCAAAGGCAGCACCTTCTCCCTGGCTATTCCTGCTGTTGAGCCGGAGGGTGACGCTCTTGCGCAGGCAGCTGCAACGTTCGCAGCTGCCGCCAGCAGTGAGCTTCTCAATCCGGACACCAGCAGCCGGGAGAATACCGCCTTCCGTGAATCCTTCGTGCCCGATATTTCCATATCCAATCCGAAGCTGCTGCAGTTCGCAGAAATGGAGGATGACCGGGGAAATCTGCTCAGCGATGACACGCTGCTCCTGATCATTGAAGAAGATGCCGAGTTCGCGGCCATTCTGCTGCAGCTCGCTCGCAGCAGAGGCTTCAAGGCGATCGTCGCCTTTCAGGGCGATCAGGGCCTGGCTCTGGCACATGCCTACAAGCCGGATGCCATCCTGCTCGACCTGCATCTTCCCGTCCTTGACGGCTGGTCAATCATCAGCCGCCTGAAGAGCCGGCCGGAGCTGCGTCATATTCCGGTGCATGTGATCTCGACCGCGGAAGAGAATCAGCAGAGCCTGGCCATGGGCGCACTCTCCTTCTGGAAGAAACCCAGTGATCAGGCCGAGCTGGAGGCTGCCTTCCTGCAGATTGAAACCTATATCAGAAGGCCGGTAAAAAGCCTGCTAATTGTCGAGGACAACAAGGATCTGCGCAGCAGCCTTGTAGAGTTCATCGGGCATCCCGATGTACGCATTGTCGCAGTGGGGACAGGACGGGAAGCATTGGAGCAGCTGGTGAGCCATCATTTTGACTGCATGGTCCTTGATCTGGGCCTGTCGGATATCAGCGGCTTCGATTTACTGGAGCAGGTCAAAACCAACCGCAAACTGCAAACCCTGCCGGTTATCATCTATACGGGCAAGGACCTCAGCAAGGGCGATGAACAACGTCTGAAGCATTATGCCGAGAGCATTGTCATCAAGAACGTGCGCTCCATGGAGCGGCTGTACGACGAAACCGCGCTGTACCTGCACCGCAAGCATGCCGATCTGCCGCCGGACAAGCAGCGCCTGATCGAGAAGCTGCATAATCCGGAAGCGGCTTTTGCCGGGAAGAGCATCCTGCTCGTGGATGATGATATGCGCAATATCTTTGCGTTATCAAGTGTCCTGGAAGGTTATAATATGGATATCAGTTTTGCGCAGAACGGCAAAGAGGCGTTACAGCATCTGGAGCAGCATCCCGAGACCCAGCTTGTATTTATGGATATTATGATGCCGGAGATGGACGGGTACGAGACGATGAAGCATATCCGTGCCATGCCGGAGTATGACCAGCTTGTGATTATTGCCCTGACCGCCCGGGCTCTGGAAGAAGACAGGCTTAAATGTCTGCAGGCCGGCGCTTCTGATTATATTTCTAAACCGATTAATACCACCCAGCTGGTTACTGTACTGAAGGTGTGGTTAATTCAATAATTACCAGACAGACTTCACATTTTAGAAATTTTAACTCGCTGTGGGAGGAAATATGGATTATCCTGTGAATATTTTACTTGTTGATGACCGTCCGGATGAATTTCTGTCCGTTCAGGCGCTGCTTGCAGACACTCCTTATCGCCTGATTGGCGCCAGCTCCGGTATGGATGCCTTGAAATGCCTGCTGGAGCAGGAATTCGCCCTGATAATTATGGATGTGCTGATGCCGGACATGGATGGTTTCGAAACGGCGAAGCGGATTAAAATGCGCCAGAAATCGCGGGATATCCCCATTATATTTCTAACCGCACTAACCTCCGAGCTGGAGAATTATATGATGGCGTACACGGCGGGAGCGATTGATTTTCTGACCAAGCCCTTCCATCCCATTGTCCTGAAAAGCAAAATAGACGGTTTTGTCCGCCTGTATCAGACCCATAAGGAACTGCAGATCAAATCGCAGGAGCTGGAAGCGGCAAATGTCGTCCTTACTGAACTGAAGGAGACTGCCGAGGTTGCCCTGAGGATCAAGAGCGGGTTTCTGGCCATGATGAGCCATGAAATCCGCACCCCCTTGAATGGAATTATCGCAATGTCGGATGTGCTCAGAACTTCAGAGCTGGAGACAGACGATCTGGAAATGGCAGAAATCATTCATACCAGCGGTCACGCACTCCTGTCCGTAATTAATCACATTCTCGATTTTACAAAGATTGAATCGGGCAAAATGGAGCTGGACTACGAGCTGTTCAACCTGCATGCCTGCCTGAAAGAAACGATGGATCTGTTCAGGGCACTTGCCAAAGAACGCAATTTAAGTATGGAAATGGATATCGACCCGGCGATTCCCGCGCTGCTGGTTGGTGATCCGAACCGTCTTAGACAGGTCCTGAACAATCTGATTGGCAATGCCATCAAGTTCACGGCAAGCGGCGGTGTAAAGGTACATACCCGTCTCAGACAATCGCTGGATGGGGTCCTGCAGCTGGAGTTTGTGGTTGAAGATACGGGCATCGGCATTCCGGCGGATAAAATGGGTTATTTATTTCAGCCCTTCACACAGATCGGCGCGACCATCAACCGCAAGTTCGGCGGAACCGGCCTCGGGCTGTCCATCTGCAAAATGCTGGTTGAACTCATGGGCGGCACTATCTACGCCAAACCGGGCAGCGAACAGGGCGCCGTATTCATTTTCACCATTCAGGTTACCGAAGGCCAGCCGGATTAGTCTGCTTATGGGAACACACAAAAAACCGCAATCGCTCCATTCCTTGGAGGCTTGCGGTTTTTTTGTGTCAGTCTGGCAGGCTCTATGGTTGTAAAAGAGAGTGCGATCCCGTTATCCTGCGCTTACTTATTCACCGTATCCACCGGCAGGAGCCGGATGGGCAGCGATATATTCCAGGGCATTGTAGATCAGCTCCGCTGCTTCTGCGCGGGTAATCTCCTTGGCCGGATGGAATTTGCCCGCGGTGTCCAGACTGGCGATTCCAAGGGTAAGCGCCCGCTGAATGGAGCCGTCGTAACCGCTTGTAAAATCAGCTTCGTCGGCAATATCCACCGGCATGAGCTTGATCATCGGAAGGTTGCTGTGCTTCTCAATCGCCAGCATCAGCTGATGGGTGAATTCTTCCCGCGTCCAGTTCTCCGCAGGGTCCAAATCTGCCGGCAGGCCAATATTGTTATTGGCAGCGATAATCAGCGCATCCGCATACCAGGCTGTATTGCTGGCATTCGGGAAATAGTCCGTCGCCTGCGGGGCTTTGATGAAGCGAACCATGTCGATATTCAGATCCAGGGCGTTGACGATTAGTTGAATGCCTTGGGCAGCGGTAACCGGAGCATTCGGCAGGAATTTACTATCAGTGACCCCGTGAATGATCCCCTTTTGCTGCAGCTCTTCAATTTTTGCTTTAGCCGGGATACCGGCCAGATCCTGAAAAGAAGCGGCGGCGGCAAAGCTCTGCCCGGCAAAAGTCAACGTCAGCACTGCCGCTGCGGACAGCACAAGCTGTTTGAATGTATGATTATTCATGTCTACTCACCTCGCGGTAGTTTTACTTGCTTGATTGTGCCTTCTTTCTACCAGACGAAGCCGATTATTAAAAGTTGCAGTTCATCCGCTGCTATTGGAACGTAGGAAAGCCCCGGCACAATGCGTCATTTCCGCACAGAGCCGGGGCTGTTCAGTCTGCCTTTTTGTGGTTCAGCACATTGTCCTCCAGAACGGCAAATTTATCGCCATATTCCCTGATGATATGCTGTTCCCCCCAAGCGCAGAGGGAATCCAGAATCGACCGCAGCGACAAGCCGTATTCACTGAGCTCATATTCCACTTTAGGCGGCACCTGGTTGTAGCTGATCCGGTTGACGATGCCGTCCTGCTCCAGCTCCCGGAGCTGCTGGGTAAGCATTTTCTGTGTAATATTCGGCATATGGCGCTTCAAATCACTTGTCCGCATCTTGCCGTGGGTCAGGTGGCAGAGAATAACGCATTTCCACTTGCCGCCGATCACCTCCAGCGTCGCTTCCACAGATATATTATATTTTTTAGCCATGAGGATTCCTCCTGAAAAGTTTGGTGGGCTTTGTCTTCAAACACTCCTGCGGGTACTTTTTAGTACCTATAGCACTAAAAAGTACGTACTATCATTTAACGTCCTGGTAATCCATAATAGCACTTACCGGCCGGTGATTACCATACTGTAGGAGTGGAAAACATGTCCTTAGATAAAAGAAGAAGCACCCTGGCGCTGCTGGCTTTGGCGATCAGCGCCTTTGCGATAGGAACAACCGAGTTTGTCAGTGTCGGCCTGCTGCCGCTAATTGCTGATGACCTGCATATATCCGTAACCACAGCGGGATTGACTGTCACTCTATATGCGCTGGGCGTTACCTTCGGCGCACCTGTGTTAACGTCGCTGACCACGGCGGTCTCGCGCAAAACCCTGCTGCTGGCGCTGATGGTTCTGTTCATCGCCGGCAACAGTCTGGCCGCTGCCGCTGACGGAATTGCCATGCTGCTGACTGCACGGGTCATTTCGGCCCTCTCACATGGCCTGTTTATGTCCATTGCCTCAACCATTGCTGCCGATCTCGTGCCCGAGGACCGCAGGGCCAGCGCCATTTCGGTGATGTTCACCGGACTTACGGTTGCTACCGTAACCGGAGTGCCGCTCGGTACATTCCTCGGGCAGCAGCTTGGCTGGCGGGCTGCCTTTATCGCCATAGTCATTACCGGCATCATAGCGCTGATCGGGAACCTGGTTCTCGTTCCCTCCGGTCTGCGAAAAGGCACGAAGACGCTTTTGCGCGACCAGGTCAAGCTGGTGACGAATGGCCGCTTGCTGCTCGCTTTTGCAATTACAGCTTTGGGATACGGCGGCACCTTTGTCGTCTTCACCTATTTATCGCCTCTGCTGCATGATATCAGCGGCTTCAAGGAAAAGACGGTTGCCGTCATTCTGCTGGTGTACGGCATCGCCATCGCTATCGGCAATGTGATTGGCGGCAAGGCAGCCAACCGCAAGCCGATGAACGCCTTGTTCTATATGTTCGCCCTGCAGGCTGTCGTTCTGCTGGTCTTGGCCTTCACGGCACCCTTTAAGGCCGCAGCACTGGTCACCATCTTCTTCATGGGGCTGCTCGCATTCATGAACGTACCGGGCCTGCAGGTTTTTGTCGTAATGCTCGCCGACCGGTATGCGCCAAGCGCCAGAGATATCGCCTCTGCTGTCAATATTGCCGCCTTTAACGCCGGCATTGCCATCGGAGCATACCTTGGAGGGCTTGTCACCGATCATATGGGACTGATTCATACCACATGGGTAGGATCAATCATGGTATTCGGGGCTGTAATCCTTACCGCCTGGAGCCGTGCGCTGGAACGAAAAGATGAGCTTACACTTCAGACTGAAGCCGCCTGATCACCTGCCGCTCCATTCAATCCTGTTTCGAATACACAAAGTACAAACTGCAAATCACTAATCACATTACATTCTGGAGGTTATTATATGATGGCACAGCATTTACAGGATACAACTACACTGCAGAACGGCGTGAAGATGCCCTGGCTAGGATTGGGAGTCTTTAAGGTCGCCGACGGGGAGGAACTGGTACTGTCCGTGAAGCAGGCCATTGCCCATGGCTACCGCAGCATTGATACCGCTGCTGCTTATCAGAACGAACGGGGCGTTGGCCAGGCGATAGCCGAGGCTATGAAGGATAACGGACTGAACCGTGAAGATCTGTTCATCACCTCCAAGGTCTGGAACGCTGATCTCGGCTACGATGCGACACTTGCCGGCTATGAGGCCAGTCTGGAGAAGCTGGGCCTGGAATATCTGGATTTGTATCTCATCCATTGGCCGGTAGAGGGCAAATACAAAGAGTCCTGGCGGGCGCTGGAAACGTTGTACACAGCGGGCCGGGTCAAAGCGATCGGCGTCAGCAACTTCCAGATTCATCATCTGGAGGATGTGATGAAGGATGCCGTAATAAAGCCGATGGTCAATCAGGTGGAGCTGCATCCTTACTTGTCCCAGCAGCCCCTGAGAACCTTCAGCAAGGAGCAGGGCATCCAGATCGAAGCCTGGTCGCCACTCATGCAGGGACAGCTGCTGGAGCAGCCTGTGCTGAAGGAAATCGCTGCCGCATACGGCAAATCCGTAGCACAGGTTATCCTGCGCTGGGATCTGCAGCATGGCATTATCACGATTCCGAAGTCAACGAAGGAACAGCGGATTATCGAGAATGCCGCTTTGTTCGACTTCCAGCTCAGCGATGAAGACATGAGCCGGATTGACGGGCTGAACCGCGATGAGCGGGTCGGTCCGGATCCCGATAACTTTGATTTCTAAGCAGACACCACGCTAGAATCACTACAATAAAATAACGACGGCAGCCATGGACAAGAATAAAGTCCTAGACTGCCGTCGTTTTATATTTCTCCTTCAGATACCGGAAATAATCCGCCAAATAATGTCTAACGAATGGGGGCGGACCATGAAGCATTTACCCGTCTTTTCAGGCAACTGGAATCAAAAAACCCGGGTCATGAGGTATTCATCGGCAGGGTTTCACTGGAGGAATTTCACTTTCATAAACAATTGACAAAAATTCGGATATTAGTTATATTTAATTTCGTAATATTATATTTTGCAAAATATAATTTAGATAACTACTAATTAAAATGGAATGGAGAGATTGTAATGATGATTTTGAGTACGATACTCGTAGCACTGGTTGCGCTTGAGCATGTATATATTTTGGTTTTGGAAATGTTTATGTGGACTACTCCAAGAGCGCAGAAAGCGTTTGGAACCAGCAAGCAGTTTGCGCAGGATACAAAGTCACTAGCCGCTAACCAAGGACTGTATAATGGCTTCCTGGCCGCTGGTTTATTATGGGGATTGCTTCATCCGAATGAAACGACCGGATTTCAGCTTCAACTATTTTTTCTGATCTGTGTCGGTGTGGCAGCGATTTATGGCGGCGTCACTGCCAAGAAGTCGATTTTATGGGTTCAGGGCCTCCCGGCCTTTCTGGCTATTCTGGCTGTTCTTGTAGCGAATCTGTAGGTCAATTTCCCCATAGTGAGCCATCCTTTGTGGATGGCTCTTTTTGTGCCCTCTTCTCCAGAACATTAACCGGCATCAGACTTAAGCGCACTAAAGTCCAAATTCTTAAGCCGTTCTGTTTCTATAAATATCATCAAATTGTCGCCATCATGCCAACACCATTCAAGATCATCATCGGAGGCAATGGTTAACAGAGAGATCCACCCTGCTCCAGGCGATGGATCATATGCCAGTGTACAATGAGAAGGATAACCTAGAAGGTAGTCTGAGCTTTTATGCAAAGAATCTCGTATTTCAGTGTATATGTCGTTCTCTTCTTCCCCGAAAGGCCAATCCTTCACCTGGTATTCGTCATAAGGAATATCCATCGCCGGGATAAATTCAATCACAGTGGTCTTGCCATTATCGGAATTGGGCGGCGATATCTCCTCCAGATCTATGGATTCAGGAATATATACAGCATGAACATACCCGTCCTCAAAAGCCTCCAGGCAACCCTCACCCTCGGGATCATCCGCTACAAAAAGACTTAGGAGTCCTGTGGATGGCAAGTCTGCTCCAGTTAATGAGATTTCCGCAAAATTGATTTGGCCCAGGAAACGATATGGATTGCCTTCATATGTAGGCCATTCGCTGCCAACTGGTAAATCAGGCGCTCCTCCAAAACGGCTACAGCCCAATCGTGGTTCAACATCGTTATTCTTAACTATATCAATTGCTGGTCTCACAACTTGGAGCAGATACTCTTTATGGCGTGCTATCTCTGACTGTTCTATCGTCTCTAAAAATTGGTTTTTATTCATTTGCATCTCCTTCTCCTTGAAAAACTTTACGATTTCAAGCGGCAAGTTTTGTTTAATATGTTCTCTGCATAGATTATAAAAAAATCTCATGATACCTTATTTCATATAACGACGGAGGAGGTCATAACATGAAGATTACGTTAAGAAGGTATAGATTACTTTCCGATTTCGAAAGAGTCTCTCAGTTCATGAGATTAAACTTCAAGAAGTATCAGTTGGGTGGTAATGTCCCGCAGCCTTTTTGGGAGTATGCGCATACACACCCTTATTTTAATCATTCTCTAACACATCGATTCGGTATTTGGGAGGAGAACGAAGAAGTTGTAGGTGTAGCTTGCTATGAAATGGACGTTGGCGAATGCTACTTTTCAACCAAAGAAGGATATGATTTTTTAAAACATGAAATGGTTGAATATGCAGAGACAGAGCTGTCTAAGAGATCAGCTGACCAATACAGCCTCGATATTAGGGTATACGATTATGAAGAACATCTTATGAAATTACTTGTCCAAAAAGGATATCACAAGGTATACAGTGAGCCAATCCGAGTTTACAATTACGTTTCGGGTTTTTCCACGCGCACATTACCCGAGGGATTCACTTTCATAACTTTAGAAAATGAAAATGACCTGCGTAAAATTAACGATGTATTGTGGCGGGGATTCAACCATGGAGACGAGCCTGACGATGACCTTGATTCCAGATTGCTCATGCAGAGTGGTCCACATTTCAGAAAGGACCTTACCGCAATAATAAAAGCCCCCAATGGAGAGTACGCCTGTTTTGCCGGAATGTGGGTTGATGGTGTGAACGATTTTGCATATCTTGAACCACTCGCTACAGATCCGCGATATCGCAGTTTAGGGCTTGCAACTGTAGCAGTAACCGAGCTAATGAAACGCACTGAACAACTGGGGGCTACATATTGTTTCGGAGGTGCCCCCGACTTTTATCCCAAAATTGGGTTTGAAACCGCCTGCCACCGGGAAATGTGGTCAAAAGCATGGTAACCAAACGGCAGACAGAAGCGGATATTATCTGACCCTATTCCCGCTTCTGTCTGCCGGAATTAACCGTTAACTTCTCATCTAGACTCATCAAGTCCTTTTACTTCTATTACCTTTTTACTAAACTGATACGCTACAGTAACATTTTCTATAATCGCAGTATCCTGATATGCAAGAGAGCCCTCAAACTCTAAAGTATCATTGTCTTTCCACACTATTTTATCTGCATAGCTATAATTCTCATAATCTGTGCGAATCCATGTATCTAATTCTTTTTGTGCACCATATTTGACTCTTGCAGATTCTACTAACTCTGGACTTGTCATTCCCTCTTCAATATTAATAATTTGAACGAATTCACTTTTATTAGAGCATGTCACTATCGCAACTAACTTCTTATTGGGTGAAGGAATAATATCTGTAATATACATAGACGGTGCAGAAAAACTTGAATATTCTTTAAGCACATTGTCTTTTATCCTCCAGAGGACATTTTGACTCCCATAATCCGAATAATTATTAAATAATGTAAACAATATACTTCCGTCTGCCAACTTAAAAACATAAGGGCTCCGGTAACTTTTTGACAAAATATCTATAGCGAAAGCAGCCGAATCGGCGATTTTTTGATTATCATTTTCTAAAAATGGCTGGAGTTCCTTTAACGCTTTTTCTCTCAACTTTTGATTATTAAAGCATTCTACTAGCCTATTAATAGCAATATATACATGTTCCTCATTATCACTTTTTAAAGCGTGCAGAAATTTTTCCGCATCATATTGAGTAGCAGGTGCTAACTCCATGTCTTCAGCTCTTAAGTAACGTATATAAGGCTCTGAATTTTGATTTTTATAATATTCTGTTGCCAATAGAGCTGAAGCGGTTGAACTATAAAGGATAAGACAGGCAACCAAAACAACCCACTTTTTAGAAATACTTTTTTTCCTTTTCTCTGTTCCACTGTGCTCTGCCGCTTCAATTAAGTTTTCATCAATTAATCCAATCTCTCTATATAACTCTTCTCTTTTCATAGGTTAACCCCCTCTTTCTCCAGATGAACTTTAAGTTTATTTCTTAACCTAAATAAAATGGACTTTACTTTACTACCACTCATATTAAATCTCATAGAAAGATCCTTTATTGAATAGGAGTACCAGTACCTCCCAATAAATAAATTTCTTGCTTGCTCATCTAAGTCATATAAAAATTGATTGATTAAATTGGCTATCTCACCTGCTTCATACTCTGTTTCTACAGTCTCAGGGGAAGCTAAACATTCTTCTAATTCAGTTAAAATAACTTCAAACTCACGATTACGCTTTTTCGCTGTATTATAACCATGTTTATCAAGAGCAATATTACGTGTGATCCTCCCTAGAAATACAGGGAACTTCCTAGGCATATTAGGGGGTATTGCATTCCATGCTCCTAAGTATGTATCGTTCTCACACTCTTCAATATCCGAATAACTGGAAAGTGTGTTTCTTGCAATCACTCTGCAGTATGCCCCATATTTATTCTTAGTCTCTATAATGGCTTGCTGCGAACGCTGTAAGTACAGGCGAACTATTCCCTGATCTTCCATCCGGTATTCTCCTTTACAAATCTTATCCCTCTTATCTATATAGTAGAAAGTTCGTAGGATTGGTTGCACTTTTCTCGACTCTTTCCTATTAATTAGAGCGTGTCCTCAAACTGGAAGAGCTCTGGGGAAGCAGGGTTTAGTATTGAATGAAGATAGGGTCCCTAAAAGCACACAGCGGATTCGTTCACTCGGACTCAGGAGACGCTATCGAGAGTAAAACCCCTGTTTATTCTCTTTTGCGGACCCAGATGCACTTATCTGCTCTGGATTCTATCTAAAAACGGTCTTCAGGGAGAAATAACTGCGCTGGAGTCCGTTTCCTTACTGTAACAGGCTAAAAGCCCCAAATAGGTGCAACTCGGTCCGTTTGTGCTCAGAGCCAGGAATACACTTTCCGGACGCACACGCCCTTGTTCAAAAATGTTTTTTTATTATTCCTTATTCTCGTCCAAACAGCAAGAAAGGCCCCTCCCTTTCAGGACGACCTTTTCCTTGAGAGATTGAACCAATGTTCTCTTCGCGCCAAGCCTCTCTATTTCGATATGGATTACGATTCTCACAATTCGTCTTTGTCGAAGTAATCATCTGGAAAATGCAGTTCCCGCAAACAACCGATAAATTTCTCTCTGTAATTCGGATTGCTTTTATACTCCGGCCATACCGCCTTATAGTAAGGCAGCAACCTCTCATGTGGAATAATGCCCCAGTATAAAATCGAGTTATTCAGAACCTGCGGGCCGCCCCCCATCAACATCTGTTCAATGATCTGCCAGCTTCCCTGCTTGTTCTCGCAACTGCGCGCGGCATAGATGGCAGTGGTTTGCATCTTCGGGTCGGCGTGACACAAGAAAGGCGCAAAGTTCAGGAGAGTAATCGCACCGTAATCTTCCAGGATATACCCTGCATAACGCAACGTTTCCGGGTCGTGAATCCTGTCAAACCTTTGCAAGATCACTGGAATAAATTCCGTTAAATCCACAGTTTTACTGGAAGCATGCAGAATCTCTAAAGCTTGCAGAAAACCCTCATGCCTATCCGATTGCAACAGCTCCAGAAGATATTTCCTACCCGCATCAAAAGAAGTTTTGCAGATTAGCCAAATTGCTGTGGTCCGATTTTTTGGGCTTTGCTCCGCAATATTTTTCAAAAAACCAAGGGTTGGCTGAGAGATTTTCTTAAACTTGAACATTCCATCAAGCGCTTTTGCCTGGATTTCTTCGTTTGGAGCGCTCTGATAAATCTGGATCAGCGCATTCTCATCACCCGGCATACGACTGCCAAACCACCCGTTATCATAATCCAGAATAATTTCATCCAGCCAACGCTCATACCAGTCCAGAAAGTTGTCTTCATAGACAAAGAAAAAGGGATGATCGGGATGAAAATCAGAGGTGTACACAATTCTCCCCCTGTGTTTCCCTTCAAGCACGAGATACATATCGTATTCGCAGCCTTGGGTGCCTATGCACAACATGCCACCCAGCACCTTATTACGGGCGTCGTCGTATTCCTCATCGGGGATGTCCTCGTCGTTGGTCAAGGTCTCCGTCAGATGGTTCCATTCCTCTTTGGTCATCCCGGGATGCAGAACGGATTCTGCAAGGAGTGCCTGGCGCTCGGTATAGGAAGCTGCCTTTTCGATCGAATAAATTCCATAATAGGGTCCGGCGCCTCCGTTGCCGACCTTCGTTAAAAACTGCGCGAAAGGCTCAGGAAGTGTGACTTGATTGTGGGCTTGCCAGTCCGCCAGCTCTTTTGCTGTAAGCTTCCCATTAACCCTGTATTGATGTGAGGATGATCCAAACTCCGAGAAAGCCGTGTCTTTGCGCATGGCTTGATTCAATTTGTTTTTAATTCGATCCAGTTGCGTTTCTTTCTTCCCAAACCACATATTTGAACCCTCCTGTTGACTATAGCCAGGTTTTCTTTGTTTGCCACAACGATAGTATGTATATAATTTATATCCGTAAGGTACAACAGTTCCTGTATGCAAGGCAGTTTTGAAAAGGGCCACCCTTCACAGGATGACCCTTTCTTTTGTAGATCAAGCTTCCGCCTGACGGGTGCTCATTTAATCACTCATAATTATACGTTTATACGATAAGGGCAACAATCTTTCACTTCAACTTTTACACCGGATAATACCGCTCCTCTCCCAAAATGGTTCCGATCGCATTCTGCCGCCCGCTGCCGTGTTGGTTACAGTGCCTTTTGGTGGTACCCTTGATTACTCTTTCTGCATGCCTGGCCAATTCAATTGCCGGGACCATCGCGGAGAATAGTAACCGCTTTCATTTTCTTTCAAACGGAGTTACGCTTTACTATAATCTTTGTTCAAAAAGAAAGGAGCGGGGTAAGCCCACTCTCCAGGGATAAAATTGTACTGTTCTAACGGATACCAGCCATTACTCTGTAGCACAAATAAAACTCTCAGAAGTCTGTTTAGCACCGTTCCGACTAGAGTGTTACCCACCCTGCTCCTTTGGTCCGCATGATGCTAATACTGGCTCCTGCGAGCTTTTCTTCAAAAAACTTGCCCCTACTTGTGATAAGGTTCACCGCGCTGTCTGTAACGGCAAGTATCTTATATATAATGAAGACCGCCATAATGGCGGCCTAAACTTAAATTACGACTTTCTTCTAACCGGGATCCATACTTCGCAAATCGATTCGGTGTGATCATCATTTGCCCAATAGTACTTCTCCATACATGGTCCTTCAACTTGTTCAAAATTCGAGGATGGGAACCACTCCGAATAAATTCGTTTCCAGACGTTTAGGATTTCTAACCCGATCTCCATGTCGTCTGGAATCGATTCTCGACTATCGAACACCGCGTAGCTTTGATTAGGAATCTGAAGGATGTTCAGCCCATCCGGTACTCCTCTTCCTTCTGGCAACTCGACACCCGTCATATAGCTCTTAGTACCATCCTCGCTGAAATCAAAGTAATATCCGTTTAACAGAGAACCTGCAGGCCTGCCAACAGTCTCGTTAATCTGGTCATGCGTGCCATTCTTCCAAATTACCTCTACGAAAGCCGGTATCTCCGTGAAAGGGTCTTTCTTGATGATGACGACCTTGCCGATTGCTGTTGAAGCCTTTTCCTCGACAATACGATAGTTCATTTCTGTTTCTCCTTTAATCTGAATTTGAAAGGAGATTCGAGAAAACGCTTTGAGCTTCACATTCTTTTTCTTTGCCGCAAGTGGTGTTACGCCATGCATCCGTTGAAATGCTTTGGCAAATGCTTCAGGACTCTCGTAACCATATTTCAGCGCAATATCAATGACCTTACTATCCGATCCTGCCAGATCTTCCGCCGCAAGCGTGAGCCTTCGGTTACGCATATACTCGGTCACCGTAAAGCCCGTCAAGGCATGGAATATCCGCTGAAAATGGTACTTCGAAGACATCGCGGACCTTGCGATATCGTCGATCTCAATATTCGATTGCAAATTCTCTTCTACGTAATCAATCGCCTGCCGAAGCAACCGAAGCGTTTCCACTCGCTCTCATCTCCTTTCATTATTCAGTCTAGAAGAACGGCTGAAAGAATTCCTGTTCGAAAGTGCTTCGTTTTGTCTGAAAAACTTGCCCCTACTTGTGATACGGTTCACCGCGATTGTGAAACATCCTTATCTTTTTTGCAAAAAGATCCACCATTGCCGGTCAAAACCGGGAATAAAAATCTCTTCGCAACCCTGAATCCCGTTCAGCCAGCGTCTGGTCAGGGGGATGATATTCTCAAACAAATCTAATGGGTAGCCCCAGTCAAGGTCTAATTGGAACATATAATGATTCATAGCGATAATGCCATCTGTTCGCAAAAAAATCAATAAAGTGTGGATCAAGGTGATAAAAGGCTGCATGGCATGAACTTCGAGTGTACCTGAGGCAACCTCCTGCTGAAGAAGTTTGATCATGGCCGGCAGAGTTTCCATCCAATCTGTATGTATGGTGTCGATTCCAGCCTGTCCACACAATATCGCCTGGATGATATCATTGACCGCATGCTGAAAAACGATAAGATCCACTGACCCGGAAGACAGATGTTGTTCGAGATAAGCTGCATCGTCCTCTATGACTTTCATATGCAGGGGAAGGCCCAGCGTTTTCTGAAGCAAACTGGTGGTGAGGCTTTTATTCATATTGGCCGTTATGTATGTACTGTTCGGATGGGTTCGTGCCATGACCTGGGGAACCATATCTGCATCGCCGGAAGCCACCTCCAATAATGTCAGTTCATCTCCCAACTGCAGTGCTTCAAAAACCTCCGCCCAACGTGCTCTGAAGTAGACTTCATTTACAACGGTAAATTGGGCAATCGGACTTTCCAGCAATAGTTTAAGCTGGTGTTCCACCTCGTTTTGCGGGAGGGAGAGATATTGTTTCAGTTCTTGCTCACTCAAAAAACGTTGTGCCCGCTCATTTATTAATGGGTAGCATTTGTCTACGTCATCTAATGGAATCATTTAAGCTTCCCCTTCCTGGCTATAACTATATTTGCTACTATTATATTTATTAATGGATTTTCCAACAATCGGAATTATTAAAGATATATAGGTTAAAATAAAGTTTTTTGGGAATCCATAGTTACTCCAATTATAGAATCGGCTTTCATGTACCTTATCTAGCTAAATATATACAAATCAATGTAGCAAAGGAGCGGCAGAAGCGCAGGCTCGTTACACGCCGCCGACCACCACAATAAGCACCGGCAGCACCAGGAAAGAAGCCAGCGTTGTCCATACAATGCAGCGGGATACCAGGGAGGGAGAACTGCTGAACCGTTCGGCCAGCACGACGGAATTGACGGCGACAGGCATGGACGCCAGAATGAGCAGCACCGAAAATAAGGTGCCGGTAATATTCAGCAGGAGCAAAACGAGTGCGGCAAGCAGCGGAGCCAGCAGAAGGCGGACCGTGATCCCGGTCCAGAAGGCAAGCTGCACATTGCGCTCTGTCTGGGCTGCTTTGACCTTGACCATCTGCGCGCCCAGAATCGCAAGCACCACGGGCGAATACGCCCCGGCCACCATCGAGACCCCGGATGCCAGTTCATCCGGCATATGCAGGCCGAGCGCCCGCAGCATCAAGGCCAGAATTGCCGCATAGATGGCCGGCAGCGAAAACACGGATTTAACGGCGCTGCGCACTGAGAACTGTGATCTCGCAGCGAAATAAACGCCGATGGTATTAACGATTACCATCTGGCCAATGACATAGACCGATGCTTTATCGAGGCCAAGCTGGCCGAAGGCCAGCAGCACCAGCGGAAGCCCGTAATTGACGCTGTTCGTAAACGTGGAGACCAGTGTCAGTCCGGCGGCTTCCGCCGGAGCCAGCTTCAGTATTCGCCCGAGCACATTGGCCAGGCCCCATAAGAGAAACAGATTCAGCAAGGAGAACGACAGTGTCTTATAGACGTCGTCGAAGGAAATTTCTGCAGTAGCCAGCGTATCGAGAATGATCGCCGGACTCAAA
The DNA here is from genome assembly GCF_042610515.1 of Paenibacillus paludis. Lineage (NCBI taxonomy): Bacteria > Bacillati > Bacillota > Bacilli > Caryophanales > Paenibacillaceae > Paenibacillus > Paenibacillus paludis. The sequence continues at coordinate 96,542 of NZ_JBGJZP010000025.1, forward strand.
AAGTACAAATAGAGCGTTAACAGCGGTTTCGTATCTAGGTTCTTGAACCGGCCCAGCAGCGTTCCGGCGATGACCGGAATGGACAGCGGCACTATGACCTTAAATAACGTCGACAACACAGTCTCAATCACGGGCCAGGACTCCTCTGTTCTATAGTTACTCCCTACTATACCTGCTGAAGCAAGGCCCGTCTAAGATATGGAAACAATATGCTTAATAGAAACTGCCTATGGCTGCACATAACTTCCCAAAAGATAGTATTGTGATATGATTAAGAAAACTCGCTATTTACTCAGGAGGCTAGTTGAATATGAACCTTTCAGAGCCTGTCATTATAACCAAGGGCACTCCCGGCGAACCCTGTCCCATTGCCAAAACACTCGATATTATTGGAACCAAATGGACCTTTCTCATTATCCGCGATCTGCTGATCGAAGGCACGATGCGCTTCAGCGATCTGCTGAAATCCCTGGAGGGAATCAGCCCGAAGACGCTCTCGCTGCGGCTCCGTGAGCTGGAGAACCATGGCATTCTGGAACGTACAGTATATCCGGAGGTGCCGCCGCGTGTAGAATATACCCTGACCGCGAAGGGGGAACAGCTGGAAGGAATTTTTATCGAGTTAAAACGATACGGACTCACGCTCTAAAAAACTTTAATCCGGCAACCCTTCCACCGCACAAAACTATACTTTTGGAAACTGTATAACAATAAGGTAACTACTTTCCAAAAGGAAGTTATAGACATATACTCTCCTCACAGAGCACAACATGCTTAGCGATGCTTCCGAAGCGAGTTTTATTGCGGCGGATGTCTGAAAGTAATGCTCCATAAACCTTTGAGGAGGAAAAGAGATGTTAACAGGACAAAAAGTAGTTATTGTCGGCGGAAGCTCGGGAATCGGTTTGGAAACGGCCAGACGGGCCGCCGCGGAAGGTGCGGAGATTGTAATTGCCAGCCGTTCCCGGCATAAGCTGGAACAGGCCAAGTCTGCCATCGGTACAGGGGCGAAAGTAACTTCACACATACTGGATGTGACAGATGAGGAGCAGATGCGGCTGTTCTTCGAGCAGACCGGGACTTTTGATCATCTGGTTGTCAGTGCGGCCGAAACAAGCGGCGGGCCTTTCCTGGCAACGCCGACAAGCACTGCCCGCTCGCTGTTCGAGAATAAATTCTGGGGCCAATATTATGCCGCCAAATATGCGGCTCCGATGCTGAACCCCAATGGCTCCATTACCCTCTTCTCGGGGGTTGTAGCGTTCAAATCCATGGTCGGCTCCTCCATGCTGGGCGCAGTGAATGCTGCTGTCGCAAATCTTGGCCGGACCTTGGCCCTGGAGCTGGCCCCGCTGCGGGTGAACATCGTCTCCCCAGGTATTATTGACACGCCTTCCCGGGCAGGGATGGCGGAGGATTCCCGGAATGCCTTTTACAGCAGCACAGCTGCCAAGCTGCCGGTACAGCGTGTAGGCACCGCGGCGGACGTGGCTGAAGGCGTGCTCTACCTGATCCATAACGGATTCACCACAGGCACGGTACTTCATATCGACGGCGGCCATAGCCTGATCTGAAAGCGGCAGGGCCGCAGTCCCGGAAGCTGCGTTCCGTCATTCCCCCGGGCCGCCGTTACGCCGTAATGCCGTTATTCCGGAGATGCGCTCACCTGTCTACAACAAAAATCCTCATCCCCAGCGAAATGACAAGGGGATGAGGATTTTGTTTGTTACAGCATTTTGATTTCAAGCAGCTCATATTTTATGATGCCCATCGGGGCATTGACGCTGATGATGTCGCCCACTTTTTTGCCGATCAGCTCTTTGCCCAGCGGACTTTCATAAGAAATCTTGTTGTCGAGCACATCAGCCTCAGCCGGGCCCACCACTCTATATTCGATTTTTTCGGAGTATTCCACATCATTCAGGATCACGATGCAACCTACACTGACTGCACTCAGATCCATTTTGCTCGAATCAACGATCTGGGCTTTCGTCAGCATTTTCTCCAGGATCATAATCCGGGTTTCCATGAACGATTGATCTTCCTTGGCCGAGTGGTACTCACTGTTCTCCTTCAAGTCCCCGTAGCTGATCGCCAGCTTAAGGCGGGCTGCCAGTTCCTTACGTTTTACTGTCTTCAGATCCCTAAGCTCTTCCTCTAACTTAGCCAATCCTTCTTTAGTCAAGAATACTTCTTCATTGGACTTAGACATGTTCTACAACTCCTATTTTTGCCTGCTTTATTGTATTTTACCCCATATTGCGTAAACATGCGAAGAAGAAAAGAAAATTACCTCCTCCTCCTTTACCGGCACAAATGCGAAGATGCCAAGGCCGAAGAAGTATGAATCCCCCTTAACTCTCCAAAAACATTGACGGATAGGGATGGACCTGATAAATTAAATTAAATTAATCATACAATTTAACTCGGAATTATATTCCAGCCAAAGGGGTTGATCGCCGTGAACTTTATTTTCTTTTCCCCTCATTTCCCGAGGAACAGCGCCGATTTCTGTACTCAGCTGCAGCGTCAGGGTGTGCTGGTGCTCGGGATTGGTGATGCCGAATATGCACACTTGGAGGACAAGCTGCAGCTCGCGCTGACGGAGTATTACAAAGTGAATGATCTGGAAAATTACGAGGAGATCTTGCGGGCGGTAGGCTATTTCACACATAAATACGGCAAGATTGACCGGTTCGAGTCACTGAACGAATATTGGCTGGAGCAGGATGCCGCCATCCGCAGTGACTTCAACATTTACGGCACCAAGACCGATTTCGTCTACAATCTGAAGCAGAAGTCCAAGATGAAGGAATTTTTCCGCAAAAGCGGCGTCAACACCGTGCAGTTCTCCACTGGAACCACCCGGGAGAGCGTCGATGCGTTCATCCGTGAAGCCGGCTTTCCGCTTGTTGTGAAGCCCGATCTCGGCTCCGGGGCCAGCATGACTTACAAGATCAATAACGAGGATGAGCTGCAGCAGTTTTTTGACACCAAACCCGCTGAGGTCCCCTTTATTATCGAAGAGTTCATTGACGGGGTCATTCTGACCTATGACGGACTGGTCGATATCCATGGTGAAGTGCGCTTTGCCGTAAGCCATCTGTTCGAGAACAGCGTGATGGAGGTCGTCAACACCGATAACCATCTGTATTATTTCTGTCTGCGGGAGATTAGTCCGGAGGTTGAGGCGGCGGGCAGAAGCATTCTGAAGGCTTTTGACATCAAGGAGCGTTTCTTCCATATCGAGCTGTTCAAGTCGAATAAAGATGGCCGGATTATTGCTCTAGAAGTGAATATGCGCCCGCCCGGCGCCTGGATGACCGATGCCATAAACTTCTCGTACGACGTGGACATCTATAAGGAATGGGCCAGCATGATCGCACATAACGAGGTTGGCGGACCCTATGAAGGCAAATATTATACCGGCTATGCCAGCCGCAAGAAGCATAAGCATTACACCCACAGCCATGAAGACATCTACCGCACCTATGGCGACAAGATCGTGAATTATGCCGAGATCGAAGAGGTATTCAGCAGAGCCATGGGGAACAGCGCCTATCAATTCCGTTCCGCCGCATTAGAGGATGTCAGAGACATCGTGAACTATATTCAACAAGAAGAGGGATAGGATGTGTTAACGGATGAGGACAAGCTACCATAAGGAGTACAGCCATAACTTGCACAGGGAAATGGAGTATAAAATATACGGCCACGCCGGCAAACCGATGCTGGTCTTCCCTACGTCACTCGGCAGATTCTATCAATACGAGGATTCGGGCATGATCCAGACGCTCTCTGAATTCATTGAGGCCGGCAAGCTGCAGATTTGGGCCTGCGACAGCATTGATGAGGAGACCTTCTTCTCTGCCCACTGGAATCACGAGGACAAAGTGCAACGGCATGAGCAGTATGACAAATACATCACGCAGGAGCTGATCCCCGGCATTCTCGACCAGAGCAAATGGAACAATGGCGGCAGTGACCAGCGCATTCTCATCTCCGGCTGCTCCATGGGCGCTTACTACAGTGCCAGCTTCTTTTTCCGTTATCCGCAATATTTCGATACCTTGATCGCCCTGAGCGGCGTCTATTCCACCTATTATTTCTTTGGCGACTATATGAGCGACAACGTCTATCTCAACTCTCCGCTCCACTATTTGCCGGGACTTCAGGATGATTATTATCTGCAGCAATACCGTGACAGCAACATCATCATTTGCGTCGGCCAGGGCGATTATGAGGACGAAATGCTTCATGAGACCCGCCTGTTGCAGGAACTGCTGCAGCGCAAGGAGATCCCTGCCCGGTTCGACTATTGGGGCCACGATGTGAACCATGACTGGCCTTGGTGGAACAAACAGATTCATTATTATGTCAGCGGCTGCCTATAGTCGTTATAATGCTGCAAAAAGGGGAGCTGCCATAGCTGGCAGCCCCCCTTTTTTATGCAGAACCCGTCTTACTGCCTCACATAGCCACCGGGGTTCTCGTGCATACTTCCTTACTCCGGCAGATGTTCTGTACAGAACAAGGCCAGTGCTGCTTCCTCGTCCTCTTCCATATCGAAATCCAAAACGCGGCCTGTCGTCGTTTCCAGCAGATCGTAACTGACGATGGCGCTCTTCTCTTCCTCAACTTTGAAAATCACGCGGGCCGATACCCCGTTCTCTTCGTACAGTTCATCTTCTTCCGGCACATCCAGGTTAATCATGAACTCATATCGCTTGCCGCTTAAAATACCGAATGGGTCTCTTAAATTTTCCACGGTGTAGCTTGTAAATGTCAGCACAACGCATACCTTCTTTCCTAATCACTGCCAAGCTATTGTATCACAAAAATCCTTAGCAGGTGATGGAAGGGATTACGTCCTGCTAACCAGGCCGTCCGCAAACCGCTGAAATGGTCTCCAGCCTTACCCGGCAACTACCCCGTTCTTATCCGCGCTGCTGTCTTTGGTCTTCTTAATCTGCTTGCTGCGCAGCTGGCCACAGGCGGCATCAATATCCGTGCCATGCTCCAGCCGGGTGCTGACGCTGACTCCCTGCTTCTTCAGCGTGTCAAAAAAGGCCCGTACCGACTCCCGCTCGCTCCGCTGGTACTGACTGTGTTCATCCACCGGGTTGTATGGGATCAGGTTGACGTTGGCCAGCTGACGCCGGTCGCCGATCAGTTCTGCCAGCTCCAGCGCATGCTCCTCGCGGTCATTGATGTCCTTCAGCAGAATGTACTCCAGCGTAATTCTCCGGTTCGTCTTCTCCAGATAATAATCAATCGCCGGCATTAATTTCTCTATAGGAATCGCACGGTTGATCTTCATAATCCGTGTCCGCAGCTCATTATTCGGCGCATGTAAAGAAATCGCCAGGTTGACCTGCATATTGGCATCGGCAAATTCTCTGATCTTGTCGGCCAGACCGCTTGTCGAGACGGTAATGCCCTTGCCGGCAATCGCCAGCCCTTTGTGGTCCTTGATGATCGTCAGGAAATTCAGTAGATGTTCAAAGTTATCGAACGGCTCGCCGATCCCCATCACTACTACATGGCTGACCCTCTGTCCCAGTCCGGCCTGATCGAGATGCTGCTGCACCTTCATAATCTGCTCCACAATCTCGCCGCTGGACAGATCACGGCTCTTCGCCAGCAGTCCGCTCGCGCAGAAGCTGCAGCCGATATTGCAGCCGACCTGAGTGGTGACGCAGACGGACAAGCCGTATTTCTGCCGCATCAGCACCGTTTCGATCAGATTGCCGTCCTTTAGACGGAACAGGAACTTGATCGTACCGTCAGCCGATTCCTGCTTCACATGCTCATCCATCGTTTGAAATACATAATGCTCGGACAGCAGCTGCACACAATCCTTATTCAGATCGGACATCTCCGTGAAATCCGTAATCCGCTTGCGGTAAATCCAGTCCCAGACCCGGGCTGCACGGGACTTTTTATGACCGCGCTCCGATAGCCATGACGCCAGTTGATCCAATGTTAATCCATAAATGGATTCTTTATTCATTTCATATCCTCTTTTCAAAACTTTAAAGTTCAATCTATTCTACCTTGACAGGACTCTTCCAACAACATCTACTTATTGTCTCAAATTTCGTATATTAAAACAAGGGAAATCCCTGCCTGCAGCCCCGTATCCGTGAAGTTACCGATACACAGCTGGAGCAGCATGCAGCCGGCTATGCACATTATATCCAGACAGCCTTGCCGGTCGTTGCCCTCCAGTAATTTTCCGGAGTCTAGAACAGCGAGTCTCTTCGCTTCTTCTAACAACATATTAAGTTAGTTGTAGGGCATTTAAAAAGCGTATCCATGTGCGATGGATACGCTCAAACCCTGCAAATTATTTAAAGATGGCGAATTTCAAGCCTTTGCTCTTAAGATATTGGATGATTTCAGGGAGAATCTTTACGGTTATGTTTTTTTCATGCAAAAGATAGATGCCGCCCGACGGATCGGTTGCGCGGAAATAATGAAGAATCTCCTCCGGGCTGTCGGCCTTCCAATCCTCAGGGTCACGGTTCCAGAGCAGCACCTTCATATGCTGTCTGCCGACTTCAGCCGCCAGCTCTTCATTTACCGCTCCATACGGAGGACGGAAGACCGTTACCGGAGACTGGATGAGCTGTGCCAGCGCATGGTTAACTTGACTTAGATTGTTCCGGTTCTCTTCACCGCTGTTCCTGGTCATGACGCTGTGATCCCACGAATGATTGCCGACCGCCATGCCCTGCGCATCCGCATAGATTACTGCCTCAGGGTAGTGGAGCACATTCTGTCCAATAAATAAAAAATTGGCCGCAATGCCTTCCGCCTGCAGAATATCCACGATCTCCTTGGTATACTTCGAGGGGCCATCATCGAAGGAGAGCGCCACATATCCCTTGGGCAAGGCGTATTCATAGCTGTCTCCGCCAAGCTCAATCTCCTCGTACAGCAGCTTCTGCACTTCTTTCTCATCCACTACTGGTACCGTGGCTGCCTCGGCTATACTGCTCTCAAGTGAAGTCAGCCGCACCACAGGGGCATAAGGAGCGGACAAGGTATCATCTCGCTCGGAACTATGAGCACCAGCCTCAGACTGGGTGACTTCCACCTTCGCTGCGGCACTGTCCGAGAACAGTCCATCGTCCATACGCAGCAAGAATACGATCAGCAGAAGGCTCAACACAAGTCCCCGCAGGGCAATCGACCGGGCCCCAGCCCTGGAACTGCTGCGCTTAACCGGTTTCGGTACTGCCGCTACCGCCGGGGAAGGAATCACTGCTGCCTCTTCCTTCTCCTTGTCCTTTACCTGTTCAGCACCCGCCCATTCCGGCTGCTTCAAACGATGAAGTAAGGAGATATATTCTTCGGAGCAGGCGAAATACAGCGTTTCGCTGAAGGTCCGGTTCATTTTGATAAGCGAGCTGAAATGTGTCTGGCGGAAGGGATCCCACTTCGCATACAGTGACAGCCGAATCCGCTGTCCTTCAAAAGGGGGGAGTGCGTTCATTTGCAAATATGTAAGTTCATCTATGTGGACCATATGTCTGGTAAAGGCACCGCTGCGGGTTAGACCTACCTCCATCCGATAACCGTCCTGCCCGTGCTCAAGCGACAGCAACTCTATCATCAGAGCGGCGCTTTTTTCCTCAACTGGCATAAATATTATGTATCCCCATTCTCATCACTGCGCTCTGCAGGCAGGCTACTGCCGCCAAAAGGTGCTGTCATCCGGTTGGTGAAATCGCTGATCATGCTGGAGAGGTAGGCTTTCTCCTGCCGGACCGTTTCGTATTTCTGTCGAAGATGGCCATTTTCCGTCTCCAGGCGTCCGATCTTTTCTTCCAGCTCATTCATTTTCTTGAGCTTCTCCGCATGGACCTCATTGTGCTTCTGCACAAGGTTAACGTATTTCTGCTGCTCCAGATCAATGGTGCTCTTGAGTTCGTCCATCTCTGCAGAAAAAGTGATATGAAGCTCGCGGTAATCCTCCAGCACCTGATCCACCTTCAGATTACGCTCTACCAGCTTCTGCTCCAGCTCCATAATGTTCTTCTCCCGGTCTTCAATCACCTTGTTGAGGTTCTTGAGATCCTTGTTCAACCGCTCCACATGTCCGCTGGAATGCGCAAGCCGGTCCTGAAGCTCACGGTTATTCGTCTCGGCATGCGTCCGGTCCTGAATCATCTGTTCAACCGCAAAAATTAAATCCAGTGATTTCTTGTCCAGCTGTGCTTTGCCTGTCGAAATCAGGCTGTTCTGGCTGTCACTCTTTTCATAGCTTTCCGAATCTTCAGGAGGACTTTCCGCCAATTGTACCTTTTGAACCATGCCCGGCTTCGGCGTCTTGTCCACCGCGTCTCTTTTCTTAAAAAAAGGAGCAGCCATCTATATATCACCTCATTATAAATGTCAAAAAATGTCGAGCATATACGAGTTTATTATAGATGATTTGTCCTGGATGTAAGTGAGCCTTAATATCTAACTTTCCTAAATACATCTAAAGACCCAATTTGCTGCCACAGAAGGGATTATCCACGCCAATAGGCCGGATTTCCACGGTTGCCGAACTTTTCGCACAAAAAAAACGCAGCCCCATTGGACCACGCCTTTTGCCCTACATTTGCTATTTATACAGGACTTTCTCCACATTGTACTTGGCCTTCAGCTTGTTCACAATGTAAGTTTCGTAAATCTCTCTGTCGACCGGATCCTCAACGAGGCATACCTCAATCTTGGTGACTTCGTCGCGATGGGGCTTCATTACGGATACGTTATCTTCAAAATGCTTTTTGATTCTGGGTCTCAGCTTTCTGGCCTTGCCTACAAACAACAGCTCGTCGTTGTCGTTATAGAACATAAAGATGCCGCCGGCTTCACGCGTAATCAGGTGGAAATCCGTAAAACCGTAAATATGACTCAGCACAGGATTCTCCTGCTTGGTAATCGTAACATCCGGTGCCGGGATGGTAATGCTGATCATTCGTGCTCACTTCCCTCTTGTATATAGAAATAAATAGTATCACAGATCAAGTGGCCTGACTATTTCTATCTTCTGCGGCTTTGATGTATTTTATAAGCGTGTTCACAAAGATTTATCCTGCCGGGCCTTAAGCACACGGATCGTTTCCGTAATTCCCTGTTCAAACGGTGTGGCCGGAATCGGCCCGACGGTACGTTCATATTTGCTGCCGCTTAAAATAAGGGGCTCCTTCGTTAAATAGAGCATCTCGACAATCTCCTTCATGACCGGGACGATCAGTCCCAGCAGCGACAAGCCGGCGGCACCGACGGGTATAACCGGTTTTGATGATCCGCTAGCCGCCCGGGCTATCCGGACGATCTCTTTACCCGAGATGATGCCCGCACCTGGAATGTTCCAATTCTGTCCGTACGCTTCCTCCCTGCCCGCCAGCTCCACCATCATCACTGCGGCATCCGGGAGGTAGACGTATTCACGCGGAATGCTCATATTTCCGATGAACATCGCCGGTTTCCCGGCGGCAATCGCCTCCAGCGTAGAGCCCAGATACGATGCCTCATTGGCGGTAGGACCGTAATAATCGGGCAAGCGGACGATCATTCTTTTGGCCCGATTCCAGCGCGGGCTGAAGAACATCCGCTCAAATTCAAGCTTGACTTTTCCCTTTTTGGTATGCGGATTCTTCGGATAATCCTCACTGATCGGCTGCTCATTCCGTCTTTTGCCGTACGGATAAATGCCGTCCACCGCAACAACTCGGGTTCCTAGCTTGCTTGCCGCCTCCAAGACCGCTTCCCCCATCGGCAGCAACTTGGTGCTCATCTCGTGATAAGGCACCGAAGCACAGTGGAAAATAACATCAACCCCCTGCGCGGCCTCCTGTACATCGCCCGCCTTAAATACGTCGCCGGTCTTCAAGCGGAGTCCTGTTGGGTTCGTCAGCTTCGCAGCAAGCTGCTCCAGCTTTGGCAGGGATCGCCCAAAGGCGACCGTTTCCACCCCTCTTTTCAGCAGCTCGGCAATAATGACCATTCCTGTTCCTCCGGTTGCACCTAACACGACAGCTTTGTTTAACATTTTAATTACCTCCTGATTAGTGGGTTTGGGTTTGGGTTTGGGTTTGGGTTTGGGTTTGGGTTTGGGTTTGGGTTTGGGTTTGGGTTTGGGTTTGGGTTTGGGTTTGGGTTTGGGTTTGGGT
>NZ_JBGJZP010000026.1:0-103686 GCF_042610515.1 Paenibacillus paludis
AGCAGCGATGCGCCGCCTGCGGTGAAGGAAGCCGCAGGCCAGCTTGTGCAGCAGCTAACGGGACAGCAGCTGCTGCTCAACACGGACCGTACGGCACCGTTCGCACAGGTGACGCTATTTCTGCCGCTGCGAGGCGAGGATGGACAGGAAACGGCTTCTGTCCATATTCAGTCGCGGCGTGGCCGCAAGGGTGAACTGGATGCGGCGAATTGCCGGCTTTGGTTCGATTTGGACATGAAGCAGCTGGGACAGACGCTGGTTGACGTCCAAGTGGTCGACCGGATCGTAAGCCTCAAGGTGCATAATAATGATCCTTGGGTACTTGAACTGCTGGAGGATCGGCGGGAGGATGTCCAATCCGCAGTGGAGTCAATAGGCTACCAGCTTTTAAGCTTGCGCACAGAGCCCTTGCCGGAGCCCGGCTCGCTTGCGGCATCCGGTATGAAGACTGTGTCCAAGCTGGCAGACTATGTTCCTGACTCCTACAAAGGAGTCGATTACCGGATATGAGTGAGCCAAATGAAGTTTCACAGAACCTTAAGAAGGCTGTTGCACTGAAATATACTCCAGGCCAAAGCGAAGCCCCGGTAGTTGTGGCCAAAGGGCAAGGCGCTGTGGCGGATATGATTTTGCAGCGGGCCAAGGAGAACGGGGTTGCCGTTCAGGAGGATGCAGCATTGGTGGAGGTCCTGTCGAAGTTGGACCTCGATCAGCAGATTCCTCCTGAGCTGTATCATTTGGTGGCGGAGATTCTAAGCTATATCTACCAGAGTGACCGTTCTGCAGGAGAGCGGAGGCTCAAGTGAGGGAGAACGGCACAGGCGGGCGGTATAGCCGCAAACAAAAAGGCACAGCAGCTGAACAAGCTGCTGTGATGTATTTGACTTCCCAAGGTTACGATATTATAAAATGCAATTGGCGCTGCCGCAGCGGCGAGATTGACATCATTGCTGAGCTTGAAGGCAGGCTGATCTTCGTGGAAGTACGGAGCCGCAGCGGAAACCCTCAGCAGGGGACACCCGAGGAATCTGTGAACACCCGCAAAATACGGCAGGTGCGCAATACGGCAGAGGTCTATTTGCATGCCACAGGTCAGGAAGAACGGCAGGTCTCCTTTGATGTGATTTCAGTATTACTGAATGACGATACGAGTATCGCTGCTCTAAGGCATATTCGCGAGGCATTTTAAGTAGCTTTTTGTCGATTTAATGTCCGTATTAGAGCTTATGTCTTGACATTACTTCCGTGTCATGGGTCATTTCTTAAGGGGAATGGGTAAACATTATTGTAACTTTTAATGCTGCCATGAGGAGGGTTGTCCGCATGAGGAATCAACCATTTGATATACAAGTAAGTTTTACATGCCAAGAATGTGAACAGAAGATCGCTGTAGATTTAGGCGGAGAGCCTTTATCCGTTGTCTGCTGCAGCCAATGCAACAAAACCTTCACCGTTATGCGGCCAGCCATTGCCGAGGAGATATTGATTGATTGGGAGAATGAGGCACTTATCCAAAAGATTCGGGCCGAAAAGAGCCAAAGCGACAGCAGCAGCCTGTTGTCACTGGTTATTAAAGTGATAGAGCTGCTAACCTGGCGGGATAAGGGCAATGGACAGGTGGAGGCAATTAGGGAAATGCGTAAATGGCTTATTGAGCATGAAGAAGTTCCGCCACTCGCCGAATTGATTCAGCTGGATGCAAACCAGCGTTCCAACAAACGGGAATGGCGTAAATAAAAATAAGTTCAGCATAATTGAGAAATCAGAATGTACAGAGTTTCCGTGAAAGTTGGGTGTGCACAAATGTCTAAAGTATTTTTTACCTCAGACCACCATTTTGGGCATAAGCTGATTATTGATTTTGAATCACGTCCCTTCAGTGGTGTGGAGGAGATGAACCGGACGATGATCGAGAACTGGAATTCCGTGGTGGGCGAAGGGGATACGGTATTTCACCTTGGGGATTTTTCATTTATGAACCTGGAAGCGACGACGGGGATAGTGTCTTCACTGAACGGCTACAAGATTCTGATTCTCGGCAATCATGACCGCGGACGAAGCCGCAAATGGTGGCTGGAGGCGGGCTTCAACGAGGTTAGTGAATACCCGATGATCTACAAGGATTTCTTCTTTCTTTCACATGAACCGATGTATATGAACAAACATATGCCTTACGTGAATGTGCATGGTCATATTCATGGACAGAAATATGAAGGAAACAATCATTTTAATATTTGTGTGGAGCATTGGGGCTACAAACCGCTCTCTTTTGAGCAAATTAGGGATGCTGTGGTGGTAAGTGAAGAGGGTTAATTTATCACCTTTTTAAATGCCCTTTCACATTTGTGCAAATAAGCTGAAGTGGTGATCTCCCGTTCAGCTATTGCGCATGTCTGCAGATCATTTGTATACTGGTTATAATAAAATCTCGGAAAATGAGGAAGCACCCTTTTTCTTGAAACGACAACGCTTATTTTCGGCGTACTTCAGGAGAAGAGGTGTTTTTTTTATGTATGGAAAAATGCACAGCGCCTGCCTGTATGGGATTGAGGGTGTGATGATCGGTGTTGAAATTGATCTGGCCAACGGTTTACCACAGACGAATATCATTGGATTGCCTGATTCTGCTATTCGTGAAGCTGTGGAAAGAGTGCGTGCGGCGGTCAAAAATTGCGGTTATCGTTACCCTCAGCAGCGTGTTACGGTCAATTTAGCCCCGGCTGATCTGCGTAAAGAAGGTTCGGCATTCGATCTGGCTATTGCCCTGGGCGTTCTGACGACAAGCGGCCAACTGGTGATGCCTGAGGCAGAAAAGCTGCTGCTGATCGGCGAATTGGCGCTCGACGGCAGCCTGCGCCCTGTGACAGGTGTGCTGCCGATGGTAGAAGCAGCGCGGCGCGCCGGATTTCGTGCTGTATTAGTGCCATTGGGCAACGCTGCTGAGGCCGCTTTAATCAGCGGGATCACAGTGTATGCGATAGAGCATTTGCGGCAGCTGCCGCAGCCTGAACAGGAATCGGTAATGAACCTGGCGGACACCGCAAAGAGAAGCGGGGTAGAGCAGCAAATAGTAAGTGTGAATACAATGGGTGTTGATGAATCGAGCGGCTCAGTCGAAACTAAGTCTTGTCTGCCAATAGGATTGGCTGCTGCTGAAGCTGTAGCTGTGACAAAGGAGACTGTCCTGCAAAATCCGCTGCCGTTTCCGGTTTCCGTCAGCAGCGGTCTTGCCAACAGCGAGCGTCCACCGGTCATGGCGCTTACGCTGGATCATTTGAAATATATACCGGCAGTGATGTATGAAGGATCTGTCTTAACTGCAGACAACGGTATGCTGGAGGATTACAGTGATGTTCTAGGGCAAAATCATGTGAAGCGGGCTTTAACCATTGCGGCGGCGGGGATGCACAATATTATCCTGATGGGGCCACCGGGAACGGGGAAAACGATGCTCATCAAACGTCTTCCTAGTATTCTACCGCCGCTGAATGACAGTGAATCCCTGGAGGTGACCAAAATTTTCAGCGCGGCGGGCAAGCTTAAGGATGCCCACAGCGGGTTGCTGCGGGGGCGCCCGTTCCGTTCGCCCCATCATACCATCTCTGCGGCAGGGCTTATTGGCGGTGGAGGGATTCCCAAGCCGGGTGAGGTCAGCTTAGCCCATCGAGGTATTCTCTTTCTGGATGAGCTGCCGGAATTCTCGCGCAATGTACTAGAGGTTCTGAGGCAGCCCCTGGAGGACAGGGTAGTGACGATCAGCCGTGCCCGCGCTGCATTTACCTTTCCCGCCCAATTTTTGCTGGCCTGCTCTATGAATCCTTGCCATTGCGGGTATTTGGGAAGCGGAGGGTTGCAGCAGAGATGCACCTGCAGTCCTGCGAGGATTGCACAATACCGCTCTAAGATTTCCGGACCGCTGCTGGACCGGATTGATATGCAGGTGGATGTTCCCCGTCCGAAGGATTGGGGTGGTGAGGGGCCTTCATTATCTTCGGCAGAGATGCGCGCAGAGGTTCTGAAAGCCCAGGCTATTCAGACAGAACGATATAAGACTCTGCCGATATCCTGGAACAGTGAACTATCCGGTGCGGCACTGCGCCGTTATGCCGGTTTGGGCAGGGAAGGCACATTGATGCTGCATACCATTCTGGAAAGTCTCGGCTTAAGCATGCGGGCCCATGACCGGATTATTAAGCTGGCCCGGACGATTGCCGATCTGGAAGGATCCGTAGACATTGTCTCTGCACATCTGGCGGAGGCGGTGCAGTACCGCAATCTGGACAGGCAGATCATGACAGAGGACTAGCGATTTATAGTATATAGTCTATTACTGGTTATGAGATATATTAACGGCAAACAAGCCGCCCATAGCCAATGGACGGCTTGTTCTGTTCTCATTCCGAGAATGATTGGAAAGACGCAGATTCTTTACAGTACGTTTATTTCCACTTCAATGTTGCCGCGGGTAGCACGGGAGTATGGGCAGGCACCGTGGGCGGCTTCTACAAGCTGGGCTGCAGTTTCATGGTCAACGCCTTTAACCAGAACATCAAGCTTCACAGCGATGCCGAAACCCCCGTCTTCAACTTTGCCGAAGCTTACAGTAGCGGTAACTTCGCTGCCTTCAATCTTCACTTTGCCCATCCGGGCCACCATATTCAACGCGCTGTCAAAACAAGCGGAATATCCGGCAGCGAACAGCTGCTCAGGATTTGTGCCTTCGCCGCCGGCGCCGCCCATTTCGCGGGGAGTGCTGATCGTAAGAGCCAGCTTAGGGTTCTCCGACTCAATAGTTCCGTTTCTTCCGCCTACTGCTTTAACTGTAGTTTCATACATTTTTTGTTGAATAGTCATCATTATTATCCGCTCCCGTTCATTTGATAATGTATTGTACACAACTTAATTTAACACAATTAAAATAATAGTCAATCTATTTTTCGCTATTAACATGATATTACGGATGAATTGTGATAAAATAATGTCATAAAGGCAGGTGAAGAAGAAATGCAAAAGACAACGACAACTCCTGAGCTAATGCTTGATAATCAACTTTGTTTTACCATCTATGCTTGCTCGCGCGAATTTACGAAGCTGTACCAGCCTCACCTGGACAAGATCGGTTTAACGTACTCCCAGTATCTAGTAATGATCGTGCTTTGGGAAAGACAGCAGTGTACGGTTAAAGAGCTGGGCGAAGCCCTCTTTTTGGACTCCGGTACCTTAACGCCGCTATTGAAACGGCTGCAGGCAGCAGGTTTGATTCTGCGTGAACGTTCCTTGCAGGATGAGCGGAAGGTTCTGATTTCCCTGACAGAAAAGGGCTGGGCACTGCAGGGTGAAGCGGCATGCATTCCGGGGAAAATGGCGGAAGGAACGATGCTGTCGGCAGATGAATTTGTTGCTCTGCTGGGCCAGTTTAAAGACCTTCTGGCTCGTGTACACGAAGCTAACATTAATGCCTCTAAATAGCTCTTGAAAGCTGTGTCAATATAATCGTTCGCATTCCGGCATGAAATCAAGCGAAAATGTGTGTGCAAATAGTGAAAGTTTTTGAGGAAAGCGCTTTTAAAACATGTTACAATATTCTGGGTTTCCTTTTCTGACATATAGCTAAATATAGATGAAAATCTGTATTTCAAAGCTTGTGTCACTGGCAGAAGCCACGCCGTTTCTATTAGATGCGGTTAGGTTTTCTGCTTGTGCCGGAATATGTAGCAATAAACCGGTCTGGACCCGGCTTTGGACAATCAAAACGGAAAGCGGAATGGCTGCAGGCTGCCTGTTTAAGCCACCGCAACACTTTAGGAGGCTTCCGGTATGAATATCCACGAGTATCAGGGAAAAGAAGTACTTAAGAAGTACGGCGTAGCCGTACCGAACGGAAAAGTAGCTTATACAGTGGAGGAAGCAGTAGAAGCTGCAGTATCGCTGGGTACACCGGTAGTGGTGGTAAAAGCGCAGATTCATGCAGGCGGACGCGGAAAAGCCGGCGGTGTGAAGGTAGCGAAGTCGCTTGACGAAGTCCGGTCTTATGCCGGAGAGATTCTTGGCAAGACACTGGTGACCCATCAAACCGGTCCTGAAGGCAAGGTTGTAAAGCGGCTGCTGATTGAAGAAGGCTGCCAGATTGTGAAAGAATATTACATTGGAATCGTTGTGGACCGTGGCTCCGGCCGGGTGGTCATGATGGCTTCTGAAGAAGGCGGAACGGAAATTGAGGAGGTAGCGGCCACTCATCCGGAAAAGATTTTTAAGGAAATCATTGATCCTGCAGTAGGCTTGCAGACTTTCCAGGCCCGTAAACTGGCGTACAGCATTGCTATTCCGACAGAACTGGTGAATAAGGCTGTCAAGTTCATGCAAGCGCTATATTTGGCTTTTGTGGATAAGGATTGCTCCATTGCGGAGATTAATCCGCTGGTCGTTACAGCTGACGGGAATGTAATGGCTCTGGATGCCAAGCTTAATTTTGACTCTAACGCATTGTTTCGGCATAAGGATATTCTGGAGCTGCGGGACTTAGATGAAGAGGACGAGAAGGAAATTGAAGCCTCGAAATACGATCTCAGCTATATTGCCCTTGACGGCAACATCGGCTGTATGGTCAACGGCGCGGGACTTGCGATGGCTACAATGGATATCATTAAATATTACGGCGGCGAACCGGCCAATTTCCTGGATGTAGGGGGCGGTGCGACGACCGAGAAGGTTACCGAAGCTTTTAAAATCATTTTGTCCGATGATAAAGTCAACGGCATTTTCGTCAATATATTTGGTGGAATTATGCGCTGCGATGTTATCGCCACGGGTGTCGTGGAAGCGGCCCGGCAGCTTGGTCTGACCAAACCGCTCGTCGTGCGTCTTGAAGGAACCAATGTGGCACTGGGCAAGCAGATTCTTGCCGGTTCCGGACTGAATATCGTTGCTGCCGACTCCATGGCGGACGGTGCCCGGAAAATTGTTGCTCTTGTGTAATCGCGGCTGGGCCTTTGAGCGCCAGTGCTCGTATTCGACAAACTAAGTAGGGATGTGACCTAAAACATGAGCATTCTTGTAGATAAAAATACGAAAGTCATCACGCAGGGCATAACAGGTTCGACGGGCTTGTTCCATACCAAGGGAGCGCTGGATTACGGTACGCAAATGGTAGGCGGGGTTACCCCGGGCAAAGGCGGCACGACGGTGAACATCACGCTGGAGAACGGTAGTGAGGTCAGCCTTCCTGTATTTGATACGGTGATAGCGGCCAAAGCAGCGACCGGGGCAACTGCGAGTGTAATCTATGTGCCACCGGCGTTTGCTGCCGATTCCATTATGGAAGCAGTGGATGCAGGGCTGGAACTGGTTATTTGCATTACAGAAGGCATACCGGTGCTGGATATGGTGAAAGTATCGCGTTACATGGAAGGTCGTTCTACGGTTTTGATTGGTCCGAACTGTCCGGGTGTGATTACACCGGGAGAGTGTAAAATCGGCATTATGCCGGGTTACATCCATACTCCGGGGTACGTAGGGGTTGTCTCACGCAGCGGAACTTTGACCTATGAGGCGGTGCATCAGCTAACTGAGCGCGGCATCGGCCAGTCTTCGGCAGTAGGGATAGGCGGAGATCCGGTTAAGGGATCGGAGTTTATTGATATTCTCAAGCTTTTTAATGAGGATCCGGGAACCAAGGCGGTCATTATGATCGGAGAAATCGGCGGTACGGCGGAGGAAGAAGCTGCTGTATGGATCAAGGAAAATATGACCAAACCGGTAGTTGGTTTCATCGGCGGGGTTACCGCACCTCCCGGCAAACGGATGGGCCATGCAGGTGCGATTATTTCCGGAGGAAAAGGGACGGCAAGCGAAAAAATTGCCGTGCTGGAATCCTGCGGTATTAAGGTGGCTCCAACTCCGGCAGAAATGGGCTCTACGCTTGTAAGCGTGCTGGAAGAGCGCGGCATTCTGAGCGCCTTTACCGGAAGCTAAGTTTCTACTATTATATTTATCAGCATACGTATGTTCTTTAGCAGGGCATCGTGTATAATATGTTCAAAGGTAAGCAACCTTTTGTTCCTGTTCATGGGGATAAAAGGTTGCTTTTTTTGCGTTCAAATCTGCTGCCGTATAGACGTTTAAGGAACTGTAACTTGCATTTCTGACACAGGTATCACAAAATAGGGAAGGCTGACCTTCCTCACGAGGGAGAATGTGCATATGGATTCGCGATATTTGTTGTTTGGATTAAATGAAGTGGAAGGCATCGGCTGGAAGAGTATCGACAAAATTCGTCGAGCGGGTATGTTGACGGATTTGGCTTTTACCTGTGGTGCCGGTGATTGGGAACGTGTCGGAATCAGCGGGAAAATGTCGCAGCGTCTCGAAGCTGTATATACTTCCGAGTGGATTCACCATCGTCACATTCTAATGAAAGAAAGCGGAGTAGAAATGGTAACTCTGCTCGACGAGGAGTATCCCGGGCTTCTGAAAGAGACACCGCAGCCGCCGTGGGTGCTCTACTATCGAGGCAGCCTCGCCCTGGCCTCCCGCCCGGCGATTGCCATGGTTGGTACCCGTGTGCCTACGGCATATGGCCGTAAGATAGGGGAGACGCTCTCAGAGCAGCTGAGCGGGGCAGGCCTTACTGTGGTCAGCGGACTGGCCCGGGGGATCGACAGTGTATGCCATGAAGCGGCCCTTCGTGGATACGGGAGTACGATTGCGGTGGTCGCGACAGGACTGGATAAGGTCTATCCCTCAGAAAACCGGGAACTGGAACATCAAATCGCACAGGATGGACTTGTAATCAGCGAATATCCAATTGGCACTAAAAGCCACCCAGGCTTGTTTCCACAGCGCAACCGGATTATTGCCGGCCTTGCCCTTGGGACGGTGGTCGTAGAGGCGGACAGCCGCAGTGGCTCGCTAATTACTGCCGATGCCGCCCTGGAGGCTGGTAGAGATGTTTTTGCCGTGCCGGGTCCAGTGACTTCACCCAAAAGCAGGGGTGCGAACGACCTGATCAAACAAGGGGCAAAATTAGTGACCGGCGCTCACGACATTGTGGAAGAATACATATCCTATCTGCCTGTAAAGTCGGTGGAACAGAGAGAGAAAGAGCTCTTTAACCCGGAAAACGGAGACAAGTCGGCAGAAAAGAAATTGACAAGTGAGGAGTCTCACCTATACCATATACTGCATCAAGGCCCATTTACGTTGGATGAGCTGTTGGGTAGAACGAGATGGGATTTTGGACATTTGCATTCAGTTCTGTTATCTTTAATCATAAAAAAAGCGGTAACACAATTACCGGGTGCAATTTATAAGGTAATTTAATATAGAAGAGATTGTGTTAAGCGTATGCTTTCGGATTCAGATATGCCCGAAGCAGTTCCAGGAAGCTTATGCTTACAAAACTTTTAGGAGGAACAACCTATGGCGGATGCATTAGTTATCGTCGAATCGCCTGCAAAAGCGAAGACCATCGGCAAATATTTAGGCAGTAAATATATCGTAAAGGCCTCAATGGGACATATCAGAGATTTGCCAAAGAGCCAGATTGGCGTGGAAGTAGAGAATGATTTCAGTCCCAAATATATCACGATCCGCGGTAAGGGGTCCATATTGAAGGAACTCAAGGACGCCAGCAAAAAAGTGAAAAAAGTCTATCTGGCGGCTGACCCGGACCGTGAAGGTGAAGCCATTGCCTGGCATCTGGCGCATGCGCTGGATTTGGATAATACCGAGGAGTGCCGTGTTGTTTTTAATGAAATCACCAAACAAGCAGTTAAGGATGCTTTTAAGACACCCCGCAAAATCAACATGGATCTTGTGAACGCACAGCAGGCCCGGCGGATTCTTGACCGCCTTGTCGGTTACAAGATTAGCCCACTATTATGGAAGAAAGTCAAAAAAGGCTTGTCGGCCGGACGGGTTCAATCGGTTGCAGTCAAGATCATTATGGACCGGGAGAATGAAATTTCCGCTTTCGTCCCAACTGAATATTGGAGCATCACCGCAAAGCTCGGCATTCGTGACTCCAGTTTTGAAGCGAAGTTTCATAAGCTGAACGGAGTGAAAAAAGAGCTGGGCCAGGAAAGCGATGTTCTGGAAGTTCTGGAAGCTATCAAGAACGCCGCTTTCAAAGTAAATGAAGTGAAAGAGAAGGAGAGGCAGCGCCATCCTTCTGCACCGTTTACGACAAGTTCATTGCAGCAGGAAGCTGCACGTAAACTGGGCTTTCGTGCGGCCAAGACGATGTCCGTGGCACAGCAGCTCTATGAAGGTGTGGAGCTGGGCAAAGAAGGCACCGTCGGTTTAATTACCTACATGCGTACTGACTCCACCCGGCTGTCCACAACGGCACAGGATGAAGCCAAGGAACTGATTGGGGCAAAATACGGCGAGAAGTTTGTGCCGGAGTCGCCTCGCCAGTATTCCAAAAAAGCCGCAGGTTCGCAGGACGCGCATGAAGCGATCCGCCCTACTTCAGCATTCCGCGAGCCGGAGACCGTTAAAGAATATATGAGCCGCGATCAATTCCGCTTGTATAAGCTGATCTGGGAGCGTTTTGTATCCAGTCAAATGGCTTCTGCGCTCTTAGATACGCTCTCCGTGGATATCGCCGCAGGCGATGCTGTCTTCAGAGCCGTAGGCTCAAAGGTTTCTTTCCCGGGCTTTATGAAGGTTTATGTAGAAGGTAATGATGATGGAACAACAGATGAAGAGAAGTTTCTGCCTCCGCTCAAAGCCGGAGATGATCTGACTAAACAGGACATTGAACCCAAACAGCATTTCACTCAACCTCCACCGCGTTATACAGAAGCACGTCTTGTTAAGACGCTGGAAGAGTTGGGTATTGGGCGTCCAAGTACCTATGCACCAACGCTGGAAACGATCCAGAAGCGTGGTTATGTGGCTATTGAAGAGAAGAAATTTATGCCTACTGAACTTGGTGAGCTGATTATAGAGCAGATGGAGGAGTTTTTCCCCGAAATTCTCGATGTGGAATTTACAGCACATATGGAGGGGGATCTTGACCATGTAGAAGAAGGCGCGGAGGATTGGGTGAAGGTACTTGCCGAATTTTACGAGTCTTTCGAGAAGCGGCTAATCTTCGCGGAAGAAGAAATGAAAGAGATCGAGATTGAAGATGAGGTCTCCGACGAGCTCTGCGAGAAATGCGGCAAGCCGATGGTTTACAAGCTGGGACGTTTCGGGAAATTTCTGGCATGCTCAGGATTTCCGGATTGCCGCAATACCAAGCCGATTGTGAAGGATATCGGAGTAAACTGTCCGAAATGTCATGAAGGCAAGGTTGTTGAGCGGCGCAGCAAAAAGGGACGCGTCTTCTACGGCTGCGATCAGTATCCAGGCTGTGATTTTGTTTCCTGGGATAGACCTTCCATTAAACCATGCCCTGTATGCAACTCCTGGATGGTTGAGAAGCGCAACAAACAAGGGACCAAGCTGCAATGCACCTCGTGCGATCATACAGAGGCTGTATTGGACAACGAAGAATTAGCAGAATAATAGTCGCTACAGGAGGAAAGGAAATTGACAGAAACAGCTAAAGTAACAGTAATAGGCGCCGGTCTTGCCGGCAGTGAGGCCGCATGGCAGATCGCTTCGAGCGGAGTGCCGGTCAGACTATATGAAATGAGACCTGTTGTAAAGACGCCTGCGCATCACACGGATCAGTTCGCTGAACTGGTATGCAGCAACTCCCTGCGTGCAAATGGTCTTGGTAATGCCGTTGGTGTATTAAAGGAAGAAATGCGGCGGTTGAATTCGCTGGTCCTGGGTGCTGCAGACCGTCATGCGGTTCCTGCCGGCGGCGCGCTTGCCGTAGACCGGGACGGATTTTCGGGTGAAATTACTTCGACGCTGCACAATCATCCTTTGGTGGAAGTCATAAATGAAGAACTTACGCATATACCGGAGGAAGGGATTGTCGTTATCGCGACCGGTCCGCTGACTTCTCCGGCTTTGTCTGCTGAGATTAAAGCGCTGCTCGGTGAAGAGTATTTCTACTTCTATGACGCTGCAGCGCCGATTGTGGAGAAAGACACCATCGACATGAGCAAGGTGTATTTGGCCTCCCGTTATGACAAAGGGGAAGCGGCCTATCTTAACTGTCCGATGACGGAAGAGGAATTTGATGTTTTTTATGATGCGCTGATCTCGGCCGAGACCGCAGCACTTAAAGATTTTGAGAAAGAGATTTATTTTGAAGGCTGTATGCCGATTGAAATAATGATGAAGCGCGGCAAGCAAACGGCGTTGTTCGGTCCAATGAAGCCGGTAGGACTCATGAATCCCCACACTGGAAAATTGCCTCATGCAGTAGTGCAGCTGCGTCAGGATAATGCTGCAGGTACACTGTACAACCTGGTTGGATTCCAGACCCATCTTAAATGGGGGGAGCAGAAACGCGTTTTCTCGCTGATCCCGGGTCTTGAGAATGCGGAATATGTCCGTTATGGCGTAATGCACCGCAATACTTTTATTAATTCTCCCAAACTGCTGCATCCGACTTATCAGATGAAAGGCAAAGAAAGATTGTTTTTTGCCGGACAGATGACGGGTGTCGAAGGTTACGTGGAATCAGCTGCTTCCGGAATGATCGCCGGAATTAACGCGGCCAGAGCTGCGCTTGGCGAGGAGGGCTTGATCTTCCCGGAGGACAGTGTGCTGGGCAGCATGCCTGCTTACATCACTTCCGCGGATCCAGAACATTTCCAGCCAATGAATGCCAACTTCGGCCTGCTTCCTAAGCTTGAGAAGAAAATCCGCAGCAAGAAGGAAAAAAATGAATTTCTGGCTCACCGTGCACTGGACAGTATTGCCGATTTCGCTGCCCGCACAAGACTTCCCTACACAGAACCGGAGATCACAGAACCAAACCCGTCATAAACTAGGGTGTGTTAAGCCGTTCTTTTGCAATGGCATCCCACAAAACTTAAGGTATATGCTTTCGAAGCCAGTTTTGTTCGAAGAGATTCAAGGTGCGAAGCTCACAAAACTTTTAGGAGGTTGCAAAATCATGTTACCCAGCTTTCATGCGACTACAATTTGTGCGGTTAGACATAATGGCCATGCGGCAATAGCCGGCGATGGTCAGGTTACTTTTGGAGAAAGTGTCATCATGAAGACGACGGCTAAAAAAGTCCGCCGCCTGTACAGAGGACAAGTAATCGCTGGCTTTGCGGGTTCCGTGGCCGATGCGATTACTTTATTCGAGAAGTTTGAAGGCAAGCTGGAGGAGCATCACGGCAATCTGCAGCGGGCAGCTGTGGAGCTGGCCAAGGATTGGCGCCAGGACCGCATCCTGCGCAAGCTGGAAGCCTTAATGATTGTGATGGATAAAGAGGGAATGCTGCTGATCTCCGGCAATGGTGAAATCATTGAACCGGATGATGATGTGTTGGCCATTGGCTCCGGAGGCAACTTTGCACTGGCGTCAGGACGTGCGCTGAAACGCCATGCTCCGAATTTAGAAGCTGCCGAAATCGCCAGGGAAGCACTGCAAATCGCTTCCGAGATTTGTGTATATACCAATTCCAATATTATTGTTGAACAATTATAGGCACGGCGCCGCAGAAAGAGGGAGGAAGTCATAATGGGTAATCAATCGCTTACACCGCGTCAAATCGTAGCAGAGCTCGATAAATATATCGTTGGCCAGAAGCAGGCAAAAAAATCGGTGGCAGTTGCACTGCGTAACCGTTACCGCCGCAGTTTGCTTGCTGAAGAGCTGCGGGATGAAGTTGTTCCAAAAAACATTCTGATGATCGGTCCAACTGGGGTAGGGAAGACTGAGATCGCCCGCCGGCTTGCCAAGCTTGTAAATGCCCCGTTCATCAAAGTAGAGGCTACGAAGTTTACCGAGGTTGGTTATGTGGGGCGCGATGTGGAATCCATGGTCCGTGATTTGGTGGAGACCTCCATCCGTATGGTTAAGCTTGAACGGACAGAGAAGGTGAAAGACCGGGCTGAGGAATTGGCAAATGAACGGATCGTCTCGATCCTTGTTCCGTCTACTTCCAAGAACAAGTCACAGCGGAATCCCTTCGAAATGATTTTCGGCGGCAATAACACAAGCTCCGAAGATACAAAGGAAGAGCCCGAGGATGGTTCGCTCAGCGAACGCCGGCGAGGTGTCAAATTCAAACTGCTGGCAGGGCAGCTGGAAGACGACATCATTGAAATCGACGTGGAGGATACCGCCCCTACGATGCTGGACATGTTTGCCGGACAAGGCAATGACCAGATGGGAATGAACATGCAGGAAATGTTCGGCAGTCTACTGCCCAAGCGGACCAAAAAACGCAAGCTGCCGATCAAAGAAGCACGCAAAGTGCTGATTCAGGATGAAGCGGCCAAGCTGATTGACATGGACGACGTCATTCAGGAATCCGTGTCCCGTGCCGAGCAGTCCGGTATTATTTTTATCGATGAAATCGATAAAGTTGCCAGCCAGGGCAAAGGTTCTGGACCGGATGTTTCCCGTGAAGGGGTGCAGCGTGATATATTGCCTATCGTCGAAGGATCTACGGTGATGACTAAATACGGACCTGTGAAGACGGATTATGTTCTGTTTATGGCAGCGGGAGCCTTTCATATTGCGAAGCCTTCCGACCTTATCCCTGAGCTTCAGGGGCGATTCCCGATCCGTGTGGAGCTGAGCAGTCTAACACTGGAGGATTTCGTCTCCATATTGACTGAACCGGAGAATGCGCTGACGAAACAATATGTTAATTTGCTCAAGACAGAAAATATTGAAATTCAGTTCCAGCCGGAAGCGATCCAGGAAATTGCCAAAATTGCAGCCTCTGTGAACCAGAACATGGAAAATATAGGTGCGCGTCGTTTGCATACCATTCTCGAGAAACTGCTGGAAGACCTATCTTTTGAAGCTCCTGAATTGACTCTCGAAACAATGGTAATCACTCCGGAATATGTTCGTGAAAAACTGTCAGAAATCGCACAAGACCGCGATTTAAGTCAGTATATCCTCTAATCCGACAGCCTCCAAAATTACTTCAAATTAGGTATATGGAAGTAGTGACATGACAAAAGTCGCTGGAAATCAACCTTTTTATGTCACTATATGCTAAATAAAGTTAGATATTGGAACGAAAAAGGTAAATAATTGAAAAACCATGCTTTAAGCCCTCTCTTTTCAGAAAAGATAGGGCTTATTTCTTATTGTAATAATATACAATTTCTAAGAGAATCAATGTATATGAGATTGACATTTTAAATCTTCATCGACAGCTTTCGACCTGCATCACATAAAAAAGTTAAAAATTTAGCTTTATTTGTCGAAAGTAGCAGGATTTCGGAAGAAGTTGTGGAATTCTTTTCATTATGATAGCTTTGGAAGGGGGGGATTTGCATGGGTTTGCTAAACAATGTCAGTTTTCAAAGACTACAGGCAGGCATTGATGCCGCCAATAAACGACAAAGTGTTTTGGCCAACAATGTGGCAAATAACGACACACCGAATTTCAAACGCTCCGACGTTTCTTTTGAAAGTTTGCTTAGGCAACAGGAAAGTGGACTGAAGTCAACGCTTAACGCGAAGATATCGGATTCCCGCCATTTCCAATTCGGATCGGCTACAGCCATTCCGTCTGCAGTAGTCACTACAGACCACACCACCTCGATGAACAACAATGATAATAATGTGGATATGGATCGCGAGATGGCGTTAAGCGCCGAGAATCAGCTTCGGTACAACTCTTATGTACATCTGATAAACAGTGACATCACTAAAATGCGCACAGCAGTTGAGGGGAGGTAGCAAATAGTGAATTTTGGTAGCAGTTTTGGAATAAGCGCTTCAGCTTTAACCGCTCAGCGGCTGCGGATGGATGTAATATCCTCCAACATTGCCAATGCTGAAACAACCAGAGCCTCTGTAGTGGACGGCAAAGCCGTACCTTACCGGAGAAAGCTGGTGGTGCTGGAGACAGCCGAGAACAAAAGCTTTTCCAACATATTGAATGCTAAGATGAATGGTGAAAGCGAAGGGGTTAAGGTACAGTCGATTATTGATGATGCCTCACCTATGAAGCCGGTATACAACCCCAGCCATCCTGATGCGGATGCCGAAGGTTATGTGTACATGCCTAACGTAGATGTCACGAAGGAAATGGTGGATATGCTTTCTTCCTACCGTTCCTATGAAGCTAATGTTACGATGCTGAACGCATCCAAGGCCATGGTAAGCAAAGCGCTTGAAATTGGACGGTAATTTTGAAATGACATCTTAGGAGGAAAACAGTTGATACAGAATTTAACTATCGGAGCCCAAGCTGTTCAACCGCTTGCTATGAAGCCAGTAGCTGCTGAGTCAGAAGTGGTTAGCGGTTCCAAACAAAGCTTTGGTTCTTATCTGCAGGATGCACTTAATCAAGTGGCAGAGCAAGAGCAATATTCCAAGGATATGAATAATAAATTCGTATTGGGAGAAGTCAACATTGATGAGGCTTTGATTTCTTCCCAGCAGGCATTGCTGAGTTTGCAGCTGACGACACAAGTCCGGAACAAAGTGATCGAAGCCTATCAGGAAATTATGAGAACTCAAATCTAAATAATCCTTAGCTTAGTTTCGGATGGGGTGACACTGTGAATGAACGATTGGCCCAGTACCGGGAGAAAATCACCCAGTATTGGAACAGATTTAGCGCTAAACAGAAGATTTTATTTTTTTCTACATTGTTTATCATTATTTTAATAATCGTAGTTTTGACCATGAGGCTTTCGAAAACGGAATATGAAGTGGCATTTCGAGATCTGGACAGCACAGACTCCGCTGGAGTCATGACTTACCTGGACACAAAAGGAATTTCATACCGTTTAAGTCCGGATGGACACAGCATATCCGTACCAAGCACAGAAGCCGCTCGCATTAAAGTGGATATTGGCTCGCAGGGAATCGTGCAGGGAGGTTCCATCGGGTATAAAGTGTTTGACGAATCTTCGTCGATGATCGGTACGACGGACAGTGAGTTTGATGTTAAATACAACAATGCTTTAAATGGTGAAGTGGAACAGCTGATGAGACGGATGCAGGGAATCAAGGATGCTAAGGTACTGATTAATTTGCCCAAAGAGACGGTCTTTGCCGCTCAAGAGGGTCAGGAGCAGGCTTCGGCTTCCGTTGTACTTTCCTTTGATCCAGGATTTAGACCATCACAGGACAATATTGACGGTTATTTCAACCTTGTAAAGACTGCTGTGCCGAATTTGCCGATTGACAACATCACGATTGCAAATAACGAGATTGAGTTGATGCCGACAGCTAAAGGCGGACAGGCAGGGGTTACCAACCAGGTTGAAGAAAACTTTGCTCTTCAAAAGAAATTTGAAGAAGAAGTTAAGAAAAATGTGAAACAGTTCCTAACTACGCTCACAGGACCGGATAAAGTTGATGTCCTTGTCTTCTCTAAGTTGAATTTTGACAAAGAGAACCGGAAAGAAGATCTTGTTACTCCGGTAGATACAGAGAATATGAAAGGGATTGAAATCAGTTCGCAGATTATCAGCAATTCCTATTCGGGGCAAGGAAATACTACCGGAGGCGTTGCGGGTACGGGCTCAGAAGATGTCTCAGGTTATCCATCTGGAACTAATACAGGCACTTCTACATCTGAAGAATCATCAGAGACCCGAAACTACGAAGTGAACCGGATCACCAAGGATATTATCGCTAGCCCGTATACTGTAAAAGATTTAACCATAAATGTTGCGGTTGAACCACCTACAGGACAAAATATTTTAGATGATAATACTTCAGCAGCAATTAAGAATATTCTGACCAATATTGTAAGAGCTACTCTAGCAGATTCAGGAGTCACTTATACAGACGCAGATTTGACCAAAAAAGTTTCGGTATACTCGCAACAATTTGGAGATACAGCTGCTGATACAGGGTCGGGCGGACTTGCTACGTGGATGATTTGGGCCATTGCTGCGGCAGCATTGCTGGTCGGCGCAGGCGGGGGATACTTAATTTACCGCAGCCGCAAGAAGACAGAAGAAGAAGAAGTGGAAGAAGACATTCCGCTGCAGGTTCCTACCGAGTTTCCTTCTATTAACTTGGAGAGCGTGACGAATGAAAGTCAGGTTCGCAAGCAGTTGGAAAGTCTGGCGAAGAAAAAGCCGGATGAATTCGTAAACTTGTTGCGTACATGGCTTGCAGACGAACAGAGGTGAACTAATGGCAAAAGCTAGCCAGCAGGGTCTCAGCGGCCGTCAAAAAGCGGCGATCCTGCTTATCACACTAGGCCCTGAGGTATCGGCACAAATATTCAAACATCTAAGAGACGAGGAAATTGAGCAACTGACTCTGGAGATAGCCAATGTCCGTAAGGTGGATAGCGGCGAGAAAGAGTCGATCATGTCCGAGTTTCACCAAATATGCCTCGCTCAGGAATATATCTCTCAAGGCGGTATTAACTACGCCAAGGAGATTCTGGAGAAAGCGCTTGGTTCAACCAAGGCTATGGAGGTCATTAACCGCCTGACGGCAACGCTGCAAGTCAGACCTTTTGATTTTGCACGCAAAGCTGATCCGCATCAAATATTAAACTTTATCCAGAATGAAAATGTACAAACTATTGCCCTTGTATTATCTTATCTGCAGTTTGAGCAGGCAGCTTCCATTCTTTCTTCGTTGCCACAAGAGAAGCAGGCTGAAGTTGCGAGAAGAATCGCGATTATGGATAGTACTTCACCAGAGGTCGTTACGCAAATCGAACGCGTGCTAGAGCAGAAGCTTTCTGCAACAGTAACGCAGGATTATACGAATGCAGGCGGTATCGAATCTATCGTACAGATCCTGAACGGTGTTGACCGGGGGACGGAACGAACGATTCTGGATTCCCTGGAAATACAGGATCCGGAGCTGGCCGAAGAGATCAAAAAACGGATGTTCGTATTCGAGGATATTGTCAATGTCGACAACCGTTCCATCCAGCGCATTATCAAAGATATCGAGAATGCGGATTTACAGCTTGCACTCAAAGTGGCCAGCGAAGAAGTACGCGATGTTATTTTCCGCAACATGTCCAAACGGATGGCCGAAAGCTTCCGCGAGGAAATGGAATATATGGGTCCAGTGCGGTTGCGTGATGTTGAGGAAGCACAGACCCGCATTGTAGGCACGATCCGCAGACTCGAAGAGTCAGGTGAAATTATCATCGCCCGTGGTGGAGGAGATGACATCATTGTCTAAGCTGATTAAACATTCTCAATATGTTCCCGTAGATGTGCTTAAGCGGCTGGAACAAGCCAGGCAGCATGCAGGGCTTGTAGAAGAACCGGCTCATGAAGAAACAGCAGCAGGAGAGGTTCAATATCAGGACCCGGCCCGTGAAGAGGCAGAGCAAGCACGCAAGCAAATGCTGAAGGACGCCCAGGAGTTCGCTGAAGGACAGGTCCGGAACGCATCGCAGGAAGCTGAGAATATTGTGGAATCGGCACGGAATGAAGCTGAGGAATGGTGGCGGCAGCGCAGGGAGCAGGATGAGCATCTTATAGAAGCTATCAAGGCGGAGGCGTTTCAGCAAGGGTATCAGGAAGGCGTCACACAGGCTGAACAGGATATGGTGCAAAAGCTTGCGGAGATGATGGAGGAAGCACGTAATGTTCTTCAAGAAGCATACCGCGGGAGAGACGTCATTATTCAGGAAGCTGAACCTTTCCTGGTGGAGCTTAGCTGCAGTATCGCCGAGAAAATTGTGGACAAGCAGCTGACGGTTGAACCGCAGTTCGCACTGGATCTGATCCGCAAGAATCTGGCCCGCAAACGTGAGCAGGGACTTATCTCCCTCTGCGTTTCACCTGCGCAGTTCGCTTTCGTCAATGCGGCCAGGGAAGAATTGGCGCTGGCGGTGGATTCGCAGGCCGAACTGCAAATCCTGCCTGATTCCACAGTTAAGGATCTTGGGTGTGTGATCCGCTCTTCCTTCGGCAGCATTGATGCACGAATCGACACTCAGCTTGCAGAAATCAAGAAAGAGCTGGTTCGAATCGCATTGGACACCGAGGAGCACAGAAATGGGGAAGGCGATGCTTGACAGTGGGCGATATAAAGAACAGCTGCGTAATTTCGATCCTGTAAGAATTAACGGGAAGGTTACCCAGGTGATCGGGCTAATGGTTGAGTCAGAAGGGCCGGATGCCAGCATCGGTGATGTCTGCTACATCTATCCTTCAAAAGGCAATAAGCCGCTGCAGGCTGAGGTTGTTGGCTTCCGCGATAATAAAGTGCTGCTGATGCCTCTTGGAGAATTGCAGGCGATAGGCCCCGGCTGTGATGTTGTAGGTACAGGCAAACCGCTGAGCGTTCAGGTTGGTTCCGAACTGCTTGGCAAGGTGCTGGATGGATTGGGCCAGCCGCTTGACGGCTCACTGATTCCGGCCCGGATGCCGCATAGCTCAACCTTCAATATTCCATCCAATCCGCTGAACCGTCCCCGGGTGCATGAGCCCATCAGTATTGGCGTCCGGGCGATCGACGGTCTGCTTACGATCGGTAAAGGTCAGCGGGTAGGGATTTTTGCAGGGTCCGGCGTCGGTAAGAGTACTCTAATGGGCATGATCGCCCGCAATACTTCGGCGGACGTGAATGTGATTGCCCTTATCGGTGAGCGGGGCAGGGAAGTGCTGGATTTCATTGAACGTGATTTAGGGCCTGAAGGTCTGCAGCGCTCAGTAGTTATTGTTGCCACATCCGACCAGCCGGCACTCATACGGATCAAAGGTGCGCTGATCGCCACAACGATTGCTGAATATTTCCGCGACCGGGGACTGAATGTGATGCTGATGATGGATTCGGTAACACGTTACGCCATGGCACAGCGCGAAGTAGGGCTGGCGGTAGGCGAACCTCCTGCAATGAGAGGTTACACCCCTTCCGTATTTGCCAGTCTGCCCAAGCTGCTGGAACGGGCGGGAACAGGGCCAACGGGTTCCATTACCGCTTTTTACACAGTGCTGGTTGACGGTGACGATATGAATGAACCCATTGCCGATGCTGTGCGGGGTATACTCGACGGACATATTGTGCTAAACCGGAATATCGCCAATAAAGGTCACTTTCCTGCAATTGATGTACTGGCCAGCATCAGTCGTGTAATGAAGGATATTGCTCCCGAGGAGCAAATTGACGCGGCCGAGAATGTAAAACGACTTATGGCGGTATATAAGGATTCAGAAGACTTGATCAATATCGGTGCCTATCAGAGAGGCTCCAATGCCCAGATTGATGAGTCGATGCATTATATCGACAGCATCTGGGATTTCACGAAACAGAAAGTTAACGAAAAAGTGACGCTGGCCGAGGTTCAACAATCATTAATTTCACAGTTCTCGAGGAGTTGATCAGCAGTGAGGTTCCATTATACTTTTCAAAAAGTTGTGGACTTGAAAGGCAACGAAAAAACACAGGCAGAGTGGATGCTTTCAAGTGCGCTCGGAGA
Source organism: Paenibacillus paludis (assembly GCF_042610515.1). Taxonomy (NCBI): domain Bacteria; kingdom Bacillati; phylum Bacillota; class Bacilli; order Caryophanales; family Paenibacillaceae; genus Paenibacillus; species Paenibacillus paludis. The sequence continues at coordinate 21,477 of NZ_JBGJZP010000026.1, forward strand.
ATTGCAAGCCCAGGAAAAAAGTCTTGATGAATTAATCTCTCAGCGCAGCACACTGATGCTGTCCCTGCAAAGTGCAGCCGAACAAAAGACACCGATGGCCAAGATTCGAGAGATGCAGGATTACATGGATTATCTGGATACCTGTATCGCCCGCAAGCATTTGGATATCCGCCGGGCTCATGTAGAGGTGCAGCATAAGCAGGATCATCTTAGCACTAAGGTCCTTGACGAGAAGGTCTGGCTGAAAGCCAAAGACAAGGCTCAAACTATATTTCAGCAGAATATGATTTTACGGGAACAAAACGAACTGGATGAGATGGCTACCGTCCGCTTCGCGATGAAATCCCTCTAACCCGGGAGGTTTCCGCTAGTGGCTAACAATGATATGGAATTTGAAAATGAAGAGTCAGCAGGTAAATTCGAGCGGTTTTTGTTCTTAATGATTCCGATCATATTCACTCTCGTACTGCTTGGTGTGTTGTTGACTCTATTTAATATGGATATCCGCAACAACGTGCTGGCAATCGGAAACAAGATCCCTTTTATCGAAAAGGTGATTCCTGATCCTCCTGCCGAACCGGGGAGCGAGACTGCCACTGATCCTGAAGCGCAAAGCGAAGAGCAGGAGGCAAGTTCGGAAACAACGATCAAAAAACTTAAGGCTCAGGTTGCTGAGCAGGCCAAACAGCTGCAGCAGGTGACCGAAGAAAAAACGACTCAGGAAACACAGGTTCAGGCGCTCCAAAAGCAGATTGACGGTATGAAGGAAGAAGCTGCAGCTGCGGAGGTTGCTCCTGAGGAGACGGAAGATCCGTATGAAGTGAAGGTCGCTGAATTAGCCAAGCTGTATGCGGGAATGAAAGCCTCCAAGGCAGCTCCGATTATGGAGAATTTAACTACTGAAGAAATGGTTCAAGTTTTCAGCGCCATGAGTAAAGCCAGCAAAACAGCGATTCTGGAAAAAATGGATCCTAAAAAGGCTGCAGATGTCTCGATTAAGCTAAAAGAAACGACGGATTCTACCGATATGGCTATTGCAGCCCTTCAATCGAGGTTGAAGCAGAATGAGGCTAGTGTGGCTACAACAACTTCAAGCGCTAATCTCAATAAGGACAAGCTCAGCCAGACATTCACGTCCATGCCTGCGACAGAAGCGGCAACCTTGCTTGGTTCCATGTACAGTATTAGCCCTGATAAGGTGATTACGATATTGAATACGGTGAGCGACAGTGTAAGATCCTCGATCTTAGGCGAGATGACGAAGAAAAACAGCGCTCAAACTGCCAAAATTGTAAATCGGCTGATGGGTGGTAAATAACACTTGAAAGGAGGTGAAAAATAATGAGTTTAGTCGTTCCATCACTTTCTGGCGGTAACCTGACAACATCGGCAGGAACTTCTTCTGCTGCAACCGGAGCAGCTTCAGCTCTTGGTGGAGCAACTGCTGCAAACGGAACAACAACGGCAATGCCTTTTGCCCAGACTCTAGTTCAGAGTATGACTGGAGGAACTGCAAAGGAAACAGAGACGCCTTTACTGGGCAATCTGGCTTCATTGCTTCAGGGTTTGCTGAATAGCGCAAGCTCAACGGGGGAAGAAGCTGGTCAATCGCTGGGCGGTAAGGATGCAGAAAGTTCCGAGAGCTCTAAGCAGCTGGAAGGGCTTTTGCAGGATATTGAGAAGCTGGATGACAACATCAGCGCTGACCCTGCTTTGCTCGCTGCCCTGCAAGGCTGGCTGATTCAGGTATCGGCACTGCTGTCCGGCAGTAACAACCCTGCTGAGACTGGTGCAGCAAACATGGACATCGACCCTGCATCGGGCTTATCTCCGCTTGCCCAGAATTCAGAGACTGTGCGTTTTGTTGTTCAGGATGACCTTACTAGTCTAGTGAATCTGATTCAGCAGTCGTCCGTTACCGGGAATGAAAAAAATGCGGCCGAGGGTATTGAGCTGTTGAACGAGTTCACGGTCATTATGTCCCAAGCTGCCGTTTCTGAGAGTAAACTTAAGTCAAAACCAGTTATCCATGCGGAGGCATCAGCCGTAGAAAATAACGTTATTGCTAAAGAGTTAACTCGAGCAGAAACTTCTATACCGGACAATAAAGCCAAAACGGTAGAGGCAACAATCCTTAGCAATACTCCTGCTGTGACTTTGAAACAACAGGCAATGGCTGAGAATAACAGGCCTGTATATCATTTTGAAGCTAAGGCACCTGTACAAACTGTCGGCATTGCTGCCGCCACAACTGCCGCTAACGTTGAGAGCGCAGATCCGCTTACGCCTGTAACAAATACAGGTGCTGCTGAGGCAGAGGTGATCATAACACCGGCCTCCAAGACTGGAGCGGAGGTTAAACCAGCCGGAATCTTAGAAGAAGCTTTGCCCGAGATCAATGGGACTGCAGATGAGAACAATGTCGTGACTGCAGGACAATTGTCGCTTAGAGGCGGTATTACAGCGCCGTTGAAGGCAACGACAGTCCAAGTGCCCGTTCATCAATTTGCTCAAGAAATGGACAAAATGATCACGGGGAAACTTGAAATTCTAAAAAAAGGCGGGGTAGCTGAAGCTACAATTACGCTTTTTCCGGAAAATTTGGGACAAGTAGATGTTAAGATTACGATGCAAAACGGCAATTTGATTGCCCAGTTCTTGACTGAGCATTCCGGAGCCAAAGATATGCTTGAGCAGCAGATGAGTCAATTGCGCAGCGCATTGCAATCTCAAGGACTTCAGGTCGAGAAATTGGAAGTTTCGCAGAATTCAGCGCTTCTTTCCCAGTTCAACGGGCAGCAGGGACGTCAATCGGCTTCCGGAGGGCAACAGCAGGATGGTCGCTCCAAGGAACGTCGTGAGGAAATTGCTGATGCGGTGCTTGCCGCAGAGCTTAATGGGGAATGGAAGGATTGGGTAGCAAACGGCCAGGAGGATATCCGTAACGAAGGCGGAGGCTTCTCAGCCAAAGCTTAATATTTTGAAAAAGTGAGGTGAAATGAAATGGAATCAACGACTCCGATAACGACTACCAAAGATCAATGGAATTATGTAGTTCCGGACAGCAGCAAGAAAACAACAGGGAGCTCCGTCCTGGGCAAGGATCAGTTCTTGAAAATCCTCATGACTCAATTGCAGAATCAGGATCCCACGCAGCCTATGGAGGATAAAGAATTTATCGCCCAGATGGCTCAATTCTCATCGGTAGAGCAACTTATGAATATTTCGACCCAAATGACGGCTATGAGTCAGTCGCTTGGTTCGGTCTCCGGATTGATCGGCAAGGATATCACCTGGACTGATACGGAAACCAAACTTCCAAAGACAGGCAATGTGGAATCCATCGTTGTCAATAAGGGTGTGCAATATGCAGTTGTAGGGACTGAGCGAATTGCTTTAACCGACATTACACAAATCCAGAATGCAGCATCTAAAGTAGAAACTGTGAGCGACAAGACTCAAGACGACGCCGGGGAGAGCGGGGGGACAATATGAGCGAAAGGTTGACAATAGGACAACTGTATCCCTCAAGTGTACATCCGCAGGCTCTACAGCGACAGCAGGCAGCAAAGAATACGGTCAAAACAGAAGCTTCATTTGAAAGTGTGCTTCAGCGGAATTTACTGAAATTCAGCAATCATGCCGCGAAACGACTGGAGCAACGGGGGATTGAACTTGGAACCCGTCAATTGGATGAGATCTCTTCGGCAGTGGATAAAGCTGCAGCCAAGGGCAGCAAAGAATCCTTGATATTAATGAAGGATATGGCTCTAATCGTCAGTGTGCCTAATCGTACTGTAGTCACGGCTATGGATGGAAGCTCTATGAAGGACAATGTGTTCACACAAATTGATAGTGCAGTTATTATCTCGTAAACCGGCCGGTCCTATCGGGAGAGCCGGAGTAGACGCCGACCGACTGACGTGTCTACAGCTCAATTATGAATTACATTATAAATTATGGGTCAGTTGACTCTATAATCCGGGAGGATATTAATCATGTTAAGATCTATGTATTCAGGTGTTTCAGGTATGCGCGGATTTCAAACCAAGCTGGATGTTATCGGCAATAACATCGCCAATGTGAACACAGTCGGTTTCAAATCGGGCCGCGTAATGTTCAAGGACATCATGAGCCAAACCGTATCAGGCGTTACTGCTCCGGTTGAAGGCGGTCAGGGCGGGGTCAATGCGCAGCAGATTGGCCTTGGAGTAAGCATCGGTTCCGTAGACACCATGCATCTGGCGGGCAGTGCCATGACTACCAACAACCCTACCGACCTGCGGATTGACGGAGACGGCTTCTTCGTGGTTAGACTTTCGGATGATCAGGAGACCCCTTTTCTGACCCGTGCCGGTGATTTCCATATGGATGCAGCCCGCAACCTGATCACTTCCGATGGATTGCATGTTCTGAATTCCGATGGCGAGGCTATTCAACTTGCAGCGGAAGTAACGGCGTTCTCAATCTCCAGCGACGGCACCATCGTACAGACGATGGCTGACGGAACAACTGAGCCGGGCGTTAGAATCGGTATGGCTAAAGTAAGCAATCCGCAAGGTTTGGAGAAAATCGGCGGCAATCTGTACCGCATGACACTGAATGCGAATGCCGACGGTGAGCTTGTGATAACGACTCCGAATGATGCGGAAGCAGGTACAGGGAAAATCGTCTCCGGTCAGCTGGAAATGTCCAATGTTGATCTGACGGGTGAGTTTACTGAAATGATCGTAACCCAGCGCGGCTTTCAGGCGAACTCACGGATTATTACAACTTCTGATGAAGTCCTTCAGGAAGTTGTTAACCTCAAGCGTTAATTTTTAAACCATAATCATAAACTTGCTGTATTGTGAAGTCTTGGGGGAGGAACTCCTCCCCCTATTTTTGTTAGGAGGCCTGTTATGATTTCGGTAACAAGATTGAATGGAACGCCAATGTTTTTAAATGCTTTGCTGGTAGAAATGGTAGAGGAAGGCCCGGATACTTACATTACACTGGTAACCGGAAAAAGACTGATCGTGCTTGAAAAAGCCGACGAGGTCATACGTAAGATCCGAGATTATAACAGGGACATAGGCACATATGCTGCCACCATTAAAGTCCAGTCTATGGAGGAGCTCTCATGAAAAAGATGATGCCGTGGCTCATTACAATTTTACTTGCGGTAACACTCATCGTAGTAGCTGCATTTTTACTAATGGATAAGATCTTCCCAAGCGATGCGAATGATGTGAAAGCAGCAGTTCAAAATGTGGAAACCAACAGAATGAGTGCTGATCAAATCGTCGAACTGACGGCGCAAATCACCGATATCAAAACTAATCTTGCCGATCCCGATTACATCCTTTCAGTAGACATCGCGTTCCAATTGGATACAGCGAAGTCCAAGGAAGAATTCGAAAAGATAAAAGCTATTAAGATCACGCCGCTAATTATTAAGGCGATTGCCGATACCAAACCAGAGGATCTGAATGGTGCTAGCGGCAAAGATCAAATCAGCAGCAAGCTGGTGAATATAATCAACAAGAATTTGACTGAAGGGTCTATAACCCAAATCGAATTCACTAAATTCATTATGGCTTCTATTTAGCTGCTGGCGGGTTTAATTGTTTGATGGGGGGTGATTGAATTGGTTGATGTACTATCACAAAATGAAATTGATGCTCTGCTTGCCGCACTTTCATCCGGTGAAATGGATGCCGACGAACTTAAAAAAGAAGAAACCCAGAAAAAAATCCGCTCTTACGATTTCAAACGGGCCGTACGCTTCTCGAAAGATCATATCCGCAGTCTTACGCGGATTCATGATAACTTTGCCCGCTATCTTACGACGTACTTTTCGGCCCAATTGCGTACCTTTGTGCAGATCAGTGTCGTACAAGTAGAGCAGCTCCCTTATGATGAGTTCATCCGTTCCATTCCAAAAATGACGATTCTGAATATTTTCGAAGCGGAACCGCTGGAGGGACGAATGGTCATGGAGGTGCATCCGAATATTGCCTTTGCCATGCTCGATAGGCTGCTGGGCGGTTTTGGAACAGCACCAAGCAAGATTAATGCACTGACCGAAATTGAAACAACCATCATGGAGAGGATTTTCAGCAGATGCTTTGAAAGTCTACAGGAAGCCTGGAAGACGGTTCTGGATATTAATCCACGGATGGAAGCTCTGGAGACGAACCCGCAATTCATGCAGATTGTATCACCGAATGAAACGATTGCGCTGATCTCGTTAAGCACCAAAATAGGCGACACTACCGGGATGATCAATCTATGTATCCCTCATGTCGTACTGGAGCCGATTATGACAAGGCTGTCCGTACACCAATGGTTTGTTTCTGAGAAGAAGGTGCGGGACGAGGTTGAACTTGAATCTATCCGTTCGAGAGTTCACAGGGCGCAGCTGCCTATAGTTGCAGAGCTGGGTGAATCCAGGTTATCCATAGCTGAATTTCTCGGGCTTAGCGTCGGCGACGTAATCTCTCTCAATAAGACCGTGGATTCCGGGCTGTCGATCAAAGTAGGGGACAAGCTGAAATTCATTGGAAGTCCAGGGATGATTAAAGAGCGTGTAGCTGTGCAAATAGACGAGATTGTCAGTGAAGGAGCTGAAGAGTTTGACGAGTAAAGACTATTTATCCCAAGAAGAGATCGATGCTCTTCTCAGACAGTCCGCGGAAGGCTCAATGGAACCACAGGAAAAGACAGTTGATGATTACCTGACACCATTTGAGCAGGATGCGCTGGGGGAAATCGGCAATATTACTTTTGGCAGTGCAGCGACTGCACTTTCCACTTTGCTGGGTAAGAAGGTTGATATTACGACTCCGCAAGTGTCCATCATTACCCGCGGACAGTTTGAGGAAGCTTTTCCTAAACCTCATGTTGCCGTACATGTACAGTACGTGGATGGTTTTCAAGGCATTAACTCATTGGTAATTAAAATCAGGGATGCGCAAGTCATTGCCGACTTAATGCTTGGCGGTGAAGGAGAACCGAAGGATGAAGAGCTGAATGAAATTCATATCAGCGCCGTGCAGGAAGCAATGAACCAGATGATGGGCTCATCTGCTACCTCCATGTCAACGATCTTCAACCGGTTCGTCAACATCTCGCCTCCGGGAATCGACATCCTGAATATGTCGAGTGGAGAAGGGGTAGGCAGTCTTCCGGATGACGAAACCTTGATTCAAATTTCCTTCCGTCTGAAGATCGGGGATCTTATCGACTCCACGATTATGCAGCTTTTGCCGGTTCAGTTCGCCAAGGATATGGTCAGCATGCTGCTCGGAGATGTCAGCCAGGCGGATCAGGAGGCGGCTGTGTCGACAGCGGATAAGTCTGCTGCACCAGCGCCTGCATCTGCACCTGCCCAGGCTCCTGCAGCCCCTCCAGTGCAGCAGACACCGTCTGGACCTGGTGAAGTGCCGCCGCAATATCCGCCGCAGGGAATGCCTGAAGGAGGCTATTATTATCCACCGGCAGGAATGCCCGCTTATGGAATGCCGGGCGTGCCGCCATATGGAGTACCGCCGCAGGGAGTGCCTTACGGACAGGTTCCACCGCAGGCGCCGCCTCCTGGACGCAATGTAAATGTACAGCCTGTTCAATTCGCTAATCTTAGCGCAGGAGCCTTTGGCAATATTGATGAAAATAATTTAAATTTATTGATGGACATACCACTGAGAGTGACCGTAGAATTAGGAAGGACCCAGAAGCAGATCAAAGATATTCTGGAAATGTCGCAAGGTTCGATTATCGAGCTGGACAAGCTGGCTGGTGAGCCTGTTGACATTCTGGTGAACAACAAGCTCATTGCCAAGGGTGAAGTCGTAGTTATCGACGAAAACTTCGGTGTTCGCGTTACGGATATCGTCAGCCAGTGGGACCGAATTCAAAAATTACAATAAGCATACTTAGGGAGGATTTTTTAAAAATGGCTAACCGAATTCTAATCGTGGACGATGCAGCATTTATGAGAATGATGATCCGGGATATTTTGTCAAAGAACGGATTTGAGGTAGTGGGTGAAGCCCAGGACGGTTCGCAGGCTATTGAGAAGTTTAAAGAACTGCGTCCGGATCTGATCACGATGGATATTACCATGCCTGAAATGGACGGAATTGCCGCCCTTAAAGAAATCAAAAAAGTAGATGCCAATGCCAAGGTCATCATGTGTTCAGCCATGGGTCAGCAGGCTATGGTCATTGACGCGATTCAAGCGGGTGCCAAGGACTTTATCGTTAAACCGTTCCAGGCAGACCGTGTTATTGAAGCGATCAATAAAACGCTGGGCGTGTAGGAATCAGACATGCCGGCTAACAGCGAACCGCTGGGAAACAGTAATCCCCTGCTGAATTTGCTCAACGTTATTTTTGTCCTTGCGGCAATCGTCATTCTTATAGTGCTGCTGATCCGTTTTCTTGGCCGCCGCAATCAGACGTTAATGAGCGGGCGCTCCATCCGAACGCTGGGTGCGCTCGGACTGGGCCCCAATAAGTCTGTGCAGATTATTGAAATCGGCGGCAGCCTTTACATGATCGGGGTCGGTGAGAATATATCCATGCTGGATAAAATCACGGACCCGGCGGAAGTGGCACTTATCATTTCTACGTTTGAAGAAGAGTCGTCAGGACAGAACAACTTTCTGGTGCCGCTCATTTCCAAAATCAAAGCCAAGGTGCGCGGTGAGGTTCCATCGCAGGAAATCGAACTTAGTGAAACATCCTCTTTTTATGAGACCCTGCAATCCAAGCTTGCACTTGCACCTGAGCGCAACGAAAAGATGGAAGAGCTTCTCCGGGATGATGCACTTAAAGATGAGTCGAGGGATTTATGAAAAAAAAGCTGATTCTTTCATTTCTGCTGCTCGGTATGTTCAGTGTTTTGCTTTTGCATCCGATACACGCTGATCCTATACCGAACATTAATATTCAAGTAGGCGACAGTAACGGCTCAAGCAGCGGGGGTACCAGTTCCATCTCTATTCTGCTACTTGTGACAGTTCTGAGTGTAGCCCCGGCTTTTCTAGTTCTAATGACGAGCTTCACACGGATCGTCATCGTATTGGGTTTTGTCAGAACCTCACTCGGTACACAGCAGATGCCTCCGAACCAAGTGCTTGTAGGATTGGCGCTTTTTCTTACTCTCTTCATAATGTCGCCTACACTTGCACAGGTGAATGAAACGGCGCTGCAGCCGTACATGAAAGGTACCTTAACTCAGTCCGAAGCGCTTAATAAAGCAGCCGAACCGATGAAGGAATTCATGTTCAAACAGACGGACACCAAAGATCTGCTTTTGTTTATGAATTACACGGGCAACAATGCCACGGTCAAACCCGCCACGTACAATGATATTCCGTTGACAGTGATGGTGCCGGCTTTTGCCATTGGTGAAATGAAAAAGGCGTTTACAATGGGCTTCATGATTTTTATACCATTTCTGATCATTGATATTGTAGTTTCGAGTACACTGATGGCCATGGGGATGATGATGCTGCCTCCGGTCATGATTTCATTACCGTTCAAAATAATGCTCTTCGTACTGGTAGACGGCTGGTACTTAGTTGTAAAATCACTGCTGATGAGTTTTAACACCTGACGTATAAGAGGAGGCATAAGGGATGAATACGGAGTTTATTATCGGTCTAGCCGGCCAAGCCGTATATTTGGTGCTGGAAACAAGCGCTCCCATGCTGATTCTTGGTCTGGTGGTAGGACTGATAGTCAGTATTTTCCAAGCTACAACCCAGATTCAGGAGCAGACGCTTGCGTTCGTTCCCAAAATCGTCGCCGTACTGCTTGCATTACTGCTGTTCGGCCCTTGGATCATTACGAAGCTGGTAGACTTCACCAGTCAAATATTGGGCAGTCTCTACATGTATATCGGTTAAGACTATGGATATGGAGACCCTTCTGCAAAGTTTTCCCGTCTTTCTGTTGATTTTTTGTCGAATTTCCGCCTTTTTTGTTGTAATACCAGTGTTTTCTTCTCAGAGTCTGCCGGCAACTTTCAAAATTGGATTGTCCTTTTTTGTCGCCTTAGTTGTCTTCAGCTCAAGGGGGACCGGCATTGTTGTTCCGCAGGACCTCACCTACATTCTGCTAGTGGCCAGGGAAGCGTTGATAGGTTTGCTGCTCGGGTTCATCGGCTATCTGATGTTTATGACGATTCAGACGGCCGGATCCTTCATTGATATTCAAATCGGATTTGGGATTGCCAACGTCATTGACCCAATGACTGGAGCATCAGCCCCAATCATAGGTAACTTTAAGTACATGATTGCCCTGCTGCTGTTTCTGAGCATGAATGGACATCATTACTTGCTGAATGCGATCGTATACAGCTATAACTGGGTACCTCTAGACAACGATTTGTTTGTCAAAATGATCAATGGCAGCCTTTCAGAATTTCTGGTCCGCTCTTTTGCCCAATCTTTTATGCTGGCCTTTCAAATGTCGGCACCTTTGGTTACCGCGCTGTTTCTTACGGATATCGGTTTAGCCTTTCTGGCAAGAACCGCTCCGCAATATAATGTATTCGTCATCGGGGTACCGCTCAAAATTATTATAGGTCTCGCGCTGCTTCTTATTCTGATGCCGAGTCTGGCTGCGTTGTTCCAGAATCTCTTCGACATTATGTTTGAGTCCATGCAAAATTTGCTGGGGCTTATGGGGAAGAGTCCTTAGGTGACTGTAAGGAGAGAGTGTAATGCCGAAGCCGAAACGATATAAATTGGATCTTCAGCATTTTGGGGGGGACAAGACAGAGAAAGCCACCCCGAAAAAACGTCAGGATGCCCGTAAAAAGGGTCAGGTAGCCAAAAGTGCCGAACTTTCCGGTGCGGTTGTATTGTTTTCGGCGCTGCTTAGTCTGACGATGTTCGGAAGTTTCATGAAAGAACGTTTTATGAGTTTGTATTTGGATGTTTTTCAGAATCGCATGATGATGGAAGTAACAGCGGAAAATGTGTCCAAGATGTTCAACGAGTATGGTCTGCAGATACTGATTCTGCTGGCCCCGCTGCTCGGGATTACCTTCTTACTCGCACTAGTCGTGAATTTTGCACAGGTTGGCTTTATGGCCTCAGGTGAGGGGATTACGCCTAAGTTCAGCAAGATTAATCCAATCAAAGGGTTCAAAAATATATTTTCCATGCGTTCGTTTGTGGAATTCCTGAAATCGGTCTTTAAACTGGTGCTGATTGCCTATCTGGTTTACAGCACGCTTTGGGGAGAGAAAGAGAGTTTTGCCGGTCTTTCACATGTGAATGCGGAGGGTGTATACCGTTTCACTGCAAAGATGACCATGAATCTTGGCATCAAAATAGCAGCTGTATTGTTTATTATGGCAGTTCTCGATTATATGTACCAGAAGTACGAACATGAAAAAAGTCTGAAAATGTCCAAGCAGGACATTAAAGATGAATACAAAAAGATGGAGGGCGATCCCTTAATTAAAGGAAAGATCAGGGAGCGCCAACGCCGAATGGCAATGCAGCGGATGATGCAGGAAGTGCCAAAGGCGGATGTGATCATTACGAATCCTACGCACTTTGCCGTTGCCCTTAAATATGACGGTTCCAAAATGGAGGCTCCGCAGATTATAGCCAAAGGCCAGGATTATGTGGCGCTCCGCATTCGAGAGCTGGCTAAGGAGCATGGTGTTGTGACTATGGAGAACAAGCCGCTGGCACGGGCATTATTCCAAAGAGCAGAAATTGGCGATGTCGTTCCTGCCGATCTGTTCCAGGCGGTTGCCGAAGTGCTGGCCTATGTATACAAGCTTAAAGGTAAGAGGAGATAAGCCGGGGGAGGTAAAGGACATTGAAAGCTAAAGATCTAACAGTTCTACTGGGCGTTATCGGTATTGTGCTTATGATGATTCTGCCCATCCCGGTCTGGCTTCTGGATGTACTGCTGATTGTCAATATTTCGATAGCACTAACCATTATTTTGGTCGCAATGAATACAAAGGATCCGCTGCAATTTTCGATTTTCCCTTCTTTGCTGTTGATCACAACGTTATTCCGTCTCGCACTCAACATTTCCACTACTAAGCTGATCCTTAAGGATGGTCATGCGGGTGAAGTTGTTGCCACGTTCGGCAGCTGGATTGCCGGGGGACAAATCGCTATCGGATTCATCGTCTTTCTAATTCTGGTTGTTGTGCAGTTCATTGTTATTACCAAAGGTTCGGAACGTGTTGCTGAAGTAGGCGCCCGGTTTACATTGGACGCGATGCCCGGTAAACAAATGAGTATTGATGCTGATTTGAATGCAGGGATGATTAATGAACAGCAGGCACGGGAACGCCGCCGGAATGTTGAACGCGAAGCTGACTTCTTCGGATCAATGGATGGTGCGAGTAAATTCGTGAAAGGTGACGCAATTGCCAGTATCATCATCTTGCTGATCAACCTGATCGGCGGTTTCGTCATCGGGATGACTATTCATGGACTGTCGTTTCAGGATGCACTTTCGACATATTCCGTACTGACAATTGGTGATGGACTGGTCAGCCAAATTCCTGCTTTGCTCATTTCAACCGCTTCCGGTTTGATCGTTACACGGGCGGCGTCAGAAGGGAACCTGGCAGAGGATTTGACAGGCCAATTATTGTCCTATCCGAAGCTCTTGTATATCGTTGCGGCGACAATTGCCTTCCTTGGATTCTTCACTCCGATTACAGTAATGTCTACCTTGCCCCTGGCAGCACTCATGGGATATGCGGCTTACAGCATGGGCCAGAAGGCAAACCAAAAACAGATTGCCGAGGAACAACTGGTTGAGGAGAAGCAGATTGAAGAAGTGCGGAGTCCGGAGAGCGTCATAAACTTGCTTACAGTGGATCCCATTGAATTTGAGTTCGGTTACGGACTTATTCCTCTGGCCGATACAGGTCAGGGCGGAGATTTACTCGACAGAATTATCATGATTAGACGGCAATGTGCCCTAGAAATGGGACTTGTGGTGCCTGTTATTCGTATTCGCGACAATATTCAGCTAAAACCGAATGAATATGTCATAAAAATTAAAGGGAATAATGTCGGCGGTGGTGAATTATTACTTAATCACTATCTTGCCATGAGTCCCGGTTATGATGATGAATCTATAAACGGTATTGAGACTGTTGAACCATCTTTTGGACTTCCGGCACTTTGGATTGACGAATCGGTGAAAGAACGGGCGGAATTATCCGGCTACACCGTAGTTGATCCGCCTTCCGTGGTTGCTACGCATTTGACGGAGCTGATCAAACGTCATGGGCATGAGCTGCTAGGACGTCAGGAAACCAAACAGCTGGTCGACAATCTCCGGGAGAATTACCCCGTGCTGGTTGATGAACTTATTCCTTCGGTACTGGCAATTGGTGATGTTCAGAAGGTGCTCGGCAAGCTGCTGCGTGAAAAGATTTCGATCCGCGATCTGGTGACGATCTTCGAAACGCTGGCAGACTATGGTACTTACACCAAAGATCCTGATATCCTGACCGAGTATGTCCGCCAGTCGTTGTCGAGACAGATTACACAGCAATTTTCCCAAGTGGGAGAGACGCTGCGTGTAATTACTGTCGGACCTAACTTGGAGAAGAAAATTTCCGAAAGTGTGCAGCAAACGGAACAGGGCAGCTATCTGGCACTGGATCCGGTTTCGACACAAACCGTGTACCAGCGGCTTACGGAACAGATCAACCGTTTGCTTCAGTCCGGGCAGCAGCCTATCGTACTGACTTCACCGACCATTCGTATGTATTTGCGGCAGGTTATTGAGCGGACGATGCAGGATATTCCGGTGTTGTCCTACAGCGAACTGGAACCTAATATCGAAATTCAAAGCGTTGGAGTGGTGAACTTATGAGAGTGAAGCGTTATGTGGTCGATACGATGCCTGACGCCATGCATTCCATCCGCAGCGAGCTAGGAAGCGATGCCGTCATCCTAAGCACCAAGGAAGTTAAAGTCGGCGGATTTATGGGCATGTTTAAAAAGAAAAAAATTGAAGTTGTAGCCGCAGTGGAAGAGGTGCGGAAGCCGGCTGTACCTGAAAAGGCTCCTGTACAATCGCTGAATGTTCCGCGTAGCGCAGTGCCACAGGCCTATCAGAAAGCCGCCACAGCATCATCGCCGTCAGCATCGCTCACGAAGGAGCCTGCGGCTGGCCGGAGCTTTGCTGAAATTGCCGCTGCCATATCGGAAGCCTCCGGGATTGCTGAGGCAGGAGGGAATGTAGCCGTTCTGCCTTCAACTGCAACCGCAACCGTAACTGCTGTTGAGGAACAGAAAGAGGAATTGGATAGAGAGCTTGCATATGCAATGCAGGCCTCTGCTCCGAAGGAACAGCCTGGTTCGGTCACGGCACTTTACGAGAACTTTGGTGCTGAACCCAATCCGCCCGCAGTCTCGGTAGCGGAAAGTGATGTCCTTCGCGAAATCAGGGACATGAAGCACTGGATGGAACGTATCGCCCGCTACTCTTCAAGCGGAGTGGAATTGCCCGAGCAGCTGGAACAGCTTAAGATCCGTTTACTGGACCAGGAGACTGACCCGGTGCTGGTGGAGGAATGGATCAGCAATGTGTTTACCCGCTGGAATGATGAGGGGCGTACCGGAGCACCTGATCAATTCGGTGAAATGCTGAAAGCTCAGGTGGATGAATTTTTGTCAGGCCGTATTGCAAACGGAATTGCGGCGGATACGCGGATTGTTTACATTGCCGGGCCAACCGGAGTGGGCAAAACAACAACAATCGCTAAGCTGGCGGCAGAGCAGCTGTTTAAACAAGGCAGGAAGGTTGGCCTCATTACCTCCGACACTTACCGGATTTCCGCGGTGGAGCAGCTGCGTACGTATGCATCGATACTGAATATTCCGCTGGAGGTTGTTCAATCCCCGGGAGATTTGCAAAGAGCGTTGTTCCGCCTGGAGAGCTGTGACCTCGTTTTGATGGATACGGCAGGCCGGAATTACCGTAATGAGATGCTCGTCGCTGAACTTCAGAGCCTGCTGGCCAAGGAACTTAAGAGTGAAACTTTCCTTGTACTCAGCCTAACCTCTAAAAGCCGCGATATGAAGACGATCGCCGAGCATTTCGGCCGTTATCAGCTTGACAAGGTTATCTTCACAAAGCTGGACGAGACAGGAAGCTATGGTCCGTTATTTAATGTTCTGAATGACTTCCCTCTTATGCTGTCTTATATAACGAATGGCCAGAATGTGCCAGATGACCTGCTAATGGCTACCAATGAGCAGCTATCAGGGATGTTGCTGGGAACAGGAGGGGCGTAATGGATCAGGCGCAGTCCTTGAGACAGCTGGTGTCCAACAAGGACACCAAACTCGTGCCCAAAGACGGGATTTCCGCCAGAATCATCACTGTATGCAGTGGAAAAGGCGGTGTCGGAAAGTCGAATTTCACGCTGAACTTTGCATTAGCGCTGAAGGCAATGGGCCGTAAGGTACTATTGTTCGACGCCGATATCGGAATGGCCAATATAGACGTGCTAATGGGTGTCTCTTCTAAATATAATTTGTACCATCTGCTGAAAAGAGAGGCGGATATCGGACAAATTATTCAGACGGGCCCAGGCGGTCTACAATTCATTGCAGGCGGATCGGGTATGGATGAGCTGTTTTCTCTCTCGGAATCAGATTTGAATTACTTTACAACACAGATTGCGCAAATTGCTGATACTATGGATTTTATCCTGTTCGATACGGGGGCAGGACTTTCCAAAGAAACGCTCAAATTTATTAGCTCGGCGGATGATTGCCTTGTAGTAACAACCCCTGAGCCTACAGCTATAACTGATGCATATGCATTGATGAAGGTAGTGCACAATTCCTTTCCCGAAACTTCCTTTAGACTGATTGTGAACCAAGCAGGAGACGAGAGGGAAGCGAAAGCAACCAGCGACAAAATCCGCATGGCGGCAAGCCGCTTTTTACAATTAGATATTCCGTTTCTCGGGTATATGAGTAGTGATGCACATGTTGTTCAGGCAGTTAAGAAACAAGTTCCATTCTCAGTGGCTTTTCCGAACAGTGCAGCAGCCAAAGACGTACAGCGGCTTGCCCAAAACTATTTGGCCGCGGATTCAGCGGAACCAAGCAAGGTAGAGGGCATAAAGGGATTTATCAACAGGTGGTTGAAGCGTAAATAATAATTGTTCTGAATTAGAGGAGCAGAGGTGGAAATGATATGAAGCCATATAAAGTTTTGGTTGTTGATGATTCTGCATTTATGCGCAAGATCATTTCCGATTTAATTGAAAATGACGCGAACTTCCAGGTCACCGCTACGGCTTCAAACGGCCGTGAAGCTATTGAGAAAGTGAATCAGCTTTCTCCGGATCTGGTAACGATGGATGTGGAGATGCCGGAAATGAACGGCCTGGAGGCGCTGAAAATAATAATGGCCCAGCGTCCGCTGCCGGTGATCATGCTCTCAGGAATCAATGAGCAGGGCATGAAGGAAACGATTATGGCGCTGGAGTCAGGAGCATTTGATTTCATACGTAAGCCATCCATTTCCAACTCCCAGGATATTATTGCTGTAGGAGAATCTCTCCGGGAGCAAATGAAAGAAGCGATGATGGCCCGTGAGCAGCGTGAAGCTCGAGCATCCGCCTCCAAGAGTGAGGACAAGCCGCCAGCTGCGGTTACTCCAAAACCTCTTGCGGATCCTCCTGTACGCAAGCAGGAACTTCCCAAGAAAGCAAAAGCTGCGGAAGTTCCCGGCACGTCAGCACGAGACAAGCTGAAGCCGGAGGCAAAGACCGCGTCCCCTAAGGAAACGGGCAAGAATTTGCTTGATAAGCAGCCAGGGAATAGCGGATTCCCGCGAAATCCTGTCAAGCCTACTGCAGCTCCGGTAACCCCGGCATCATCTGAAAAAGCAAAAAACCGCTTCAAAGCGAACTCTACTCCAGTTACACCTGATGTACGTCCGCAACTGGATGGGGTCCCCGGTACGTTCGCCGAACCTCCTGCAGCTTCGGCTGACCGGAAGTCCGGCAGTACTAAAGGGCTGCGCAAGCTTGTTGCTGTAGGCTGCTCTACAGGCGGGCCTCGTGCGCTCAAGGCGTTTTTGGAGAACATCCCGGCTGAATTTCCGGCACCGATTGTCATTGTCCAGCATATGCCGCCCAATTTCACCAAATCCTTGGCCCAGCGGCTTAATACCTTCAGCCCGCTTGAGGTTGCAGAAGCGGAGCATGGCATGATCCTTCGCCAAGGAGCGGCTTATATCGCTCCCGGAGGTTATCATCTGAAGGTTGTTCCAGCAGCAGGCGGACAATATGCGATTGAGCTTACGAGTGAGGATGCCCGTAATGGGCATCGTCCATCCGTGGACATGATGTTCGAATCACTATTGCCGCTTACCACGCTGGAACGGCATGCGGTGATTATGACAGGTATGGGCAGCGATGGTGCCAGAATGATGAAGTCCCTATATGATTCGGGTGTAACCTCAACCTTCGCTGAAAGTGAAGAAACCTGCGTTGTATATGGAATGCCGCGATCTGCGGTGGAATTGAATTGCGTTAAACATATCCTGCCTTTGCATGAAATTGCTCCAAGGCTGGTGCAAGCCGTTAAATAATGGAAAAGCGAACTTGAAGGGGAGGTGCTCGTTAGTGGACATGAACCAATATTTATCCATGTTTATTGATGAGTCAAATGATCATCTGCAGTCATTGAACGAAAGTATGATGGGGTTGGAAGCAAATCCTGATGATCTGAGTATTGTACAGGTAATATTCCGCTCTGCGCACACCTTAAAAGGTATGGCGGCTACGATGGGTTTTGAGGATTTGGCTTCTCTTACCCACCAGATGGAAAATGTTCTGGATTTAGTGCGCAATAACAAGCTGCGGATGCAGGATTTCATTTTTGACACACTGTTCAAAAGTCTGGATGCCCTGGAATCAATGGTTGAGGATATTACGGCTGGGGGCGAAGGTAAGGCAGATGTCTCGGCAATTGTGACTTCTCTTCAGGCCATTGTTCGAGGTGAAGTTCCTACTGCAGCCGGTGCCGCTGCCGAGGTTACAGCTGCAGCTCAAAAGACTGGAGACGCTCCGGTGTTTTTAGATGAATTCCAATACTCGGTTCTGCAGCAGTCGCTGCAGGAGGGCCATCAGGTGCTTTATGTGGACGTAGCGATCCGTCAGGATTGTCAGCTTAAAGCGGTGCGGGCATATATGGTTTTCGATCTTCTGGAACGTTCAGGAGAGGTGGTCAAATCCTTCCCTTCGGTTCAGGATATAGAGCAGGAAAAATTCGATTACGGCTTTTCCCTCTATTACATAACCCAAAAGGACGCAAGTGAAATTCAATCCATGATCCTAAACTTATCGGAAATTGATAAGGTTACGGCTTTAGCCCTTGATCAAGAGACACTGGAACAGATGGTGCAGGATATGGCTGCCGCTACTGTGGAAGCACCGGTTCAAGAGGCGGCTGCTCCCGAAGCGGCACCGGCTGCAGCACCGGTCAGAGAAGAAGCAATCAAAGCGGCAGCTGCCAAAACAGTTGCAGCGCCTTCCCGGACGATCCGCGTAGATATCGAACGCCTGGATGTGCTGATGAACTTGTTTAGTGAACTGCTGATCGACCGTGTCCGTCTGGAACAGCTGGCTACAGAAGTGCAGAATAGTGACCTTACTGAGACTGTTGAACATATGGGACGGGTCAGCGGCGATTTGCAGAACATTGTCATGAAGCTGCGCATGGTACCGGTCGACACTGTATTTAACCGTTTCCCCCGTATGGTTCGTGACCTTGCCAAATCTCTGGACAAAAAAATCGATCTGATCGTTACTGGTGCTGAAACAGAGCTTGACCGTACTGTTATTGATGAGATCGGTGATCCGCTGGTGCATTTGCTCCGTAATGCCGTTGACCATGGGGTTGAAGGCGTACAGGAGCGTATTGCTGCCGGCAAACCGGAGACGGGTACGATAAATCTGCGAGCTTTCCATAGCGGCAATCACGTCTTTATCGAAATTGAGGAGGACGGAGCCGGAATAAATCCCCAGAAAATCCTGAAATCCGCTGTTAAGAAGGGAATTCTTACTCAGGATCAGGCTGCTGGCTATTCGGATGATGAAGCCATTCAACTTTTGTTCTCACCGGGCTTCAGTACCGCAGAGGTTATCTCTGACGTATCGGGGCGCGGAGTCGGACTCGATGTCGTGAAATCCAAGATTACTTCTCTTGGCGGCAACGTGGTTGTTTATTCCACCTTCGGCAAAGGAACTAACTTTTCAGTACAGCTTCCACTAACCTTATCGATTATCGCGGCCATGCTGGTGCGGCTTGGTTCCGAGAAATATGCCATTCCGCTTTCTTCCATCGTGGAGACTGGGATTGTGAAGAAAACTCAGATCCGCACGATTCATAGCAACAAAATGATTGAATTCCGTAACGGTCATATCCCTCTGCTTTCACTGAGCAAATTCTTCTCGGTGCCTGATTTTGATGAAAGTACTGAAGAGGAAACGGAAATAGTAGTAGTCCGCAAAGGGGAACGCCTCGTAGCCCTGGCCGTTCAGGATTTTATTGGGCAGAACGAAATCGTCATCAAGAATCTTGGCAAGTATCTGCCTGAGGTTCAAGGCATCTCCGGGGCGACCATACTTGGTGACGGTCAGGTCGCACTTATTATTGATCCGAATGCTTTTATTAAATAATCAGGTTAGAACAGGGAGGTTCATTCCATGGCTGAAGATATCAAAGTAATCGTGTTTAAACTAGGCTCTGAAGAGTACGGCATTGAAGTGGAGAAAGTCCAAACTATTGAACGCATGATGCCAATTACCCGTGTGCCGAAGACCTACTCCTTTATTAAGGGAGTTATCAATTTGCGCGGAGTGGTTATTCCGGTAATTGATTTGCGGGGCCGTTTCGGAATTGAGGAAGCTGATCATACTGACCAGACCCGTATCATTATCGTCAATGTAAATGCAATGGAAGTTGGTTTTATTGTGGACTCGGCCAATGATGTTATTGACTTGAACCGCGATTCCATCGATACACCACCGGAGGTTGTGGGGGGCATCAGAGCGAAGTATCTGGACGGGGTGGCCAAAATTGGAGAAGAACGTTTGCTGATCATGCTCAATTTGAACGAGGTGCTGAACAAGGGCGAAATCGTGCAATTGGAAAGCCTAGAGGGCTAACATATGGAGCTTTTCAAAAACTTCAAGGATTTTAAAATGGATGTCCTTAAGGAAGTGGGCAACATTGGAGCTGGTAACGCCGCCACCGCGTTATCTCAGCTTCTTGGCAAGCCGATCGACATGGCTGTTCCGAAAGTGCAGCTGCTGAGCTTTGAAGAAATCACTGAAAAGGTCGGAGGAGCAGAAGAACTGGTATATGCGGTTTTCCTGCGGGTCGAGGGTGAAGCACCGGGCAATCTCTTTTTCATTCTTACTCCGGAAGCGGCTATAAGCCTGCTTAACCGGGTTGCCGGTATTGAGATTTCTCCCGAGCAGGAGCTGGGTGAAATGGAGCTTTCGGCTTTGAATGAAATTGGCAACATTCTTGCCGGGTCTTACCTTTCTTCCCTTGCCGACTTCACCTCGCTTTCCATGTACCCTACAGTGCCTGCACTGGCCATGGACATGGCCGGGGCCATTCTGGGCTACGGTCTGCTGCAGTTCGGTCAGATGGGCGATGATGCTTTGCTGATCGACACGACTTTCCTGGAAGGCAAGGACGAAATTGAAGGACAGTTCTTTCTTATTCCCGATCCAGAATCATTCCCGAAGATCTTTAAATCATTAGGAGTACCGTTTGATAATGATTGAAGAACAAAGCATTATTAAAGTAGGTATGGCAGATCTTAATGTAGGAAGCCAAGACAGCCTTGTGCGTACAACAGGTCTTGGTTCCTGCGTGGGGCTTACATTGTTTGATCCTGGGAAGAAGCTGGCGGGGATGGCGCATGTGATGCTGCCTTCGTCGGATATCGCACGTGAGGGACAAATGAACATTGCCAAATTTGCAGATACCGCAGTGCCGGAGCTTCTGAACCGCTTGCTTGCACTTGGAGCAATGCGCAGCCGGATCGTGGCCAAGATGGCCGGAGGCTCTCAAATGTTTGCCTTTGCCGGGGGGAATGACACCATGAGGATCGGGCCTCGTAATGTGGAATCCTGTAAGCTTGCTTTGGAGGCGCTAAAGATCCCTTTGATTGCCGAGGACACGGGCGGCAATTTTGGCCGCACCATTGAAATTTCCTGCAGTACCGGTATACTCTATATCCGCAGCGTGCAAAAAGGCACTAGGGAAATATAACCATGAGCAGAAAAATAGTAGTGAACATCATCGTTGGAGCGATAGGATTTTTGTTTACCTTTTTTGTGAACTATGGGCATAATTTACTTGGAACAAGTTTAATTCGGGCCAGTTTTGGATTTATTATTTGGTTTGTGCTTGCATTCCTCTTAAGTTGGGTATTGGGTTTTATTGCTGGACAGTCTGTAGAACCAGAAGATGCTGAGACAAACTTAGAGGGCAATGAGGCGCTGGGTGGCAATTTCGATGTCATTACTCCGGATGAGGATGAAGAATTAATAAACCTGCTGAAACCGAAGCCGGCCGAAGAAAGCGGAAGCAGTGAAGGTTTTACACCGCTGCTGCCGCCTAAACTGGTCTCTATGAAAGATCCTGAAGAATTGGCCAAGGCCGTTCGTCACCTGAAAGAAGAATAAGCGTGTGCTATTGCGGAAGTGGCTCACCTGTTCCGTGTTATGCCCGCTGACTAAACTTTGGGAAGGGTGAAAGCCGTTGAACGAGCATAAAGCTTCTCAATCGGAAACTGACGGGCTCTGGGAACAGTGGAAAGAGCAAGGTAATCCCGAAGCCAAAAAAAAGCTGATTGAGAATTACCTCCATATTGTAGATTACGTGTCCAGCCGCTTGGCAGTCGGATTACCCAAAAATGTATCTAAAGATGATTTGGCCAGCAACGGTGTCATGGGTTTGATTGATGCCATCGAGAAATTCGACTATAAGCGGGGACTCCAGTTTCAGACTTATGCTTCCTGGCGTGTGCGTGGAGCGATTCTTGATTCATTGCGCCAGAGCGACTGGGTTCCCAGGTCCGTGAGGGAGAAAGCCAAAAAAATCGAAGATGCTTACCAGCAGCTGGAGCAGAAATACCTAAGATCAGTCAGTGACGAGGAAATGAGCGAATATCTGAATGTTACGGAGACGGAGTTTCAGAATATGCTGCAGGACGTAGCAGTAATGTCGCTCTGCTCACTAGAGGATCCTATTCGCGAGGAAGAATCAGAGACACGCTTGTCCATCCTGGTGGATGATAAAGCCAAAAATCCGGATCGCAAAGTAAATGAGTTTTATTTGCGCGATACGCTCACTAAAGGCATCGAGAAACTAACGGTGAAAGAAAGGACCGTTGTGTCCCTTTTATATTATGAAGATTTATCATTAAGCGAGATCGCCGAGGTGATGTCACTGTCGCCTTCACGGATTTCGCAGCTTCATTCAAAAGCTATTTTGCGGCTGAGAGGAACACTTGAGAAAAATCGCGATCTTCTCATGCAAAACGATTAACCGGGCGACGGTGACAAGGGGGAGCAAAATTGATCGGTAATTATGCTTTGAACCAGTACGTGAGTATCACGTTTTCGGAGGATAAAGGGATTGCGTACCTCCAATTTTCCAAGAAGGATGAAAACTTCTCCTGTTCGAGTGAAGATCTCGAAAGCTTCCTAAACAGTCACAATATTCGTTACGGTATTCAGCGGGATATTGTACAGCGAATCAGCAGTAATCCAGAAGAGTATTTCTTCAACAGAGTGCCAATTGCGATTGGTGATCCCGCGGAGAATGGTACGGATGGGCGGGTGGTCCTTACTATTGATATGGAGGTGGACCGCAAACCGCTCGAAAAAGCTGATGGCAAGGTCGATTATAAGGACCTGGTCCGTCTTCACAATGTTAAGAAAGGCCAGTTGATTGCCAGAAAAATTCCGCCGATGCCCGGCAAAAGCGGCAATACGGTTACCGGTGAGGAAATTCCGTATCGAGCGGGAAAAGATGCCCACTTTAAAGTCGGCAAAAATGTTCTGATCGATCAAGATGAAACTTCGATGTATGCCGCGATGGACGGACTCGTTACTCTGACGGAGAAGGGCAAGGTCAATGTTTTCCCGGTTTATGAAGTCAACGGTGATGTTGATTACAGTACGGGAAATATTGATTTTGTAGGGACAGTTGTTATTCGCGGCAATGTCTTGACCGGGTTTACGGTTAAATCTGCCGGAGATATCCGTGTGGTTGGCGGAGTGGAAGGTGCTGAACTGATCTCCGGGGGATCGATCGAGATTGCCGGCGGAATTATCGGGTATAACAAGGGACTCGTCAGTGCAGGCAAAAATGTAAAAGTATCGTTCATCCAGGATGGAAATGTCGTCGCCGGGGAGGATGTTATCGTTTCCCAAAGTATTATGCACTCTAATATCCGGGCAGGCCGGGATGTGCTTTGCAATGGTTCAAAGGGACTTATAGTAGGTGGAGTTGTACAAGCCGGTGAAAGAGTTGTAGCAAGAACCATCGGAAATACGATGTCTACGGCGACTGCCATTGAGGTTGGCGTTGTACCAGAACTCCGAAATGAGATTAACGATCTGCGCCTGGAGCTGCGGCAGCTGCTTGAAAATGAGGATAAAACCAACAAAGCGCTGTACCTGCTGAATCAATTGGCGAACAATGGTCAGCTTGCTCCTGATAAGGTTGCTTTGCGCGTCAAACTGAACGCCACCAAACAATCGCATATGCGTGAAGAGAAGCGCATTAAAGAGCGTGTACTGGAAATTGAAAGAATGCTCGAGGATACAGTTAGAGCCAGGGTGGAAGTAGTTAAGACCATCTACGGAGGTTCTAAAATCGTAATTGGCAGATATACACGATTTGTCAAGGATCCTACGGAACGGGTTGTCTTTATTTATAGTGAAGGCGATATCACTTTGGCGCCGTACGTTTAATCAGGCGGGCAGCGACAGGCGGCCGGCCATCCTTGATGTCTAAATACAGCAGGCTCTGGAAGGATTTGCGAATCTTGGGACGGCCCGTCCGTTTCTACTTATGAGAAGAGGGTTGCTATGAGTCTGAAACCGGTGGAATTGCAGATTGCCCTGCCCCGGACAACTGACGCGGGCAAAGTCCAGCATGGGCTGCAGCATCGTCCTGCTGTAGATCAGCAGCAGCTCGCAGGACAGAATGTCAAGCAGAGCTCGGAGCTGGCCCATCGCAGCACTGAGGTTGACGAATCTGCGGAATCTGCGCTGCGCAATGATGATAGCCAGGGAAATCATGCGGGAAGTCAGTCCTCTTCCCATCAACAAGAGAAACAGCAGACGTCTCACGACGCTGAACATCCCTATAAGGGCCGACGGATCGATCTCAGTCTCTGAGAGGATATAATTTGATATGTAAAAGGAGATAGGGCACTTGCAACCATGGGTATATATCGTGCTGGTAGGCGCTGTCGCTATCGTTTATGCCCTGAGACTGCCGGCGCGTGCAAAAGAAGACTCAGCCGATAAGCAGAGTCTAAAGGAAACAGAAGCGGCGCTTGAACTATATATGGCGGACATCGAGCGGGAAAATGATAAAATGCTGCAGCTTGTCAGCAGCATCAAACAGCAATCCCAGAACAACAGAACAGCAATGCAGGAGGAGATCGATTCACTTCGGGAGCAAGTTGCCGATCTGCAAAAGAAGTCAATGCTGCTTGAAACGCGTCTGACGGCTGAAGAAAAGGGCCTGCTGCAGCTAACAGCTTCATTTGCCAAGGAATCTTCAGCCAGCCGCGCTTCAGAAGCTGTGAGACCGCCATCAACAGAGCACGCTGCAGAACAGCCTGAGCCGAAACCAAAGCCGGTCAACTCGATCAAATTGCGTTATCCGCGATTGTTCGAGCTGCATGAGCAAGGAAAGTCTATTGACGCTATCGCTAAGACAGCAGGACTTCAGCGTGGAGAGGTTCAACTGATTCTGCAGCTGGCCAAGCAGGAGGAGACGGTATGATCAAGAATCGTTCCTTCATGTTCGGACTAGGTACAGGCCTGATTGCAGGAGCATTGCTGCTGCAAGTGATGATCACCGGGGGAGCCGCTCCCTTGTCCAAGGAGAAGCTAATTAAGGAAGCTGCGAAGCTGAACCTTACCGTAACCGATCCGAGTGCAACACCTACTGCCACTAGTAATACAGGCGAGACAGGAGAGGGAACAGAAGGATCAGGGAAAGAGGGGCCAGCTGCGGTTGTTCCGTCAGCAAACGAACCCGCCGCTCCAGCTTCGCCTGCTTCTACGCCGCAAGCAGCGGTGGAGCCAAGCGCTGCCGCTGCTCCTTCTGAACCAGCTACCCCGTCAAAGCCTGCAAGCGAAAAGAAACCATCCACAGTTGCGCCAGCTACTCCGGAGGTTGCCGTAAACGGCTCGATATCTGTTACAATTCCTACCGGCAGCACACTTACGGAAACTGCCGATTTGCTGGTAAAAGCAGGTGTAATTACGGATAAGAATAAGTTTCTTCAGACGGCAGTAAGCCGTAAAGCCAATACGAAAATTCAATATGGACGGTACAGCTTTACTAAAGGCGAGAGCAATAATGTTATCATTGACAAGCTGATTACAGTGAAATAATTTATCTTAGAACTTTGAAATTCACAAAACTTTTCATGAATCGTTGCATACATTATTTTATTATGGTATAGTAATTGACGGTGTTAAAACACACGCCGGTTGATTTCGACAAGGGGTGCTTTCTTCTGAAGGAAGTCTTGTAGAAAAATGACACGCGGCGGAGGAGACACACAATAAACCAAAACTAGGAGGTGTGTGAAGATGGCAGTAATTTCCATGAAGCAGCTTCTCGAAGCTGGGGTACACTTCGGTCATCAGACTCGTCGTTGGAATCCAAAGATGGATCGTTATATCTTCACTGAAAGAAACGGAATTTACATTATTGACCTGCAAAAAACGGTTAAAAAGGTAGAGGAAGCTTACAACTTTGTAAAAAGCGTCGCTGGCGACAACGGCACAATCCTATTCGTAGGAACAAAGAAACAAGCTCAAGATTCCGTAAAAGAAGAAGCTGAACGTTCGGGTATGTTCTTCATTAACCAACGTTGGCTGGGTGGTACCCTGACTAACTTCCAAACTATTCAGAAGCGTATTGATCGCCTGAAGAAACTGGAAGCTTGGGAAGAAGACGGTACCTTCGCAGTTCTGCCTAAGAAAGAAGTAATCCTTCTCCGCAAAGAGAAAGATCGTCTTGAAAAATTCCTGGGCGGTATCAAGAACATGAAAGGTCTGCCAAGCGCGCTGTTCATCATTGACCCGCGTAAAGAGCGTATCGCTGTTGCGGAAGCTCGCAAATTGGGTATCCCTATCGTGGCTATCGTTGATACTAACTGTGATCCGGACGAAATCGACTATGTTATCCCGGGCAACGACGACGCAATCCGCGCCGTGAAATTGCTTACTGGTAAAATGGCTGATGCCGTTGTCGAAGCTCACCAGGGTGAAGACACAACTACTGCTTAAATAGTAGCCGGAATCAAACAAGAACTTAAATGAAAAGGGTGGTTGGCAGGTGGATAACCTCTCACTGCCCTTTTTTTAGGATAATGGACCAAAATGG
This sequence comes from Paenibacillus paludis, assembly GCF_042610515.1. Classification (NCBI taxonomy): domain Bacteria; kingdom Bacillati; phylum Bacillota; class Bacilli; order Caryophanales; family Paenibacillaceae; genus Paenibacillus; species Paenibacillus paludis. The sequence goes on from NZ_JBGJZP010000026.1 coordinate 48,160, forward strand.
TATAAAACGACAATTATCTGGAGGGAATAACAATGGCAGTAGATGCAAAAGCAGTAAAGGAACTTCGTGAAAGAACAGGCGCAGGGATGCTGGATTGCAAAAAGGCGCTTGAAGAAGCTAACAATGATATCACCAAAGCCGCTGAATTGCTTCGCGAAAAAGGTCTTTCCGCAGCAGCTAACAAAGCTGGACGTATTGCTACTGAAGGTACTGTAGAATCTTACATCCACGCTGGCGGACGTATTGGCGTACTTGTAGAAATCAACTGCGAAACTGACTTCGTAGGTAAAACGGATTCCTTCAAAGAATTTGCACGCGATATCGCAATGCAAATTGCTGCAGCTAACCCGCTGTATGTTCGTCGTGAAGAAGTTCCGGCAGAAGCTGTAGAGAAAGAAAAAGAAATTCTGAAGGCACAAGCGCTTAATGAAGGCAAGCCTGAGAAAATCGTTGAAAAAATGGTTGAAGGCCGTATCAGCAAGTTCTACGAAGAATATTGTTTGCTTGAGCAACCCTTCGTTAAAGATCCGGACAAAACCATTTCCCAGCTGCTGAACGAAAAAATCAGCACCATTGGCGAAAACATCTCCATCCGTCGTTTTGTTCGTTTTGAACTGGGCGAAGGTCTGGAAAAGAAAGTCGACAACTTTGTTGAAGAAGTAATGGCGCAAGTTAATCAATAAGAAGCAAGACTGATTACAACTTCATTGAACTGAATAATGCAAGCATCAAATGAACGGAACACAGGCACAATCGTGTTCCGTCTTTTGTAAGAAAGTGAGGGTATACATTTGGAACAGCCGGTATTTAAAAGAGTAGTCCTTAAGGTAAGCGGTGAGTCACTATCAGGACAAAACGGATATGGCATTGATGCCGAGACGATTATTTCCATCGCAGAGCAGGTCAAGGAAGTTGTTGAGCTTGGAGTTCAAGTCGCTATTGTTTGCGGCGGAGGCAATATCTGGCGCGGAATCGCAGGAAGCGCAAGCGGTATAGACCGTGCAACGGCCGACTACATGGGGATGCTGGCAACAGTGATGAACTCACTTGCACTGCAGGATGCATTGGAGCAAATCGATGTTCCTACCCGGGTACAGACCTCCATTTCGATGCAGCAGATTGCTGAACCGTACATCCGCCGCCGTGCCATTCGCCATTTGGAGAAAGGCCGCGTGGTAATCTTTGCCGCAGGAACGGGCAACCCCTTCTTCTCGACGGATACGACGGCAGCTCTCAGAGCAGCTGAGATTGAAGCGGAAGTTATCCTGATGGCGAAGAATAAAGTGGACGGTGTCTACTCAGCAGATCCTTTCAAAGACAGTACTGCCGAGAAATACGAGCAGCTGACCTACATGGACGTGCTGAACAAAAATCTTGGCGTCATGGATTCCACTGCATCCTCTCTGTGCATGGATAATAATATACCGCTCATTGTGTTTGCTATTACAGAGCAAGGCAATATCAAACGTGTCGTTCTCGGTGAGAAGATCGGGACGATTGTTAAAGGGAGTGTAGATTAATGCCACAAGCGGTCAAGAAAAATGCCGAAGAGCGTATGGAAAAAGCGATTTTGTCGCTGAAACGCGATTTGGCCTCATTGCGGGCGGGACGCGCTTCGACAGCGCTGCTGGATCGCATTCAAGTTGAATATTATGGTGCACCTACCCCTGTCAACCAGCTGGCCAACATCAGCACACCGGATTCACGGACGCTGCTGATTCAGCCTTGGGACAGATCATCGCTTTCCGACATTGAACGGGCAATTATGAAGTCCGATCTGGGACTTACACCGGCTAATGACGGTACAATCATCCGTTTGTCTATTCCTGCGTTAACCGAGGAACGCCGCACTGAGCTTGTGAAGTTCACCAAAAAGTTTGGTGAAGAAGCAAAGGTAGCCATTCGCAACATCCGCCGCGATGCCAACGATGATATCAAGAAAATGGAGAAGAACGGCATCTCCGAAGATGAATCACACGGACACCAAGAAGATATTCAGAAATCAACGGATAAGTTCATAGCTGAAGTTGATAAGGTGCTCTTGTCCAAAGAAAAAGAGATTATGGAAGTATAATGACAATCAAGAGACTTCAGGGCCCCTCCGTTTATGGTGGGGTTTGTCTCTTTCTGATAAGAGCTTGGAGGAAACGGAAATGATCAAACGGATTCAAGCATGGCTGAGCCGTAAAGACAGGCAGGAGCCACAGCCAGTCGAGATTTCACCGGACAACATTCCCCGGCATGTGGCTGTAATTATGGACGGCAATGGACGCTGGGCTAAACGGCGTGGTTTGCCACGCATTGTCGGCCATCAGAATGGAATGAAAGCTGTAAAACGTGCAACAATTGCCGCCAACGACCTGGGCGTTGAGTTTTTGACCATGTACGCTTTTTCTACAGAGAACTGGAAACGTCCTAAGGATGAAGTTGACTTCCTGATGCGTTTGCCTGTGGAGTTCCTGGCCCTTGAACTGGACGAGCTGATTGAGAAAAACGTACAAGTGCGCGTGATGGGTGATACCGACGCTTTGCCTACACATACCCGGAAGGCGATGGAAGAAGCCGTTGCCCGGACACAAGGGAATACTGGACTTATATTAAATTTTGCCCTGAATTACGGAGGTCGTAAAGAAATCGAGGATTGCATGCGCGGATTGGGTCAGGATATCCAAGCAGGCCTGCTGTCCCCGGAGGAGATTACATCGGAGCTGATCGACAGCCGACTGTTATCAGGCGGACTGCCGGATCCGGATCTGCTGATCCGGACCAGTGGAGAGATGCGGCTCAGCAACTTTATGCTCTGGCAGGTTGCTTACAGTGAGCTCTGGTTTACAGATGTATTCTGGCCGGAGTTTGATAAAACGCATTTGCTGCAGGCTGTGGCGGAGTACCAGAGACGCACACGCCGTTATGGTGGACTGAAGTAGCCTGATGGGAGATGGGAATCTTTGAAGCAGCGATTGATCACCGGAATTGTTGCCGGAGCAGTGTTTTTGGGATTGTGTTTTTTGGGCGGCTGGGCTTATCAGCTTTTGCTTGCCGGTATGGCGCTCATCGGGTTTTATGAATTTGTTAAAATGACAGGTGTCCGGGTGTTTGGCGGTACTGCGATACTTGGTTATGCTGCTGTAGCCTGCTACATGATTCCTTGGAGCCTGCTCGAAGTTAATCCATGGCTGTCCTGGGAACAAGGCATATGGCTTCTTCTGCTGCTGTTCCTGCTGGTGACGGTGTTCAGTAAGAATAAGCAGGATATTAAGATTACTTCACTCCTGTTCACAGGGATTGTATACATAGGAATGGGCTTTTCCTATATGGCTGTGGCCCGAGCTGCAGGCGACGGTCATGGGCTCTTCTGGACCTTCCTTTTGTTGTGCTGCATTTGGGGCAGTGATGCAGGTGCTTATTTTGTAGGGAGAAGCTTTGGGAGAAATAAGCTCTGGCCGGCAATCAGCCCCAATAAAACGGTAGAGGGAGCCCTTGGCGGGGTACTGATCTCTATCGTAATTTCCATTGTTTTCGCAATATTTGTTCCTGATCTGCTGACTTACGGACGCGCGCTGCTTATCGGTTTGTCCTGCGCTGTGCTCGGTCAGCTTGGAGATCTTGTACAATCTGCCTATAAACGGGTGTACGGTATTAAGGATTCAGGCTCGCTGCTGCCAGGTCATGGAGGAATTCTTGACCGCTGCGACAGCTGGATTATCGTATTTCCTTTCGTACATATCGTAATGCTTATGCCTTACTATTAAACGACGGGAAAGAAGGTTCACATATGAAGAAAATAAGTGTTCTCGGATCTACCGGCTCGATCGGCACTCAAACACTGGATGTAGTTGCAATGCATCCGGACTCTTTTGATGTTGATGGTTTGGCTGCAGGGAGCAATACCGCCCTGCTTTTGGAGCAGGTCCGCCGCTTTCAGCCTCGCCGAGTATCAGTGTCCACGAAAGAACTCGCTGAGCAGATCAGGTCGGAGCTGCCCTCCGGTATTGAGCTTTTTTACGGAAGTGAAGGATTGATAGAAATTGCTGCGGGTGGGGACGCTGATACGGTTGTCACGGCAGTGGTGGGCAGCGTAGGCTTGCAGTCAACGCTTGCCGCGATCGAAGCCGGACGGCATATTGGGCTAGCCAATAAGGAAACGCTTGTCACGGCAGGGCATTTGGTTACCGAGCTTGCCAACCGTAAAGGTGTTAAGCTGCTGCCCATCGACAGTGAACACTCTGCAATTTTTCAATGTCTGAACGGTGAGAACCGCGAGGATGTTTCCAGCATTACCATCACCGCCTCCGGCGGGTCCTTCCGTGATTACACCCGTGAGCAGCTGAAGAAGGTTTCCGTAGAGGATGCGCTTCGCCACCCCAACTGGAGTATGGGAGCCAAAATAACAATTGATTCGGCAACCATGGTTAACAAAGGACTTGAGGTCATTGAAGCGCATTGGCTGTTCGGTCTTCCCTATGAGCAGATAAATGTTCTGCTGCATCCGGAGAGTATCATTCACTCCTATGTAGAATTCCGGGACAGCAGTATTGTCGCCCAGCTCGGAAATCCGGATATGCGGGTCCCGATCCAATATGCGCTGACCTATCCGGAACGTTGGGAATCGCCTGCCGCGCGGCTGTCTCTTGCCGCAATAGGACGCCTAACTTTCCGGGAAATGGATTTTGTACGGTTTCCAGCCTTGAAGCTGGCGATTGAATGCGGGAAAGCGGGGGGGACGGCAACCACAGCCTTCAACGCGGCTAATGAAATTGCAGTTGCCCGTTTTCTCCGGCATGAGATTCCCTTCCTGCGTATTGAAGAGATTATTGAAGAAGTGCTCCAGCGCCTGGTGAATGTCAATCAGCCGGATTTACAGCAGATTCAGCATTGCGATGAGATGACCCGGGAGCTTGCAGCTAAACTTTAAATAAATCACTTTATGTACTTGGAACATGGAAATATTTGCTTTGCCCTGAAAAATTGGGTGGGACAGTTGATTCTCTTGTGCAAGGCCTTGGAATAATGATAAATTAAGAGGACATACTTCGGTCTTACACCTTAAGGGGGAATGTAACGCATGGAAATGGTAAGAGTCGTCTTTTTAACGGTGTTCATGTTCTTTGTTTTGGTGACCGTGCATGAATGGGGGCATTATTACTTTGCCAAACGCGCGGGTATCCTTGTAAGAGAATTTGCTATCGGTTTCGGTCCGAAACTGTTTTCTTATAAACGCAATGAAACCCAGTTCACGCTTCGCCTGCTGCCTTTTGGCGGTTATGCACGGATGGCCGGTGAAGATCCCGAAATTATTGAGATCGGTCCAGGGCAGACGATTGCCGTAAGACTGGGACAGGATAACAAAGTTAAAAGCATCTTTCTAGACGCGCTCGATACCCGCAGAAATGTAATCCGTGGGGAAGCGCAATATACCGACCTTGAGAACGAGCTGAAGATCCGCCTTGATGTCGATGGAGATGTAACCACTTATGATGTTCATCCACAGGCAATGATGATCAAACGGGGACAGCAGACACAGATTGCGCCCAAAGACCGTCAATTCGGCAGTAAAACTGTAGGTCAGCGTGCTTTGGCCATCGTTGCCGGGCCGGTGATGAACTTTCTGCTTGCTTTTGTGCTGTTTGCAGTACATCTGCAGATGGCCGGTATCGTCATTGAGAATCCAACCTTTGTGAAGATTGGAGATCTCAGCGAAGGTATGCCGGCTCAGGAAGCCGGAGTGCAAAAAGGTGACATTGTCGTCTCTATTAATGGAGAACAGATTGGCGGAGACTACCAGAAGATGATTTCATTAACTTCCGCTTCCAAAGGTAAAGAGATGCAGTGGACGCTGCAGCGTGGCGATGAAACCTTTAATGTGGCCATGATTCCCCGCAGTATGGAGGGCGAAGAAGGCGGCAAAGTGGGGATCACTCCTGAGTTGCCTACACGGCAGCCCGGTTTTGGCGAGACCATTACTAAATCAGGAACTGCCATGGTGGATTGGACCAAAACGATTTTTGTAAGTTTTAAAACACTGATTAATAATTTTAATATGGATGATATTTCAGGTCCGGTCGGAACAGCGAAGATGACGGGGCAAATCGCTCAGCAAGGCATTCAATACCTGACCTATTGGGCGGCTATTCTGAGTCTGTATCTCGGTATTTTTAACCTGCTGCCGATCCCTGCACTTGACGGAAGCCGTCTCGTCTTCCTGGGTGTAGAAGCACTTCGCGGCAAACCGGTAGATCCAAGCCGTGAAGGGATGGTCCATTTTGTCGGATTTGCCCTGCTGTTCCTGGTCATGATCGCCGTTACCTATAATGATATCCTGCGGTTAATCACCGGTTGATTTTTACTTGAATGAATTAGAGCTTTGGCAGTCCCCGCAAAGGACTTTAACGATGTTGTGAAACCAAAGCCACACTTTGCAGGGCATTAGGAGGAGTTCCATCATATGGCAAAAGATAAGCAGTTTGTTACGGAAATCACCCCACAGAGCGAGGATTTCTCGCGCTGGTATATCGATGTAATCAAGAAAGCGGACCTGATGGATTACTCTCCGGTTCGAGGCTGTATTGTTTTCAAACCGGAGGGATACGAGATTTGGGAGCATATTCAGGAGGAAATGAACCGCCGCCTTAAGGCAACGGGCCACCGTAATGCTTATTTCCCGGTCTTTATTCCGGAAAGCTTCTTCCAGAAGGAGAAGGATCATATCGAGGGCTTTAACCCTGAGCTGCCTTGGGTTACGGAAGCTGGCGGTGATGTGCTGGAGGAACGTCTGGCGGTTCGCCCGACCTCCGAAACCATGTTCGGGCATATGTATTCCAAATGGATTCAATCCTACCGCGATCTTCCGGTATTGATCAACCAATGGGCCAACGTAGTCCGCTGGGAGAAGCGTACGCTGCCGTTTATCCGTACCACAGAGTTCCTGTGGCAGGAAGGCCATACGGCGCATGAGAATGAAACTGAGGCCCGTGAGGAAACGATGCGGATGCTTGAGAATTACCGTGATTTTGTCGAGACCTATTTGGCAATTCCGGTCATCACTGGACAGAAGACACCTTCCGAGCGTTTTGCCGGGGCGGTTGACACGTATTCTATAGAAGCCATGATGAAGGATGGACGAGCTGTACAGGCGGCAACCTCCCATTATCTGGGAACCAAGTTTGCTACAGCATTTGATATTCAATATTTAAGCCGTGACAATGTGCTGGAATATGTTCATACAACCTCATGGGGATCCACAACACGCTTAATCGGCTCGCTCATTATGGTGCACGGGGATGACCGTGGTTTGGCTTTGCCGCCTAAGGTCGCTCCAACACAGGTAATCATGATTCCAATCGGACCTCCTAAGACCCGTGAAGCTGTCATTGGCCGGACGGACGAGCTGTTCAAGGATCTGAAAGACGCAGGCATCCGTGTGCGTGTGGACGATCGTGCTGACGTTACTCCAGGCTGGAAATTCAATGAATACGAAATGCGTGGAGTGCCAGTCCGTCTTGAATTAGGTCCTCGTGATATGGAAAACGGGGTTTGTGTTCTGGTATCTCGTATTACAGGCGAGAAGAAAATCATTCAGCAGGAGAACCTTGTCGCAGAGGTTAATGCCATGCTGGAGCAAGTACACAATGAAATGTTTGAACGTGCATTGAAATTCCGTGAGGACCACTTCTATTCGGTGGATACGTTAGCAGAAATGAAGGATTCGATGGAAGAACAGCGTGGTTTTGCTTTGGCAGGCTGGTGCGGTTCTGAAGAATGCGAGTCTAAAGTCAAGGAAGAAACGGGTGCAGGCAGCCGTAATATTCCGTTTGAGCCTGCGGTGAAGAAGGATACCTGTATTTGCTGCGGCAAGCCCGCTGCGCATACGGTTGTTTTTGCCAAGGCGTATTAATTCTTTGCTCAATACTATATAATTCTTCAGTATCTGAATGTAGCTTCTGGGAGAGGAGTCGGCGGGCCGAAAGAACCCAATGCTTTCACCTCCCGGGAGCTTTTTAAAATAGTGGACTCAAGGCTTCCTAATGTTTTCTTTGGTTTTGGAAATTAGGTTTTTTCAAATTGCGGGGAGATTTTATTATCTGTGTAAAAGTTAGGTGGGGGAAGCATGGAACAGAACGTGGAAAGAAGAAAAAGATTCGAGCTGTTGATGAAGCAGGGAGAGATTCCGCCTGCACTCATTGATCCCTACTTTTTGGACGGGCATATCGAACGTGTGGAAATCAGCCGCGGTAACCGGGACTGGCACATCGTTATTGCCAAAGATACTCTTGTTCCGGCACAGACCTACCGGACATTTTGTTTGAGAATGCGTGAGAAGCTGCAGCATATTGCCAAAGTCAGCTTCTTGTTTCTATATGATGAAAAAGTAAGCAGAGCAGAGCTTGTACAGGAATACTGGGGCTTGTTTCTGGAATGGGCGCAGCGCGAGATCCCATCGGTCAACGGTTGGCTGACCCGCTCCACTCAAGAGCTTCAAGACAGTACGCTTCTGCTCAGCCTAAATGATTCAATGTCTTTAGAGCTGGCCCGTAAAAAGGGAATCGAAGGCGCCATTATTAAATTTTACGATAAATATTTTGGCCTGTCCCTAAAAGTTAAGCTGCAGATTGCCGAGAATGAAAACAGCAAAGCGGATGCTTATGAAGAGTTCCAGCAGAAGCTTCAGCAGGAGCAGCGCGAGCTCGTTGAAATGATGATGATGGCCAGCGAGCCGGATGAACCCGTTGATGAGGGAGATCCGAATGAAGTCATTAAGCTTCAGGTCGGTTATGAAATCAAGGAGCAGGCTGTACCTATTCTGGAAATTCAGGATGAAGAGAAGAAAATCACGATTCAGGGTACGATCTTCGGACTGGACAGCAAGGAGCTGCGCAACGGCAATACCTTGTTCACCTTCTGCATCACAGACTTTACTGATTCTCTGCAAATGAAGATGTTTGCGAAGACCAAAGAAGATCTGAAGGTTATGGGCCAACTGGCCAACGGCAAATGGGTTAGAGCGCGCGGCAAGGTTGAATATGACCGCTTTATGCAGATTCCGGAGCTGGTAATGATTCCATCGGATCTGAACGAAGTATCGGCACCGCCGGCACGTAAGGATAATGCGAAGCAGAAGCGGGTAGAATTCCATTTGCACACGACTATGAGCACGATGGACGCAGTGGCGCCTATTGACGCGTATGTCAAGACCGCAGCAAAGTGGGGGCACCCGGCAATTGCCGTCTCTGACCACGGGGTTGTGCAGAGCTTTCCGGACGCCAATCATGCTGCACATAAGCATAAGATCAAAATGATCTACGGCGTCGAGGCCAATGTGGTGAATGACTCGGTAAATATTGTGGAGAACGCGCAGCCGCTGGACCTGAAGACCGCCACCTATGTCGTATTCGATATAGAAACCACCGGTTTGTCGATCACCCGGAATAATATTACCGAACTTGCTGCGATTAAAATGACCGGCGGCCAGGAGATCGACCGCTACTCAACGTTCGTGAATCCGCATGAGAAAATTCCATACCATATTCAGCAGCTGACTAATATTACTGATGAGATGGTTAAGGACGCTCCTGATTTGGAGCCGGTGCTGAAGAAATTCGTCGAGTTCATAGGCGACAGTATCCTGGTTGCCCATAATGCCAGATTTGATATGGGGTTCATTCAGGCTTCCCTGGTGAAATTGGGTCTGCCTGTGCTGCCCAATCCTTCCCTGGATACGTTGGAACTTGCACGTCTGTTGTATCCGAGCATGAAGAACCACCGGCTGAATACACTCGCCGACAAATATAAGGTTCTGCTGGAAAGCCATCACCGTGCGGTGGATGATACCATTGCCCTGGGAGGTATTCTGAATGGTCTGCTGGCTGATGCCGAGAAGATGAAGGGGATGACCCGGCTTGACCGTCTGAATGATTATGTAGGCAATGATTTGTCGAACACCCGGCCGTTTCACTGCGGCATCTATGCACTCAACCCGACTGGCAAGAAGAACCTTTACAAGCTGATATCCATGTCGCATACGGAGTATTACAAGCGCGTTCCCTGCATTCCTAAGTCCAAGCTCGAAGAGCACAGGGACGGTCTGCTGGTCATTTCCGGCTGCGAACGGGGAGAGTTCTTTGAGGCTGTGCTCAATAAGTCTACTGAAGAAGCGATGGAGGTTGCCCAGTTCTACGATATTCTGGAGATTCAGCCGCTGACGATGTACATGCATTTGGTGGACAAGGGATTCGTGGCCAGCGCAGAGGATTTGCGGGGCGTAGTGCGCAAGGTTTGTGAAATCGGCGAACAGCTGAACAAGCCGGTCATTGCAACAGGCAATGTGCATTATCTGGAGCCGCGGGACAAGCTGTTCCGCGATATTACGATCCACGGGATTACAGGATTTAGCCCGCTCAAAGACCAGCGCAAGCCGGATGCCCATTTCCGCACCACGGAAGAAATGCTGGCCGAATTCGAATTCCTGGGCGCGGAAAAAGCGATGGAAGTTGTCGTCACCAATACGGTGGAGCTGGCTGACCGCTTTGAGGAATATGACCTGTTCCCGGACCAGCTGTTTACGCCGATTATCGATGGCGCTGATGACGAAATCCGCAACACCTGCTATGAGACGGCAAAATCAATTTATGGTGAGGAATTGCCTGAGGTTGTCGTTGCCCGGCTGGAAAAAGAGCTGGCGCCGATTATTAAATTTGGTTTCTCTGCCAACTATCTGATTTCTGAGCGTCTTGTGAAAAAGTCGAATAAGGATGGCTACCTCGTAGGTTCCCGTGGTTCGGTAGGATCGTCTGTAGTTGCCACCTTCCTCGGAATCTCCGAGGTAAATCCGCTGCCAGCTCATTATATATGTGTAAATCCGGAATGCCGGCATAGTGAATGGTTCCTCGACGGCAGCGTGCCAAGCGGCTTTGACCTGCCGGACAAGGTCTGCCCGGACTGTGGCGGCAAGCTCAAGGGTGAAGGCCAGGATATCCCCTTTGAAACGTTTCTGGGCTTTAAGGGCGATAAGGTTCCCGATATCGACCTTAACTTTTCGGGTGAATATCAGCCGAACGCCCATAACTTTACCAAAACAATGTTTGGTCCGGACAACGTATTCCGTGCCGGCACCATCGGTACGGTGGCGGAGAAAACAGCCTTCGGATTCACGAAGAAATATGAGGAACATCATCAGAAGCGCTGGCGGGGAGCAGAAGTGGGACGTCTGACCGCGGGCTGCACCGGGGTCAAGCGAAGCACTGGCCAGCATCCCGGCGGTATTGTCGTTTTGCCGGATTATATGGAGATAGAGGATATTACACCGGTGCAATTCCCGGCAGATGATGTCAATGCGGAATGGAAGACCACCCACTTTGACTATCACGCCTTTGATGCCAACCTGCTAAAGCTCGATATTCTGGGCCACGATGATCCGACAATGATGCGGATGCTGCAGGATTTAACAGGAGTGGACCCTACAACCATCCCGATGAACGATCCGAAGGTCATGAGCATGTTCAACTCTACTGATGCGCTTGGAGTAAGGCCTGACCAGATCCGGACCCCTGTGGCTACCTACGGAGTTCCGGAAATGGGGACGAAATTTGTCCGCCAGATGCTGGTGGAGTCGAAGCCTTCCAGCTTTGCCGACTTGCTGCAAATCTCCGGGCTGTCGCATGGTACGGGAGTTTGGCTCGGCAATGCCCAGGAACTGATCAAGAACAACACCTGCAACATCAAGACAGTTATCGGCTGCCGCGATGATATTATGCTGTTCCTGATTTACAAGGCTGGAATGGATGCGGGACTGGCCTTCAAAATTACTGAGAGCGTACGTAAGGGGAAAGGGCTGTCTGCTGAATGGATCGAGGAAATGAAAAAGTGCAAGGTTCCTCAGTGGTACATTGATTCCTGCCTGAAGATCCAGTACATGTTCCCGAAGGCGCATGCCGCCGCCTATGTTATTTCCGCGGTCCGTACCGCCTACTTCAAGCTGTATCATCCTATTGAATATTATGCGACATACTTCACGGTGCGGGCGGCTGATTTTGATATTGAACTTTGCTGCCAGGGTTACGAAGCCATCGCCCGCCAGATTGTAGATATTGAACAGAAGGGCTTCCAGGCGCTTCCAAAGGAAAAAGCGATGCTGCCGATTCTTGAAATGGCGCTTGAGATGACAGCCCGAGGTTTTACTTTCAAAAATATTGATTTGTACCGTTCCGATGCTAACAAATTTACCGTTGACGGCAAAAGCCTCATTCCACCGTTCTCTGCACTCGCGGGAATTGGTGAGAATGCCGCCTATAACATTGCCGCCGCCAAGGATGCCGGAGAGTTCCTCTCCATCGAGGATTTTCAGCAGAAGTCCAAGGCGAGTAAGACGGTAATTGAGCTGCTGACCGGGATGGGCTGCTTCCGCGGCCTGCCGGAAAGCAACCAGCTATCCCTGTTTTAAACTACAAATTGGATGCCTGAAAAGAGGCAGTCAAGGGCTAGCACTTGTCAGTGCTGATGCACTATGGTATAATTTTTTTGGTAATAATGAGATAAGTCCGTTGTGTAAAGAGTGGGGAAACCCACTCTTTATCTTTGGTATATAGCAAAAGACAAGTTCGTGGAGGTTAATTTCTTTTGAGCACACCCAAATCCAAAATTAAACAAACGGTAGAGCAGATGCTCGGGTCCTATCTCGAGGACAATGGTTTCGAACTGGTGGACGTTGAATACGTGAAGGAAGGCTCCAACTGGTTTTTGCGCATATTCGTAGATAAAGAAGGCGGCATAGATATTGACGACTGCGGTGCCATCAGCGAATATTTCAGCTCGAAGCTGGACGAGAATGATCCTATACCCGAGGCTTATTTCCTTGAGGTTTCCTCGCCGGGTGCTGAGCGCCCGCTTAAGAAAGCGGCGGATGTTGCCAAAGCGGTAGGCAAAGACGTGTATGTGACAGTTTATGAGCCGATTCAGGGACTCAAAGAATTCGAAGGTCGTTTGCTCTCATTCGAGAACGAGGAACTGCTCATCTCCGCGGGCAAAAAAGAACATGTAGTACCGTATGCCAAAGTCGCCAGCGCGAGATTGGCCATTATTTTTTAACGTCTTGAAAGGGGGACCGGATTTTCATGAGTATGGATTTTATCGAAGCTATGAATGAACTGGAGAGGGAGAAAGGCATCAGCAAGGATGTGCTGTTTGAAGCCATCGAAGCTGCGCTGATCTCCAGCTATAAACGCAATTTTAATGCGGCGCAAAACGTGCGTGTGGACATGAACCGCAACACTGGCGTAATCAAGGTATTTGCCCGCAAGCTGATTGTTGAAGAGGTTCTGGATACCCGGACCGAAATCTCACTGCCGGCTGCACGGGAAATCAACCCGCACTTCCAGCTTGAGGATATCGCTGAGCTTGAAGTAACGCCGCGCGATTTCGGCCGTATTGCTGCCCAGACTGCCAAGCAGGTAGTCACCCAGCGTATTCGTGAAGCGGAGCGCGGACTTATCTATAACGCTTTTATCGACAAGGAAGATGATATCGTTACCGGGCTTGTACAGCGCCAGGATATGCGCAACATCTATGTTGACCTTGGCAAAATCGAAGCGGTTCTGCCGCTCAGCGAGCTGATGCCTGGAGAAAAGTTCAAGCAAAGCGAGCGCATCAAGGCTTATATCACCAAGGTGGAGAATACGACCAAAGGGCCGCAGATTATGTTGTCCCGCAGTCATCCCGGATTGTTGAAGCGTCTATTCGAGCTGGAGGTTCCGGAAATTTTTGACGGCGTGGTTGAAATTCGTTCTGTGGCCCGCGAAGCAGGCTTCCGTTCGAAAATTGCGGTCTTCTCGCGCAATCCCGAAGTGGATCCGGTTGGCTCCTGCGTAGGCCCAAGAGGCACACGCGTGCAGACCATCGTCACAGAGCTGCGCGGCGAGAAAATTGACATTGTCCGTTATTCTGAGGCTGTACAGGAATATGTGGCCAACGCGCTCAGCCCGTCCAAAGTGCTTGAAGTTCAAGTCTTTGAAGCGGAAAAAATGGCCCGTGTCATCGTGCCTGATTATCAATTGTCGCTGGCGATCGGCATCAAGGGGCAGAATGCCCGTCTTGCTGCCAAACTGACCGGCTGGAAAATTGATATCAAGAGCGAGACCCAGGCAGAGCAGGAATACGGCAGACCTAGAACGGTAAGCGATGAAATGCATCAGGATTCCGTCTCCATTGATTAATTAACCTGCTCACTAGAGGGGAGGCGTTTATGATGAAGCAAAGAAAGGTGCCGCTGCGCAAGTGCGTTGCCAGCCAGGAGATGATGCCCAAAAAAGAGCTGATTCGCGTGGTTAGAACGCCCGAGGGCGAAGTGCTGATCGACCTGACAGGCAAAAAGTCAGGCCGGGGCGCTTATATCTGCGGCAAGCTTGAATGCTTTAAACTGGCACAAAAGAATAAAGCACTTGACCGTGCGTTAAAATGTCAAGTGAGTCCTGAAATCTATGCCCAGCTTGCCCGGGATTTTGCATCCGTGGAGGAGCAATTTTTGGCAGCAAAGGATAGTGAGGACGATGAGTAAGGCACTTTCTTATTTAGGGCTTGCGATGAGAGCAGGCAAGATTGTCACCGGCGATGAGGCCGTGCTTAAAGCGGTACGGTCTTCAGAGGCGAAGCTGGTCGTTCTGGCGGGTGACGCTTCAGATAATACCCAAAAAAAGTTCCGTGATAAATGCGGAACCTACGATATTCCACTAGTAATCGCATTTCACCGGGATGAACTCGGTGCAAGTATTGGTAAAGACCAGCGCGTTGTGCTGGCCGTTACGGATAAAGGATTCGCGGAAATGATCTCCAAGCAACTCGGAGATACTGTCGGAGGTGGAGTTATTGACTAAAGAAGACAATAAAGATAAACTGCGCGTGTATGAATACGCGAAGTCTCTGAACATGAGCAGTAAAGAAATTATTACAATTCTGAAGCGTTTGGATGTCCCTGTGAATAATCATATGAGTGTCATGGAGAATGGCTCTGTGACCAAAGTAGAACAGTTCTTCAAGGATATTAAGTCAAACGCTGCAGCCAAGCGGGATCCCGGCACCAGCAGCCGTCCGGTAACTACCGGCTCGGTAACAGCCGAACCTCAAAGTGCTCAGAATGCCAACAAAAATCAACCGGAAAAGCAGGTAGGTATGAACAGTAACCAAAACAACAACCAATCGACGACGTCCCCAAGGCCCCAAAGCGGACAAGATTCCCGCAGAACAACAACAGGCTCCACTCAAAATTCCCGCCCTCAGGGCAGCTCCACTGGCAGCCGCCCGCAAGGCAGCTCCACTAGCAGCAGCCGCCCGCAAGGCAGCTCTACTAGCGGCAGCCGTCCGCAAGGCAGCTCGACCGGCGGCAGCCGCCCGCAAGGCAGCTCGACTGGCGGCAGCCGTCCGCAGGGCAGCTCGACCGGCGGCAACCGTCCGCAAGGCAGCTCGACCGGCGGCAGCCGTCCGCAAGGCAGCTCGACCGGCGGTAACCGTCCGCAAGGCAGCTCGACTGGCGGCAACCGTCCGCAAGGCGGCTCCACTGGCAGCCGCCCGCAAGCTCAAGGCGGTGCACCACGCACTGGCGAGAACCGTCCGCAAGCTCAAGGCGGCGGCACCGGCGGAGACTTCTCCCGCGGCGGTGGCGGTGACAGAGGCGCTAAGAGAAACACTACAGGCGGCAGACCGAACAACAACAGCGGCCAAAAGCGTTTTGAAGACGGCAAAGGCGGCAACTACCGCGGCCGTGGCGGCAAGAACAACCGTGGCAGAAACCAGTCAATGGAACGCCGCGAGAAGATTGACAACACACCGAAGAAAATTATCGTACGCGGCAGCATGACCGTTGGTGAAACTGCGAAGCTGCTTCATAAGGATGCTTCTGAAGTGATTAAGAAGCTGATCTCGATGGGTGTTATGGCAACCATCAACCAGGAACTTGATATTGACACTATTCTGCTGCTGGCCGGTGAGTTCGGCGTAGAAGTTGAAGTGAAGATTCCAGTGGATGAAGACAGCTTCGAGACCGTTGAAGAGAACGACTCTGAAGAGGATCTTCAGGCTCGTCCTCCGGTAGTAACGATCATGGGTCACGTTGACCATGGTAAAACAACACTGCTAGATGCCATTCGTTCCACGAACGTAACTGGCGGCGAAGCTGGCGGAATTACTCAGCATATCGGTGCTTATCAAGTTGAAATCAACCACAAGAAAATCACATTCCTGGATACACCGGGTCACGAAGCGTTCACTGCGATGCGTGCTCGTGGTGCCCAAGTAACAGATATGACGATTATTGTAGTTGCTGCCGATGACGGTGTAATGCCTCAGACGGTTGAAGCCATCAACCATGCAAAAGCTGCAGGTCTTCCGATTATCGTTGCAGTCAACAAAATCGACAAGCCGGGTGCAGACCCTGATAAGGTAAAGCAGGAGCTTACAAGCTATGAGCTGGTTCCGGAAGAGTGGGGCGGAGATACCATCTTCGTTAACCTGTCCGCCAAACAGCGCATCAACCTGGAAGAACTGCTGGAAATGATCCTGCTCGTTGCTGAAGTGAATGAGTACAAGGCTAACCCGGACAAACGGGCACGCGGTACTGTAATCGAAGCTGAGCTTGACAAGAACCGTGGACCGGTTGCCCGTATTCTCGTGCAGAACGGTACGCTGAAAGTCGGGGACGCCTTTGTAGCAGGTAACTGCTTCGGACGCGTACGCGCCATGGTTAATGACAAAGGACGCAAGATCAAGGAAGCAGGTCCTTCCACACCAGTGGAAATTACCGGTTTGACTGAGGTGCCTCAGGCAGGCGATCCGTTTATGGCCTTTGAAGATGAGCGTAAAGCCCGTGCTATCGCGGACAGACGTTCTACAACCCAGCGCCAATCCGAGCTGAACACGAATACCCGTGTAACCTTGGATGACCTGTTCAAGCACATCAAGGATGGCGAGATCAAAGACCTGAACGTAATCATTAAAGCGGACGTGCAGGGATCGGTTGAAGCGCTGAAGGGCTCTTTGGCCAAGATCGAAGTCGAAGGTGTACGCGTGAAGATCATTCACAGCGGTGCAGGTGCCATTACGGAATCTGATATCACACTTGCTGCTGCATCCAATGCTATTGTTATCGGCTTCAATGTTCGTCCGGATGCCCAGACGAAAGCGGCTGCCGAGCAAGAAAAAGTGGATGTTCGTCTGCACAACATCATCTACAACGTAATTGAGGAAATTGAAAGTGCGATGAAAGGGATGCTTGATCCCATCTATAAAGAGAATGTTATCGGTCATGCAGAAGTGCGCAACGTCTTCAAAATCAGCAAAGTGGGTACCATTGCAGGTTGTATGGTTACTTCAGGCAAAATTGCCCGCAATGCCGAAATGCGCTTGATCCGCAGCGGTATCGTTGTCTTCCAAGGCAAGATCGACACCTTAAAACGTTTCAAAGATGATGCCAAAGAAGTGGCGCAGGGTTATGAATGCGGCATAACTTTGGAACGCTATAATGACGTCCAAGAGGGCGACATTATCGAAGCGTTCATTATGGAAACGGTAGAGCGCTAAGCGAAGAGGTGAATATAGATGTCTAAAATCAGAGCGGGACGGGTTGGCGAACAGATCAAGAAAGAGCTGAGCCAGCTTATCCAAAGCGGACTGAAGGACCCGCGCATCGGGTTCGTAACAGTAACCGGGGTAGATGTAACGAACGATCTCTCGCAGGCCAAGGTATACCTGAGCGTGTTCGGAGACGAAGAGCAGAAGAGCGATTCGCTAAAAGCGATTGAGAAAGCCAATGGCTTTCTCCGCTCCGAGCTTGGCAAGGCGATCCGCCTGCGCCACACGCCTGAGCTGATCTTCAAGATAGACGAATCCGTTGCTTACGGAAGTCATATTGAGAAGCTGCTCGGCGAGATCGGCAAGAACGAAGAAAGTTAGGAAACATAAAGGAGACGGCGAATGCAGAGCTATGAACAAAGTCTCCAGCAGACCCGTAAGTTTCTGCTGGAACACGACGATTATCTTGTAGTGTCGCATGTTCAGCCGGACGGAGATGCAGTCAGCTCCACCCTCGCGGTGGGCTGGCTTCTCTCATGTCTGGGCAAAAAATATACTATGCTGAATGAAGGCCCGATTCCCAAACGGATGGAATATTTATGGCATGCCGATGAGATTGTCAATCTGGCGGACGGTGAATTGCCCCGGACGTACAGTAATGTCATTTGCGTCGATTGTGCAGATTTTCAGCGTGTGGGGCTGACCCAGCGCTTTTTTGCTCAGGATGCCCTTATCGCAAACATTGACCATCATCCCACCAATAACGGTTACGGATTCGTTACGCTGATTAAGCCGGACGCTGCTGCGACTGCAGAAATTTTGTTCGACCTGCTGAAGACGTTTGAGGTGGAATGGGATATAGATATTGCTACAGCAATCTATACAGGATTGCTGACCGATACAGGCGGCTTTCGCTACACGAATACCTCACCTAAAGTGATGGCGGCTGTCTCTGAGCTGCTGGCACTGGGAGTTAACGGTCCCGAGCTGGCGGAGACGTTGCTGGAGGAAATGACATTAGCTCAGGTGAAGGTGCTGAATCGGGCACTGAACACTTTGCAATTAACTCCGCAGGGCGATGTTGCCTGGGTTTATGTAACACCACAGGATATGCTCGAATGTAATGCCGCCAATGAGGATCTTGAAGGCATTGTTAATTATCCGCGTAATATTCGCGGTGTGGAGGTCGGCATGCTGTTCAAGGTCATCGATGAGACTGCTGTGAAGGTCAGCCTGCGTTCGGCCGGCAAGGTCGATGTCGCGGCGCTGGCTCAAGTCTTCGGAGGCGGCGGACATACCCGCGCAGCAGGTGCCCGGGTTGAGGGGACGCTGGAGCAGGCAATACCACGGGTGCTGGAGGAGGTCAGACGTCTTTTATGAGTGAGCTTACAGGTGTTTTGGCTGTTTTTAAGCCAGCAGGGTACACTTCACATGATGTTGTAGCCAAAGCCCGGCGGATTCTTGGCATGAAGCGTATCGGACACACCGGAACTCTGGATCCTCAAGTGACAGGCGTATTGCCGCTTTGTCTTGGAAGGGCAACCCGGGTTGTGGAGTATATCCAGGAGCTGCCTAAGGAATATGTGGCCACACTGAGACTAGGTATGGCAAGCGATACCGAAGACTTAACCGGAACCATTACGGAAACTGTAGATGAAGTGAAAGTTACCGAGGAAGAGGTTCTGGCGGTACTGAACTCCTTTAAAGGAGTAATCTCTCAGGTTCCCCCGATGTACTCGGCGGTGAAAGTGGAAGGCAAACGCCTCTATGAGCTGGCTAGAGAAGGCAAGACTGTAGAGCGCAAGAGCCGTGAAGTGGAGATTTACGAAATTGAGATGACGGATATGGTGTACAGCGGCAATTATCCCGATATTACCTTCCGTGTGCTGTGTTCCAAGGGTACATACATCCGTACGCTTTGCGTAGATATCGGCCGGGCGCTTGGAGTGCCCGGTGTGATGGTCAAGCTGGAACGGACGATGTCCGCAGGGATATCTGCCAGTCACTGTCTAACTCTTGAGCAAATTGCCGAGCATAAAGAAGCAGGCACACTCGATGAACATCTGATCGCGGCGGATGAAGCGATTTCTCATCTGTCCCGGCATTCGGTAATGGATGAGAAGAGGAAGGCCGCCCTGCAGGGGCAGCGCCTTTCAACACGTTACGTAGCACCTGAAGTAAAGCAGGCCGGACATTTTCGGCTGTATGATCTACAGGGAGTGTTCCTGGGCATTTATGAATTGGATGACACAGGAGCAATAGCCCCTGTAAAGGTATTCGCACAAGCATAATATTAATTTTATTAGTGAATTGTAGGTGAGAAACAGCGTGAGAACCGTAACCTTAAGTTATCCAATGCCAGCGGAGACCGCAGCGCAGTGGGCGCAGCCGCAAGTGACTGCCCTGGGCCAGTTTGACGGACTGCACCGCGGACATGCCAGCGTCATTACTTCCGCTGTAGCTCTGGCCCGTAAACAAGGCGTACCGGCAGCAGTCATGACCTTTCATCCTCATCCCAAGGATGTAATGGGCAAAGGTGACTATGATGGATATTTGACCCCGGCGAAGGACAAGCAGGAACTGCTTGCCGGCATGGGGGTCGATATTTTGTATATAATTGAATTTAATGAGCAGCTGTCCCGGGTTAGCCCGCAGGATTTTGTCTCTGTAATGCTGCTGCCGCTGCATATTGTAACTGCAGTTATCGGCTTCGATTTCCGCTTTGGCTACATGGGCGAAGGGGATGCCGATATGCTCCGTGAGCTGGGGAACGGTGTGATGAATGTGGAGACAGTGCCTCCTTTTCTGCTTGAAGGAGAGAAGGTAAGCAGCTCCGGCATTCGAAAGAGCCTCCAGAACGGAGATCTAACCCTGGCCAACGCATGGTTTGGGCGCTGCTATCATCTGCGCGGAGTTGTAGGGCACGGGGAGAAGAGAGGCCGCACGATTGGTTTTCCGACTGCAAATCTTCAGCTGGAAGACCGTTATGTCATCCCGGCTAAAGGGGTGTATGCAGTGCGGGTCTTTTATAAGGAAGACGTCCTGTACGGCGTAATGAATGTCGGCGTGAAGCCTACGTTCCATGAGGGGATGATTGCCCCGAGCTTTGAGGTGCATCTGTTTGATTTTGCAGGAGACATCTATGAAGAGGAACTTAAGGTAGAACTGGTCTCCTTTATCCGGCCTGAGCGTAAGTTTGAGTCGATTGATGCCCTGATTTCACAGATTGCTGCAGATGCCGAAACGGCCAAAGAGCTGCTGGGCTATCATTCTTAATCTGCACGGGACAAGCCGTTTACTTTTCTTTCCGATAATGCTATACTGATTAACGTTGCTGGAAAAACAGCATCATAACCATAGCTTGGTTGCTCGTTCTCACCGACGGTGACGAGGCTACTGGCGATTATAATGAAGGAGGTGAACAGGATGGCATTGACTCAAGAACGTAAACACCAATTGATCGACGAGCACAAAACTCATGAATCCGATACTGGATCCCCTGAGGTGCAAGTTGCTATCCTTACGGAGAACATCGTTAATTTGACTGACCACTTGCGTACGCACAAGAAGGATCATCATTCCCGTCGCGGATTGCTGAAGATGGTTGGACAACGTCGTAAACTGCTGGCGTATTTGAAGAACAAAGACATCAGACGTTACAGCGCCCTGATCGAAAAACTGGGATTGCGTCGTTAATTTTCCATAAGATTACCCTTAAAGCAGCCTGGTTGTATACCGTATGTCCTTCTCGGAGCGACAGCGGGACAGCCGGGTTGCTTTTTGAAAATTTAGGGAAAACTTTTACAATTAGGCAAGCTTAACTTATTCGCAAAAACGGCTATTTTACCTCTTATGGAGGACAAGCCGTTTTTGCTTGTATAAAACATAGAGAACCGGCCCTTGACCCCAAAGTGATCAAGACATCCGTTTCACCAATGACAATCATTGAACCTGCGATAATGTACAGCGGGTCTACTACCATTCAAGGAGGGATTTTATGGAACAACGTGTAGAAATGCAGCTTGGCGGAAGACGCCTTGTGCTGGAAACAGGCCGTCTGGCCAAACAAGCGAACGCAGCCGTAATGGTTCGTTACGGAGATACTGCTGTATTGTGTACGGTTACAGCGTCAAGCGAACCTAAAGATCTGGATTTTTTCCCGCTTACGGTTAACTATGAAGAAAGATTATACGCAGTGGGTAAAATCCCGGGCGGATTTATTAAACGCGAAGGCAGACCAAGTGAGAAGGCTATTTTGTCCAGCCGTCTGACTGACCGTCCGATTCGTCCGCTGTTTCCGGAAGGATTCCGCAATGACGTGCAAGTATTGAATATGGTTATGAGCGTGGATCAGGATTGTGCGCCGGATATTGCTGCTATGATCGGTACTTCCGCAGCACTCAGTATTTCCGATGTTCCTTTCAATGGTCCTATCGGCGGTGTGGCTGTCGGCCGCATTGACGGTCAATTCATCATTAATCCTGACGTTGCACAGCAGGCGGCAAGTGACATCTACGTGGTGGTAGCGGGAACTAAAGACGCCATCATGATGGTGGAAGCGGAAGCCAATGAAGTGCCGGAAGATGTAATGCTGGAAGCCATCATGTTCGGTCATGATGAAGTCCGCAAGATCGTAGCAACAATTGAGCAGCTGGTAGCAGTTGCCGGCAAAGAGAAGATGGCTGTGAAGCTGCATGCGGTTAACGCTGATGTCAACACAGAGGTTCGCGCTTATGCGGAAAGCCGTCTCGTAGATGCCGTGAAAATTGCCGAGAAGCATGCCCGTCAGGATGCCATCGACTTGGTCAACAATGAAACGGTGGAGTATTTCGTAGAGAAATACATAGAGACACCTGAACTTCTTAAAGATGTGAAGGAAGTCCTGCATGATATCGTGAAGGATGAAGTCAGACGTTTGATTACACATGATAAGGTTCGCCCGGATGGCCGCAAGCTGGATGAAATCCGTCCGATTGAATGCGATACTTCTCTGCTTCCGCGTACGCACGGATCCGGACTGTTCACCCGTGGACAAACACAAATCCTTAGCGTATGTACACTGGGTGCACTGGGTGATGTACAGATTCTTGACGGTATTGATCCGGCAGAAACCAAACGGTTTATGCATCACTACAATTTCCCTCCGTTCAGCGTAGGGGAGGCACGTCCGCTTAGAGCACCGGGACGTCGCGAGATTGGCCACGGAGCCCTTGGAGAACGCGCGTTGTCCAAAGTCATTCCTAGTGAAACCGAATTCCCGTACACCATCCGTTTGGTATCTGAAGCGATTGAATCCAACGGATCTACTTCCCAGGCAAGTATCTGCGCGAGCATTTTGGCAATGATGGATGCGGGTGTGCCGATCAAAGCCCCTGTAGCGGGAGTAGCAATGGGTCTGATTAAAGATGGAGAGCATGTCTCGATCTTAACGGACATTCAAGGAATGGAAGATCATCTTGGCGATATGGACTTCAAGGTAGCAGGTACGGCTGAAGGTGTAACGGCGATCCAGATGGATATCAAAATCGACGGCATCGACCGTAAAATCCTGCAGGATGCTTTGCAGCAGGCTAAAGAAGGACGTATGTTCATCTTGGGCAAAATGATGGAGGCTATCTCCGAGCCTAGACCAAGCTTGTCCAAATACGCTCCTAAGATCATTATCATCAATATCAATCCGGACAAGATCCGTGATGTTATCGGTGCAGGTGGTAAGATTATCAATAAAATCATTGAAGAAACCGGCGTGAAGATCGACATCGAACAGGATGGCCGTGTCTTTATCGGATCTTCGGACGAAGAAATGATTCAGAAAGCCCGCGGCATTATCGAAGGCATTGTGCGTGAAGTGCAGGTCGGCGAAATTTATGTGGGTACCGTTAGACGTATCGAGAAGTTCGGCGCATTTGTTGAACTGATTCCGGGTAAAGACGGATTGGTGCATATTTCCCAGCTCTCCACTGAGCGCGTAGCCAAGGTGGAAGATGTAGTTGCCATCGGCGACACCATCACTGTAAAAGTTACCGAAATTGACCAGCAGGGCCGTGTGAATCTATCGCGCAAAGCGGTATTGACTTCGGAAAGCGGAGCAAAGGCGTAAGCCGGACTCACCCTTTTGGCAAAAGCGTCAATTGTATAATTGAGAAGAGACAGAAGCGTATGCATTCTGGCTCTTTTTTAAAAATATAGGAATTTATATGCTTCACGCTATAAATTATCCTTATATTTCTCGCTGAAACGGATACCTTCCTTTTAAGGACGGCGAAGTTGTTTCCACTTGATATAACGATGTATCTGGATTATCTTTGCAGCCCGGGCCCCACTTTGTGGGGTTATTTTAATTTGCTTCAAGTGCAAGCTGTATGCATATTCTTCTCCAAACCTACATAGGCTGGGACAAAGCGTCCTAGCACCCTGTGCGGGACGAGCGTGAGACGTTTCTGCCGGGGAGGAAAGGCGTCATGAAGACGGAAAAAGCAGCGCTTGTGCTTGCCTGTATTGCTGTGGTAATCGGTCTTGGCAGTACATACGGACCGGTGAAGGAAATGCTGGCTGAGCTTAAGCCGCAGGATGGACTGGCTGTGTGGAGTAACATTCCGAAAGAGCGTGACCAAGAGCTGCGTTCTTTGATTGAGAGCAAAGCGGCTAAGCTGAATGCCACACCGGTGGATGCTGCCGTGGACCGGGTGTGGAAGGCAATTCCGGGTTATAATGGCCTTGAGGTTGATGTAGAGGCCACGTACCGTAATACACTGCTGCAGGGGCCGGGAGAGGGCCTGAAATGGGTGTACCGGCAAATCCCGCCGAAGGTGTCACTGAATGATCTGGGTGCTCACCCGATTTACCGGGGCAATCCCGCCAAGCCTATGGTCTCGCTGATGATCAATGTAGCATGGGGCAATCAATTCATTATACCGATGCTTAACATTTTGGATGAGGAAAAGGTAAAGGTGACCTTTTTTCTGGATGGAAGCTGGCTTAGCCATAACCGGGAGCTTGCGGCCGAAATGCTGAAACGCGGGCATGAGATGGAGAATCATGCGTATACCCATCCCGATATGAGCACTTTAAGCCGGGCCCGGGCGACCGCCGAGATTGAGAAAACAAAGAGTCTGCTGAAAGAGAGTCTTGGAGTAACCAATACCTGGTTTGCGCCTCCGTCCGGTGATTTTGATCAGGAAACAGTGGATATCGCCGCCTCATTGGGGCTGAAAACGGTGCTGTGGACACTGGATACCGTCGATTGGCGCAACCCTTCTCCAGAATCCGTTGTCGCCAAAATCAGCAGCCAGTCCGAGCCGGGTACATTGATATTGATGCATCCGACGGCTTCCTCTTCCAAAGCGCTGAGAGGCATGATCCGGGGGATTAAAGCTAAAGGTCTTCAGCTGGGTACGGTCAGTGAAACACTGTCAGCGGAGCGGCTGGCCCCTTCAGAAGTTGAGTGAGCGGTTAATTTCTGGTAGGATAAGAGTCGCGCGTAACAAATACAAAGATAGATACAGGGCTATGCCAGGAGGACGTAGAAGTGGAAAAAATAGTATTATCGAACGGCCTGCGGGTGGTTACGGAGAAAATTCCTACCGGACGCTCCGTTTCCTTTGGAATCTGGGTCAAGAATGGCTCCCGCAATGAGAACCCGCTGAATAACGGGATTTCCCATTTTATCGAACACATGCTTTTTAAAGGCACCGACCGGTTCAGTGCCAAAGATATTGCCGAGCAGTTTGATGCGATTGGCGGCAACGTCAACGCATTTACCTCGAAGGAATATACATGTTATTATGCAAAAGTATTGGATGAGCATCTGCCGATAGCCGTGGATGTGCTGTCCGATATGTTTTTCCGCTCGCGGATTGATGCCGAAGAGCTGGCCAAGGAGAAAAATGTCATCCTGGAGGAAATCGCCATGTGCGAGGATACGCCGGATGATCTGGTGCATGATCTGATGTGCGCTGCGGCGTACGGCGAGCATCCGCTGGCTTATTCCATTCTGGGCTTGAAGGAACGGCTGGCGGACATGACGGCCGATGATCTCCACGCGTATATGAAACAGCAGTATACCATTGAGAATACGGTAATCAGCGTAGCAGGCAATATCAATGACGGACTGGTTGACCTGTTGGAGGCCCATTTCGGATCATTCGATAACCATGGTGAATCGGCGCCTTTGACAGCTCCTGATTTCCATGGCGAACTGCTGTTTCACCGCAAGAAGACGGAGCAAAACCATATTTGCCTCTCCCTCCCGGGCGTAGAAAGCGGCGGACCGCTGCAATATGCCATGGTGCTGCTGAATAATGCTATCGGCGGCGGGATGAGCTCCCGAATGTTCCAAGAGATTCGCGAAAAACGCGGGTTAGCCTATTCCGTCTACTCCTATCACAGCTCCCAGGCAGACAGCGGCCTGTTTACCGTCTATGCCGGCACTGCGCCGAAGCAGACCAAAGAGGTGACGGAGCTGATCAAGGAAATGATGCATGATCTTGCCGTTAACGGTCTGAGCGAAGATGAGCTGAGAAAAGGCAAGGAGCAGCTCAAGGGAAGCCTGATCCTCAGCCTGGAGAGCACCAGCAGCCGGATGAACCGGATTGGCAAAAATGAGCTGATGCTTGGAAGACATGATACACTTGACGAAATGATCACCAAAATCGGACTCGTCACCATGGATGATATCAATCGATTACTGGACCACATGTTTGCTGAGCCCCTCGCATTAGCGATGGTCGGCTCCTCTGATAAAGCTATTGCTAATGTTAGGAGAGATGATCTTGTCTTATTACGTTCAAATTAACAAACTGCCCGGCAACGAGGATGTGCTGCTGCCCCGCAAAATGTCGGAACAGGCTTCCGGCTATGACCTGTATGCGTCTGTGGACGGTGAGGTTGTGCTTGCTCCGGGCGAGCGCGCCCTGATCCCTACGGGAATCTCACTGGCGATGCCTGACGGGCTGGAGGCGCAGATCCGTCCGCGCAGCGGCCTTGCTCTAAAGCACGGCATTACCTGCCTGAATACCCCGGGGACGATTGATGCCGACTACCGTGGTGAAATTAAAGTTTTACTGATTAACCTGGGTCAGGAGCCGTTTGCCATCGCACGCAATGAGCGGATTGCCCAAATGGTGTTCCAGGCCGTGCCGTCCGTGAACATGGTGGAAGTGGACGAGCTGTCCGAGACACAACGCGGCGCCGGAGGCTTTGGCCATACGGGCAAATAGCAGGCGGAATTTATTGTTTTACTCATACCTGGAGCTTGCGGATGTAGCCTGTAAAGGCCTCCTCCGCAGGCTTTTTTTGTTGAATTGACCTTAAATTGAGTCAATCCATTTATCAGTTTCCCCTGTATTTCTTCTCTGCTCTTCACCCATGGGCGGCCCCCGGCATAAGATGATTTATAGTCGATAGTGTATGTGGAAAGGAGCGTCATCCCTATGCTTACTGGCATCAGGATCGTGTTCCTGGGCGGGGACGCGAGACAGATTGAAGTGATTCGGAAATGTGTGGAAATGGATGCGACGGTAAGTGCTGCCGGATTCGATAAGTGGGAATCCCCTAGCCCGGGGGTGAACCTCGAAGAGCTGTCGGCAGAGCTCTTAGGCAATGCGGATGTGCTGGTACTGCCAACAGTTGGTTGTGATGATGAAGGGAATATCAATGCGCTGTTCTCCTCTCACCGTCTGCAGCTGCTGGATGAGCACATCGCTGCGATGCCGTCCCGATCCACGGTGTATACCGGTATGGCCAAAAGCTACTTGCGCAGTCTGTGCGCCAGACATTCACTAAAGCTGGTGGAACTGCTGAACCGGGACGATGTGGCGATATACAACTCCATCCCTACAGCAGAAGGCGCGCTGGTTATGGCCATTCAGAATACCGATTTTACTATTCATGGTTCTACATCGATGGTACTCGGAATGGGAAGAACCGGGTTTACGATGGCGCGGGCGCTTCAAGGGCTCGGCTCCAGCGTAAAGGTGGGGGTAAGAAGACAGGAGCATTATGCGCGGGCGGAAGAGATGGGCTGGAAGCCTTTTATGACAGGTGAGCTGCTGCTTCATGTGCCGGATGTTGATCTAATCTTCAATACCATCCCAAGCATGATTATTACCGCGCAGGTACTATCCCGGCTTCAGAGGCACTGCGTAATTATTGATTTGGCCTCCGCACCGGGCGGATGTGATTTCCGCTATGCGGAGAAGCGCGGGATTAAAGCGATGCTGGCTCCGGGATTGCCCGGGATCGTTGCCCCCAAGAGCGCCGGAATTATTATGGGTAGTGCGCTGGTACAGTCGATATCTGACGAGACTTCAATCAGGGGGGACGAATAAATGGATTGGCATGGTAAAACAGTAGGTTATGCAATTACCGGTTCACATTGCACGTTTGCCGAAGTGATGCCGCAGATTCAGCGCTTTATGGACGACGGTGCAAATGTGGTACCGATTGTTTCCGCATCGGTGCTGAACACGGATACCCGCTTCGGCACATCGGAAAATTGGTTAAAACAGTTGAAAGATATAACAGGGAATGATATCATTTCTACAATTGTTGAAGCGGAACCGCTGGGTCCTTCCAAGCTGCTGGACGTTCTGACGATCGCCCCTTGCACGGGGAATACGACGAGCAAATTGGCCAACGCCATGACAGACAGCCCCGTACTGATGGCAGCAAAGTCCCAGATGCGTAACGGTCGGCCGCTAGTGCTGGCCATCTCCACGAATGACGGCCTTGGCCTGAATGCGGCGAATATTGCAAAGCTTTTGGTAGCCAAACATATTTATTTTGTGCCGTTCGGCCAGGATAATCCTGTAGGCAAGCCCAACTCGCTTGTAGCGCGTATGGATCTCATACCCGAGGCCTGCTACGCAGCTTTGCAGGGCAATCAGCTGCAGCCGATGATTATCGAACGGTTTCATTCAGCATAATTAGCATGTTTCGATATAGTAATCATGCTCGAACATAGGCTTCACTTTTGCCGCCCTCATTCTGAGGGCGGTTCAGCTCTTTTTTAGCATTCCAAAGGTTGGACCTGGCCGCATCTATTGTCATTACTTGATTTGGGCAGGTCCCGTGCAATTAGAAAGGAGCGTCATCCTTATGTTTACTGGCATCAGGATCGTGTTCCTGGGCGGGGACGCAAGACAGCTGGAGGTCATTAGTAAATGCGTAGAGATGGATGCGACGGTAAGCGCCGCCGGGTTTGATAAGTGGGAAACTCCAAGTCCGGAAGTGAACATGATTCAGCTTTCGGCCGGACTGCTCAGCAGCGCGGATGTGCTGGTGCTGCCTACGGTGGGATGTGACGAGGAAGGAAATATTAATGCCGTATTTTCCTCGGATCGCCTACAGCTGCTTGACGAACATATCGCGGCGTTGCCGCCGAACTGCACAGTGTATGCCGGTGTAGCCAAAAGTTATTTGCGCAACCTGTGCGCCAGACATTCGATTAAGCTCGTGGAACTGCTGAACCGGGACGATGTGGCGATTTACAACTCCATCCCAACAGCAGAGGGTGCACTGGTTATGGCTATCCAGAATACCGATTTTACAATTCACGGCTCCTCTTCGATGGTGCTCGGCATGGGCAGAACCGGATTTACAATGGCAAAGGTATTGCAGGGACTCGGTGCCAGAGTAAAGATAGGCGTCAGGAGGCAAGAGCATTACGCACGTGCGGAAGAGATGGGCTGGAAGCCATTTATGACCGGAGAACTGCTGCTGCATGTGCCGGAGGCTGATCTCATCTTTAATACCGTACCGGGCATGATTATAACCGCGCAGGTACTTTCACGTCTTCAGAAGCACTGTGTAATTATCGATCTGGCCTCCGACCCGGGCGGATGCGATTTCCGCTATGCGGAGAAGCATGGAATCAAGGCGATGCTGGCTCCAGGTCTGCCTGGAATAGTTGCCCCAAAAAGCGCAGGGATGATTATGGCTAATGCGTTGGTGCAGTCGATATCGGACGAGACATTGCGCACAGCGGACAATAAATGAATTGGCTTATAAATGAGTAGGTTATATTATTACTTTCAATCCGCTTCAATCTGCTAAGAGGAAGGTTTGACCAATATTCAGCATTTCAAAGTAAAGATCTTGCGCACATGAGCCGTTCCTTGGATAGAAACAGTTCTTCAGTGCATATAACGCATGCTTGCTTAGAGAAGTAATGGAGGAATTATAAATGGGTATTTTGGTGCAAAAGTTCGGCGGAACCTCATTGTCCACACCGGCAGCGAGGGAGCATGTCATCCGCCACGTCAAACGGGAGATGGCCAGCGGCTTTGATCTGGTTATTGTCGTCTCCGCTATGGGACGCAAAGGGGAGCCTTACGCAACCGACACGCTGCTTGACTGGGCAGTGCAGAACGGGAATTCCCTGCCGGACCGGGAGAAAGATCTCTTGATGTGCTGCGGAGAAATAATCTCTGCCACTACACTGTGTGGTCTGCTGGAGCAGGAGGGCATCCGCTCTACGGTGCTTACAGGCGCACAGGCTGGCTTCCTTACCGACAACAACTACGGCAACGCAAGAATTCTTGATGTGCAGACCGAACGCATTCTACGGGAATTGCGAGAGCATAAAGTAGTTATAGTAACCGGGTTTCAGGGTCAGACCGAAGCCGGTGATTTTACGACCCTTGGACGCGGGGGAAGCGATACCTCGGCAACTGCGCTTGGTGCAGCGCTCCGTGCGGATATGGTCGATATTTACACAGATGTGGACGGGATTCTTACAGCCGATCCGCGGATTGTCGAGGATGCGAAGCAACTGACCTATGTCAGCTATACAGAAATCTGCAACATGGCCTACCAAGGGGCTAAAGTTATACATCCCCGTGCGGTGGAAATTGCCATGCAGGCCCAGATTCCTGTACGTGTGCGCTCAACGTTCTCGGAAGCCGAAGGTACACTTGTCACCCATCCTGAAGGATTCAGCGATGTTTCACACGGGGTAGTGGACCGTTATGTTACGGGGATTGCTTATGTCAGCAATATTACACAGATCTCTGTGGAGTGTCCGGACGGCAACGGTACCGGAGTACAGCTGCAAATCTTCAAAAGCATGGCCGACAATGAAATCAGTGTGGACTTTATCAATGTAACGCCTTCGGAGGCGCTGTATACTGTGAACGATGACAAATCGGAGCAGGCAATCGCTGCGCTGCAAGAGTTGGGGCTTCGTCCCAAGAGCTTGTCCGGCTGCGCCAAGGTCTCGGTAATCGGCGGAGGCATTAACGGCGTGCCGGGGATTATGGCGCGCATTGTTGAGGCGTTAACCTCGCAGAACATTCAGATTTTACAGTCTGCCGATTCCAATACAACAATCTGGGTACTGGTGAAGAAGGAAGATATGGTGCAGTCGCTGCGCGCATTGCATGCCAAGTTTGAATTGCACCGCTGACAAGGAGGAATTCAAAGTGGATTTCGGAAGATTAATAACCGCGATGGTAACCCCTTTTGACGGGGATGGAGAAATCAACTGGGAAGCAACTTCACGCCTTGTTGACTATTTGATTGAGGAACAGAAATCCGAAGCGCTGGTAGTCTGTGGTACCACCGGAGAATCGCCCACACTTAGCGAGGAGGAGAAGCTCCGGCTTTTTTCCTACGTTCTGGAGAAAGCGGACGGACGCTGTAAAATCATTGCCGGAACGGGCAGCAACAGCACGAAGAATTCCATACATCTTACGAAGGAAGCGGAGAAAATCGGAGTAGATGGTGTTCTTCTCGTCGTTCCTTATTACAATAAGCCAAACCAGGAGGGGCTGTACCGGCACTTCTCGGCGATCGCTGCGGAAACAACCTTGCCCTGTATTCTTTACAATGTTCCTAGCCGTACCAGCGTAAGCATGAGTGTGGCGACGACACTAAGACTTGCTGAAATCCCCAATATTGTGGCGACCAAGGAATGTGCCTCAGTCGATCAGATTACTCTGATCGCTTCGGCTTGTGCGGATGATTTCCACGTATACTCAGGGGATGATTCTGCGGGACTGGCAACACTTGCCGTCGGCGGTCACGGCATTATTAGCGTAGCCAGCCATGTGGTGGGAGTTGAGATGTCGGAAATGATCGAAGCCTTTATCTCCGGCAATGTGTACCGGGCCGGCGAGCTTCACCGCCAATTGTTCCCTGTATTCAAAGGGTTGTTTGAATGCCCGCAGCCGCTGCCGAACCCTTCGGCTGTTAAGTATGCACTGGAACTGCGGGGGATTCCTGTCGGATCCGTGCGTCTACCACTGGTGGGACCGAGCGAAGATGAGGCCGAGTTCATTAAAGCGCTGCTGAATTAGAAGGTCAAATCTCTTGAATAAGCATTGCAGCAAGAAGCCGGCTTCCCGCGTGGGGAAACGGCTTCTTGTTTTTTGTATTAAAACTGTAAGCTGGCGGTTAAATCTCATACAGGGAAATGCTGTGAAATAAGCGGAAATGTTAAGGATTGCAACATAGCTTCTGCTTGTCTTTTCCTCAAATAATGCAGGTTCTTTAAGGAAAGAATAGGCTTACGAAGCCGATGACTTGTCTTTTGCCAAAAAAATCATGTATAATGTTCTTAAGTGACTGGGTGCGGCAAAAATTAAATATGCGGTAATCTTCCGTCAATGTAATTTTACATTGTGTGACAGGATAGGTCCTTGTATAAGTCTGTGCAATTGCTGCCAGATTTACGCGCGAGGGGCGCGGCGGTGAAGTTTGACGGTGTTTGTCCGCTTCAAGAAGGTGCTCACTGCCCGAATTCGGGGGTTTTTCGCTTTGCGTAATTATGCAGACTTACGGAATTTCTTGTTCATCGTGGAAACTATCGGCAATTTGAAGAATGTGTTCAGCGCCGCTGAAATAATGAAGCTCATTGTTTACAAATAAAAAGTATGACGTCCAACATCATAGGAGGGTTAGATTCATTTGTCCAAAAAAAACAACAACGATAAATTGCTGATATTCGCATTGGGCGGAGTCGGAGAAATCGGGAAAAACATGTATGTCGTTCAATACGGAAACGACATTGTAGTCGTGGATGCCGGTCTAAAGTTCCCGGAGGAAGATATGCTCGGTATTGATATTGTAATACCTGACATTTCGTACCTGACAGAAAACCGTGACAAGGTAAGAGGTATTGTGCTTACCCACGGACACGAGGATCACATCGGCGGATTGTCTTATGTGCTTAAGAACCTGAATGTTCCAGTTTATGGAACAAGACTTACCCTTGGACTTGTGGAGAACAAGCTTAAGGAAGCTAATCTGCTCGGAGAAACGAAACGGATTCTAATTAACGAAGATTCGGAAATCGAACTGGGAACGTCATTGAAAGCAACCTTCTTCAGAACCAATCACAGTATTCCTGACTCCGTCGGAGTATGTATCGAAACACCGGAAGGCAATGTTGTCCATACAGGTGACTTCAAATTTGACCACACCCCAGTCAATGGTCAATTTGCCAATCTCCACCGTATGGCTGAAATCGGCCAGAAAGGCGTACTTGCGCTTATGTCTGACAGCACGAACGCAGAGAAGCCAGGCTTCACGCCTTCGGAGAAGAATGTCGGCATCGTACTGGAAGATATCTTCCGCAAGGCTGAACAGCGTGTTGTTGTGGCAACCTTTGCCTCCAACGTGCACCGTATTCAGCAGGTGGTTAACGCCGCTGAATCCACTGGCCGCAAGATTACGGTTATTGGCCGCAGTATGGTGAATGTGGTATCCATCGCTTCTGAGCTGGGTTATCTGCATGTGCCGGACGGCATGCTGATTGAACCAGAGGAAATGAATAGAATGGCCGGCAACCGTGTAGTTGTGTTGTGCACAGGCAGCCAGGGCGAACCGATGTCAGCTCTTACACGCATGGCGCGCTCCAGCCACCGCAAAGTGGATATTCTGCCGGGCGACACCGTTATCATTGCGGCAACGCCGGTACCGGGTAACGAGAAATATGTAGGCCGTACGATTGATGAATTGTTCCGTCTTGGTGCTAACGTGATTTACAGCGGTTCCAATTCCGGCGTTCACGTCTCCGGTCACGGCAGCCAGGAAGAGCTGAAGCTGATGCTCAACCTGATGAAGCCTAAATACTTTATTCCTATCCATGGTGAATTCCGGATGCAGCGCAAACATGCGCTTCTGGCAGAATCTGTCGGAGTGGAACCAAGCAACATTTTCATTACCGAAATCGGCGAAATTGTTGAAATTCAGGGCGGATCAGCCCGCAAAGCCGGCAAGGTTACTGCAGGCAACGTGCTGATTGACGGTCTTGGCGTTGGCGATGTTGGCAATATTGTACTGCGCGACCGCAAGCTGCTGTCCCAGGATGGTATCCTTGTTGTCGTTGTGACACTGAGCAAGCAGAACGGAGCAATCGTATCCGGACCGGATATTATCTCCCGCGGCTTTGTCTACGTGCGCGAGTCCGAAGGACTTCTGGATGAAGCGAACCGGATTGTCTCCAGTACGCTGCAGCGCCTGATGAGCGAGAAGGTCAATGAATGGGCTTC
This sequence comes from Paenibacillus paludis, assembly GCF_042610515.1. Classification (NCBI taxonomy): domain Bacteria; kingdom Bacillati; phylum Bacillota; class Bacilli; order Caryophanales; family Paenibacillaceae; genus Paenibacillus; species Paenibacillus paludis. The sequence goes on from NZ_JBGJZP010000026.1 coordinate 82,203, forward strand.
GCTCAAAACAAGCGTCAAAGATTCACTCGGCCGTTTCCTCTATGAGCAAACACGCCGCAGACCGATGATCCTCCCGATCATTATGGAAGTGTAAGAAGCAACTAGCTTCTTATAATATAAATATGCAGGGCCAAAGGCCCCTTCTCCCCGGAAATATTGGACGGTTTCTTGGGGAGGAGGGGTCTTTGTGTTGTGCAGTATTATCCCCAGTGTCTATGCAAAATTTGAATGGCAGGTCCGGCTCCGATGCCAATGTGCCGAAATAATTTTATGGCAGGGACAACATTTAGGCCCTTCAATCGTTATATAGCCAAGGAGGTGCAAGATGGGCCCGAAACTGAAGGAGCAGCAGCTTCAATCCAAAATGGCAGAAATCCGCAAGTATTTAATCCGCTTGGGCGCTGGCACCGCCGATGCGGAGGATATCGTGCAGGACACTGTGTACAAGGCACTGCTGTATCTTGACGGGATTGACGAACATAAGATCAGCGCGTGGCTCTACAAGGTGGCAATTAACAGCTACTATGATTTATGCCGAAGGCAAACGCGGTTCCAGTATTCCGAGGAAATCGATCTTGAGGCACCTGCAAATGAGCTGCCCGAATCAATGTTGCTGCAGCAGGAGCAAAAAGTGCTTATCGAAAAGGTTCTTGGAAAGCTGAATCCGGCGAACCGCCAGCTGATATTGCTGAAATATGAAATGGAATTCTCCTATAAACAAATCGCGGCGCTTCTAGGCATAACGGAAGGGACGGTAAAGGCTTCACTATACCGCGCCAGACAGCAGTTTCAACAAATTTACGGAGGTGAGGCTGAATGACTGCTCCATGGGAAGAACAAGAGGATCAGAATCTGGTACATACACTGAAAAAAGCCAAACGCAAAAGCCTGTTCCGCAGCATTGTCATTTCGCTGATTGTTAGTATTCTTACGCTGACCGCTATTTTCTTCGGTGCTGCGCAGCTGGTGGAGCGGAGATCGACTGAGGCCCGCTACAGCGAATGGATGTATATGATGATCAGCAGCCCCAATGAATTCCTGTCCGGATTTAGAGACAACCGTGGATTTCTGTCGGGTGTCATGGAAGTGAATACGTACAAAATCATTGAAGGTGTACCTGTTCCGTGGAATGAAAAATGGTTCAATTACAATGAGTGGTGGTTTCCGTTCGCTACCGGAGCATATGGGGGTACAGCCCATCTTAGTGGGACTGACCCGCAGATGAAAGTGGAGGGCTATAAATACAACAGGCAGTACAATCCTTACAACGGACAGAGGGAGATGGCTTATTATATTCCGCAAGTAAAGTATGGTAAAATCCTGAACGACCTTGCTTTGCTTACGAAGAAGGAGCCTGACGAACTGATGGAGATGGCTTTATCTTTTGATAAGCCTTATTCCTTTGATGAAGTGAAGAAGATGCTGCCTGAAGGAACGAGACCTGTATGGTATTGGGTCGATACGTATGATGAAACCTCATGGTTCAATTTGGAACCCCATGAAGACGGGAATGGCGGGATGATAGACCCAAAGCCCATGGCATCTTCCTCTGGTGTATATGGTTTTGGGATCGGGCCTAACCGGGATGAGGCGTCACCGGATGATTTTCTCGAGCACATTAAGAACGGGCTTAAACTAAAGGACAATTACCACAGTGAATACAAGCGGATCCAACAATACTTAAAAAAAGACAAAAATGAACCTGAAGCCGGAGATGTCCGTATTCTGGGTGTCGTGGTCACTGGCTCCGCAGCCGGTCTGAAGAACCTGAAAGGGCAGCCTTATATCCGCGGTGCTGTGCTGGGAGCCGTTGCGGATAACTATTAAGATAGGAGGAGCAGGCTGATTTTTTATAGAAGTTCATTGCATAAGGGAGTCCCCTAGAATGTCATACTATTGAAAGATAGTACGGCTGCAGCAGATTAGGGCTGTAAGCGGAAAGGGTGAACTGCGCACAATGGACTTTACAGCAGGTACAGATACTGGCAAGAATGAAGAGATCCTTCCGGGAGAAATAAAGCCCGTAACGAGTGAACCCATCCCACCGGGTACTGTGGGAGTTCTGAAGGAGCTGGGGCAGACGGTAGTTCCAACAGGGGAACCCGATATTTTCTGTATAACGATTATCGGGCAGATTGAGGGGCATTTCGTACTGCCTCCGCACAACAAAACGACTAAATATGAACATATTATTCCGCAACTGGTGGCTGCCGAACAGAACAAAAATATAAAAGGGCTGCTGATTATTCTGAATACGGTCGGCGGTGATGTGGAGGCAGGGCTGGCGATTGCAGAAATGATCGCGTCCTTGTCGAAACCTACAGTGACCGTAGTCATTGGCGGGGGCCACAGCATCGGAGTTCCGATTGCCGTGTCTTCCAGCTATTCCATTATTGCGGAGAGCGCGACTATGACGATTCATCCAATCCGCATGAACGGGCTTGTTATCGGTGTGCCCCAGACCTTTGAATACATGGAGCGCATGCAGGAGAGGATGGTCAGATTCGTCACTTCCCATTCACATATTTCAGAACAGCAATTTAAAGATTTAATGTTTAAGACAGGGGAGCTTAACCGTGATATCGGCACAGCTGTAGGCGGCTATGATGCCGTCAAATATGGTCTGATGGATGAGGTTGGAGGCATCGGCGCGGCGCTGGCGCACCTGAATGGTCTGATTGCCAAGGATAATCCCCAAAGCACGGATGTATTGCTGCCGGGGGGGCTGACACAATGACCTTCTATACGGTACTTCCGATGGAACAAGTTTTTGAAGGGGCGATCCACTTTTCACAGCCCTTGCGGGAGGTCAGCATTCAGGGAATGCTGATGCAGGTTGAACCGCTGGAGGGAGGACAAGCACGGATTGTAAGGCTGCTTCATTGCCCGCTGGACAAATATTTGGACCCGGCATTCGCTCCGGGAGCCGTCGTGTTTTACGATAGATGACAACTACCCCCGGAATCCTTAAGGGAAATGCGAACAGAGAACATAAAGATGCATTTTCTGACAAAACAGAACATAGGTACGCCACGCCATTATATGGTATAATGTTGTTCCGGGGGTGGCTGTTGTGGCTAAACGAAAAAAGAAGAAGAAAAAAGCGCTGCTCGGCAGTGTTCTAAAATATGAAATTTACGGCATTATGCTGATAACGATTTCCGTCATTGCATTGTCCGGCGAGGCTGCGGTTGGACGTTCTCTTTCAAGTATGGCAGGTTATTTATTAGGCCGTTTTTATTTTGTGCTGCCGTTGGCCGGTATTTTTTACGGGCTGATGGTGATGATTCACAGAAGATGGCCTTCAAGTTGGAACAGCCGCCATTCCGGCGTGCTGCTGCTTGTGCTGTCCTTGTGTCTGATGAGTTCGATCTCAGCGATGGAGCAGAAGCTCGGTCCATTGTCGATGCTGCATCCTGGCAATGTTATGGCGCAAATACATACTGATCTTTCCGGTGCGCTTTCGCCCGGTTCCAGCAACAGCAGCGTATATATGCTTGGCAAAGATATTAGCGGAGGCTATATCGGTGCGCTGGAGTTCGCAGCCCTGCTGTGGCTTTTCGGCACACTTGGTGCCAAGCTGCTAATGATTGTAATGATGGCCATCAGCTTCATGCTGGTCACGAACCTGTCTTATGTAGAACTGTTCTCGTTGCTGCGGGTACGTGCTGGGAAACTGCTGGAAGGGATTCGCCTGAAAGCGGCCAACCGTCCAGCTGCAGTTCCCGTTGCGGCCCGTTCCTCCAGAACAGGCAGAACACCAGCGCCGCAGCCTGTACAAGAGCTGGAGGAAGATGAAGAGGATGAGGACGAGCAGGCTTTGCCAAGACGAAGTCAGCCGCTGTTCTTCCGGCGGATTGGGGGTTGGCTGAGCGGGACTCCACGGACAGAAGGGCAAGGCGAAGAAGAACGGGAGGAAGATCTCTCCGCAGATCTGCTTAACGGCTCACCCAATAGCCCGATTATTAGCGGAATGGATGCCGGGAGGGGGCGTGCTTCCCTGGATAATCTGGAGGATGATTTCGCTGGAGAAGATTTGGAGCCCGTTACACCGATTATCCGCGATTTCTTCGAGCACATCCGTTCAGAAGGACTGAATGAAGAAGACCGTGAGGACTGGAGCGAATTCTCTCCTGCAGCGCGGAGCGGGAACAGCTTGAGAGGCTCTGTGTTAGAAGGAGTTCCGGCAGATACTCCAGCTATTGATGGAGATACGCCGGAAGATCCTGTGGTTGTGGAGCTGGACGGGCTGCTGGGTGCAGGCGAAGACGGAGTCCCAGTGCCTGCTGCTCCGCTTCCCCCGCCGCCCAAACCGTATAAGCTCCCTTCCTTCCGGCTTCTGGCCAAGCCTAACAATGGAGGCAAGGCGGGAGACCAGAACGATTACATGCAGACTGCCCGCAAGCTGGAAGCTACACTGGAGAGCTTTGGTGTCCGGGCGAAGGTACTTGAGGTGGTAAGAGGACCGGCCGTAACCCGTTACGAAATTCAGCCGGATATCGGGGTGAAGGTAAGCCGGATCGTCAATCTTACGGATGATATCGCGCTTGCGCTTGCAGCGAAGGATATCCGTATGGAGGCGCCAATACCGGGCAAATCAGCAATTGGGATCGAGGTGCCTAACTCTGAGGTATCCGTCGTAACCATGCGGGAGGTTATGGAAACACAGGTGTTCCAAGATGCCGAGTCCCGGTTGTCGATCGCTTTCGGCCGTGATATTTCCGGCCAGACGATTGTCGGCAATTTAGCCAAGATGCCCCATCTGCTCGTAGCCGGTGCTACCGGATCGGGTAAATCCGTGTGTATCAACGGTATCATTACAAGTATCCTTTATAAAGCGAAACCAAATGAGGTCAAATTTCTGATGGTTGACCCGAAGATGGTTGAATTGAATGTATATAACGGGATTCCCCATCTGCTTGCCCCGGTAGTTACAGATCCTAAGCGGGCTAGCCTGGCGCTGAAGAAGATTGTCGTAGAAATGGAAAAGAGATATGAGCTCTTCTCCAAATCGGGCACACGCAATGTGGAAGGCTACAATACACTGATGAAGGATAATCCTGCTGCAGTTCTGCCTTATATTGTTGTTATTGTGGACGAGCTTGCCGACCTCATGATGGTTGCGGCAAATGATGTTGAGGATGCGATTTGCCGGCTGGCGCAGATGGCACGGGCGGCGGGCATTCATTTGATTATTGCCACCCAGCGTCCATCGGTGGATGTTATAACTGGACTTATTAAGGCAAATATTCCTTCCCGTATCGCATTCGGCGTGTCGTCAAATGTGGATTCCCGGACGATCCTGGACATGCCGGGGGCCGAGAAGCTGCTTGGACGCGGGGATATGCTCTTCCTGCCGATGGGCGCATCTAAGCCAATCCGTGTGCAGGGGGCATTCATGAGCGATCAGGAAGTGGAGACCATCGTGCAGTATGTCAGCAGCCAAGGGGAGGCCAATTATGACGAGACCCTGGTGCCTGAAGTAGATGACATGGTGACAGAGGACCAGGAGCCGCAGGACGAGCTCTATGAGCAGGCGGTACAGATTGTACTGGAAGCGAAGCAGGCCTCTGTATCGCTGCTCCAGCGGCGGATGCGCGTAGGTTACACCCGTGCTGCGCGGCTGATAGATGCCATGGAAGCCAGAGCGGTTATCGGGCCGTACGAAGGCAGCAAGCCGCGGGAAGTGCTTATGTCACTGGAGCAATATCAACATAACAAAATAAGCTCATAATATAGCCAAAAGAGCTGATCCCTTTACCCGGGATCAGCTCTTTTTTGCATGTGATATTTAGTTTGCTTTTGGCGCTTCAAGGAGACGTTCAACGATGTAATCGAGCTGTGCATTAAGCGAAAAGATGGGCAGAAGGAACTCTGCCGGATATCTATAATTTCTATCAGAGCTTTATTCCACAGCAAAATATGATCTTGCAAATTCATGGCCGTATCTCAACTCCTGTCGGTTCATCTTTTGATTATAGGTGATAATTATTCTCATTTGCAATGGAATACAGTCCTTCTCCGGGTTGCAATGCATAGGATCACCTGTCAGTCGTCATAATAACTTTAGCCATCAATGTTGAACTTACAAGAGAAAGGTAGAGCGAACCCAATGAAAAAACATAAGCAATGGATTTTTGCCGGCTTAACCCTTGCACTGGCCACCTTGCCGCTTGCAGGTCTATTCTTTGAGGATCAGAATGCGATCTACGCCAGTCCGTATCATGCTTCATCTGATCTGTCGGAAACTGCTGCTCCCGATGTTGAGGCATTGCCTGCTTTTGGAACAACACCGCTTAAGGTCGGCTCTTCCGGACAAGATGTTTACGAGCTGCAGGGAAGATTGAAGCATCTTGGGTATTACGCGGGCAAAATTGACAGCCAATTCGGGTCTAAAACGAAAAATGCAGTAACCTGGTTCCAGTGGAAATTCGGCATAAAATCTGACGGTATCGTCGGTGCCAAAACAAAGTTGAAACTGTACAATGCCACCAAGGCCTGGAAGCCGACAGAGCCTTCAACCAGCACAGCAAATAAAAATACCGGAAACAAAAGTAAAACTGCCGATTCCGGTAAGTCGAATACAGCGGAACTGTCCTCAGGGAATACAATGGGCCTGTCCGAAAATGATTTGAAAATCATGGCCAATGCCGTTTACGGGGAATCGCGGGGTGAGCCGTTTGAAGGACAGGTTGCCGTTGCTGCGGTTATTCTGAACCGCGTGAAATCCCCAAGCTTTCCGAATACACCTTCCGGCGTTATTTTTCAGCCAGGGGCATTTACGGCCGTAGCTGACGGGCAGATCTACCTAGAACCCAATGAGCAGGCACGCAAAGCTGTTCAACAGGCGCTTAATGGCTGGGACCCTTCCGGCGGCTGCCTTTATTATTTTAATCCGAAGACGGCTACTTCCAAATGGATCTGGACCCGTCCGCAGGTGAAGACAATCGGGGAGCATATTTTCTGCATGTAGCAGCGGACTTGCACTTGCCGCAATGTAACCCCCTGTATAAAACCGACCCAGAGCAACCGGTAAGCTTTCTTCCGGTTGCTTCCTTACTTTGGAATGGTTTAGAATGGATAATACTTCATAAACTTGTTGTAGAGCATCTATCCACGCCGTAAAGGAGTTTTGGACTTGACAAATAATGGATTTCAACATGGCAACGCCGCAGGCATGCGTATTCATGTATTGCCGACCAAGGCGTTCAAGACCTTCGCCATTTCACTTTATGCAGGGGTTCCGCTGGACGAAAGTACGGTCACTTCAACAGCGCTGGTTCCTTTTGTGCTTCGCAGAGGTACAGCCAACTATCCGGAAACAACCCAGTTCCGTGAACGTCTGGAGGAACTTTATGGTGCCGGATTTGGTTTTGATATCTACAAAAGAGGCGATTATCAGATTGTCCAGTTCCGGATGGATACGATCAATGACTCCTTTGTGCAGAGCAAAGAGAGCCTTCTCGGGGAGTCTTTTGCTTTTCTTGGCGAAGTACTGACCCGGCCTTTGCTGGAAGACGGAAGCTTCCGTGCATCGTATGTCGCAACAGAACGTGAGACGGTACGCAAAAAGCTGGAAGCGATTGTTAACGATAAGATCCGCTATGCGGCCGAACGCTGTATCGAAGAAATGTGCCGTCAGGAGCCTTACCGTCTGCATCCGCTTGGCCAAAGAGCCGACCTTGACAGCATTACTCCAGAAAACCTGTATGAATCCTACAATTCCTGGTTGAACGGAGCGATCCTCGATCTTTACGTTGTTGGTGACACTACACCTGAAGAAGTTGAAAAGCTGGTCGTTCGCCATTTTGGCCGTGGCCACAAGGAGACCGTAGCGTATTCCTCCAATTTTACACCGGTAGCCGTTACAGAGGTCCGGACTGTGGAAGAGAAGCTGGATGTCAATCAGGGCAAGCTTAACATGGGGCTGCGCACTTCCATTACTTACAAGGATGACAAATACGCCTCCGCGCTGATGTATAACGGGATATTGGGCGGCTATCCTCACTCAAAGCTGTTCGTCAACGTTCGTGAGAAGGAGAGCCTTGCCTATTATGCTTCCTCCCGTTATGACGGGCATAAAGGCATTGGAACCATTCAATCGGGGATCGAAACCCAAAATTACGGCAAAGCCGTCGATATTATCCGCAAACAGCTGGAAGAATTGAAGGCCGGCAATATCAGTGACCTGGAGCTGAACCAGACCAAGGCAATGATCCGCAATCTGCTTTCCGAAATTCAAGATTCGGCGTTTGAACTGATCTCGTTTGATTTCAACCGTCAGTTGTCCGGAAAAGACCGTTCCGCACTGGAGCTGCTGGCTCAAGTCGATGGCACCGGAGTGGAAGATGTGAAGGCGGCTGCCGACACGTTCCAGCTGGATACGATTTATTTCCTGACAGGGAAGGAGGAATAGCGGTGAAACAGATCCATTACGAAAGACTTCAAGAAACACTGTATCACGAGGTTATGGATAACGGTCTGCAGGTATATGTGCTGCCTAAGCCCGCTTTCCAGAAAACCTATGCCACCTTTGCCACTAAATATGGCTCTGTGGACAATCACTTCAAAGTTGCCGGCGGTGAGGAAACCACTGTCCCTGACGGTATTGCCCACTTCCTGGAGCATAAAATGTTCGAAGAGCCGGAAGGCGACATTTTTGCCACCTTTGCTTCTAACGGTGCGTCGGCGAATGCTTTCACGAGCTTTGACCAGACAGTGTATCTTTTTTCGGCCACAGAAAATATTGAGACCAATCTCAGTACCCTCGTTGATTTTGTACAGCGGCCTTATTTCACCGACGAGAATGTCGAAAAGGAAAAAGGAATTATCGGCCAGGAAATCAATATGTACGCGGATAATCCGGATTGGCGCGTCTATTTCGGTTTGATTGAGGCCATGTATGCCAAACATCCGGTACATATCGATATCGCCGGAACGATCGAATCAATTGCCACTATTACCAAAGAAACACTGTACACCTGCTACAATTCCTTTTATCATCCCAGTAATATGCTGCTGTTTGTAGTCGGCGGCGTAGAACCGGAGAAGGTATTCGAGCTGATCCGCAGCAACCAGGCCGGCAAATCATACGAGAAGCAGGGTGAAATCACGCTTATTTTTGAAGAGGAGCCCGTTCACGTTGCAGAGAAACACAAGGAAAGCCGTCTCGCCGTATCTATGCCGAAATGTCTCTTTGGCTTTAAAGAGAAGGTAGAAGGCCTCACCGGTGAAGCGGCAGTCCGCCGTGATCTCACCACTAAGCTAATGTTGGATCTGCTGCTGGGCAGCAGTACGACGCTGTACCAGAAGCTCTATGACGAGGAACTGATCTCCGACAGCTTCGGACATGAATTCAACAGCTCACCGCAGTACGCGTTCTCGGCGATTGGCGGAGATACGAAGGACCCGGATCTGCTCATCAGCAGGCTGAAGGAAGAAATCAGTGTTATTCTGAAGACCGGCTTTGCCGAGAAGGATTTCGAGCGGGCGCGCAAAAAGAAAATCGGCGGCTATCTGCGCATGCTGAACTCGCCGGAGAGCATTGCTCACGAATTCACACGCTACCAGTTCAGAGGTGGCGATTTGTTTGAAGTGCTGCCGCTTTATGAATCCATTACGCTGGATGAAGTCAATGCCCGCCTGCGTGATCATGTGGACTGGGAACAACTCGCTGTGTCGCTTGTGGTGAGTCCTTAATGGCGTTATCGGGAGAGGGCAGCAAGCCAATAGGAGAAATGACCGTGCTTGTCACTGGAGGCAGCGGGGGAATTGGCGGGGCTATCGCCGAACGTTTTGCTTCCGTGGGGATGAACATTGTTATTCATTATATGAACTCGCACGAAGCGGCCAATGATGTGGCCCGGCGCTGTATGGCGCTGGGGTCCAAGGTGTTGACGGTGACCGCTGATATGAAGGACCGCAGCCAGCTTGTCCGCATGGCAGAAAAGCTGGAAAGCAGCGGGATGCAGCCGGATATTCTGGTTAATAACGCCGGAAAAGCACATTATGGCATGCTAGCCGATGTGACGGAGGAAGAGTGGGACGATATTATGGCGGTGAATCTGAAAGGCACTTTTTTGTGCAGCCAGATTTTTATGCCTTATATGGTCAGCCAGCGGTATGGGCGGATTATTAATGTCTCCTCCGTTTGGGGCATCTCAGGCGCTTCCTGCGAGGTTGCCTACTCCGCCAGCAAGGGCGGGGTGAATGCCTTTACTAAGGCATTATCCAAAGAGCTGGCACCCTCAGGAGTCACGGTGAATGCCGTGGCTCCCGGTGCTGTCCATACGGCCATGCTGGCCAATCTGCAGGAGGATGAGATGCGGATGCTTGAGGAAGAGATTCCTGCGGGACGACTGGCTTCCCCTCATGAAATCGCCTCGCTTGTTTATTTTCTCGCCTTGCCTGAATCCGGGTACATTACCGGCCAGGTGATCAGTCCGAACGGCGGATGGATCACCTGATGGTTCCTGTTACTGGCGTGGAGGCTTGGAGAAATGCTCCAGCATAAGAACGTACCGTCCGAGACATATTATAACTGTTGCTTTTAAATCTCACGTAAGGCGGCTGTCACCTGAACAAGGCGGGCGGACCGTAAACATGAAGGAGGATTTAAGATGTCAACAGAAACCGTAGTGAAAAACTTTGATAGCTGGAAAAGCTTTTTGGGTGAACGGGTCATTCAGGCTGAAAAAATGGGGATGAGCGAAGAAACCATTTCCAAGCTGGCTTTCGAAATCGGGGAATTCCTTGATAAGAAAGTCGATCCGGGAAACTATTCCAACCGGGCAATCAAAGAGCTGTGGGATGTCGGTACGGACGATGAGAAGCATACCATTGCTTCCCTCATGGTCAAGCTGGCGAAGAAAAACGCATAGTCATGCGGAACAAGCTCCCCTCGCGGGAGCTTTTCTGCAATTATTACAGTAGTGTCCTTGCCTTTCAATTTCATTTTATATATCATTAACATGACCCGTGTTTCAGAACGCTTGCCGAAGCAGGTTTTTTTAATGTATGGCAAAGTGCAGGGAAAAGGAATCTATGAGGTGTAACAAGTGGAATATAAACAATGGTATATGGAGTACAAGATACATAAGAACAGACCTGGTCTGCTTGGAGATATCGCTTCTATGCTCGGAATGCTTGAAGTCAACATCCTGACCATCAACGGTGTGGAAGGCAAGACGCGCGGAATGCTCCTGGAAACAAACGATGATGAGAAGATTATGCTGATGGGTGAAATGCTCAAAAAAGTAGATAATATTACGGTTACGGCGCTGCGTTCTCCACGGCTTGTGGATAAGCTGGCTGTCCGGCATGGACGATATATTGACCGCGATTCGGATGACCGCAAGACGTTCCGTTTTACGCGGGATGAGCTGGGACTGCTCGTGGATTTCCTCGGTGAACTGTTTAAAAGGGAAGGGAATCAGGTTATAGGACTACGGGGAATGCCCCGCGTCGGCAAGACGGAGTCTATTATCGCTGGTAGTGTCTGCGCCATGAAGCGCTGGACATTTGTTTCTTCGACGCTTTTGCGGCAAACGGTCCGCAGCCAGCTGGCTGAGGATGAGATGAACCCTCATAATGTCTTTATTATTGACGGGATTGTAAGCACGATCCGCTCCAATGAGAAGCATTACAATCTGCTTCAGAATGTGATGAGTATGCCCAGCACAAAAGTAATTGAGCATCCGGATATTTTTGTGCGGGAATCCGAGTATACCTTTGATGATTTTGATATCATTATTGAGCTGCGCAATATGCCGAACGAAGAGATATTGTACGAGTCGTTTACGACAAGCTACAGTGATGATCTTTAGAATATAAAACAAAGCGGATGCTTTCGAAGCGGGTTTTGTACGATGCTCTTCAAGAAAGCAAATGCTGACAAAACTTTTAGGAGGTGATGGCATGTCGGAACTGGGCCGGCATTTGAAGGAGGCTCGTCTGCAAAAAGGGATGAGTCTTGACGATGTCCAGGAAGTAACAAAGATTCGAAAAAAATATTTAGAAGCCATCGAGGCGGGTGACTATAAAGTGCTTCCCGGGAGCTTCTATGTTCGGGCGTTTATCAAAACCTATGCTGAGGCAGTGGGTGTGAACCCGGACGAGCTCATGGAGGAGCATGGCAATGTCCCGGCTGCCCCGGTAGAAACAACAACGATGGAGACCGTGATTCAGAAGCGCAGCCGCAGACCTGAAACGGAACGGAATGCGAAGTGGCTTCCGACAGTCCTGATGTGGACCTTCCCAATATTGATTATTGTAGTAATTTATTTGTACGCATCTTCGAATATGAACAAAGCTGATCCTGAAAATGCTGCTCCCGAGAATTTGACCAACGAACAAAAGGATCCTTCTAAAAATCAGCCTTCCCCGACAGCGGTCGGGGGCGGAGTGGTGTCTCCTTCGGAATCAGCAGGCAGCCCTGAAGCGACTGCAACGGCTACTGTGGCTCCGACGGCTACACCGGTTCCTTCACCAAGCTCTCAGGCGGTTACGGTCACACAGGACCGTAAATCGGGCAAAACGACGATTTACAAAGTTTCTGCTCCTTCCGGAAGCGCTGTGCAGGTTGAGATTGCGGCAACCGGTGTAAGCTGGCTTGAAGTTTACAAGGGTGAAAATTCCAAAGGTGAGAAGCTCAGCTTTGGCAACACTGCGGCCGGCGAGAATAAGAGCTTTACACTCGGCAGTGAAGGGATCTATATTAAATCCGGTTACTCGCCAGCTACAAATATTACTGTTAACGGACAAGTGATCACTGACGGCAAAACCTCCTCCCGCATTCTGCTTGAACTGGATGAGGGCACTTCAGCCGACAGTGAATCCGGAAACACAGATGAGTCGCAGGACAGCGCTACTAGCCAGAATAGCACTTCAGGTCAATAAAGGTATCCACGTATAGACTTTGGCATTTTGGAGAATCTAAGAGTGATTTACAGTTCTTACGCCAAAGTGAGGTGTACTCTCATGACCGTTAGCTGGATTGTAACAGGGCTGGGCATTATCGTCAGTCTCCTCGGTTATTACTTGACACCGAGCGCCTGGGGCTATGGAATTCTTGGCTTTGGACTGGCACATATTGTGCTGGGGATTCTGGATATGTTTCGGGCTCCCGCTCGTAGCAGATAAAGCCGCTGTATGAACGTCTCCCGGTTGCGGTTATTGCCGGGGGCGTGTTTTTAGCCTTTGATTATCAAAGGCTTGCACTTGGCTCCACATCTGTGGGGCTGTTTTGCATGCGGGGGGTGCGGGTGCCTTATTCTTGCCATAATTAGACTTAAGAAGCCCTTTCTCATATAATAGGAGCAGAATAATTGTTAGCAAAGGACGTGGATTCATGAGTTCGGAAAGTTCATTTGACATTGTATCCAAAATGGATATGCAGGAATTGACCAATGCTGTTCACCAGACCGAGAAGGAGATTGATAACCGGTTTGACTTCAAGAACAGCAAAAGCAGCCTGAAGCTGGAAAAGGATGCGCTTATGATCGCCTCAGAGGACGAGTATAAGCTGGGGGCAGTCATTGATATTTTGCAATCCAAGATGGTCAAACGTGGGATTACCCTCAAGAATCTGGATTTCGGAAAAGTCGAACCGGCTTCCCTTGGGACAGTGCGCCAGCGTCTTGGCCTCAAGCAGGGAATCGATCAGGAAAACGCTAAGAAAATCAATATTCTGATCCGGGATTCCAAGCTGAAGGTGAAGAGTCAGATTCAGGGAGATCAAATCCGCGTTACCGGCAAAAGCCGCGATGATTTGCAGCAAATTATTCAGATTTTGCGCAAAGCCGATTTGCCGCTGGATTTGCAGTTTAACAATTTAAAGTAAGCTTTTGTGCCCCGCAGTGCTTACGCACCATTTTTGCGGGGTGCTTTCTGTTTTTTTGACACGTACATATGGCTATAATATACTTGCTTAAGCAGTTTTGAAGAAAATAGTGGAATTTTGGATTCGTAACGATCAGGGGAGGAACTTCAGTGAATTTGCCCAACCGCATCACGCTAGCCCGCATTTGCCTTATCCCGATTATGATGTTTTTTTTGCTGGTGGATTTCAGATTTTATCCGGAGCCTTTACATTGGGGCTCGTTCCAGCTTTCAATTAATCATCTGATCGCGGCTGTAATCTTTCTGCTCGCGGCCAGCACGGACGGTATAGACGGCTATATAGCCCGGAAATATAACATGGTCACTAACCTCGGCAAGCTGCTTGACCCGCTGGCGGACAAGCTGCTGGTTTCTGCGGTGCTGATTTCTCTGGTTGAGCTGGGAAGATGCGATTCATGGATCGCCATTGTGATTATCAGCCGTGAGTTTGCCGTAACCGGGCTGCGCCAGGTAGCGCTGCTCGAAGGCAAAGTGGTTGCCGCCAGCAAATGGGGCAAGATAAAGACAGTCGTGCAGATTGTCGCCATTTCACTTCTGCTGCTCAACAACTTTCCCTTCCAGTTCGTCAGTATTCCTCTTGATGATATTGCCATTTGGGCTGCTGCGCTCATCACTATTTACTCGGGGATTGATTATTTCGTGAAGAACAAGGATTTGCTGCAGCTTCATGATGCTTAGAACTTAACAACGCATCCACTCTACAACCAGGAGGAGAAAGCCAGCTATGAAAGCGGAAATTATTGCCGTCGGAACGGAGCTTTTACTTGGACAAATCGTGAACAGCAATGCCCAGTTCTTATCTGTAGAGCTGGCCGCGATGGGAATTGATGTTTATTTTCAAACTGTGGTCGGGGATAACAGCGGCCGTATTCAGGAAGCAATAGAGATTGCAAAGAGCCGTGCGGATGTCATTTTGTTCACTGGTGGAATCGGTCCGACCGAAGATGACCTGACCAAAGACGCACTGGCGTTAACGCTGGGCCGTTCGCTTCATATCGACCAGCTTGCGATGGATCATGTACAGCGTTTTTTTGATGACCGAAAGATTGTGATGACAGAGAACAACCGTAAGCAGGCACTTATTATTGAAGGAACTACGCCGCTTTCCAATGAAATCGGCCTTGCTGTCGGCATCGCATTCGCCCATGAAGAGAAGTATTATATCGTGCTTCCAGGCCCGCCGCGCGAGATGAAGCCGATGTTTACGGACAAGGCTAAGCCATGGCTGCTGCAGCACGCGCTGACAGACGAAATGCCGATTTACTCCAAAATGCTCAAATTTGCCGGCATCGGCGAGTCGCTGCTGGAGGACAAATTGATCGATCTGATCCGGAGTCAGACTGATCCAACTATCGCTCCTTATGCCAAGGAAGGGGAAGTGACGGTCCGCATCTCTACCAAAGCGACTTCTGAACACAGTGCCATGGAGAAGCTGGACGTGCTGGAGAAAACAATCAAGGATATTCTGCCGGAGCATATGTATGCCAATATAGATGTGCCGCTGGAACAGCTTATTGTCGATTGGATGGCAGATGCCGGACTGACCTTAAGCGCCGCAGAGAGCTGTACAGGCGGTTTGCTGATGGAGAGCATCACGAATATTCCGGGCAGCGCATCCATGTTCAATGGGGGTATTGTTTGCTATTCCAATGAGATGAAGAAGAAGCTGCTGAATGTGCCTGCTGCTCTTCTCGAGGGTCCTGATGCTGCCGGAGCGGTCAGCCGCGAAGTTGCTGAGGTGCTGGCGGAACAGGTAAGAATGATAGGGGACAGTGATTTCGGGTTATCGGTTACAGGCGTTGCCGGCCCCGGCTATTCCGAACGCAAGCCGGTAGGGCTTGTCTATGTCGGCTTAGCGGAACGGGGGCAAAAGACTGAGGTGTATGAGCTCAATCTCAAAGGGACGCGTGAGAACATCCGGCTGCGTTCAGTCAAAGCGCTATTATACCGTCTCTGGCGCAGGCTGGAGGAGCGCAAGGTGGCTACTCCGCTGGATGGATCAGCCTTGCAATAACCTGCTAAGACGGTATATAATTGTATATACGGAAGAACCGTAGCACTGAGAACTCTCTGCTGCGGTTTTTTGTTTTATGCGGCGCCGCGGACTACAGCGGAGCTCCTGCGAGCATAGGCCGTTGATTTCCGGTGACTGAAGGATTTGTATTGAATTCAACATCCGGAAGGAGGCTTACAATAAAAGGGAGTATTCTCCCGGAAGACAAAAAAAACGAATGTATGTTCGAAAAAAAGCTTGGCAAGACCTCCAAAACACGTTATTATATTACTATAAACAGTGA
Source organism: Paenibacillus paludis (assembly GCF_042610515.1). Taxonomy (NCBI): domain Bacteria; kingdom Bacillati; phylum Bacillota; class Bacilli; order Caryophanales; family Paenibacillaceae; genus Paenibacillus; species Paenibacillus paludis. Next base: position 98,399 of record NZ_JBGJZP010000026.1, read on the forward strand.
AGGAAGTGGTCTGATTGTCAGATCGTCGTGCAGCGCTTGATATGGCGCTTCGTCAAATAGAAAAACAATTCGGTAAAGGTTCGATCATGAAACTGGGAGAATCCTCGCATATGAAAGTCGAAGTCGTACCTAGCGGCTCCTTGGCACTTGATATTGCATTAGGTATTGGCGGACTTCCTAAAGGACGCATTATTGAAGTATACGGACCGGAATCTTCCGGTAAGACGACTGTTGCTCTACATGCGATTGCAGAAGTGCAGAAGCTTGGTGGACAAGCTGCTTTCATCGATGCAGAGCATGCGCTTGACCCTAAGTATGCTAATGCTCTCGGCGTAAACATTGATGAGCTGCTGCTCTCCCAGCCGGATACAGGCGAACAGGCACTGGAAATCGCCGAAGCGCTCGTCCGCAGTGGCGCAGTAGACATTATTGTCGTGGACTCCGTAGCGGCATTGGTACCGAAAGCGGAAATTGAAGGCGATATGGGAGATTCGCACGTTGGTTTGCAGGCACGTCTGATGTCCCAAGCTTTACGTAAGCTGTCCGGAGCGATCAACAAGTCTAATACGATTGCCATCTTCATTAACCAGCTGCGTGAGAAAATCGGCGTTATGTTCGGTAACCCGGAAACAACTCCAGGCGGCCGGGCATTGAAATTCTACTCTTCCGTTCGGCTTGATGTGCGCCGCGTAGAGAGCATCAAGATGGGAAATGATGTTGTCGGTAACCGTACGAAGATCAAAGTCGTGAAGAACAAGGTTGCACCTCCGTTCAAGCAGGCTGACGTTGATATCATGTACGGTGAGGGTATCTCCAGAGAGGGAAGCCTTGTTGATATCGGTACGGAAATGGATATCGTTAACAAGAGCGGTGCCTGGTATTCCTACGAGGGTGAACGTTTGGGCCAAGGTCGTGAGAATTCCAAGCAGTTTCTGAAAGAGCATCAGGACATTGCTCTGGTGATTGAGAATAAGATTCGTGAAGCCAGCAATTTGTCGACGATTGTAGCGGCTCCGAGTGAAACCGAGATTGCTGCAGAGCAAGAGGAAGAAGAAAACTTGCTGCTCGAAATCGAATAAATTGAAGTGAATATTATATAAGGTAATAGGCGCCCTGTGAATGATCTTAACAGGGCGCTTTTTCATAAGATCAGAAGAGTATAAGAATCAATAGCTATGAGGTGACAGACAGCCATGGTAATACAATTGAACCCTGAACCGGAAGAACAGGAAGAACAACCGCTGGACAATTTCCCTGAAGGCGAGCTGCTTGTCATCACACGGGTAGAGCGGCAAAAGAAGTCCGATCACCGTTACATTATTCATTTCGGCGCATATAACATGACTGTTCATGAAGATGTCATGATTAAATATCGGATGATTACCGGCAGTTCGTTCATGAAGGAAGATCTGGTGGAAATTGTTGTTGCGGATGAACGGCAGCGTGCTTATGTAGAGGGGCTGCGGTATTTGGAACGCAAGCCTCGGACGTCTCAGGAAATGGCCCGTCGTTTACGCGAGAAAGAAATAGGAGAGACTATTATTGCCGAGGTGCTGCTGCGGTTGCAGCAGGAGCGTTTCCTTGATGATCCCTTGTATGCCAAGCAGTGGGCGGAACAACGCATTGCAAATCAGCGTAAGGGCAAGCTATGGATCCGTCAGGAGCTGCGGGAGAAAGGAATCGACAAGTCGCTGATCTCGGAAGCGCTGGAGAATATCTCTCCGGAACAGGAACTGGAGAGCGCTCTGCAGACAGGGCGCAAGAAATGGAATCTGATTCGCGGAGACGTTAATGACAAGCGCAGAAAGACCGGAGCCTTCCTCATGCGGCGCGGATATTCCGGTGAAATGGTACGGCAGGTACTGAATGTTTTACGCCAGGAAGAGGATTTTGAGGGTGAAGAAGAGGAGATTTACTTCCCTGACTGATTCTCTTGACTTAAATGCGGTTATCGACTCTCTTGACAAGGTCTTTTTATAAATAATAAAATATAACATGAATCGGCATAAACTAAGAATCCTTTTTCCTTCCCAAAAAGCAGACTCTTATGAACCGGTTCGCGTACAACTCATATGAAATGTAATCGCCGGATAAGGCGGGCAGTGTGCATGTGCAGCATGTGCAGTATGGCAATCGGTGTATTACCGGTTTTTTGTATGGTGATGAACGGATAGTTTAACAACTGCACAATTCCCAAGGCATTTCCCTTGGAGGAACCAACGAGGAGGTGAACAGATGGTAACTGCAATCTGGGTCATAATCGTTCTCGTTGTAGCTGCATTATTCTTTGGATTCGGTTATTTTATTCGTAAATCCCTTGCAGAAGCTAAGATTTCAAGCGCTGAGAAAGAAGCCGTAGTCATCGTGGAGAACGCGAAGAAAGAGGCGGAGGCGCTGAAGAAGGAAACGGTACTCGAAGCTAAGGACGAAGTCCACAGAATCCGTACTGAAGCTGAGAAAGAAACTCGTGAACGTCGGAATGAAATCCAACGGCAAGAGAGACGTTTGCTGCAAAAGGAAGAATCACTGGATAAAAAAATGGAATCGCTTGAACGAAAAGAAGAACAAGTAGCTAACAAAGAGAAACGAATTGACGAAACACAACAGCAAATTGATGTAATTTACAAGAACCAGGTCACTGAACTGGAACGTATTTCCAATTTGAGCATCGATGATGCCAGAAGTATCATTCTTAGCAATGTAGAACAGGAAGTTCGCCACGAGACCGCACAGATGATTAAGGAAATTGAACAGCAGGCCAAAGAGGAAGCGGACAAGAAAGCCCGCGAAATCATTACACTGGCTATTCAGCGCTGCGCAGCTGATCATGTGGCGGAAACAACCGTGTCAGTAGTTACATTGCCGAATGAAGAAATGAAGGGCCGGATTATCGGCCGTGAAGGCCGCAACATCCGTGCACTGGAAACTCTTACTGGTATTGATCTCATTATTGATGATACGCCGGAAGCCGTTATTTTGTCGGGCTTTGATCCGATTCGCCGCGAAGTGGCCCGTACGGCACTTGAGAAGCTGGTTGCTGATGGACGTATCCATCCGGCACGGATTGAAGAGATGGTGGAGAAATCCCGCAAAGAAGTGGATGAGCGGATTCGCGAATACGGTGAACAGGCTACCTTCGAGGTTGGCGTTCACGGATTGCATCCGGATCTGATCAAAATTCTGGGCCGTCTGAAATTCCGTACGAGCTACGGTCAAAATGTACTCAAGCACTCCATGGAGGTTGCTTATTTGACTGGACTTATGGCCGGTGAGCTTGGGGAAGACATCGTGCTTGCTAAACGTGCCGGTCTGCTGCATGATATCGGCAAAGCGCTGGATCATGAAGTGGAAGGTTCGCACGTCGAGATTGGCGTCGAACTGGCGAAGAAATACAAGGAGCATCCGGTTGTTATCAATAGTATCGCGTCCCATCACGGTGACTGCGAAGCTACTTCGGTTATTGCCATGCTGGTTGGAGCTGCTGACGCCTTGTCGGCTGCACGCCCTGGCGCACGCCGTGAGACACTGGAAACGTATATCAAACGTCTGGAAAAGCTGGAGGAAATCTCCGAAAGCTTCGACGGCGTCGAGAAGTCCTACGCCATTCAAGCGGGCCGCGAGGTTCGGGTGATGGTGCAGCCTGAGAAGATCGACGATGCGGAAGCATTCCGTCTGGCCCGCGACATTACGAAGATGATCGAGAGTGAACTGGATTATCCGGGTCATATCAAGGTTACCGTAATCCGCGAGACACGGGCTGTTGAATACGCTAAATAAGCAAGGAAATCGGCCCCCCTGCGGGGCCTTTTTTCTTTCATACAGAATATATGCTTTCGAAGCCGGATGTGTACGAAGAACATTTATCTTGGATTAACCCATTAAACTTTTAGGAGGAGAACAACATTAAAGTTTTATTTATAGGTGATATTGTAGGCAATACCGGCAGAAAAGCGCTGCGTGAAATGCTGCCTTCGCTGAAGAACAAATACCAGCCGCATATAATCATTGCGAACGGAGAAAATGCCGCAGCGGGAAGAGGTATTACTTCCGCTATTGCCAATGAATTTTTCAACTGGGGCGTTCATGGCATTACAATGGGCAATCATACATGGGATAACAAGGACATCTTCGAATTTATCGACGACGAGCCCCGGATCATCCGCCCGGCTAATTTCCCTGCAGGAACACCTGGCAGAGGATATACGATTATTAAAGGCAATGGCAAAGAGCTGGCGATTGTCAATTTGCAAGGACGGACCTTTTTGCCGGCAATTGATGATCCGTTTCGGGTGGGCGAAGAGATTGTGGACGAGCTGCGCCGGAATCACAAGTGTATTCTGGTGGATTTCCACGCCGAGGCTACTTCCGAGAAGATCGCTATGGGCTATTTTATGGACGGGCATGCTTCCATTGTTGTAGGAACCCATACACATGTGCAGAGCAATGACGATGTTATCCTGCCGGGAGGCACTGCTTATCTGACGGATGCCGGCATGGTTGGTTCAAGAGAAGGAATTTTGGGTATGGAAAAGGATGCGGTCCTCTATAAGTTCACTACCCAGCTTCCGGCCAGATTTGTAGTTGACGAAGGTAAATGGCAATTGCACGGTTTATTCGCAGAGATTGACGAGGCTACGGGCAAGGCAACACGTCTGGAGAAGATTCGGCTGCGTGAAGATGAATGGGTTATGAGTTAATGAGGACACCAAGGAATTAGGCTTTTCGGGAATAATCGCTGATTTGGGGTAAAGTGTGATATTTTTTATATCGAAAAAGAGTAACTTTTGTACCATTTTCTCCGGAGTAGTCCGCAAAAAGAAGGAATTATTTCTTCTCTCGCGAATAACATCTACAGTAGTGGAAGAACACCATCATTTTCCCAGGGGAGGTACTTACTATGGATGTATTAAAAGTATCAGCTAAATCCAATCCGAATTCCGTTGCCGGCGCACTAGCGGGTGTTCTTCGTGAACGTGGATCGGCCGAGCTACAAGCTATTGGAGCAGGAGCACTGAACCAAGCAGTCAAAGCAGTTGCCATCGCCCGGGGATTTGTCGCGCCAAGCGGTGTCGACTTGATCTGCATTCCAGCCTTTACTGATATAGTGATTGATGGAGAGGATCGGACGGCGATTAAACTCATTGTAGAGCCTAGATAATTAATGAATGTTAGAACTTACGGGATGAAGGGGCTGTCCCAAAAGAAGATATTCTACTGTCGGAGACAGGCCCTCTATCTCTCAAAAGCTTAAGACTCAAAAGAGCAGCGATTCTCCCGTTATTGGAGAA